>NZ_JBIBAK010000016.1:163116-318580 GCF_042899865.1 Streptomyces sp. NPDC013157 | reverse complement strand
GTAGCCGAAGCCCGGCTCCAGCGGCTCGATCACGAACCGGGAGCGGAACTCGTCGACGACCTCTTCGGTCAACGAGGGACGCTGAGCGATCAGCACGAGGTATTGCCTCCAAGGATTTGCATCCGCTGTCTGGCGCCGCAGGCATGACGGTACGGGCGCCTGCGGACGGTCGGCAGGCCCGGCTCTTACCGGGGAAACTCAAAGATCAGCGAGTCAGCCACCACCGCGGTTCCTAGGCGCATACTAGGGGCAACATGACAAAGCCTGTGGCACCGAAGCGTCATTTGCCCACCAGCCCCTTCAAAGCCCCGACCACGCCGGTCCCCAAACAGTTCGTCGTGGGTGACCGGGTCACCCACGACCTGCACGGTCTCGGCCTGGTGATCGGCATCGAGAACGATGTCGCGGTACTCGTGGATTTCGGCTCGGAACAAGTACGGATCTTGAGCCCGTACGCCAAGATGACCAAGCTGTAGGACCACGATGTCCGGTCCGGGCACACCAGGCCCCTTCACGGAGCCTCGACGAAAGCGAGACCTCATCATCGATCCGACATCGCTGTTCTCCGCCCTGGAAGGACAGAACCGCTGGGCTGTGCCAGCATCATCGGCTCCGACGACGAACCCCTTCCGAGCCCCGGACTTCGGGGAGGACGAAACCTTCTTCGAGGAGGAACAGCCGGCCGCCGCGGGCATGCGTGCGGCGTAGCCCAGGGCGGCAACGCCCCTGAAGTGAGGGTCGGGACCGTTACGGATACCCGCACCCACGGTCAGCAGCAAGGGCCAGAACTCCCACTTGACTCGCCGACGTGCAGCTCCTGGGCGGTGTCCCGATCGCGCCGTCTGCGGGCCGGATCACTTGCCGGCCCTGTCGACGACCACGGTGGGGGTCCGCGCTTTCCTCCGCGCCTGGTGCGCCGAGGCCCGGCTGTTCACCGCGGGCACGCAGGCTCCGGCGCAACGAGCGGCTGGCCGGAGCCGCTCGAACCTGTCGCTCACCAGGGCCTGGCCGAGCCGCGCCCGGCGGGCGGTGCGGTCAGCGTGGTACAGGGTCTGGCCTGCGGAGATGCACTTCTCCCTGAGGGGCGAAGCGGGCGGGGTGCGGTCTGCTCAGTTCGCACCGGCCGTCGCGGTCCGCGCTGCGCGCTGGACGTGTCAGCCACGGCTTTCCCATGGCGGACGGCCCGATGGCCTTCGGCGGCCGACCACCGGACCCCACGCCAAGGCCCATGTCTCCGGCCTTGGCCCACACGCGCTGCCGTAGGTGTACGAGGTGGTGGTCGCGCCGGTGGCGGTGCATGCCGTGCCTGCGTCGGCAGTCTCCGTGGCGAGGGCGGTGCGAGTGACGAGGGTCGGACAGGAGCGTCTCGGTCATGGCCGGCACCTGGTCGGCGCACTCGGTCACGGTGCCAGGCCACCGCCGGGTGTCCCGCATCCAGTCAGCGGCGCCTTCGGGCACGCGAAGGGTACGCAGCCCCCAAATTGGTCTAGACAGCAAACAACCCCCACATCTATGACCTGGGGTTTTGCATTGGAACGGGTGACGAGAATCGAACTCGCGCTCTCAGCTTGGGAGCGACGGCGCCTGACCGGCCGTATGGCCTCCGACCTGCTGTTGACCGTAGGTGTCCGCCCTTAAGGGCACGCCGTGGGCACGGAGTCGTCGGCGGGAGTGGTGCGAGGCGTGCGCGGACCCGGCCGGGGTGCGGTCGGCGGTTCGGCGATGCCCGCCCCACGAACCGGTTGCGTTCGCGAACGCGGAGTGCCCGGGAGTACAGACGGGCCGCGCCGGTCGCCGCCGGGCATCCTCACGGCGGCAACCGGGCGGAGCGGACCATGCCGTTCTCGTGCGGCTCGCGGCTTCTTGCCGAACCGTCGGACCTCACGGGAGCGGGTTCACTGTCCGGCCCGCTCACAGACCGAGTGCCAGGTCCTCGGCTTTTCAACCGGCAAACAGCACATGAATTGCCGTGACTCCGGAAATCGTCACCAGCCGAGCGCGTCCTCGTCGGCCCGCGCGTCCCGGGGCGGCTCGACCTGGGGCGCGTCGTGGCAGGTGAAGCCGAGCCGGGTCAGGGCGCGGCGCATCTCGAACGACGTGAAGTCCCGGCGGTTCTGCCTGGTGATCACTTCCCCGACCTGCATCACGGGGTAGATCCGGCCCTCGATGGTCACGGACACGCCGGTGACGGGCTCGGGCGTGATGCCGTCCATCGACTGCTCGACCTCGCTCTTGGCCAGGTCGAAGGGGAAACGGGCGATGACACAGCGCATGAATTCCTCCGCGGAGATGGGTGAGAACGCCGGGGAACGACTCGGGGGCGGCCGGACGGGGCGGTCAGGGGGTGAGCGCGAGGACGCCCAGGGCGTAGCCGTGGTCGTCGACCACGGGGGAAACGTTCAGTATCCGTATCCGCATGGCGGCTTCCGCGTCGCCGAGTGCGGCCGTCGACGCGGTGAACGGTCCGCGGTCGAGCTGGATGTCGCGCAGCCGGGTCCGGTCGCTGAACCAGGAGCCGCCGCGGTGCGCGGCGAGCTGGGCCCGGGTGACCAGTCCCGCGCACCGCCCGTCCTCGTCCTGGAGGAGCAGGTGCGGAACGCGAGCCCCGATGAGCACGGACAGGGCCACATCGACCGCCATGTGGTCGTCGACCTGCGGTCCGGGGGCGTACAGCATGGCGTCGCGGGCGGTCAGTCCGGTGCCGTCGGTCCTGCCGTGCCGGTGTGTCCGGGGCGAAGCCGGCGTCATCGGCTGAATCGGCGTCATCGGTTTACTCGGCGTACTCGACGTACTCGGCGTACTCGGCGTCAAGGACTTCTCCTCTTCGTCGGGGCGGGCAGGAGGGCGGCGTCTCGGCCTGGCTGCCGGGAGCAGGGCGCGTTTCCCGTGGCCGGGCTATGGGGTCGGCCCGGGGGCGGAGCGCCGGGCTCGGCCCGCGGTCCGGCCGTTCCCGCCCCGTCCGGCCGACCGGTCCTGGCGGTCACGGCCCGCGGCTCCCCTGGCCTCGCGTTGTCCGGCGACCGGCGCGGGGACGGTGACCGGCACGCCGGACGGGGTCCGGGCGCCGGTGATGGTGTGCAGTGCGGCCGCGCCGGGGCGGATCCTGGCCGCGCGCGGGGTGATGCCGGCGTCGGCCATCAGGCGGTCCACCGCTCGGCGCTGGTGCGGCAGGACGAGGGTGACGACGGTGCCGGACTCACCGGCGCGGGCGGTACGGCCGCCGCGGTGCAGGTAGTCCTTGGGATCGCCGGGAGGGTCGACGTTCACGACCAGGTCGAGGTGGTCGATGTGGATGCCGCGGGCCGCGACGTTGGTGGCCACCAGGGCCGTGACGTGGCCGTCCTTGAACCGGGCGAGCGTCCGGTTGCGCTGCGGCTGGGACTTGCCGCCGTGCAGGGCCGAGGCGCGCACTCCGACGGACAGCAGGTGCTCGGTCAGCCGGTCCACCGCGTGCTTGGTGTCCAGGAACATGATCACGCGACCGTCGCGGGCGGCGATCTCGGTCGCGGTGGTGTCCTTGTCGGCGTCGCGCACGTGCAGCAGGTGGTGCGCCATGGTGGTGACGCTGCCCGCCGGCGGGTCGACCGAGTGCACCACGGGGTCGTGGAGGTAGCGGCGCACCAGGAGGTCGATGTCACCGTCCAGAGTGGCCGAGAACAGCAACCGCTGCCCACCTGAGGGGACTTGGTCGAGGAGCGTGGTCACCTGCGGCATGAAGCCCATGTCGGCCATCTGGTCGGCCTCGTCGAGAACGGTGACGGCGACCCGGCCCAGCCTGCAGTCTCCCCGCTCGATGAGGTCCTTGAGGCGGCCGGGCGTCGCGACGACGACCTCGGCCCCGCCGCGCAGGACACTCGCCTGCCTGCCGATCGACATGCCGCCCACCACGGTGGCGAGCCGCAGTCCCAGGGCGCGGGCGTAGGGCGCGAGCGCGTCGGTGACCTGCTGGGCCAGTTCCCGGGTGGGGACGAGGACGAGGGCGAGCGGCTGCCGGGGCAGGGCGCGCCGCCCGTCGAGGCGGGCCAGCATCGGCAGGCCGAAGGCGAGCGTCTTCCCTGAACCCGTACGACCCCGGCCCAGCACGTCCCGGCCCGCGAGAGCATTGGGCAGGGTGGCCGCCTGGATCGGGAAGGGCACGGCCACGCCCTCGGCACGGAGCGCGGCCAGCAGGCGTACGGGCATGTCCAGTTCGGCGAACGCCTCGACCGCGGGCAGCGGCTCGGTCAGGGTGACGGGCGGAGCGAACTCCTGTCGGCGGGCGGTGGAGTGCGCTCCTTGGCGGCTCTTGCGCCCGGCGCCCGGACGAGGACCCTGGTGGCCCGTCTCCTGCTTGCGGAAACGGCTTCCGCTCGTGGAGCCCGTCGAGTGCGGGGCTCTCCCGTTCGAGCGGGAGAGCCCGGAGGTGCCGCCGGTGCGGCGGGTGCGATTCAAGCTGGAACCTTCCTCGATACGGCGTATCGAGGAATTCCGTCCGACGGCGGGCGGCCGTACGAGGAATCACAAGAATGAGCCGAAGAAAAAACGGTACGCCGAGCCTCTCGGTACCGAAGCCAGGGATGTCATCAATCCGGAGATCCCGGAGAACAGGAGAGCCGAACATTTCGGAAACACCGAGATATCCGGGTGTCGGGGTGTACGGGTGACGCAATGGCTGGGGCCCGCACCCCAGGAGTGCGGGCCCCAGCCACATGATGCGCGAGCCACCAGCTCGCGACGCTACACGTCAGTCTCAGGCAGCGACGATGTTCTCGGCCTGCGGACCCTTCTGGCCCTGCGTGACGTCGAAGCTGACCTTCTGGCCTTCCTGAAGCTCGCGGAAACCACCGTTGCTGATGATGTTCGAGTAGTGGGCGAACACGTCGGCGCCACCGCCATCCTGCGCGATGAAGCCGAAGCCCTTTTCCGCGTTGAACCACTTCACGGTGCCAGATGCCATATTGAATCTCCCTTGGGGGGCAGTGCCGGACCCGCACTTTGCGGGGCCGAGTCGCCGCTATGATCACCCCTCCGGAAAGATCCGGAAAGCTATGCAAAGAAAAAACCTCTGGTAACCAAAACCGCAACGCCTATCACGCTAACACAGCCCGGCAGGAACCGGCCATGCACTTTCGTGTCCGTCCGGCGATTCTCATCCCGCCGGAACCGGTATTTCTGCACCGGCGGAACTAGATATTCGCGTCGCCCTCGTCCAGCTTCCGGCGTATTTCACGGTTCTGGCGGAGGGCGTCGTCCAGCTGGTCCTCGAGGAAGACGATGCGGCAGGCGGCCTCGACGGGGGTGCCCTGGCCGACCAGCTCGCGCGCGCGGGCGGCCACGAGCAACTGGCGGCGGGAGTACCGGCGGTGACCGCCTTCCGAACGCACGGGGGTGATCAGCCCGGCCTCGCCGACGGCCCTCAGGAAGGCGGGGGTGGTACCGAGCACGTCAGCGGCCCGGCCCATGGTGTAGGCGGGGTAGTCGTCATCGTCGAGGTTGCCGACGACGGGGTCGTTCTCGGCGGGCATGACACCTTCGTTCCGGGAGCGGTACGGAGGACCCAGGTGTGCGTGGCACCCGTGCTCGAAGGAATCAGCACCATCTGCGTCGTGCCACAACCCTATCTCCGGCGGGCACCGACATGTGGCCTCGCCGTGACAGATTTCCGTCCGGGCGTACTCGATGTCCGTCCGCCCGGCTTCCCGCGCAGAGCCCGGCGAGTCGCCGCACTCGTCACCGGCCGTCGATGCCGGCCCCGGTTCGCGTACGGTACGCCGTCGCCCCGGACGTTCGCCCCTCCCAGGCGTCCTGTGCGTTCGCGTGGGCGGGGAAGCGGCCGAGCATGCCGGTGCAGCGGAAGACGAGGCCGACCGTGTGGTTGTCGTGGACGACGCGGATCCATCCGCCCCGGGCGTGGCAGTCGGACCACGCCTCGCACAGCGGCGGCAGAATGCTGCAGTCGGCGAAGGTGACCGCGCTCAGGTCCACGATGACCACGGGGGACGCGGCCCTCATCCGGTCTTCCCTGCCGTGCCTCCGAGGCGGCCGGTGCGGGCGAGCGCCAGCATCCGCACCGCGGTCAGCGTGTTCTCGGGGTCGTCGACCGCGGCCAGCAGCCGGGCGGCCGTTCCTGCGGACTCCTCGGGCGGGACCACCAGGAGCACCCAGCGTCCCACGGTGCCGCAGTCCAGGGTGATGACGTGTGCCTCGTCTCCGGGACCGGCCGGCTCCACGGTGATCGCCCGGCCGGGCGCCATGACCGCGTGCGGGGCTCCGGGCCATTCGGCGGGGTCGACGGTGACCCGTACCTCGGCGTCCAGGTCCGGTTCCAACGCGGCGACGAGCAGGGGCAGTTCGAGCTCCAGGGCGTCGCAGCGCGGCCACCATGCCCCGTCCAGCGGGCCGTGGCTGATGTCCCGGGTGACGGTCAGGCGAGGCATGGGCATGCGATACGTGTACTCGCTGGGCGCGGACTCGGCCGCGCCGGGCGTTCTGCTGGTTCCCACCGTGCGGTCCCGTCCCGGGCGCCGTGGGAATGGCCGCCCGTCGCGTCACTCGCCGGGAACGGCACCGCCTGCCGCGCTGCGCGAAAGGCTCTCGGTGTCGTCAGGCTGCTCCTGCTCGCGGAGAAGCGGACGGGGCCTGCCCTCCTGCTGCCGTGCCTCTCGCTGCTCCGGTACCTCCCGCTACTCCTGCACCTCCCGCTCCTCCCGTTCCTCCTCCCGCTCCTCCATCAGGCGAATGCCCTCGTGTGTCAGCGACACGGCGGCCGGGGTCCGGTGCGAGGTCCAGTCCACGTTGATCAGGCCCTCGTCGGCCAGGTAGGCGCAGGCGGCGGAGAGGTCCTCGTCGGGCAGGCCCAGCTCGGTACGGAGCGCCGATCCGCTGACCTCGGAGCGGTTGTGCTCCACAGCCCCGTACAGGGATCGCAGGACCGCCTTCCGGTTGTTCTTGCGTTCACGCAGTTTCGTCATGTCTGTCGTTCTCCGAAGTTTTGACGGCCGTGTGGAGAAGGCCGGGACGACGGACCCTCCTGACCGCACGCGCCCGGTCACACCTCGTCGGCGTGTGCCGACGTCTGCCCCGTCGACTCGCCGGCCGCGAGCCACGACCGTGCGGGTTCCGCGGTGCGGGCGGTGTCGAGGGTGAGATGGAGCCGGGTGCCTCCGCCTTCCCCGGCGGGGTAGCTGCGCTGCTCGGTCGAGGCGAAGCAGCGACGGAGGACCTCGGCCACGCGCCGCGCGACCTCCGGGGTCGCGGCGACGATGCGCACCTCCGCGTGGCCCCGGGTGGGCAGGTGGTCGTACTCCACACGGACCTCCTGACGGGCGACCGGCAGAACGCGGACGCGTCGCTGCCCGGTACGCCGGGAGACGGGGCGGGGCGACTGCGGCGCGTTCCACGCGGGCCCGGCCGAATTTTCCAGCGCCCCCTTTTCTGAAGGGTATGCCGGGGAGGACCGGCCGTGCGTGCCATGGTCACACCGACGTCCGGACGGTGGTCCGCCCGTCACGGGGTGCCAGCCCCCGGTGACCGAACGGAGCCGGGCCGGTCGCCCCCTGCCCGGCAGCAGAGGCCGCTCGCGAAGGCGGCTGCCGCTCTCGGCCGGGAGTCCGGTGCACACCGGGGCGTCCCGCGCACGGATTCAGGCACCGGTGCCGCTCCGGCGATCGACGCCGCCGGGTCGGCCGAAGCGGGAGGAGGGATCCCCGACTCACGAGATCGAACGCCTCCGTGCGCTGACACGCCGCCAGGTCGAGAACCGCAGGCAGGAGCCGGGCGAGCTGTATGCCGAGCCTCCGGCGGCAGCCCACGGGCCTGGAACCAGTCGCGCATCAGCGCACCCGCGCGCCGCGCCGTCCCCTCTGTCCGGTTGGCCAAGGGCGCCCGCACGGCGGGCCCGCCGCCGTGGTGGGCGGTGGCAGCCAGGACGCGAACCTCTCCGAAAGGTTCTCCTCCGGAGGAAATCCACCTAGGCTTGCGGCATTCCGCCGTGCCACAGGTTTCCGCGGAAGGCACACCGTTCGGCAGCCTGTCGGCCGCCCGTGCCCCCGAACCCGGGCAAGGATCGAATTCGCAGCCTCCGCAGAACAGCCACCTCTCATGGCCCCCCGGCCGGCTGCCCCCTGTGCGTCACCCCGTCCACTTCCCCTCGTCGCGAGACCGGCGCGGTGACCTTCCCGCATGCCGCTGCACGGTCCGACGTGGGGCACACGGCTCCCGTCGACGCGCCCGAACAATTGGGGGGAGCGGCGCGCGGGGAGCCCGGGCGGCCGCCGTCGAGGTACGGACGACCGGCGGCGGCCGTCGCAGACCGCGGTGCCGGGCCGGAGAACCGGGCGGGGCCCGGGGCAGCGCCTCCGGCCGGAGGCTCGTCTCTCGCCGCTGCCGGGAAGGACTCGGCGTGCGCCCCCGCCGTTTTCCGGCGGGAGCCTGCCGCCGCCTACGTCCGCAGCAGCCGCTGGGTCAGCTCCCGGTACTGCCTCAGCGAAGCACGGAGTTCGGCGGAGTCCGTCTCGGGGTCCCGGTCATGCCAGCCTGCGCGGAGCACCCGACGCACCTCGGACAGGGCGGTCGCGAGCTGGGCGGCGGCTTCGTCGAAGGCGCCCTCGGCCTCCTCCAGCGCCTCGCGCGGGGTGTCCGCGAAGGTGTTGACGGCATGTCCGAGGCGGCGCACGATCTCGGCCCGTCCTTCCGGGGGAAGCAGCGGCTCCGGTCCCGTGGTGCGGCGTCCACCCGGGCCGGGGGGCCGGTCCGCGGGCTGCTGGGCGCGTGTCTGGTCGTACATCGTCGTGTGTACCGCTTCCGTTCGCGATGCGGATCACCGCCTGGAGGCGCCCTTCGCCTTCCCTACGGCCTGATTCGGGCTCCCGAGGACCCGGTCCGCCTGCTCTTCATGGCCCTCGGCCGTCCTGTCAGTCAACGTCCGGCGACGATCGGTGTCAACGCGACGTCTGCCCGATCGCGTCCGGCCGAAGGCCGCTGTTCAGCGGAATCAGGTATCCCCCGACCCGAGGGGTACGGTGGGGGCAGCGAGGGTGTGTCGTGCCTATCCGACAGGTCGTCACCAGCACGCCGCCCATCCCCAGGGGCAGTCCGTGACCCCGGCCGCACCTTCGTCCCAGCGGCCTCCGCCGAGGTCAAGGACCCCTCCATGCGCCCCAGCCCGGTCGACGTCCACCCCACCGGACACCGCCTCGCAGGTCCGGGGCCACAACGGCACCTCCCCCTTCCCGCCGGACGGACCTGCGCCCGCGCGCGACATCGACCGCGGCCAGAAGGACCCCTTGGTCGCCGTCACCCGCCTCCTGAACGCCTCCGTCTGGTGCGCGTCGCACACCCGGCGACACGGGACAGAGGCGCCGCGCGTCGCGCCTGACGGCAACCACGCACCCATCTACGGAAGTTGGCAGCAGCCTCATGACCACCGCACTGCAACCCCCGCTTCCCTCCCACCCCGTCCTCCGCCTGCGCCTGGCGCCCCGCAGCGACCTGCCGCGGTCCATCGACGGAGCGTGGTGGCCGCGCTCCTACGACCTCCTCGTGGAACTCCCGCGACTGCTGGCCGGGTTGCCGCGCGAGTGGGGCCATATCACCAGCGTCACCGTCAACGGGGCGGTGTGGTCCACGGTGCCCGGCCGGATACTCGTCTCCAACCAGGTCGTACGACTGCACGGAGCCCTGGCGGCGAACGCCCCGCACACCGTCGTCCTGCTCGCCCCCGGCCTGGGGCGCTGGGACCTTGTGGTCGTGCCTCCGGACACCACCGACGACGACGCCGAACCGCTCATGGCGGCCGCGGCGGGTGCCCCCCGGGGCAGGCTGCCCCGGACGCCGTGACATCCCCGCCGGCCTTCCCGCCCTGATCCGCCCACACGCACCCGCCCTGTTCCCGGCGGCCACCGGGACGCCGGGGCGCCAGGAGTACGGTGGAGAGACCGAGGGCATGCCGTGCACCGCCTCCGACGCCGGTGCCGTTCTCGGGGATCGACGACGCCGGGTCGGTCTTCGCCCGCGCCCGGGGCAGGGTTGCTCATGCCCGCGCACGTGTTCCTCCCGATGACGTTGACTCTCCCCGCGCTCCGACCCGCACGGGGCAGACCGCGCACTCGCCTGCCGGACCCGGACTCCGCGACGGCGGAGCGCCGGTCCTCGCCCGAGGTGGCGGAGCGCGTCCGCCCGCTGTCCCGCGGTCAGGTCGCTGACCGTCTGCAGGAACTGGGCGACCTGTACGCGGAGACCTCCGGCGGTGACGCGTGGGCGTGGAACCAGGCGCGGGCGACCTTCCTGCTCCATCTCGCGGCCGACTCCCGGCGACCGGGGTTCTCGCTGCTGATCGCGGAGACCACGGCCCTGGCCGGATACGCCTACGGCTTTCCCACGGCGGGCACAGGTCCGTGGGGGCCGAGGTTCCGTGGCCACGTCAGGGAGGGCCTGCTGCGCCGCGCCGTCACCGGCGGGCTCTTCGTCGTCTCCGGCATCGTGGTGCCCCCTCGCGTGCGCCGGGAGTACAAGGACCAGGTCTGGAACCTCGCCCGGCGCCTGCAGCGGCGGTTGCTCTCCGATCACGGCGCCGCGCTCGGCGTCACGCTGGTGGACGCCCGGGACGCCAGGACGGTCGAGACCATGCGGTCCTGGGGCTGGCGGGACGCAGGGGACGGCACCCTCCCGGCCGTGCCGCTGGCCGTGCCGCCCGGTCCGTTCCGCCTTCTGGTACTGGTTCCGGGGACGTGAGCGGCCGTCTCCGCACGGATCACATCTCGGCCCCGGCCGGAGGCAGGGGCAGACGCAGCGCGAGCAGGGCGATGTCGTCGGAGCTGCCGGGCGGCATCCGGGCCGCCAACTGGTCGCACAGCCTGTCCAGCGGTTCGTGGGCGAGTGTGAGGGCGTGGCGGCGCAGTCGACCCGGACTTCGCCATCGTCACACCGTGAGCCGAGGCCCGGCGGCGGACCGGCACTCCGGCCTGAACGGTGCTCGTCGCCGAGACACACGGTGGCGAGGAATCGGTGCGGACACCGAACTCACGTGAAATGGGCTGAGTTGGTTCCACCTCGACCAATGACGCCGGGATCGCTGCCCCGCCGTCGGCCAGGTACCTGGGTGTCATCGCCCCGGCGGTGACCGAGGACGAGAAGTTCCGGTCCGTGCAGAACACGACGCCGGGCACCGTCAACTTCCGCATCGGCCGGGGAGGACCGCTGCCCAGCGGTCGGCACGGCCAACGGACTGCCGCCATTCGCCGAATCCGGCATGGCGGCATCGCCGCGGTGCGAGGAAGCGGCCACCGCGGCCATGGCACCCCGGACATTCCCCTGTCCGGGACGCCAGAGGTCGAAGGCGAGGCCGGCGAAAACCCACGTGGGCGGCAGGCTCGCCGCGAAGCCGCAACCCTCGCCGATCCACTCGCCGAGCGCCCCGTTCTCCGCGACGGCGGACCCTGCGACCACGACCCATCCGCGGATCGGGCCGCCCGTCATGGGTCGTGACGCCAGTCCACGGTGCACGCGGCCACCCGGTCGGGCGGTAGCGGGTCACCCGGCGCACCGGCACATCGATCGCCGCCGGACCAGGATCCCAGCCGGTGTCGGAGTGCGCACGACAGCGGCCGGACGGTACCGGGGCCATTCGGAGGTACTGCGGTGGCACCTGGCGCGGCGGACTCGCACGCTGAACCCCGGACATGGACGCCCCACCACGCACCATTCGGTGGCAAAACCCTTCAGGAGGATCACGTGACCGCATCGCCGCCCGCCGGCGACGCCCCGCCGGCCCGGTACGACGACCTGCGCGCCCTGGTGATCAACTGCACCCTCAAACGGTCACCGGACCCGAGCAACACGCAGGGGCTGATCGACCGCAGTGTCGCCATCATGGACGCGCAGGGAGTGCACGTCGATGTCGTACGGGCGGTGGACCACGACATCGCCACCGGTGTGTGGCCCGACATGACGGAGCACGGCTGGGAGACAGACGCCTGGCCCGACCTGTACCAGCAGGTCATGGCGGCCGACATCCTGGTACTGGCCGGCCCGATCTGGCTGGGCGACAACAGCTCCGTGACGAAGCGGGTCATCGAGCGTCTGTACGCCTGTTCCAGCCTGCTCAACGAGGCGGGGCAGTACGCCTATTACGGCCGGGTCGGCGGCTGCCTGATCACCGGTAACGAGGACGGCGTCAAGCACTGCGCCATGAACGTCCTCTACAGCCTGCAGCACCTGGGGTACACCATCCCTCCCCAGGCGGACGCCGGATGGATCGGCGAGGCGGGCCCCGGACCGTCGTACCTCGACCCCGGCTCGGGCGGCCCGGAGAACGACTTCACCAACCGCAACACCACGTTCATGACCTGGAACCTGCTCCACCTGGCCCGCGCGCTGAAGGACCTGGGCGGCATCCCCGCCTACGGCAACCAGCGCACCGCCTGGGACGCCGGCTGCCGCCACGACTACGAGAACCCCGAACACAGGTAGGGACATTCATGGCCGGAACAGCCGCGCGCGGTCCGGAAGCAGGGTCCGTCTCCGCCGCCGTGCGCACCACTCCTGATGAGGGTGGCACGGTCACGAGGCACAGACGTTCGGAGATCACCGAGGCGGTCGTTCCGCCGTTCGGCTGGTGACGGACACCCGCTTGCACCTCGGGTCCGGACAGCCCACCCGATCTGTGCCAGCTTGAAGGTGTCCTGTTTGTCCGGAACAGGTCGTGGCGTTGAGGGCCGTCCACTTGTGAGCGCGGCTCAAGGACTGGAGGAGACGGCCGATGGCAGGTGGCGGACGGCCGTCGGGTCCGGCCCAGACCGGTGGGCCGCAACGCCGAAGACCGGAAGGGACGTCGGCGCTGAAGCAACTGAAGCGCGCAGCAGGCGCTGTGGCCGCCGCCGCGGCGGCGAGCCGTACCCGGACTCGTGCGACGGCAGAGCGCGTCGGACAACTGCCCCCGCCTCCGGGTCCGTTCCGCCCCGGATTCTGGCGCAGTCCGATCCGCGGGCCCTGGCTGACCTCGGCGTTCGGCCTGGTCCTCCTGATCGGCATTCCGCTGCTTTTCGTCACCGGACTGCTCTCCTACGCCGCCTACAACCCCGATCTGAGCCCCCTCAACGACGAGACCCCCGACAAGGGCGTCCTGAGCTTCTACCTCTTCGCCTGGCCCACGCACCCCTACTGGCTCTACCGGCTGCTCCAGGGCGTGCACGTGACGCTGGGCGTGGTCCTCGTCCCGGTGCTGCTGGCCAAGCTGTGGTCGGTGATCCCGAAGCTGTTCGAGTGGCTGCCGGTGCGCTCCGTCGCCCACGGCCTGGAGCGGCTGTCCCTGCTCATGCTGGTCGGCGGCGTCATCTTCGAATTCGTCACCGGCATCCTCAACATCCAGCTCTACTACGTCTTCCCGGGCTCGTTCTACCGTCTGCACTTCTACGGCGCCTGGGTGTTCATCGCCGCCTTCGTCGTCCACGTGTGGCTCAGACTCGGCCGGATGACCCGGGCCCTGCGCTCGCGCAGCCTGCGGACCGAACTGCGCACCGACCTCGCCCACACCCTGCCCGAACCCCCCGATCCCGACGGCCTGGTGGCGGCCGCCCCCGCCGCACCGACGATGACCCGCCGCGGCGCACTCGGCATGGTGGGCGCGGGATCACTCCTCCTCCTCGTCGTGACCGCCGGACAGAGCATCGGCGGGTGGCTGCGCGGCAGCGCACTGCTCGCACCGCACAACCGCGACCCCGGCAGCGGCAGCGGCCCGAACGCCTTCCAGATCAACAAGACGGCGGCGAAGGTCGGCGTCACCCCCGCGCTCGTAGGCCCGACCTGGCGGTTGGAGGTGCACGGAAGCGGAGCGCCGCGGATCCTCACCCGCGAGCAGCTCCTGGCGATGCCCCAGCACGCCGCCGCACTGCCGATCGCCTGCGTGGAGGGCTGGTCCACCGAGGACCAGCACTGGAGCGGCCTGCGGCTGGCCGACCTCGCCGCCCTGGCCGGACTGCCGGACGCCGCAAGCGTCCTGGTCCAGTCGATCCAGCCGCCCGGGCCCTTCACCAGGGTGGTGCTGCGGGGCAACCAGATCCGCGACCCCCGGGCGCTGCTCGCCCTCCGCGTCAACGGCGCGGACCTCTCGCTCGACCACGGCTACCCGGCCCGCATCATCGTCCCGGCCAACCCCGGCGTGAACAACACCAAGTGGGTGCACCGGCTCACCTTCAGGGCGTGACCATGGCACGATTCGTCCGCTGGTACGGCTCCGGCCCCCTGCACCTGCTCGTCCTGATCGCCTCGTTCGCCCTGACCGGCTACGCCATGGTGCGCCTGTTCGCCGTCCAGCCCTGGGAGGTGGCGATCTGGTTCATCGGCGCGGCGATCCTCCACGACCTGATCCTGCTGCCCCTGTACTCGCTGGCCGACCTGTCGGCGCTCTCCGTAGTGCGGCACCGAGCCGCCGATGCCTCCGACAGGCCGACGGTGCGGTGGATCAACCACCTGCGGGTTCCCGCTTTCCTGTCGGGTCTGCTCCTGCTGGTCTGGTTCCCTCTCATCCTCCGTCTGGCGGAGCCCTACCCCGGTGACACCGACCTGTCCGACAGCGTCTACCTCGGCCGATGGCTGGCGATCACCGGCGTGCTCTTCGCGGCCTCTGCGGTCGCCTTCGCTGTGCGACTGCGCCGAGTGCGTCGCCGCGGCGACGCCGAGGGCCGACCCCCTGCCGGACATGGCACAGCACTGTGACAACAGACGAGAAGGACCTGTACGCCGCGGACGAGGATCCCTACGCCCTCGCCCTGCGCCCCGGCCGGGAACCGGTGTACCTACGACTGGACGACCGGCGCCGCATCCGGATCCCGGTCCACCGCTGGCACGAACAGCCCACGGCGGCCGACAGGACCGTGCTCGAGCGCTGCGCCGGCCCCGTCCTCGACGTCGGCTGCGGTCCCGGCCGCATGTGCAGAGCACTCCTGAGCAGGGGAGTCTTCGCCCTCGGCGTCGACATCACCCCCCGCGCCGTCGCCCTGACCACCGCCCTGGGCGGGCTCGCACTGCACCGGTCGGTCTTCGACCGGCTGCCGGCCGAGAGAGGCTGGCAGACAGTGCTGCTCATCGACGGCAACATCGGCATCGGAGGCGACCCCCACGGCCTGCTGCGCCGCTGCGGCGACCTCATCGCCCCCGCCGGGCGCCTCGTCGTCGAGGTCGACCCCCATGACGTGGAAGAACAGTGCACCGCCCGGTTCGAGAACGACCAGGGCCAGGCCGGACCGTACTTTCCCTGGGCCCGGCTGGGACGACCAGCGCTCCACCGGATCGCCGCCGGCCTCGCCCTCACGGTCACCGACCAGTGGACGAGCGGACACCGCTGCTTCGCCACCCTCGCCCACCAGGGACCGTCCTGACGGACCCGTCGCAGCGACGGAAGACATGGGCACGGCAGTCGTCCGAGCCGGACGCCGTCTCGGTCCCCCGCGCGACGGAGCCCGATGAGCAGCCCCCTCGTGGGCGGGACCGCCATCGAACACCCTGAGCCCATCAGCAACCCCGCCCGCCGGCCAGGGGTTCGGCTCGTGCTGTTCAGCCCCCGGGTGTCCAATCGTTCGCGAGGAGGCCAAGGACGGCTTCGTCCGCATAGATGCCGTACGCCCATGCGGAACGCCGCAATGTTCCTTCCCGCGTGAACCCGACCCTGGTTGCCGCCGCGAGCATCGGGGTGTTGTCCGTGAGGGTCTCGATCTGCAGGCGCTGTAGTCCGCGTACGGCGAATCCGTACGCGCACAGCGCGTGCAGGACATCCGCGCTGAACCCGCGGCCGCGAAATGCGGGGCGCAGGGCGATCCCGATGTGAGCCGTCCGGTTGTGCGTGTCGATGCCCCACAGGAGGGCCTCGCCGGCCAGCTCCTGCGACTCCAGCTCGACGACGGAGAAGCACGCCGCCTCGTCCGACGGCCCGGTAACGGCGAAAGGCGAGTGGCCCGAACCTGGTGGGATGGGCCGCCACGGGCGAGAGTCGGCGCGTGACCGTGTCGGCACATCGTCGTACAGCTCGGAG
Source organism: Streptomyces sp. NPDC013157 (assembly GCF_042899865.1). NCBI lineage: Bacteria > Bacillati > Actinomycetota > Actinomycetes > Kitasatosporales > Streptomycetaceae > Streptomyces > Streptomyces sp. NPDC013157. The sequence continues at coordinate 302,577 of NZ_JBIBAK010000016.1, read as the reverse complement.
TGGAGAACGGGGACGTCGCTCTCGTGCCGGGCGCGTAAGCCGATCCTTTCACCACGTATCACAGCGCATTGCTATACGAGGAGTTCCAGCCGATCAACCAAGTTTCAGGACGCGACGGCTCGGTTGCGCCAAGTGGCGGCCGACCAGGCAGCTCCGTCCCCCGGCGGGCCGCGCACCGAGCCGATCGGTCTCAGACTTGGAGGAGGGGCCGAGACGGTGAGAGGGCCGGTGAGTGATGGCGGAGGAACCGGGTGCCGCGCTGGCGCTGTTTCTGGAGCGCTCGCACGCCGCCTCCCCACGGCAGGTACCGCAGCTGGTCGACGAGACCGCCCGGCGGCTGGGGATGGCTTCGGCGGTCGTCTACCTGGCGGACGTACAGGAAGACCAGCTGGTGCCCCTGTTCGGCACGGCCGAGGGCCAGGGCGAGGCCGCCCTGGCGGTCGAGGGGACGGTGGCCGGATGGGCCTACCGCACCATGTCGCTGCGGCTGTCGCCCCGCCGGCCGCAGGCGGTGTGGCTGCCTCTGGTCGACGGCATCGCCCGGATCGGCGTGCTGCGCGTCACCGCCGACCAGCTCACCCCCGCCCTGCTGGACGGTGCCACGCAGCTGGCCGCGGTGACCGCGCTGACCATCGTCTCCAAGAGCGGGTTCAGCGACCTGTTCAGCCGCACCACCCGTCGGCGCCCGATGACCACCGCGGCGGAGATGGTGTGGGCGTTCCTGCCCCCGCGCACCCTGGGCACCGACACGGTCACCTCCAGCGCCGTGCTGGAGCCCGCCTACGAGGTCGGCGGGGACGCGTTCGACCACGGCCTGGACGACGGACGCCTGCACCTGACCGTGGTCGACGCGATGGGCCACGACCTGGCCGCGGGGCTGGCCTCCGCCGTCGCCCTGGCCGGCTGCCGGGCCACCCGCCGCGCAGGCGGCACCCTCACCGACATCGCCGACCGAATCGACGAAGACCTGCACCGATGGCGGCCCGGCGGCCTGCTCACCGGCGTCTTCGCACACCTCGACCTCGACACCGGGCAACTGTCCTGGATCAACGCCGGCCACCCGCCACCGCTCCTGATCCGCGCCCACCACGTCGTCACCGGGCGGCTGGAAGCCCACGGCGAACTGCCGCTCGGCCTCGGCCCCGGCTACCAGCCCTCCCGGACCGTGCACCGGGCCCAGCTGGAACCCGGCGACCGCGTCCTGATCCACACCGACGGCATCACCGAGGCCCGCTCCGCAACCGGCCGACGCTTCGGCGAGGACCGGCTCGTCGACTTCGTCACCCGCTCGCTCGCCGCCGGCGAACCCGCCCCCGAAGCCCTGCGCCGCCTCGTCCACGCCATCCTCGACCACCACCACGGCCGGCTGCAGGACGATGCCACCATCGTCCTGGCCGAATGGCACCCCAACACCGACAACACCACGCGGGAACACACCGCCACAGGGTTGCGAAGCGATTCCTCGACAGCGGGATCCGGCTGATCTCCCACGGCCACCCGGCCCGGTCTTCGGAGAGGCAGCCGCTCACGCCAAAGGTGAGCCCGGCCGGCACTGCACGGCTGAGCCCTGGACGACGTTCCGGGCGTCCGGCCAGATCGTCCGTGACGACCACTTTGCCGGTGTACCGCGGTACCAGTGGCCGACGGTGATTGTGACCTCCGGGTCCACGGGTCGCGCCGTAGCCGCTCCTAGCCTCGAAAGCAGTGACCCGGCCGGATGCCGGGCCAGGCAGAAGCGGGGATCGGCACCGTGATCGAAGTTCGTGGACTGACCAAGCGCTACGGGGACAAGACGGTGGTGGACAGACTGAGTTTCACCGCCCCGCCCGGACAGGTCACCGGGTTTCTGGGACCCAACGGGGCGGGCAAGTCCACCACCATGCGGATGATCGTGGGTCTGGACGCGCCCACCAGCGGTACGGCCCTGGTCAACGGCAAGCCCTACGCCCAGCATCGCGCCCCCTTGCAGGAGTTGGGGGTACTGCTGGAGGCGAAGGCCGTACATCCGGGTCGCTCCGCGTTCGACCACCTCATGGCGCTCGCGTACACCCATGGCGTGCCGCGTCGACGGGTGGAGGAGGTCATTGACCTCGCCGGTCTGCACGAGGTGGCGCACAAGCGGGTCGGGGCGTTCTCGCTGGGGATGGGCCAGCGGCTGGGCATCGCCGCCGCGCTCCTCGGTGATCCCGCAGTCATCGTGCTCGACGAGCCGGTCAACGGGCTCGACCCCGAAGGCGTGAGGTGGGTACGGGAGTTGCTGCGCGGGCTGGCCGCCGAGGGCCGCACGGTGATGCTGTCCTCGCACCTGATGAGCGAGATGGCACAGACCGCCGACCGCCTGGTGGTCGTCGGTCGGGGGAAGCTGCTGGCCGAGACGACCGTCGACGCGCTGGTCGAACAGGGGGAGGACAAGGGGGTGCGGGTGGCCACCGGCGAGCCTGCGCGGCTGCGGTCGCTGCTGGCCGCACCCGGCGTCACCGTCACCTCGACGGGCGCCGAGCGGCTGGTCGTCTCCGGCCTGGACACGCGGCGGATCGGGCAGGTCGCCGCCGAGCATCAAGTGCCGTTGTACGAACTGGTCACCGAGTCGGTGTCCCTGGAGGAGGCGTTCATGCATCTGACCCACGACGCCGTCGAGTACCACAGCAGTGACGCCGGGAAGGCCGCCTGATGAGCGCGAACACCATCACCGCCACCACGCCGGTGCGCCCGAAGTACCGTGTGACGGGCCGGCGGGTGATCCGTTCCGAATGGTCCAAGTTCTGGTCGCTGCGCTCCAGTTGGATCACGCTGGGTGTGGCCGCGCTGTTCCTGGTGGCCATCGGGGCGATCGCCGCCGCCCTCTACAGCCCGAGCGGGCCTTTGGGCGGAAAGGACGCGGCATCCGGTGCGGCGCTGACCCTGGCCCTGGCCGGCACCAACCTCGCGGCCCTGGCCGTCGGTGCGCTCGGTGTGCTGCTGTCGGCCGGTGAGTACAGCACGGGGATGGTCCGCTCGACGTTCGCCGCGGTGCCGGGCCGGCTGCCTGTGCTGTGGGCGAAGTGCGCGGTGTACGGCCCGATCGCGTTCGTCACCTCCACGGTCGGCGCCCTGGCCTCGTTCCTGCTCGGGAGCGCCGCCCTGCACGGCGAGAAGATCGCCCTGTCCCTCGGGGATGCCGGGGTCTTCCGGTGCCTGGTGGGGGCGGGCCTGTATCTGGGTCTGGTCGGTGTGTACGGCGTGACGGTCGGCCTGCTCGTGCGCAACAACGCCGGGGGCATCGCGATCCTGGCCGGTGTGGTGCTCGTCCTGCCCGGCCTGACCGGGCTGCTGCCCAGCTCGCTGGGAGACACCGTCAGCCGCTACCTGCCCAGTAACGCCGGCCAGTCGGTGATGACGCTGCACGAGTCCAGCGACTCCCTGGTCAGCCCCGGAGCGGGAGTGACGGCGCTGCTGGTGTGGGCCGTACTGCTGCTGGCCGGTGCCGCCTACCGGCTGCGCCGCAGTGACGTCTGAGGTCCCGTCCGCGAGGATGGAGCCGATGGACGACAGAACGAGGGTGGGGGCGGCCCGGGCGGGGTCGACCGCACCCTCGCCCGGGGCGGACGCCGTCTGGGCACACCCCGTCATGCGGACCCTGTTGCAGGTACTGAGCCGTCTGCGGGCGGCGGACAGACGGCGTCGCTGGCTCCTCGACACCGTCGTAGTGGTCCTCGTTGCCGCCGCCGCGCCGCCGGATCTGCTGGTGCACAGCCCGGAGCATCCGGTGTCGCGCCCGGTGGGAGCCGGCCTGCCCGTCGGTGTGGTGCTGGCCATCGCGGCCGTGCTGGTGATGCCGCTGTGGTGGCGGCGCCGCAATCCCGCCGCGGTCTTCGGCGCCTGCCTCGCGGTGTGCCCGGTCATGTGGTCGCTGGGCCTGGGGCCCGCGGCCGCCGCCGTGCTGCTGATCGCCCTGTTCGACCTCGCCCTGCACGCTCCGCCCAGGGCGATCTGCTGGGCACTGCCGGTGACCGTGGCCGGGTGGGTGCTGATCGTGGTCACCGTGATCCCGGCGGCCAATCCGGTGGCCTTTCTGGTCCTGTCCGTCGGCACCGGCATCGGGGCCGTCGCCCTGGGCCTGACCTTCCGGGTCAGCCGGTTGTACCTGTCCGCGCTGCGGGACCGCGCGGCACGGCTGGAGGTCGAGCGCGACCAGCGCGTCCGGCTGACGGCGGCGGCGGAGCGCTCGCGGATCGCCCGCGAGATGCACGACATCGTCGGCCACAACCTGTCGGTCATGGTGAACCTCGCCGACGGCGCCGCCGTGCTCACCACCCGCGACCCCGCACGGACCGAGCAGGCACTCCATCTGATCGGCGACACCGGCCGGCAGGCGATGGACGAACTGCGTCGCGTGCTGGGGGTGCTGCGCGAGTCCCGGGAATCGGAGGACGACGGCACGCCCAGGTCCCCGCAGCCGGGTGTCCGGGACCTGGAAACCCTGCTCGACCGGGTGCGCGCGGCCGGCCTGCCGGTTGCCTACCGCACCGTCGGCCCGGTCGACGAGCTGGGCCGCGGTGTGCAGCTCACGGTGTTCCGGGTGGTGCAGGAAGCCCTGACCAACACCCTCAAACACGTCGGCCCCGGTGCCACGGCCGACGTCACGGTCGCGGTCGAGCACGGCCGGCTGCGCGTCCGGGTCACCGACACCGGTTCACCGTCGCGGAAACGGGCCACGGCTTGCCGCGGGGACACCGGACACGGCCTGGTCGGCATCCGCCAGCGGGCCGCGCTCTATGACGGCACCGCAACCATCGGACCACGCGACGACGGCCAGGGCTGGATCGTGGAAGTCCTGCTGGATCCGTCCGCCTCGGCCACATCAGGAGAGTCCGCGCCATGACCACCGTGTTGATCGCCGACGACCAGCCGCTGCCCCGCATGGGCTTTCGGATGCTGCTCGACGGCACCCCGGGCATGAGCGTCGTCGGGGAGGCCGACAACGGCGCGCAGGCCGTCCGTATGGCAGCCGACCTGCGCCCCGACGTGGTCCTGATGGATGTGCGGATGCCCGGTGTCGACGGCATCGAGGCGACCCGCCGGATCGTGGCGGCCGGCGCTCGCACCCGCGTGATCATCCTGACCACCTTCGATCTCGACGAGTACGCCTACGCCGGCCTGCGCGCCGGGGCCAGTGGCTTCCTGCTCAAGGACGTCCGGCCGGCGGAACTCCTCGCCGGGATCCAGGCGGTCGCGACCGGCGACGCCGTCGTGTCACCCCGGTTGACCCGCCGCCTGCTCGACGCCCACGCCCACCACTTCCTGGCACCCAGCGCCCAGCGCCACACGGACGCGCGGCTGACCGCGCTCACCGAACGCGAGCACGAGGTGCTCGTGGCGATCGGCATGGGGTGGACGAACGCGGAGATCGCCGACCGTCTCGTGCTGACCGAGTCCACCGTGAAGAAGCACGTCGGGCGGGTCATGGCCAAGGTGGGCGCCCGCGACCGGATCCAGGCGGTCATCGTCGCCTACGACGCGGGACTGGTCACTCCCCGCCCTTGACCTGTGTTGGTTGCATGACAATGGTTCGCCGAGGCGCCTCGGCGGACCATTGTCATGCGGAGGACTGCTGTCAGTTCGTCGCCTTCGAGGCCGGGCGCTTGTACAGCTTCAGCGGCACCCGGCTGATGATCGAGTCGAGGGAGGAGTTGTTCCGCCCGTCGGCCCAGGTGACGTAGGCGTACTTGTCCGTCAGGGTGATGCCCGACCAACGGTCACCGGGAGGGCCCGTCTCCCCGACCGGCTCGGTCACGTGGTTGACCTGCACCGGGGCGCTGAACGAGCGTCCATGGTCGAAGGAGACGACCGAGAACGCGTCACCCGTGGTGGTCCGCCACATGACACCCAGGTCGCCGTTGGCACCGAAGTCGATCGCCGGACGCTGGGCATCGGGGGTGGCGATCGTCGCCGGGCCGTTCCAGGTCTTGCCGGCGTCCGGGGTGACGTAGACGTCCAGAGTGTTGGAGTCCCGGGGGACCATGACCGCGAAGCGGCCGCGGTGGGAGGTGTCGGCGGCGACCCACGGGACGGGGTCGGCGGCCGCGCCCAGGCCCGGAGTCGGCACCAGAGAACCGGTGCCCGCCGCGACAGGGGCTCCCTGGCCGTCCTTGACGGTGGTGTTCGTCCACGTCTTGCCGTCGTCACGGCTGACGTGGAAGTTCACCGGCTGGCCCGCCTCCTGGGAGGCGGACGCGAGGATCCCGCCGTACACGGCGATCTCACGACCCGGATAGCCGCAGACCAGCGGGATGCCCGGCGCCACCTCGATGCAGGGCATCGGGCCCGGGATCACCCGCGAGTCGCTGCTGAAGGTCTTGCCGCCGTCCGCGCTGACGGAGACCGCGCTCGGGTACTCCCACGCCGCTCCCGCGACCGCGTAGACCTTGCCGGTCGCGACGTCCACCCGCATTTTCGGGGCACCGCCGAGCAGCAGCGGTGTGGACACCGGGTCGGTCCAGGTCTTGCCGCCGTCCGTCGACTTCGCGACCTGGTTGTGGTTCACCAGGTTCGCGTCCAGACCCGAGCTGACCTGGTTGTTGTCCACGTACACGGTGCCCTTCGCGTCGAACTGCACGCTCGGCTCACCGCACTTGGGCGCTGCGGTACCGAGCGGCCAGGCGACCTGGGTCCAGGTGTCGCCCCTGTCGTTCGAGTAGGCAAGGAAGCACCCGCCGTCGACCGGTTCCAGGCCCGGCGACGGCGGGAAGACGGTCGAGACGAAGACCAGGTTCTTCGGGTTTCTCGGGTTGACTGCGACCGTCGGCTGGCCTTCCTTGGTGGCAGGCATGTCGGTGACGTCGACTTCGTAAATGACTGCGTTGCCCGCGTCAATCGGCGAGGCCACGGCAGCGGGTGTTCCATACAGCAGGAACAGTGCGGAGAACGCCGCCGCACTTAACGTCGTGGAGGAATTTCTGAACAGCACCATGTGATCCTCATTTTTCGTGTCCAGTGGAACAGATTTCGTTTTTGCTCTAGGGCACGGGATCGAAAGTGGTCGGATGGGTGAGCGTCGTTTTCCCTGGCCGGGTTGGTGCCGGCGACGAACGCTCCCTGCACCGGTCGGACGGATGTCGTCCCCGTGGCCGCAAGCTTGGCCAACTCTCACGAACATCGCTCCGGGAAACCTGTTTCCCGCCCGGTCCGCTGACGTCGGGTTCCCGTCTGCGGTCCTGGAGTCGATGACTTGCTCCATCACCAAAGGCAAAATCGACTCCGATAAGCGGTAAATTGCTTCTCTTCGCTGCGTTGTGATCCGGCCCGCTTAGGCTAGAGAGATCCACCGTCGCACCCGTGGGACTACGGGAGAAAATTCGCCCGACGGAGTGGTACCGCAGTACCATTCCGTCGGGCGAATCCCTCATCTACGGGTAAGTCGGCCGAAAATGACGGCAGAGATCAATACTGTGGTGAGTGGTGACTGCGTCCATTGGCTCCCCGGTCAGGGATCGCCGACGTCTGCACAAGAGCGGCGGCCGGGTGGCGGAGCTGACCGAATCACCGGCAGGGCGCACCGCAGTGTCGTGACGTCGCGAGTTGGGCGGTGGCATGCGAGGCGACGGGCACCTCATACTGGCTCATCGCAGTAGAGGGTGTAGTCGGGTCTGTCGGTTTTCGAGGTCGCCGGCACGGATTTCAGGCTCGGCTGCACTCCTGTCCGAGCGCGACGAGACGTGCGCTGCGGAACGAGCTATGCACCCCCGTTGTCATCGCGCAGGGAATGGATCATGCTCTGCAGGATTCGGAACGCGTCTGACTGCTCGGTCTCGGTCAGGCCGGCCAGCATTCTGGCCTCGACGGATCGGACGGCTGCGCTCGCCTTCTCGAGGCTTCGTCGGCCGCGAGGCGTGAGCCGCGTGGGAAGCACCTTCCCGACGGGTGCCTCCGCAGGCCTGGTCACGTAGCCGTCTCGTTCCAGGGCCTGGAGTAGCACGTTCATCGTCTGCCGTGTCACGAACGCGCCTCGCGCGAGCTCGGAGTTCGACAAGCCCGGTCGTTGCGCCAGCAGCTCGAGGCAGGAGTAGTGCGTCACGCTCATCCCGAGCGGCCGCAGCACTTCCTCCATGGCCGCGCGGAGGGCGCTCGACGCTTCTTTGAGCAGGTAGCCCAGTGACGTCTCCAGGTCGACGCCGACACCTTCTTGACTCATGTCAGTATTCTGACATAGCTTGCCGCATGTCAGAAAACTGACACGAAAGGAAGGAGTATCATCATGCCCGCCACCGGCCCCGACTTCATCTCGCTCCAAGTGCGCGACCTCGACGCTTCGCAGGCGTTCTACGAGCAGTACCTGGGCCTCGTCCGCTCGCCGGCCGGACCTCCGCACGCCGTCGTCTTCGAGACGAAGCCGATCGCGTTCGCACTCCGCGACGTCATACCCGGCACCGACCTCACATCCATCGCTCAGCCCGGCATCGGTGCCGCGATCTGGCTCCACGCCACCGACGTCCAGGCCATCCACGACGCGCTCGTCGCCGACGGTCACACCATCGTCTCCGCACCGATCGACGGCCCCTTCGGCCGGACCTTCACCTTCGCCGACCCCGACGGCTACCAGGTCACGCTCCACGACCGCGCTTGATCGGCCCAACACCACCGGACGATCATCAGCGGTTGCGCCCTGGGCTCGTGCGTGACGCTACCTTCTGCCCTGCTGACCTGACGGCGTTCTGCCGGCTGGATGACCTCGGCTTGGAAGTGGTCGGCCAACAGCTGCATCCCGACCACGCCGTGTTGCTCTGTCGAGTGGTCGACCCTGATGACTGGTGCCATGCCTGCGGCTGTCTGGGGGTGCCGCGCGACAGCGTGCTGCGCCGACTGGTGCACGTCCCGCTCGGCTGGCGGGCAACGATCCTGCACGTCCGCATCCGCCGCTACCGCTGTTCGGGGTGTGGGCAGGTCTGGCGCCAAGACACGACCGCGGCCGCCGCGCCGAGGGCGAAACTCTCGACGCAGGCGGTGATGTGGGCGTTGAAGAGTGTCGTCATCGACCGGATGTCGATCGCCCGGATCGCCGCCGGGCTCGATGTGTCCTGGCACACCGTCAACGACGCCGTCCTGGCGACCGGCCACCAGTTGCTGATCGCCGACCCGACCCGCTTCGACGGTGTCCAAGTCTTGGGCGTGGATGAGCACGCGTGGCGCCACACCCGCCGCGGGGACAAGTTCGTCACCGTCATCATCGACCTCACCCCGGTCCGCGACGGCACCGGACCGTCGAGACTGCTGGACATGGTCGAAGGCCGATCCAAGCAGGTGTTCAAGACATGGCTCGAGGCCCAGACACCAGCGTTTCGCGACGGGATCGAGATCGTGGCCATGGACGGCTTCACCGGCTTCAAGACCGCCGCAGCTGAAGAAATCCCCGACGCAGTCGCGGTGATGGACCCCTTCCATGTTGTCGCCCTGGCCGGCGATGCGCTGGACCGATGCCGCCAACGCGTCCAGCAAGACACCTACGGGCACCGCGGCCGGGTCGGTGATCCGCTCTACGGCATCCGCAGAGTGCTGCGCACCGGTGTCAGCCTGCTCACCGACCGCCAACACGCCCGACTCACCAGCGTATTCACCGCCGATGAGTACGCCGCGGTCGAGGCGACCTGGGGTGCCTACCAGCGCATCGTGTCCGCCTACCGGCAACCCGACCGCCGCGCCGGCAAGACCGAACTCGCCGCCGTCATCAAGACGATCAGCCACGGCGTCCCGGCCGGACTGCCCGAACTGAGTCGACTCGGCAGAACACTGAAACAGCGCGCCGCTGACGTGCTGGCCTACTTCGACCGACCCGGCACGTCCAACGGCCCGACCGAGGCCATCAACGGCCGACTCGAACACCTCCGCGGCACCGCCCTCGGCTTCCGCAACCTGACCAACTACATCACGCGCAGCCTGCTTGACACCGGCGGTTTCAGACCCCGACTACACCCTCTGCTGCGATGAGCCCTCATACTCCTGGGCCGGCTGATCGCCCTGCTCCTGTCCCTCACCACCGGTTCGGCCATGGTCGGGATCGTCTCCGCAACCGGCATCGTCGCACCGCTGATCGGCACCGGCGGTGGCCCGGAAGCGTCTCTTCCCGTGATTGCCGTCGGTTCGGGCTCACTGGGCCTGGATTGGCGCCGCACTCCATTGGGCCAGTCGGCACTGAGGACACTGCGTCGTATGGAGGTCTCTCGGCTTCACCTCGACGAGATGCGCGCCCGGCCGGAGGCCACCGACAGCGTCGACTCGGGCCGAGGAACTGCCGCTCGAGGAGGGTGCCCCTCCGCCGTAACTGGTCCGTGGTTTCGAGCGGGCCGCCTAAGCAGTGGGTCGAGCATCGGGAGCGACCGTAGCCGGCTGGGGCATTGATCTGGGCGTCGGCTGCACCATGTGATCGCAGCGCGGCGGTGGGGCTCGCCGTACCCGAAGCGCGGCATCGGTGCACGGCCTTCCTGATGCCCACCCTTGAGGTCGGCCCGGTGAGGGCTGGGTGCGCCGGATGGGCGGGAACCGGCCCAGCTCCACCCTGTCGCTCCCGCGACAGCCGACGCTGTCGTCACCCCGACCGCGGGACTTCTGGCCCGTACTCTCGTGTGGCCGCCACAAGGCGCTCCGGGTGGCCCGCGCCCACGCGATCAGCTGGAACCGGAGCTGCCGGCCGCCTCGTCCGCGGCACGACGGTACTCGGCGTTGATGCGCTGAGCTTCCTCGAGCTGGTCCTCGAGGATGACGATGCGGCAGGCGGCCTCGATCGGGGTGCCCCTGTCGACGAGTTCGCGGGCGCGAGCGGCGATCCGCAGTTGGTAGCGGGAGTACCGGCGATGCCCACCCTCCGAGCGGAGCGGAGTGATCAGACGAGCCTCGCCGATGGCTCGAAGGAAGCCCGGGGTGGTGCCGAGCATCTCGGCTGCCCGGCCCATCGTGTAGGCGGGGTAGTCGTCGTCATCCAGAAAATCACTAAGAGGGTTGTCCGCTGTCATGTCACCTCGCTGTGCAACGCGTCGAGGGGCCTTGGTGCCGTACGGCACCAAGGCCCCGAAGGAAATTCAACACCATCTGTCGGCCCTACTGCTGTGCCGACCTTCTGTTTCCGCTACCCGGCCCGGCAGAGGGGCGGGGTAGCGGGGGATCGCAGCTGCTTGACCGGGGACCACCATCCATTCCGGGGTCTTGCGGTACCCGGGCCGAGTGCTTCTCGGGCCGGGCGATCCTGATGGCGTCTGCTCCTCCGTTCCTCTCTGAACCAACCACTGGATGAATCGGCACTGCGGTACTGCTGCGGCAGCTCCTCGACATGCGAGCCGCCCAGTGCGGCTCCCAGCGCCGTCGCCGTTCTGGGAAACCTTGGCTTCGAGGCTCGAGAGCCGCACTGACCTGCGAACTTCGTGTACAGCTACCCGCCAGTTCGTTTCTGCCGGGTCTCGTTCGACCGTGTTCTACGACAGGAAGCATAACCACGCCGCGAGGCAATGTCTACTCTGGCAAGAGTAGATTTCACCTCTATGGCAGAGGAGGAATCCTGCCACCTGCGACGACGGCCTCCCCCTGGGTCGTCGCGCGCGGCGCCACGACGGACGGGGCCCCTCGCCGCTCGGTCAAGAACCGCCTCCCGCCGTCCGCGAAGCTGCTTCACCCCCCGCGGGGCGGCCCCGAGGCAGGCGGCTGCATAGGATCTGCTCTCATGTCGAACCCTGATGAACTGCTTGTCGCCCTCTCCGCCGCGGTGGAGTCCGAGCGAAGCAATCAGATGTCGCTGACCGTGGTCGTCGGTGGCGCCGTCATCACCGGCCGGCTGGCTCCCGAGGCCGTGTGGAGGGAGCGGGTGGCGGAGGTCCTGAAGGAATCGGACCGCCTCGGGCCGTTCTCCGGCGTCTTCACCGGCGGCCCGCGAGGGGAACGGCCCGGCCGCGGCGGAGATCCCACGCATCTGCACTTCCATCTCGCGCGGATCCTGCAGGGCAGCCTCGGTATCCCGGAGACGGGCGGCATGTACCGAGTCGCGATCAAGGACGTCAGCGCATGGACCGTGGGCGATTTCAGCTACTTCGACCGGTGAGACGCCGTCCCCGCCCCGCTACTGCGCCAAGAGTCTCCGAGCGGACGAGGACACAGCGGTGGGGGCTCTGTCGACGTGCGTCGACAGAGCCCCCACCGGGATCCTGAGGGCGGTTACCCGCCCGTCCTCACACGTCCACAGGGCAGGTGCCGTCGACCAGTGCCGACGGGGTCCGGAGCGGAAGGGGAACGCTCACGGGCGCGGCCTCGGGGCCGTCGTGGCAGGTGAAGCCGAGGCTCGCCATGGCCCGGGTGACTTCGCCGACGGTGAAGTCACGGCGGTCCTGTCCCGTGGTGACCTGGCCCACCTGCTTGGCGGGGAAGCGGCGGCGGCCGATGGTCACGGACGCGCCTGTGACCAGCTCGGGCTTGACGCCCTTCATCGAGGCCAGCACCCCGATCTTGGTCAGGTCGAACGGGTACCGGGCGATGACACAACGCATGATGCCTCCCAGGCATGACGGAAAGGAACTGACCCCGGCGGGGTGGATCAGCCGCGGACGGGAACAGGCCGGAGCCGGCTGCCGAGGACGTCCCGCAGACGGATGCGGTCCGTGTACGTGGAACTGGCACGGAGAACGGCGAGCCGGGCCAGAGTGATCGAACCCGTGCTCTGGTCGTCGCCGTCGCACACAGTCAGGTACTCGACGCGTGCACCCGCCATGACGGCCAGAGCCACCTCGACGGTCATGTCGTCACAGACCCGAGGCCCGTACGCTTCCATGCCGTCGACCACGGTCGTCGATGCGGGGTCCGCCACGCGGCACTGCGTCTGAGTGGGCGTCAAAAATGCCTCCTGCGGTGAGGGTTGGTCGTCTTGGTGGCCATTGCGGCCTGGGGAGACCGCTGCGGCTCCGGGGTCGTGCCGGGTCTAGGCCGCCGAGTCGACGGCGGTGCGCCGCTGTGCCCGGCGGCGCACCGCCGCGCCGGCGGGCCGCCCCTGGCCCGTGCGGCCCTGACGGCCACGGGACGGGGAAGACGTGCGGCGGGGACGCTCCACGGCCGGAGCGGTGATGACGACCGGGACACCGGACGGCGCCTGGGCGCCGGTGATGCGGCTCAGCTCCGCCTCACCCGAGCGCACCGGAGTGATGCGCGGTGAGATGCCGGCCGAGGCCATCAGTCGGCTCATGCCGCGGCGCTGGCCGGGTGTCACCAAGGTGACGACGCTGCCGGACTCCCCCGCACGGGCCGTACGACCGCCACGGTGCAGGTAGTCCTTGTGGTCGCCGGGCGGATCCACGTTGACGACCAGGTCGAGGTTGTCGACGTGGATGCCGCGGGCCGCGACGTTGGTGGCGACCAGCACCGTGACGTGACCGTCCTTGAACTGGGCCAGGGTCCGGGTGCGCTGCGGCTGGGACCTGCCACCGTGCAGGGCGGCGGCGCGGACGCCGCTGCTGAGGAGGTGCTCGGTCAACCGGTCCACGGCGTGCTTGGTGTCCAGGAACATGATGACCCGGCCGTCCCGTGCCGCGATCTCGGTGGTCGTCCGGTGCTTGTCCGCGTCGTGCACGTGGAGTACGTGGTGCTCCATCGTGGTGACGGCACCGGCCGACGGGTCGACGGAGTGGACCACCGGATCGGTCAGGTAGCGACGGACCAACAGGTCCACGTTACGGTCCAGGGTCGCCGAGAAGAGCATCCGCTGGCCCTCCGGCCGCACCTGGTCGAGCAGGGCGGTGACCTGGGGCATGAAGCCCATGTCGGTCATCTGGTCGGCCTCGTCCAGGACAGTGACGGCGACGTCCCGCAGTCGGCAGTCGCCCCGGTCGATCAGGTCCTTGAGCCGCCCCGGTGTCGCGACGACGACCTCGGCCCCGGCCCGCAGCGCACTCGCCTGCCTGCCGATCGACATTCCGCCGACCACAGTGGCCAGCCGCAGCCGGACGGCGCGGGCATACGGGGTGAGCGCGTCGGTGACCTGCTGGGCGAGTTCACGGGTGGGTACGAGGATCAGGGCCAGCGGCTCCCGTGGTTCGGCGCGCCGGCCTGCCGTGCGGGCCATTACCGCGAGGCCGAAGGCGAGCGTCTTGCCCGACCCGGTACGGCCACGACCGAGTACGTCACGGCCGGCCAAGGAGTTCGGCAGGGTCGCCGCCTGGATGGGGAACGGTACGGTCACGCCCTCGTGGCCGAGCGCGGCCAGCAACGGCGTCGGCATGGCGAGATCGGCGAACGTCTCGACGGCGGGCAACGCCGGTGTGGTCGTCTTCGGCGGTGCGAACTCGCCTTGTGCGGCCCGCCGGTTTCCGTTGCCCGTGGAGCGGCTCCGAACGCCGGAGCGGCCGACGCCAGCACTTCCTCCGACGCGGTCGTATGTGCGAGTCGTGCGTGTGCGCGTCGTGCGTGCACGGTTCATGTGGAACCTTCCTCGACGTGGGCGCGTATCAAGGAATTTCCGCAGCAGAACGAGCGGCGCAGAGAATCGCGAGAACGAGCCGAAAAAACAGGGCTGAATCGCCCTGAAAATGAAGCGAGCTGGGGCCCGCACCCCAAGGTGCGGGCCCCAGCTGCGAAGTATGCGTCAGTGCCGACGCGTCACGCGGGAACGATGTTCTCGGCCGTCGGGCCCTTCTGGCCCTGCGCGATGTCGAACGACACCTTCTGGCCTTCCAGCAGCTCACGGAAGCCCTGGGCGGCGATGTTGGAGTAGTGGGCGAAGACGTCGGGGCCGCCGCCGTCCTGCTCGATGAAACCGAAGCCCTTTTCCGCGTTGAACCACTTCACGGTGCCAGTAGCCATTTTGTTTCTCCTTCGGAGACGGTGTCAGGAATACGCTCTGTGCGCTTTCCGTGTCGCCGTGATGATCAGCCGCCGGAAAAACCATTCTGGCAACCACACCTGCAACTGATACTGACAGTAGCACGCCGTGAGCGACCCCACACGTTGAACAATTCCCGGCCGTCTCCCACCTCAGGAATACTTCTCGTGCGCCGTGTCGATTTCTCACTTCCCGACCACAGGAATTGCTCTCCCGGCCCGCACTGTTGCCGTCGAGCCTGTCCGGTCGCAGCGCCGTGACCTCCTTCGACGGCTTGGGCGCGGCTGCCGTCGCCATCAGCTGACGACATGCCGACGAACGCGCCGAGACCCTGGCAGCGAGAGGAAGGCCACACGGCGGTTCCGGCGGGGCGACCGCGGCGGTCTTGCGGCCCGCGGGCCGATCGAGCTCCGCACTTGGACGCGATTCCCACCCTCGCCCGGTACGACTTCCGGGCTGTCTGCCCGCTGGGCCGCCACAAGGCATTCCGGGTGCTGCCCGACGATCCGCCACTTTGACGCGAGCGTCCTGGTACTGAAGTCCCGTCCACAGACGGGACCTGGCCAGCCGTCGCGTTCAGGCGCAGGGGCACGTGACCCGGCCTCACCGAGGGAACGGCAGGCCGAGGGCCAGGACATGCGCACACGTGCCAAGTCGGCCACGAAACCTCAGGCCGTCGGCGCCCTTCGGCAAACGTGAGCGGGGGCTGCGTGGCATCCACCCAGCACCCGTGCCCTCCCCGCGCCCGATCTTCGTGGTGCTCGACGGGTAGGCGTCCGGGGGGCTCCAGCAACACACAGACCCCAGGTCACTGACTGGGGTCTCATCATGGAGCGGGTGACGAGAATCGAACTCGCGCTCTCGGCTCGGGAAGCGACGGCGCTCGGGAAACCCGGGGTTCTTCTAGGCGTCTACGCTCCGATGTGCCGCCCTCAAGGGGCAGGTTCGCGCTGCTGCCGACCGTGGTCGACCGGTCTGAAGGGCACGCTCCGGGCACGCCCTCCGAGACGAGTCGCCGCAGGCCGTCCTCTGTGGCGGATGCACGACCCAGTCCGGAAAGAAGCGTTGGCCGACGAGACGGCCTTGCACGGGCACATGAGGCAGCGGCAGAGCGGCGGACTCTGTCAGTCGGGCGTGGCCCGGATGTCGGATTCCTCCGGGCCGTCGGACCATCAAGGGAGCAACACCCTCAGCCTATGGCGTACGCCCGGTACACCGTCTCAACCGAGCTGTCTCCGGCGGAGTCCGTCACCTCGGAGCGCAGGGCGACGGCGCCGGACGCCGGGTTGTGGACGGACGCCTGCCAGGCCGATCCGGACCGCTTGACGGTCGCCGCCTTCCAGGTCTTGCCGCCGTCGGAGGACGACCAGACCCGGACGGACTTGGCGGTCACCTTGGTGAGCTTGATGTCGGGGCCCTGGGAGGCGCGCCCGGCGCTCACGTCGACCGTCGTGGTGCTGTTCGGCGCGGCCTGGTTGTGGCTGTTCAGCCCGGTCGGCAGAAAGCGGGTGAGGAAGACGGGCGCGACCATCGCCTTGGCCGGGTCGGACACCTTGAAGTGCCAGTCGAGGGTCGCCCGCGGCGACAGCATGCCGGCCGGGAAGGTGATGCCCGGGCGGTAACGGTGGGCGTCGACGGTCAGGCGATACCAGCCGGCCGAGCGGACAGGGCCATCGAACTCGGCGGGCCCGGTGCGCCAGTCGGTCAGAGTCTGCTTCTTGACCGTGGTGCTGCCCTTGGACAGGACCACCGTCTCCTTCGTTATGTCCCCCCAGTCGCCGCCGATGTCGAGGTCGCCGATCAGGGCGTCCGCAGACAAGGTGACGGACTTCTGCCCGAGCAGCGGCAGATTGCGCATGGGGCCCCATGCGGCCCGACCGAAGGACTGGGTGAGGCTCTGCCCCGCCTTCAGAGTCCTGAGCTTCGGAAAGCCGCCGCTGACGTCGTCGCCGTTGCTGCCGAAGATGTCGTCGCGCGGCTGCCAGGTTCCGGGAGTCAGATGGACGGTGGTGCTGTACGGGGCGTTGTCGTCGCGCACCTGGGCCATCAGGTCGGTCGTGCAGTCATCGGTCTTCGGCGTCGCCTGGAGCGCGGTGTCGACCTGAGTACCCATCTGCGTTCCGGCGCGCACCGAGAAGCGCATCGTCGCAAGCCCCGACCGCTTGAACGAGCCGCCGGGCGCCGCCGGGATGCCCGTGGTCTTCTTCACGGCGACATAGCTGTCGTTGCCCGACCACTGCGCGAGGTACCCGAACTGCAGCAGCTTGGAGGAGTTCGGGATGGCGTAGAGGGCTCCCTCGTCGTTCCAGCCACCCGCGCTGAAGGCGGAGGGCATGTCCATAGTGGCGGCACACACCTGCGCGCTGATCCGGGGCGGCCCGGTCACGTCGGCAGGCGTGTCGAGTGACACCTTGACAGGCTTGCCCTTACGCGCGTCGAGCGTCACCGACTTGCTGCCCGACACCGTCACGACCTGCGCGCCGATGGTGTCGGTGCCCAGACCGTCGGTAGTGCTCTCGTATATGTCGGTCATCGCGAGGTAGCGCCCCGACGGCAGGCTGATCCGCTTGCCGGACTTGACACTGTACGTCTGCCCGGACGGCACGGCGACGACGGTGACCGTCGTCGAGACCTTGCCGCCGTGCCGCCCCAGCGTGGTGACCGTCAGCGAGCCCGACGCCGCCTGCGCGGCGGCGGCCGAAGCGACCAGCGGTACCAGCGCGGCCACCCCGACGAAAGCAAGCGATCTTCGTGACACTGTCGTCAACTCCCCCTCAAGTCAACACTTTTGGCCATCATAGGATCGCCACGCAGACGGCAGTTCACGTCAGGAGATGCACCTGATCAAGGTGTGACAAAAAATCACGTGGCCCCTGCCCCGAGGTGAGGCCCTCATGACGTGAGCGGCATCAAGGCCGGCTCGCCGCCCGGGCACGGCGGCGCGCGGCGGAACCGGGGGAAAGAGCCGCAGCTGCAGACGATGACAAGGACTGGCTCTGACAACGACAGACGCGCCGACGAGGCTGCAGGCGGCAGTGCCGTCGGCAGGCGTCAGCAGTCCTCGCAACCGCCGTGGAGGACGGCTTCGGCATCCGCGGCCGCCGGGCCTGAAGGGTCGCAGCCCAGTGGCTCCCTCCGGTCATTGATCGCGCCGAGGCTGAGTTCCTACCGGGCGCCTCAGCGGCTGCGGGCCGGCTCCGAATCTCTGCGCGGCTGTCGTGACGCCAAGCCCCGGACCTCGCCCGAAGCATCCAGGTCGGGTACTGGCGAGATGGCGCTGAGTGCGTCCGTACGGCATGGGCCGCTGCGGCGCAGAGAGCACCTGCCGCCCCGCCGATCCGCACCTGCCACGAGATCGACGCGACCTCCGAGCGGCGGGCGAGGGTCCGGCGGATGGGCCCGCACTCATGGATCATCGTGCCGGTGACAGCCAGGGGCACGACCCTCGGCGTGGTGTGGTTCACCCGCATGCGGGAGACTCCGGAGAGCTTCGACGAGGACGACCTTCCCCTCGCCGAGGACCTGGTGGCAAGGGCGGCGGTCTGCCTGGGCAACCGCCCATGGTCAGGACACGACGGAGCGCTGGGGTACGGTGCCCGCCTCGGTCGGCGTGGAGCGGGTGGTGTACTGCGGTACGGGGGCGTCGTCGCGGCCGGTGTCGCGCACGAGTCCGTACCGTTCGCGGTCGGCGGAGTGCGGGGACGGGGGACTGGCGATGTCGTCGGCTGTCTCCTGCCAGGAGGAGGGCAGGACGTCGAGGTTGTAGTCGGCCTGGGTCTCGTTGAGGTGGAGTGTGACGCTGCCGTCGAGGTAGTAGTACTCGTTCTGCCACATCTGCTGGGCTCCCGGCGGCAGGGTGATCAGTCCTTGCTGCCGGTTGCCCATCCAGGTGCCGCCGGCGGTGGCGCCCGGCTGACGGTCGTCCATGCGGTGGCCGCCGCCCGAGGCCACGTGGAACAGCCTTCCCCGCAGTCCGGTCCACGAGGGCATGGTCAGCAGCCCGGGGCGCAGCCCGTACATCACGTCCCAGTGGACGGTGAAGTAGCCCTTCCCGCGCAGTACCACCGTGTCCCCGCGGTGGACGAGCTGGTAGCCGTCCAGGTGTCTCTTGAGCCCCGTCATCGTCACCGCGGTCTGCGGGCGGTGGGGCAATGCGGCGGGCGGCCGGTCCGGCGGTGGCGCGCTGTCCACGGTGTCGACCACGGACCCGTACCGCGGCCGGGGCGAGGGATGCGGGACGGCCGAGCCCAGTACCGGTGCCGGCCGTGACGGTGATGCGGATGCCGATGCCGATGCGGTGGGCGAGGGCGCGGGTGCCGGGCGGCCGGAAGCCGTCGGGGCGGTGGCCGGACGCGCCGACGGGCTGGACCATGGGGCCGCGTACACGAGCACGCCACCGCCCACGGCGAGCAGCGCACTCGCCGCCACCACGGCCTTCGCGGTGAGGCTCGCCCCGGCGGTCCCTGCCGTCCCTGCCGTCCCCGCCGTCGCGGAACCCCCGCTGCCTGAAGTGGCCGTGGTGCCGGCCTGGCCGGCCGCCGCCGCGTGCGTTCCCGCGGACAGCCACGGGCGCCAGGCCAGCAGTGCCGCCGGCACGGGCAGGAGGGCCAGGGACGCCAGCAGTCCTTCCGGGGCCAGCATGCCTTCCTCGTGGCGCACGCACCGCGGGCACTGCCGCACATGGCGGCCGAGGCGTTTGCGCCACAGGCCGCTGGGGGCCCCGTTCCAGTCCACGGTCAGCCGGGTCAGTTCCCCGCATGCGGGCCTGGCCGCGAGGGCTCGGACGATGACGCGGGAGGTGTGCAGGCGCTCCTTCATGCGTTGCACCCGTACAGCCGCTTGATGGCCGGTCATGTCCAGAGCCGAGGCGAGCTCGGGCCGGGCGAGCCGGCCGGCCGTCTCCAGCCACCACAGTGACAGCAGCTCCCGGTCGTCCTCGTCGAGCCAACGGGTCGCGCGCACGGACTCCTCGCGCTGTCCGGACAGCCGCAGGTCGAGGATGACCCCCTCGGCGAAGTCGGCGGCCGGGTCGGGCCGGTGTTCAGCCGCGTCGAACGCCGCTCCCGTCGTCTCCCTCCTGCCGCGCCTGCGGATGTGGTCGCGGACCTCGTTCACGGTGATGGTGATCACCCAGGACCGGAACGCCTCCGGGCGCTCCAGTCCCCCGATGCCGCGCAGGATGCGCATCATCGTCTCCTGGACGATGTCGTCGACGTCGTCGCGGTACGGGTGCGCACGCGCCGCGACGCTGTAGACCAGCGGAAGCGTCCGGGAGCCGAGCTCTTCCAGGGCGTCGCGATCGCCGGCCCGAGCCGCGGCAATCACGTCGGCCGCGGGCGCGGCATGCCTTGGCATCGGGTCTCCCTTCGACCTGACGCGGGTACGAAGCCCCGCTCGCGCCGACCGAGCCGGGTTGCGGGGGCCCGCGGGCAATCGCCGTCGGTGTCACACACACCGCGGCAGCGCGCTCATCGTAAGGGGTGAGCGCTGACGGCCATGGGCGGGCCGGTGGAATCCGTGGCGGCCGGGGATCAGCGGGAGTGACGCGGGGACGTACGCGGACGCGAGCGGACGCGCACGAAGACGAAGACCGCGGCGACGCCGGCGAGAACGACGCCCGCCAGTCCTGTGACGGCCCACAGAGCACCCAAGTCGCTGCCGGTGTCCGCCATGGTGCCGGTGGGGGCGCCCAGGGGGGTGGCCGCTCGGCCGGTCCGGGCCGGGGAGGGCGCCGGTGTCGTCGCGGCGGAGGAGGGGAGAGCGGTGAGCACGGTGTCGGCGCCGGCCCGGCTGACGGAGAAGCGCGCCCCGCCGATGGCGAGACCGGTACCGGAGACTGTTGCGGTCGTCGAACCGACGGTCAGCTCAGGGGATTTCCGGGGAAGGAGGATCTTCACGCCGGTGACGACCCGCAGCCTGCGCAGGGTCGTGTCGCGTGCCTTGCTGAGATCCAGGACGGCCGAGGAACCGGTCAGAGAGACCGCGCTGGATGTCCGCAGAGAGGTCCCGGAGACGATCAGCCGGCCTTTGGCCACGGTGGTGGCGCCGGTGTAGGCGGCACTGGTGACGGTGGTGGCCGCGGCTCCGCTCTGCGTCACCGATCCGGCACCGGTCACCGCCGGGAGGGAGATGGGTGTCCCGGTGTTGCGGATCACGAGTGAACCGTTGTCGATCACTTTGTCGAGGGCTCCGCCGGTGTGGAGGCTCCCGTCGCCGCCCGCGGCCCCGGAGCCGAGACGGAGGGTCGCGTTCCTGTCGATGGTGGTGGATCCGTCGTAGTACTGCGCTGCCGCGAAGGTCACGTCGTTGCCGTTGGTGCCGGCGATGACGACGTCCCCGGCGCCGGGAGCGCTGAGGGTGTCGTGATACATGCCGCCGCCGATGGGCGCGCCCAGGGTCACCGGTCCGTTGTAGTCGAAGGTGAGCCGGGAGCGCTGCCGTCTGGCGTGCAGGTTGATGTAGACCGTCTGCGCCGTGCCGGGCATGAAGATCCGGTGCGTTGTTCCGTCGCCCCACTGGACGTCGGCGCCCTCGATGTTGGTGCCGCGCTTGTTCAGGTTGTGGGCCACGGGCCGCCAGTTCAGTCCGGGGTCGCTCAGCGACGGCGCCGCCCCGTCGCCGCTGTCGCTCCAGCTGTAGACGCCGGTGAGGATCACCTTGCTGCCCGGGCGGGAGTGCACATTGACGTCGTTGCCGTACTCGTGGCTGTAGAAGTTCTGCCGCTGTACGACAGTGTGGTCGAGCGGGGTGTCGATGATCCATGAGCCGCGGTTGACGACGGAGCGGGCGTTGGGCAGGTCGGCGGCACAGGTGGTGCTCGCGAAGTTGACGCCCGTGCCGTTGTCGAAGATGCCGGAGAACGGGTTGGTGCCGCAGACCTGGAGCGTTCCCCACATGTTCCGGGGCTGGGTGACCAGGCCGGAGCCGCTGATGATGCCCAGGTTGAACAGCCGGGTCAGCGACAGACGCAGGGTGCCGTCCACCCGGATGTTGTCCTGGTTCTGCTGGTAACCGGGCGTGTTGTACGGGAAGGACCCGATCAGGCCGGTCGTACCGCCGGTGCCGTACTGGAGGGTCGCCCCCGCGTCCACGGTGACCGCGGGCTCGTCGGGACTGCCGACCACGACGTACGGGTGGTTGCCGCCCGGGACCTGGACCCTCTGGTGCTGCCGGGAGTGCGGCAGGGTGAAGGTGCTGTCCTTGGCGAGGACCAGCGTGCCGCTGCCGGACACGCGAAGGGCTCCTTCACCGCTGATCACACCGGTGTACGTGTGGGTTCCCTGCGGGACGCGCACGACCGCGTCACCGGTCAGGACGACATCACGGTTCGCCAGGACGGCCGAGGTGATGTCGCCGTCCGCGGCGACCGCGCTGCCCACCGCGACCACCGGTGTGACGGCTCCCGCGACGAGAGCCGACGCCAGGACAAGGTGCCAAGATCGATTCATCGAGTCAGGGTGCTTCCTGAAGTGCTGGTGATCCTTACGGACGTGAAGACCGGTGGCCGGCCACCGGGATCTCAGAAACCCGGAGAAGTTCTCCGTACGGAAGCCATCTGGGTCCTGGGGAACGGTTCCCTTTTGTGCCGGGCACCGGTCGCCGGGAAAACAGCGTCGGGGCGGCAACCTTCTCGTCCTCTGCGGCAACTGTGATCCGGAAGGCCGAGTCGAACTACCGGATGGACGGGCATGAGGGCAACGAAGCACGCCGCGCCGCAACCGTGGCGCGGGCGCGGACTGGTCATGGGCATTCCCTTGGCGCTGCTGGACGTCGGTGTGCCGGCGTCCCGTCCCCCGGGGAGCGGAACCGGTGTCAGGATCACCGACATCCACGGGGAGCGGCTGACCGTCGACGGCACCGCCGTGCAGCCGGACGTCGCGCAGCCGACCGGTGTCCGGTTCGCCCGGCATTGACCAGCCCGCCGGTCAGCCTTCACCGCCCCGCAACCGAGCGCGACCGCTGTTCGAATCCCGGGCTGGGCACTGTTAGGCTGCGCTCCCCGTTGTTAAACGCGCAACCAACGCGCACATCATTGCCAGGAGAGGGCGACCGGGGGATGGTCCTCGATGACGCGTCCGCGGAGTTCCACGAATTCTTCGAACGCCACTATGCCGAACTCGCCCGTCTGGCACACCTCCTGACCGGTGAGACCGACGCGGCGGACGACCTCGCGGCGGATGCCCTGGTCGCCCTGTGGCAGCGCTGGGACCGGTTGCGGCAGGCCGACCACCCGCTCGCCTACGCCCGCGGTGTGGTGGCCAACCTGGCGCGGGGACGGATCCGCAGCGCGGTGCGCGAGCGACGCCGGATCACGCTGTTCTGGTCCCGCAGCCCCGAGAAGGTGGACGGGCCGGACACGGCGGCCGTGCTGGACGTCCGCGCGGCGCTCGCCCGGCTGCCGTTCCGCAAGCGCGCCTGCGTGGTGCTGCGGCACGCCTTCGACCTGTCGGAGAAGGACACGGCGGCGGCGCTGGGCATCTCGGTCGGAACGGTGAAGAGCCAGACCTCGAAGGGAATGGCCGAGCTGGAAAGGATACTGGGCGCACGAGCGGCCGGGGACCTGGTGGCGGGGAGGAGGAACCGGTGAACGAGGAGATCGACCGTCAGCTGCGCGAGGCCGCCGAGGCCCACCGGCCCGACCGTGCGAGGATGCTGGCCCGGGTGCAACGCGGCATGGCCGGCCCCGCCGTCCGTCACCGCGCGCGGCCGTTCGCGAGGTCCGGGACCAGGGTCGCGCTCGCCGGGCTCGCCGCCACCGGCATCCTGGCGACCGGCGGCCTCGCCGTCGCCGCCATCGTCGCCACCCCGTCGCCGTCGCCCACCGTGACCACGCCTGCCACCCCGTCCCCGACCGTCAGCTCCCCGCACCCGACACCGGCCCGCCCCACCCCCGTCGCGCCGGCCCCGGCCACCACCCCGGGCAGCTCGCGCCCGACTCCGCCGGCCACCAGTCCATCGCCGGCCGCCGGCGAGAGCCAGAACGGGCCGCTGTGGTCGGCCGGCTCGGTGGACTCGGGCAGCACCGTCTACTGGACGCAGAGCAACCTCGCCCTCAAGACGACCCAGCCGCTCACCTCGCTCACGGTCGAGATGCGGATCGTGCAGACCGGCGGGGTGAAGAACACCGGCACCTGGCAGACCCTGCCGAGTGGTGACTTCACCGTCACCGTCCAGGAGGCCGGCGGCACGCTGGTCTACCGCTGGGTCCTCAAGCCGGGCCTGACCGTGCCGGCCGGGAGCCATGAGTTCGCCGCGCAGTTCAACAACGGCACCGGTGTCCGCAGTGCCGCGGGCGACGGCTACCGCGTCGACGGGCAGGGTTCGGGCGGCTCCGCGTCGGTCCGGGGAGGGTTCGTCCCGGCCCGGTGAACGCCGCTGTGCGGCAAGGGGACGAGGTCCCCTTGCCGGACAAGCTCGATGGCAGAACAAGTACCCGAACCGCTGGTACGGGGTCCAGTCGGCCGGCCCGGCGTTGGTCCCGTCGCCGTAGGTGGCCTTCATGGTGGCCTGCAGGTCGCCGTGGAGCCGGGTTGGGGATGGCGACGGCGGCCGTGAGAATTCTTCCCTCGATCGCGGCAACCTTTGTGTGCGTGGCGGCAACTGGCGGATGACCGGGGCCGGATCAAGGCCCGCTGTGCCAGAAGGACATGCCGTTGTCAGATCAGAACCGCTCTCATCGCCGCCGTCCGGCAACCCGCCGCGTGCTCGCCGCCGCATTGGTCCTCGCCGCCGCGGGTGCTGCCGTACCCCTGGTCGCCCAGGCCGCACACACACCGAAGGCCCGCCCGCTGGCCGGTGCAGCGGCCGGCAGCGGCCGCTACTTCGGCACGGCAGTGGCCTCGGGCAGGCTCGGCGACTCGACGTACTCCGCCCTTCTCGACCGGGAATTCAACATGATCACCCCGGAGAACGAGATGAAGTGGGACACCACCGAACCCTCCCGCGGGAACTTCGACTTCGCCCCCGCCGACTCGATCGTGGGCCACGCCACCGCGCACGGCCAGCGATTGCGCGGGCACACCCTGGTCTGGCACTCCCAACTGCCAAGCTGGGTCAAGTCCATCACCGACGCCAACACCCTGCGTAGGGTGATGGACAACCACATCACCACCGAGATGACCCACTTCAAGGGCAAGATCTACGCCTGGGACGTGGTCAACGAGGCGTTCGCCGACGGCGGCAGCGGTCAGCACCGCGGCTCGGTCTTCCAGGACGTGCTGGGCAACGGCTTCATCGAGGAGGCGTTCCGCACCGCGCGGGCCGCCGATCCCTCGGCCAAGCTCTGCTACAACGACTACAACATCGAGAACTGGACCGACGCCAAGACGCAGGGCGTCTACGCGATGGTCAAGGACTTCAAGTCCCGCGGTGTACCGATCGACTGCGTCGGCTTCCAGAGCCACTTCGGCGCAGGCGGCCCGCCGGCCGGCTACCAGACCACCCTGTCCAAGTTCGCCGCGCTCGGCGTGGACGTCCAGATCACCGAGCTCGACATCGCGCAGGCGTCGCCGACGGCGTACGCCAACGCCGTCCAGGCGTGCAGGAGCGTCGCCCGCTGCACGGGCATCACAGTGTGGGGGATCAGGGACAGCGACTCGTGGCGCACCGGTGAGAACCCGCTGCTGTTCGATGCGGGCGGCAACAAGAAGCCCGCCTACGACGCGGTGCTCACCGCCCTGGGCGGCAGCAGCGGCGGGGGCACGGCGGGCGGCGGCACGACGGCCAGGGGCATCACCTCCGGCACCGTCTACACGATCTCCAACGCGGCCGCCGGGCGCGTTCTCGACGAGCCCGCGGGATACAAGGGCAATGGCACCCCGCTCCAGGTGTGGGACGCCGGCGGTGCCTCCAACCAGCAGTGGCGGGCCGCCCGGAACAGCGACGGCTCCTACACGCTGACCAACGTCGCCGGCGGCCGGGTACTGGACGAGCCGGGCAACCAGACGGCCAACGGGACGAGGATGACGGTCTGGGACTCCAACGGTGGCGCCAACCAGCACTGGCGGGCCGCCCGGAACAGTGACGGCTCCTACACGCTGACCAACGTCGCCAGCGGCCGGGCACTGGAGATCCCCGGCGGTCGGACCGCCAACGGCACTCCCGTCCAGATCTGGGACACCAACGGCGGCGGCGCCAACCAGCACTGGAACTTCAAGCCGACCGCGGCGCCGAAGAGCAACACGTGTGCTCTTCCGTCGACGTACCGGTGGACGTCGACGGGTGCGTTGGCGCAGCCGGCGAACGGGTGGGACGCGGTGAAGGACTTCACCACCGTGACGTACACCGGCAAGCACCTGGTCTACGCGTCGAACGTGGCGGGATCGTCGTACGGCTCGATGATGTTCAAGCCCTTCACGAACTGGTCGGACATGGCCTCGGCCGGCCAGACCGGCATGAGCCAGAAAGCGGTGGCGCCCACACTGTTCTACTTCGCGCCCAGGAACATCTGGGTGCTGGCGTCCCAGTGGGGCGCGTCGACCTTCGTCTACCGCACGTCGAGCGACCCCACCAACCCCAATGGCTGGTCCGCGCCGCAGCCGCTGTTCACCGGCAGCATCCCCAGCACCGAATCCGCCACCGGCCCGATCGACCAGACCCTGATCGCCGACGACAAGAACATGTACCTGTTCTTCGCCGGCGACAACGGCAAGATCTACCGGGCGAGCATGCCGATCGGGAACTTCCCGGGCAGCTTCGGCTCCTCGTACACGACGGTCATGAGCGACACGGTCAAGAACCTGTTCGAGGCGCCGCAGGTCTACAGGGTCCAGGGCCAGAACCAGTACCTCATGATCGTCGAGGCACGGGGGGCGAACGAGCAGCGCTACTTCCGCTCGTTCACCGCCACCAGCCTGAGCGGTTCCTGGACCCCGCAGGCGGCCACTGAGAGCAACCCCTTCGCGGGCAAGGCCAACAGCGGTGCCACCTGGACCAACGACATCAGCCATGGTGACCTGGTCCGCAACAACCCCGACCAGACCATGACCGTCGACCCCTGCAACCTGCAGTTCCTCTACCAGGGCAAGTCCCCTGCGGCGAGCGGCCCCTACGACCGACTGCCGTGGCGGCCGGGCGTCCTCACCCTGCAGCGCTGACCGCTACTCACCGCCTCGTCGAGGAACCCCAGCCGTGCGCCGGCTGGGGTTCCCATCGTTCGAGGATCAGACGGAGGCTCGGCGAGGCTTGTCGGGCTGATGGGTGTGCTCCTGGTCCTGCGCGGCGTGGGCGCCGGCGTCCCGGGCCGCATTCACCTTCCGCCGCAGCGACGCATTGATCGACCGGGACGGCCCGCACTCCCCCGGCCTCGCGGTCGAACTCGGCTTCCCCGCCGTCACCTGTCAGCACGGTCATCCCCTTCGCCGAGGCCGCCTCGATCGGCGCCCGCACCGACGGCGGCACGGCCGGCGCCGCCCGGAGAAGTCCTCAGCCCGGCGAAGACGGCGAAATGCGCCCCCGTCGAAGCGATGGGGGCGCATTCGTCAGCTTCGCCTACTTGAGTGCTGTACCGCCCGAGTTGTGGTACGCGATCGTCTTGTTGATCAGGTTTCCGCCGTCGGTTTCGACCGAGGTCTGTTCCTGCTGTCCTGGGCCGAAGAGCAGGCCGGCGACATGGGCTTTCGCGACCTGGTCCAGGTGCCCGAAGAGCCAGTCCACCTTGTCGTCCTTGTAATGGTTGAGGGTGTTGTTCTGCGCCAAGTTGCCCACGGGGATCTGCCACAGAACCACCGGCTTGCCCACGGACTCGGCCATCGTCTTGTAGAACTGCAGTGCGGCGTCGGCCTTCTGGTCGGTCCAGAAGTGGTCACTGCCGCCGTGGGCCGGCTGTGCGTACCAGCCCGCGTCGCGGTCCGACACATCGGTGGCCAGGAAGTCGGCGTTCTGCGCCCCGAGGTTCGCGTAGTCCTTGACGCACGCCTGTGTGTCGGTCTGCCAGTCGAAGCAGGAAAGGTGGAGCCCCACGGCGGTGTTCGGCGCGTACTTGTGCGCCATCGAGATCAGGCAGCGGGAGAGTCCGGCGGCGCTGTTCTCCTGCGATCCGCAATCCGTCGGATTCGCGCCCGCGACCTGTGCGGGAACCTGGTGCGGATTGCCGAGCGACCGGACGTAGCCCCAGAAGTCGGGCTCAAGGTCGATCGCTTCGTGCGACGTGCCGATCTTCTGGAGGAAGAACCGGTAGTCGTTGAGGTACCGGGTGAGCAGGTCGAGCCGGTTGATGGCCTTGACCTCGCCCGGACCGTCGCCCTCGCCTGCCGCATCCCCGAGGTCGCGCAACGAGTACCAGGTCCAGAGCATCTTCTGCGGACGCGCGCTGCCCTTGTACGTCGCCTGGGCCGCCACGGAGTCCCGCCAGGTCACGTAAGTGCCGGGCGCCGTGGTGCTGCCGTTCCAGCAGCCCCACCAACCCGACCAGTCGTCGTGGCAGCGCGCCGCCGAGTAGTAGTCCGACGAGGGCGCGGGCTGGCTGTGCACATAGGCGTACCGCACGTCGAACGGCGCGGCGGCCGCCGAGGCGTCGGACATCGAGCCGCCGATGAGCACCGTGCTGCTGCCCATGAAGCGTGTCGTCGAGCTGCCGCCACCGGCCACGGGAGACGGCGTCGACGACGGGTGCGAGCTGCCCGGAGCCGGGCTGGCGGGAACGCTGCTGCTCGGCGCGGAGGGCGTACCGGCGCTGCCGACACTCCCGGCCGGGACGAGTTGCCACTGCTGATCGGCGCCGCCCCGGTCGCGGTTCTGGACGACGTGGCTCCCGTCGGCCTTGGCGGCGTTGTGGACATCGACGGCCATGCCACTGAAGCGATTGACCAGACGCACGTAGCCGTCCGACGACTTCGCCAGTTTGAACTGCTGGTTGGTGCCGTTCAGGTCTTTCCACTGCACGATGGCGGAGCCGGCGGTCTTCGACCAGCCGAGGTCGTCCAGCACCTTGCCGGAGTTCCGGTTCTGCAGCCGGTAGTACCCGTCACCCGCGTCGATGAACCGCCACTGCTGGTTGGCCCCGCCATGACGGCTCCACTGCACCACCGCCGCGCCGTCGTTCTTGGCGGAGGCGCGGTCGTCCAGCACCTTGCCGCTGTTGCGGTTGACCAGCACGTACCACTTCTTCGGATCCAGGGTCTTCGGCTGCGCCGAAGCCTGGCTGACCACGACAGCCGAGCCGGCCACGACCACCATGGTGAGACCCGCCCAGAGACCCCGACGCGCGAGCAACCGACGGCCACGATGCTTCGGGCGGCCACCGCGCGCGCCCCCGTCGGCACGGTGGCCGCCGACGGGGGACGCCACCGATGACGTGGGTGGGCCGGGGACATGTCTGTGCTCTCGTTCCAGGGACACGCCTGTGCTCTCTTTCAGCCGCTGCATCTGACCGACCACCTGGCCGGACAACACCGAGTGGTCCCAGAGGCCGAAAAGGTTGCCGCGAAGAGCCACAGAATTTTTCACGCCTCGCCCAAGGGGTCCGGGGTGCGGTGGCGGAAGAACAGGGCCGATCCCAGGGTCACCCCGCGTGCCCGCAGCGGCACTGCCATGACGGAGTGGATTCCGACGCGGTGCGTCAGATACAGGCCGAGAGCCCCAACGTATGGCCAGGTTGCTTGCCGCCGACGGTGGCCCACGTCCAACACCGAAGTGCGGGGGCCTGGATTCTCAGCGGTGAGTGCGACGGTGTCATGGCCGGTGGGCGTGGTTCGGTGTCAATGTCAGCGTTCGGGCTGCGGCGGCGTCGCGGAGGAGCCCGGCGAAGGTAAGGGCGGCGGGGGTGAGCGAGTGGTCGGTCATGCGAACCAGGAGGATGCGGCGGACGGGTGCCGGCGGTTGGAGGGGCAGGACGTTCACGCCGGGTCGGATGCCCTCCAGGGCCAGGGTGGGAGCAAGGGCGACGCCGATGCCGGCGGCGACCATGGCCTGGGCTTCCTGGTAGTCGTGGGCCTCGTAGGCGATGTGGGGCTCGAAGCCGACGGCGCGACAGCCGCGGACGAGGGCTTCGGCCACCGGGTGATGGTCGGCGCGGGTGATCCAGGGGTCGTGTGCGAAGTCGGCGAGTGAGGCGGCGTCGCGGCCGGCGAGTGGATGGTGGTCGCTGACGAGAAGGGCCGGCGGGTCATCGAGGAGTGGGGTGATGACAATGTCCTCCCGGTCGATTCGGCTCCAGTCGTAGTCCCACATGAGGGACATCTCGATCTCCCGGTTCTCCAGCATCGTCCAGAGCCCGGCGATGCGGGCGCTGCGGACGGTCAGCCGTACGTCGGGGTGGGCGTCCCGGAAGGCGATCACGGCCTGCGGGAGGAGCGAGGCGCCGACGGTGGGGAAGGTGCCGATGCGCAGGGTGCCCGCGCGCAGGCCGGCGTAGTCGGCGAGTTCGTTTTCCGCGGCCTGCAGTTCGCGTTCGATCCGTTGCCCTCGTTCGGCCAGCGCCCGTCCGGCATCGGTGAGGGTGACGCCCCGGGCGTGGCGTTCCAGCAAAGGCTGGCCTGCCTCCGTTTCCAGGCGGCTGATCTGCTGCGATACCGCTGACGGGGTGTAGTTGAGGGCGCGGGCTGTCGCGGTCACCGATCCGCGCCGGGCGACCTCCGTGAACAGCAGGATGCGCCGGACATCGAGCATGCCGCCACCTCCAGCGTTCACTTCACCTTAATAGCCATGCAGATTTCCGAGATTGTACTTCACGCTGCCGTAACCCACCGTGGAGGACATCACGCACGGCGAGACCGTCGGCGGGCTTCCCCTTCCCTGGCTGTGAGGAGTCGGTTGTGCTGCGTCTGCAGGGCGAGATGATCCGCGGAGGAACCAGCAAGTGCTGGATCTTCGACCACCGCGACGTGGCCGCCACGGGCGTGGACGTCGATGCCCTCCTGCTCGCCGCCTTCAACGCCGCCGACCCCCGTCAGATCGACGGCGTGGGCGGCGCCTCCTCCACCACCTCCAAGGCCGCCGTGGTACAGGCGTCGGCCCAGGCCGGCGTGGATGTCGAGTACGCCTTCGCGCAGGTGGGGATCGGCGACGAGCGCGTGGAGTGGGCCAGCAACTGCGGCAACTGCGCCACCGCCGTGGCCCTGTACGCCGTCCACCACCATCTCGTGCCGATCACGTCGGACACCACCACCGTCCGCATGCTCAACGTCAACACCGGGGCCCGCCTCACCGGCACGATCCCCACCCCCGCGGGGGTGGCCCCGGAGGAGGGCACGGCCGTGGTCCCGGGTACCTCGGCGCCGGGCGTGCCGGTCCTGCTCGGGTTTCAGGACCCGGCGGGCTCGACGACCGGCCGCGCACTGCCGACCGGCCGGGCACTGGACGAGCTGACCGGCCCGGACGGCCTTGTCGAGGCATCACTGGTGGACGCCGGCGCGCCGGCCGCGCTGTTCGAGGCCAAGGCGTTCGGCCTCGACGGCACGGAATCCCTCACCGCGTTCGCCACCGCAGTACCCGCGCTGACCCTGCTGCGCCGCCAGGCGGCGCTGGCCATGGGCCTGGCCCGCGAGGGCGATCCGGTCAGCCACGCGGTACCGAAAGCGGGCATCGTCGCCCGACCCGCGCTCTATCGCACCACGCAGGGCATCCTCGTCAACCACGACGAGTACGACCTGGCCGTGCGCATGGTCTCCATGCACGCCCCGCACCCGGCGATCGGCCTGACCTCCGCCGTGGCCCTGGCCACGGCCGCCACCACCCCTGGCACCCTCGCCCACCGCGTAGCCCGGCAGACCGCCGACGGCACGCTGCGCCTGGGCACCCCCGCCGGCGTGGTCACCACCCAAGCCGTCCCCGCACCGGACGGCGCGTCCCCCACGGTGCTGCTGCACCGCGCCGCCCGCCGCATCGCCCGAGCCGAACTCCTCGTTCCCGTCCTGGAAGGACGCCCCGCATGAGCCGCAACGACGCCGCCCCGGGTACCGTCACCCAACCACCGGGCCGCATCCGCCGGATGCTGTCTCACCTCTACATCCAGTGCCTGATCGCCGTCCTCCTCGGCGCCGCCGTGGGCGGGTTGTGGCCGTCCGCCGGTGCTGACCTCAAACCGCTCGGCGACGGCTTCATCGCGCTGGTGAAGATGTTCATCGCACCGATCATCTTCTGCACGGTCGTCCACGGCATCGCCTCCATGGGCAACGCCCGCGCGGTCGGCCGCGTGAGCCTGAAGGCCCTGGTCTACTTCGAGGTGCTGACCACCGTGGCCATGGTGATCGGCCTGGTCGTCGTCAACGTCGTCAAACCGGGCAGCGGTCTGCACATCGACCTCTCGACCCTGTCCGCCAAGGGCCTGCCGCCAGAGGCGACCACGGCCCACGAGGGCTTCGCCGCCTTCCTTCTCGCCGTCGTCCCGGCCACCCTGGTCAGTGCCCTGACCGGCAACGAGATCCTGCCCGTGCTGCTGGTGTCGGTGCTGTTCGGCTTCGGCCTGCACGCCAGCGGAGAGGCCGGCCTGGGCATAGCCCGGGGCGTCGAGAAGTTCTCCACGGTCCTGTTCACGCTCATCCGCTGGATCATGCGACTGGCCCCCATCGGCGCGTTCGGCTCAATGGCCTTCACCATCGGCCACTACGGCCTGGGCACCCTGCGCCACCTGGCGCTGCTCGTCGGCTCGTTCTGGCTGACCGCGCTCTTCTTCGTCCTGGTCGTCCTCGGGACCGTGATGCGCCTGAACGGACTGCGGCTGCTGCCCTTCCTGCGCTACATCAAGGAAGAACTGCTGATCGTCCTGGGCACCTCCTCCACCGAGCCCGTCCTGCCGCGCATGATGGCCAAGCTCCAGCACGCCGGCGCCTCGAAACCCGTCGTCGGCATCACGCTGCCCGCCGGGTACTCCTTCAACCTCGACGGCACCGCCATCTACCTGACCATGGGCTCGGTCTTCCTCGCCCAGGCCCTCGGCATCCACCTCAGCCTCACCCAGCAGCTGGCCATGCTCGCCGTCATGCTGCTCACCTCCAAGGGCGCCGCAGGCGTCACCGGCTCCGGCTTCATCGCCCTGGCCGCCACCCTCAGCGCCGTCCCGCACGTCCCGCCCGCCGCCCTGGCACTGATCTTCGGCGTCGACCGGTTCATGTCCGAAGCCCGCGCCCTGACCAGCCTGGTCGGCAACGGCGTCGCCACCCTGGCCGTCGCCCGCTGGGAGGGCGAGCTGGACGAGGACCGCGCCAAGGCCGTCCTGCGCGGAGAGATCCCCTACGCCCCCGCCCCCGCTCCCTCCGCGGTGACAGCCGAGCCCGATCGGGCGGAGACACCAGTACCAACCCACGCCCCCGTCCCCGCCGCAGGCTGACGTCGCGGTCCTGACCGATCTCGCCGCCGAGGCGGATGCCATCACCGTGGGCTGCGACAAGTGCGTGCCAGTCAGCGTGCGTGAGCGACAGCGCGGGCCCCGCCCCGTCTAGCAGGTCCTCGCCGGCAGTACACCCGTCATGGTCACGACTCAGAAGGTGCTCGTCGCCCGGCTGGGCGACGAGCAGTGGAGCCAGCTGCTGACCTGCTCCGCCGGCGGGCGCAGCAGCATCGTCAAGCAGACGGCCGGCCGCACCGGGACGGAGGTCGTCATGGTCTCCGGGAGCCCCGGCCTTGTCGATACCCACGTGCACGAGGCAGTCGCCAGGGCCACGGGGGCGAGGTCCACGGAGCGATGAGGCGGGACCGGCGGGCAGGCAGCCCGGGCTCGTCCGCCGCGCGCCGCTTCTGGTGGCTGCTTCCGTCCTGTCGCAACGGCGGCCCACGCCGCAATGAGCGCCTGCGGGCTTCCTGGAAGGCCGGATCGTTCGCCTTGACGACCTCCTGCCACGCCTTTTGCAGGGAGTCGACCGACTCCAGCACGGGCAAGAGGTCACCGTTGACATGAGGCAACGGCTCTACCTCAACCCATTGAAGATCCGGCATCCTGCTGACGTCGGCAGCTTGGTCGGATCAACGGCTGAAGGGCGCCGTCGCGAGTGCACAGCCGCACGGCGGGGCCGCAGGCCGTTGTGGCTGCGGCCCCGCTCGGGCGTCGGGGTCAGGACGGGTCGCCGTACTGGAGGCCGCGTCCGTTGGTGCCGATGTAGACGCGGCCGTAGGTGTCGGGGTCGCCGGTGATGATGCCGAGGCTGCCGATGGCGCCCCACTGGTGGGCGTCGTCGTTGACGCGGAGCCAGGTGGCGCCCTTGTCGGTGGAGCGGAAGACTCCGGTGACGTCGTTGACGGTGCCGATCAGGTACAGAGCCTGGTAGTTGGCGCCGGGTGCGGCCTTGCCGAAGCCGAGGACGGAGGCGGACTGCACCGTCTTGAGTGTGGTGAAGGTGCGGCCGCCGTCGGTGGAGTGCAGCAGCCCCTTGTCACCGCCGGCGATCCACAGGTCCCCGTCAATGCCGGGGACGGCGGTGAGCCGGCCGCCGGGCAGGCTGGTGGCGCGGGGGGTGAAGGTCGCGCCGCCGTCGGTGCTGGCGTGGAGCGTGCCGCCCGTGAGTGAGTAGAAGGTGCTGGCCGAGGAGCGGTCGGCGACGACCACGGCATCGGTACCCAGGCCGCTGACCTTCGACCAGCTCGCTCCCTTGTCGGTCGAGCGGTACGGGGCCTGGCCGGCCTCGGTCCACACGATGGTGGAGCCGTCCGCCGCGAGCGCGACATGGCCGCTGTTCGCGCTGCCCACCGGCTCTGCCGTGAAGCCGTTCCAGCTGCTGCCGCCGTCGGTGGAGTAGGCGCCGTCCTGCGCGCCGCCCGTGCCGACGCGGACCATCACCGCGGGGGCCGACTGGGCGAAATCGATGTCGGTGCTGCTGCTCATCAGCGGGTTCTTCAGCCGTCCGGCGGGCACCTCGGTCAGGGAGTCGTGGCGGAAGCCGCCTTGGTCGCCCATGGAGGTGATGACGGTGGCGCCGCCGGGAGGGGCGA
Organism: Streptomyces sp. NPDC013157; assembly: GCF_042899865.1. Classification (NCBI taxonomy): domain Bacteria; kingdom Bacillati; phylum Actinomycetota; class Actinomycetes; order Kitasatosporales; family Streptomycetaceae; genus Streptomyces; species Streptomyces sp. NPDC013157. The sequence continues at coordinate 267,896 of NZ_JBIBAK010000016.1, read as the reverse complement.
TCGCGTCCGCCAGCGAGGTCTCCTCCAGCCCGCGGGCCCCGGAGGTCCAGTGGCTGGTGCCGCCGCTGTCGGAGGCGCTCGCGTCCTTGCTGCGCCAGATGCCGTTGCCGGTGCCGTACAGCACGTGCCCGGAGTCGAAGGGATCGATGGCCAGCGCGGTCATCCAGTGTCCGATGCCGGTACCGACGTAAGGAGCGGCGGAGGCGTCCCGCACCGACTTGTCGGCCAGCGCCTTCCAGGTCGTACCGCCGTCGGTGGTCCGGTAGAGCTCGTCCTGGGGCCACCAGCGGTCGAGGGTGGTGACCATCACCGTGGACGGCTTCTGCGGGTCGACGGCCAGACCGGAGAACCCGTAACTGCCCTGGGACGGGGAGATGTTCTTCCACGCGCCGCCGGACGGCGTGTACTTCCACACCGAGCCCGCCGTCGCGTCGTTGGGGCCGATGTCGTTGCTGTACGTCAGGTACAGCGAGCCGTCACCGGAGACGACACCGTGCTGCGGCATCTGGCCGTTGGGCCGCCCGGAGACGGCCTGCCAGCTGTTGCCGCCGTCGGTGGAGCGGTACAGGGAGGTGTCCTTGTCGTTGACGCCGACGTAGACCGTGTTGCTGCCGGCCGGGCCGTACGTCACGAAGGAGATGCCCGCGCCGCTGCTCGCCCCGTCCTTCACGGGGAACGAGGAGACCTGACTCCATGTCGCGCCGTAGTCGGTGCTGCGCCACAGGCCGTTCTTGCGGGTGCCCAGCAGCAGGGTGGCGTGGTCCGCGGGGTCGATCACGAGCCGTTCGCCCGCTCCGCGGCCGGGTTCGTTGCCGCCCAGCTTGAACGGCAGATCGGTGCGCTGGAAGGTGCGGCCCCGGTCGGTGGAGCGCAGGATCGCACCGTTGCCGGCCCACTCGTTGGTGTAGGTGCCCGTCGCGAGGTAGAGCCGGTTGGGGTCGACGGGGTCGGTGGCCAGCGCGTCTATGCCCAGAAGGTTCCAGTCCTTCTCGCCGAGCCAGTCGGTCAGCGGGATCCACTGCTCGGCCGCGGTGTCCCAGCGGTAGGCGCCGCCCATGTCGGTGCGCGCGTACAGCAGACCCTTCTCCCGCTGGTTGAACACCAGCCCGGTGACGTAACCGCCGCCCACCACCTGGGCGTTCTTCCACACATACGGTCCGGCCGCGGCGGCCGTGGTCTGAGTGCTGCCGGTCCCGGACGCCTGGGTCTCGGCCGTTTGCACCAGCTTCCACTGCTGGTTGGTGCTGCCCCTGCCGGGATACTGGATGATCGGCGCGCCCTCGGCCGTGGAGCCTCCGGAGACGTCCAGGACCTGGCCGCTCCTGCGGGAGGTGAAAGTGACGGCGTCGGAACCGCTCACGTCGTCGATCCGCCACTCCTGGGAAGTGGAGGAGCTGTCGGTCTGCTGCTCGGCGGCGGCCGCCTGGGCGGTCGAACCGCCCGCTATGCCCAGCACCTTACCGCTGTTGCGGTTCACCAGCTCGTAGTAGCCGTCCCCGGTGGGTCTCAGCTTCCACTGCTGGTTGGCGGTGTTCTGGTCGGTCCACTGCTGGATGCGGGTGCCGTCGGCGGTGGAGAAGGCGTTGACGTCCATCACCTTGCCACTGCGTACGGAAACCAGCCGGTAGTAGGCATTGCCGTCGATCGTCGCGGCCTGCGAGTCCTCCTGCGCGAACAGGAGATACGGCACGACGATGGCGGGCACGCCGAGCAGCAGAGCGGTGGCGGTCCAGCGACGGCGGTGCCGCCCGCGGCGTCCGCCGGTCGTGGGGTTGTTCATGGGGAGGTGTTCTCCTTGCATGCCGTTCACCAGAAGAGGAGTGAATCCAGGCACGGGGGATGACCGGATCCGACGCCTAGTGGTCACAGACTCCGCACAGGGTTGCCGCGAGCCGGGAACTTCTTCCGGTCACCTCGTGGTGCGGTAGGCGTTGATCAGCGTCCAGGGTGGCGTTGGTGCCCTTGGCGTCGATGGCCTTGGCCCGGAAGGACACCGAGCCTGGCGTCCCGGGCTGGTCCAGCGTCACGGACCGCTTGGCGTCCTCAGGATCCGGGTTCGTCTCGCCGAATGGGAGCGGATGAACGGGCGACACGTCCAGGGCGACAAGAGAGCGAGGCAGGAACACGGACTGTGGTTCTTCCCGCGTTCCTCCGCCGGGAGCTCCGCCGGCACCTGGAGTCGTACGCCGAGCCTGGCCTTGACGGGTTGCTCTTCGTGGGGGAGAAGGGGGCGCCCTTCCGGCGCAGCACCTTCGGCCGGAAGTGGCGGAAGGCCCGTGAGATCGTCGGCATGCCTGAGGGCTTCCGGTTCTACGACCACCTCCGCCACACCGGACACACCCTGTCCACCCGATCCGGTGCCACCCTCAAGGCACGATGGCCCGCGCCGGCCAGTCCTCCGAGCCGGCCTCGACGCCACAGTACGGAAGGCATGCCAGGATGCTGCGGCCGTGCCAGAACAGCAGACGGTCGTCCCCGACGATCACCGTTCTGGCACGAATCTGGCACGCGGCAATAGACCACCGCGCACAGCAGAGAGGCCCGGGTCGATGACCTGGGCCTTCTCCATGAAGCGGGTGACGAGAATCGAGCTCGCGCTCTCAGCTTGGGAAGCGACGGCGCTAGGGAGCCGGATGGCTTCTGACCTGGGCGTATGCAGCCTCGTGCGGCGCCCGGAAGCGCGGAGTCGCACCGCTGTTGACCGTGGTTTACCGGTCTTATGGGCACGCTATGGGCACGCCGTCGGCTTGTGGACGTGACGGGCGCCTCCGGGTGGCCGACGAGCGGCCGAGCCGTGGAAGCGAAGGTTGACTGGAAGGCCGGCGTTGCAGGAGCACATAGAGGACGAGGGGACAGACGGGGCCGGACGCCAGGGCATGACGACCGGCGACGGTTCAGTGCTGGGTGCCGGCGGACCAGAGGGTGGCGCCTTGGTAGACCACGCTGACGTCGCCGTCGGTACCGAAGTAGAGGTAGGCGCCGTCGTGCCCGGAAGTCACGGAGCTCCAGACACCCCAGGTGTCCTTGTCGTAGACGACGAGGTTGCCGTCGGCCTGCATGATGGCGCGGTATCCGGTGCCCGAGGTGCCCGAGGACCAGCGCCTGTGGTGGTCCTCGTCGTAGATGACGAGGTTGCCGTCGGTCTGCATCGTCATGGTGGTCCGGTTGGTCTGCCAGGACTCGCCCGGCATCAGCTGCTGGTCGTGTCGCACGGTCAACGTCGTCCATTGGGGCGAGGCCGAGGCCGTCTTGATCGGGTCCGCGGCGGCTGCCCTCCCCGTAGGGGCCGTCGTCCTCGTCTCAGTGCCGAGTCCGGCGGAGGGACTCGGTGACGGCGGCGCGGCGGACCGCGTGGGTGCAGACGAAGAGGCTGCCGCGGTAGGTGCGCGGTGCGGGGGCGGTGATGTCGGGGCAGCGGCGGACGCGTACGGCTCGCTGATCGCTGTGTTGCCCGCCCCGACGCGGAGCTTCGTGTGTGCGGCGGAGTCCGCTTCGAAGGCCGCGTGGGTGGCCAACCCCGCGGTCACGAGGACGGCGGTCCCGGCGAGTATGGCCCCCGCTCTCCGTGCGCGGGTGCCCTTGCCGGTTGCGACGGTTCGGAACAGGCGGCTGCGGACGGTCGTGGCACCGGCGGCTTCGAGTGCGTCCGCGAACTCGGCGGCGTCGGCCCAGCGTCCCTCCCGCTCCGGTTCGAGGGCGCGTCGCGTCACGCGCCGGACTGCCGCCGGCACCTGGGGGCGCGGCGGCCCGGGCCAGTCGAGTTGTTCCGTCGAGCCCGGCAGGCTCCCGGTCAGCAGCTCGTAGGTGAGTACGCCCAGGCCGTAGACGTCGGCCCGCTCGTCGACATCGACCAGGCGGTCCTCCGGGACCTGCTCCGGAGCCATGTAGCCGGGTGATCCCACGCCCTGCGTCAGTCCCGAGGCGTGCGCCAGGCTCTTGGCCAGGCCGAGATCGGCCACCAGCAGCCGCTCACGGCCGCCCGACACCGTCTGGAGCAGAATGTTGGACGGCTTGATGTCACGGTGCACGATGCCGACCGCGTGCAGGTCGGCCACGCCCCGTGCGGCCTGCACCGCGAACCGCAGCGCCTGGTCGACGGCCAGGGGCCCCTGGGCCACCCGGTCGGCCAACGTTCCGCCGTCGGCGTAGGTCATGACGAAGTACGGTCGCCCGTCCGGCAGTTCACCGATGTCGTACACCTGCACCACGCGGTCCGACGCGGCCTGGCGCAGCAGCCGGGCCTCGTCCAGGAAACGCTCCCGGAGGTCCGGCCGGTGAACCCACTTCTCCGCCATGACCTTCACCGCGATCGGGGCTTCGAGTATGTCGTCATAGGCGAGCCAGACCATGCCGAAGCCTCCGCAGCCCAAAAGGCGCTGCAGGCGGTGACGTCCGACAGTGACGAGTGTTGACATGAGGGCGGAACTCCAGCGCAGTTGCCGTTCGACATTCGACCGGACCAAGAGGTGGCGGACTCGGCGCCTGGCCGCCGCGCCGCCCTTGAGCGACGTCCGGTGCCGGTCACCTCCTCGCACCGCGGAGACGGTGAGGGCACCTTGCCGGGCGCCCTTCCGGCATGCCGGTCCTGCGACCGCAGATGCCTGCGTGTCAGTGTCGACGCGTGACCCGGCCGCGCACAACGTGCACAGGACCAACATGATCTACATCTTTTGGGCACCGGCACAACGGCCCTGACGGTAGCGCGATCACAGATCACCGACCTTGAGTACAGGGGTCGCCGCGCTCCACAACCGGCTGCCCGTACGGATGTCGGCCAGGCCGAGCGGTGTGAGGTCGGCGCGGTCGGCGGGCCACTCGGTGAACTCGTCCTCCAGTCGCTGCTGCCAGGCGTCAGTCCGGGCCCGGGCCGAGCATACGGCGCGAGAGCTCGGCGAACTGGAGCAGTTCTGGCATGGTCCGGTGCTTGGAGTAGGCCAGGGCGACCATGCGCGGTGCGACGCCTTCGAGCGTCAGGTAGACGACGTCGTCACGACGGTAGAAGCCGGCCATGCCGGCCGGCATGACATAACACCCGGACCCGAAGGCGACGGTCTGCAGGCATTCCTCGATCGTCGCCGGGAACCGTCCGGTGTCCCCCGGCGGCGCGACCGGATCGAGCGGGACACGTCCGCGCCATTCCGGTACGTCCCGTGGATCCTGCAGCAGGGTCATGTCGCGCAGGTCCTCGACGTGCACCGCCTTGAGTTCCGCGAGCGGATGCTCACTGGACAGCGCCACCACACGGGGCTCCGGGAAGAGCGGGACCACCTCGAACATGCCCTCGGGCAGGGGCAGCCGGACGTAGCAGACGTCGACCCGTCCGTCGAGCAGGAAGTCGACCTGGTCCGTGATCGAGGTGTGCACGACATCGATGTCCAGTTGCGGCGCCATCCGGGCGAACTCCCGCACGATGGGGGTGACGATGACACCCGGCATGAAGCCGATGGTGAACTGGTTCACCTCCCGGTTCGCGGTCCGCACCCGCTGCTGCACCGCCTGTGCCATCGCCAGCATCGGCCGGGCGTCCTCCAGCAACTGGCGCCCCGCGCGCGTCAGTACGGTGCCCTGCCGGTCACGTAGGAAGAGGACCACACCCAGATCCTCCTCCAGCGCCCGGATCTGCCGGCTGAGCGCCGGCTGCGTCATGTAGAGACGGCTCGCCGCCCGCACGAAGCTGCACTCCTCGGCCACGGCCACGAAGTAGCGCACCCGGCGTATGTCGAGATCCATGAGGCTCATGCTAGCCACGCCCATCACGGCATATGCCGAAACGGCTTCAGAATCGAACAGATAGGCATTGGCGCGGTCCCCCTCGACCGGTCCACCATGGTCAGACCGAGGGGAAAGCCGCAACGTCCTTCGCTGGCACAGCAGTTGTGCAGGACGCCGGGCTTACGAGGACAGCCGGCCACCGTCGTGGGCCGGGGGACACACACCGCCGATCGGGAGCAGTCGCGAGGCGATGGGCCCTTCGCCCGTCCAGCGTGGACGCGGTCACACGACCGTCCCCTCGCGGGAGCCCGCCCGCGCCTTCGGGCATCGGCCCCACATCCGGCCTGCGGGGCGGATGCGCCCCACGAAAGGAATCACCATGGGATCACGCCGACACCGGGGCTGGACCATGCCGTCCACCGAACACACCCCGAGCGCCCCGGCATACGACGGCACGGCACGGCGGTCGGTTCTCTCCCTGGTTCGTGCCCGTCCGTCATGACCGGCAGACCCGAGCGCGCCGCCTCTGCGACAGCGGCTCTGCGCGACGTCCTGGAACACATCGACGCCGATGCTGTGGTCCAGCGTATGGAAACCGAACTTCGCCATACGCCCGAATACGTGCGCTCGGCACGCGCCTGCGGGGCTCCCGCTCTTCGCGCCTCGCTGCGCCGGCACGCCGGCCTGCTTCTGCACTGGATGGTGAGGGGCGCACCTCCGGACTCGTACGTCCTGTCCGAGATGTACGAGCAGGCGCGGGAGTGCGCCGCCGCCGGACAGCCGTTGGACGGCGGCCTGCTCCTCCATCACCGGGCTGCGACCGCCTTCTGGGACGCCGTGCTCGGCCTGGTCACCGAGGAGGAATGCGGACTCCTGGCGGACTGGACCGACCAGGGGCGGCGTCATCTCGACAGCTACTTCGACCTGGTCACCCGGATGTTCACGCAGGCATACACGGACCAGTCCGACCTGCCGTCCGCACAGGGCGACCGCCGGGCGCGCACCCTCGTCGACCGCCTCTGCGCCCACCTGCCCATCACAGTGGAGGACCAAGAGCGTGCCGCTCGGCTCGGCTTCGACCTGACACCCCCGTACGTGCCCTTTGTCGTGCTGCTCGACAAGTCCGCCCCCGCCGAGCGCGCCGATCTGGCGGCCCGCCTGCGGACCGCCGGAGCCCTGGCCTTCGTTGAGGACGCCCGCGTCACCGGAATCACCGGGCCCGAGTTCGCCTGGTCCGCGTTCATGGCCGACCGACGCCTGCTCCTGGCACAGGACCCGCCGACCGGGCGAACCGGTCTCCAGACCGCCCTCGACAACCTGCGTCTGCTGGTCGCTGTCGCATCGCGATCCCATCGGCGTGGGCATGTCCGGGCCGAGGATTTCCTGCCTGAGCTGCTCTTGGCGCGCTCTCCCCACCTCTCCGACGCGGTGACTCGTCGTGTCTTCGGCCCACTGGCAGGCGGGGACTACGGCGAACTGACGGCGACCCTCGCCTGCCTGGCCGAGAACCAGTTCGACAGCGCCTCCACCACGGCCGCCCTTCACATGCACCGCAACACCCTGCTGTACCGGATCAAGCAGATCGAGAAGCTCACCGGCCTCGACCTGCAGAGTCACAGCGACCGCACGCTGGTGTGGCTCGCGGTCATCTGGGCGCAGGTCTCGTCCCGACCGGTCGGATCGCGATCCGCGCGGAACCACTGGTTGTCGGCTGCGTCCAACGGCGCCGACGCAACAGGCACGTTCAATTCAGAAAGCGAGGAGCGATGAGAAGCCATCCGTCGGAAGCTCCGGCAGGGCTGGTGCCGATGCAGCGCCAGGTCGGATCGGACCGGCGTTTTCCCATCAGCAGTCCGGCAGCCACCGACTCTCCGCGTAGCAGGCGTCCGCACAGTGCGGCCAGACCGGGCCTGCGGCCGCACGCCGACGTCATAAGACGGCTCCCCACGGCTTCGGTGTCGGTGGCCGTGGACGCCGCGGACCCAGTGACACACGCCGGGCTGGCGGCCGGGCTGAGCCACGGACCGAAAGTGGAGCTCACCGCGGTGCGGGAGGCGGACGTCGTGGTGGCCGCGATCCAGACTGCCGACAACTCCACTTTGGAAGCGCTGCGTAGTCTGCCCATGCCGCCTCAGGCCCGGATCGTGCTCGTCGTCAGCGACGGCTGGTACGCCGACCTGACGGTGGCCGCCCACAGCGGAATACGGGCCGTGCTCTGGCGGGCCGAGGCACAGCCGCAGTCCCTGATCCGCGCCGTGCTGGCGGTGGCCGTCGGCGAAGCGCTGCTGCCGTCCGCGGTACAGGGCGAACTGCTCGACCAGGCAGACCGCCTCCAGCGCAACGTGTTGGCACCCAAGGGCCTGACGCCGTCCGGCCTGAACACACGGGAGATCGACGTGCTCCGGCTGGTCGCGCAGGGCCTGGACCTCGCCGAGATAGCCGACACGATGTGCTACTCCGAACGCAACATCAAAAAGATCCTCTACGGAGTCATCAACCGCCTCGGACTGCGCAACCGCGTCCACGCCGTCTCCTACGCCATCCGCAACAAACTCATATGAGCCGGTCCCGTGGGCCGCGCGCATCGTGAATGTGCGGGTCGCGGGTCTGATGAGCGTGAGGCTCGTCGAGCGCGCGCCATCTCGGGTCGCCAACGTGCCGAGCGGGTTCCGCAGGGCGACCGCGTGCCAGTCTCCGTGCTGGTCGCGGCGCCGACGGCAGTGAGCCTCCGCCGCAGGTGATCCGTTCGGCGCGGCGAAGGCCCGAGGTTGGTGTGGGGTGTCGTCAACGATCTCAGCCGGGGTCCGGGGTAGCTGAGCAGACCACCTGAGGAGAGTCCCCTTTCGAGGGCTCTTCGTCAGCGCGCGGTCCAAGCGCAGCGCGAGGGGCCAGTAGGCCGGGTCACCTGCCTCATTGCGAGAGAGTGGTGGCACTTTCCGGCTGCTCGGACGAGTGGTCGTCCTGACCGCGGAACGACAGCAGGCGTGAGGGAAGAAGCCAGAGGCAGGCAAGGGTTCCGCCGATCGCGCCGACCCACAGCGCCACGGGGATCCCTGCGGTCGCGGCGATGAGGGCGCCGACGACCGAGCCCAGCGGCCGGAGGCCGAAGCTCACGGTCTGGTACGCACCCCGGGTCTGTGACCGGAGGTGAGGTGGCACCACCAGCGCGAACACCGAGCCGACCGAGATGTCCTGAACGGACTCGCCGACGCCGCCCAGCAGTGTCGAGGCCAGGACCAGGGCGAAGACGAGGCTGCCGGTGGCGCCGACGGCGGGGATCACGAGGAGCGGAGCGTGTGACAGCACGCAACCGACCAGGAGCATCCGGCCCAGGCCGATGCGGCGGGCGAGCCGGGAAGCCAGGGCCGCGCCGGCGAGTCCGCCGATGGCCTGCACGCTGAACACGAACCCGATCTGGGCGCTGGTCAGGGACAGCTTGTGGACGTAGTACCAGACGAGTACCGACAAGAAGAGCATGTTGAAGAAGTTGCCGGTGGCGGTGACCGCGAGTGCCGTCCTGATCAGCGGATTTCGCCGGATGAAGGCCAAGCCTGTGCGCCGGTCGCGGCTCTCCGGGGTGCCGGGTTCGTGGCGGCGCTCCACCGGGCGCAGTCGGAGGAGGAACAGGGCGGCCGTGACGGCAGTGGCGGCGTCCACACCGACCGCTGCCGGGACACCCGCGAGTTGGACCAGGAGTCCACCGACGGAAGGTCCGGCCAGGATCGCGGCGGTCTGGCCCGTGTAGGAGGCCGCCTGCCCGGCCACGTAGAGCTCGGACGGCAGGGTGGTGGCGAACAGACCGCTCTCGCTGACATTCGACAGCACCGAGCACAGGCCGATGACGGCCAGGATGACGGCCAGCTGGATGAGCGAGAGCAGGCCGACTGCTGTTGCGATCGGCACGGTGCTCAGGGCGGCGACCCGCAGGAGGTTGGCGCTCGCCAGGAGCCTGCGGTGGTATCCCGTACGGTCGGCGAAGGAGCCGGCCGGTATGGCCAGGAACAGGCTCGGGAGCCAGATCACGGCCGACAGGACGGCACTTTGGACGGCGTCGGCGCCCAGGACCTCGATCGCGGCCAGCGGCAGGGCCACCGAGGAGATGGCATCACCCAGGGCGGCCAGGGTGGTGGCGGACCAGAGCTTTCTGAACGCGGAATGGCGCAGCGGCGCCGGCACCGAAGGTCGAGGGGCCCGCAAGGTGATGAATCCTGTTTCTCGCGATGACGGATATTGCGCGGATTGTGCGGCCGCTCCGGACCCGAACAAGTAACCGGAGCGGCCGATGAATTTACCAGGAGTGCTGCTTCTTCATTTTTTCACCTCCACTGCTCGTGAACTCCCCTCCACAAGGGAGTCGCTGGGAAAATTATTGAGGAAGTCGACGCATATCGCTAATGCCGATACCGTAGCCCGCCATGCCGAATCGGCATTCATCTACCGGCGTCGGGAAGAATCTCGGCAGCAGCCGAGATCTCGGCGAATTCAGAGGACCAGGTAGAGAGTGAGCAGAGTGGCGCCCGTGGCCACGACGTAGACCTCGAAGGCGCCGCGCAGGGCCGCCGGGGCGTTGCGCAGCTCCATGAAGTGCAGGCCGACCAGGCGTACCTTGATCAGCGCGATCGCGACGACCGCGCAGCCGATCGGGGTCGACGTGCTGCCTTCGATGCCCAGCAGCCAGCTCGACAACGTGGCCAGGACGAGTACCGGAAAGACCCACATGTGTCACGCCACCAGGTAGAAGAGCGGGAAGAGGACGAGCCAGAGCAGGTCCACCATGTGCCAGTACGCGGCCGCTCCCTCGGCGGCCAGCAGGTGGCCCCGGCTCAGGGCCGGCCGCCGGGACAGGACGATGAGGACCGTCAGCGCGCCTATCCCGATCGCCAGGTGGGCCAGGTGGATGCCGGTGAACACGAAGTAGTACATGAAGAAGTCGTTGCTGCTCGGGGTATGTCCGTCGTGGATCACGAGCGCGTATTCGGAGCCCTTGATGGCGGCGAACCCGAGCGCGCACAAAAGCGCCCATGGCAGTGTCCGTGCGGGTCTGCCGGACCGCAGCTGCCGTAGCCCGCGGGCCACCAGCGCTGACGCGATCAGCAGGAGCAGCGTGTTCAGGAGTCCCAGGTCTGGATGGAGGGCCTGCTGAGAGGCCCGGAACATCCTCGGGTACCGGCCGTGCAGTACCGCGACGAAGCCGAAGAACACCGAGAACATGATCATGTCGCCGAGGAGGAAGACCCACAGTCCGGCCTCGCCGGGGATGTGGCGGTGGCGCCGGGACGCCGAGTGTTCGGTCCGGGCCGCCGTGGCGGTCATACCGCGGGTTCCAGGTCGGCCGGGGCCCGGTCGTCGTCCACCCGGCGAGCGGCCCGCACCATCAGCGGTGTCATGACGAGGAACCAGGCGCCGAAGGCACCGGCCGCGACCCAGAACGAGAGGATGCCGTTCCAGGCGAAGGGGCCGGTCTTGAAGAAGGTCAGCAGGATGCTCGGCAGGAAGAGGAAGGCCATCCAGAAGTTCAGGTACGCGGCCCAGCGGGGCAGAAGCGGCGTGGGGCGCTTGTCGGCCAGGATCGCCACTCCGACCGCGATGGCCTGCCCGACGGCCGGAAACGCGTTCATGACCAGGGTGATCCAGGCCGTGTCGTTGAGCGCCATCGTGATGTCGGGCGACCGGTCCGGCCGGTAGGCCGTCGCGGTGAAGATCAGGACCGGTACGAAGATCGCGGCCACGTTGGCGGCACCGCAGACGAGTTGGGTGGCGGCCAGCGGCGCCAGCCGCGAGTCGATACGCCGGATCAGGCTCGACAGCGCCGCGACGAAAGGTGCGGTCGTCACTGCGCCGACGAGCATGACCACGAGGCCGGCACGGATCGAGTTGGCGTGGTCCGTATAGAAGGCCGCCACCCGCTCCGCCGACCAGCTCGGCGCCATCGGGGGTATCCAGTGGGCGATCAGCAGAGCGGCGAAGAACAGTGCGATGAACAGGTAACCGAAGCTCGCGCAGACGGTCAGGATTCGGCGGGACATGAGGGAATCTCCTGGTTCCGGAAGGGGCGGGTACGGAGCGGGCTTCGCTGCTCGGACCTGAGGACGTGCGGGTGGGACTGCCGGCCCGGCGATCGACCTGGAGAAGCCCGCCGGGCCGGGTGTTGCGAGGTTCGGCTTCGGCGTCTGGCCGATCCCCTGGCGGCGTCAGGCCGGTGCGCTCAGATACGGGAACACGGCGCGCAGCGTCCCGGTGGCGTGGCCGGCGTCCAGGCCCATGGGGACGGGAGCGTTCAGCACGATCTCGAACATCGCCTCGGGAGCGGACTCGGCGAGCCCTCTGCCGTTGCGCGCCTTCGCGCCGAAGTCGGCTTCGGTGCCCACCTGGTAGCGCAGGACGTCCGGGAAGATGACGTCCCGTATCGCGGCGCCGTAGCCCTGCGGGTCGGAGTGCGTGTCGTTCGCGGCCACGAGACCCGCGACCTTCCGGCGTACGAGGTCGCCGTAGTTGTCGAGGTCGGCATGTGGATCAGTGGCGTTGTAGTCGTCGAAGCCGGCCTCGGTGACGTCGAACAGCGTGCTGACGAGCGGATTCGCGCACCGGTTGATCTGCAGCCAGCCGCCGTGGTGGTCGTCCAGCGCGGTGGTGGCCCAGAGGCCGATCGTCCCCGATCCGATGAGCTCGTCCGGTACTTCGAGGACGATGGCGGTGACGTTGGTGCCCGCGAACAGGTTCGAGGCCCGCTGCGGGTCGAACGCGGAGAGGTCCACCGCCGCGCCGTTGCGGAGCGCGGTCACGACCGACGTGATGACGGTGCCGTCGAGGTAGAACGGGTCCCCGGCCCGGCCGACGAAGACGTTGACGCCGTCCGCCGTGGTGACGATCTCCTGCGTCCTGCCGGTTGCCACGAGGGCTCCCGAGGCGTTGCGGTCGGTGGCCTCGTAACCGGTGAGCCGGTCGAGCACCCAAGCCTGCCGGCCGTCCGGTTCGGTGGCGAGGAATCTGAACCGGAACGTCAGATCCTGCACCGCGTCGTCGTCGGTGTCGATGTGGAACTCGTACAGCGCCTCGGGGTGGAAGCCCTTGTCGGCCGACACCGGGTTGGTGTTCATGACGAAGACCGTTCCGGTCCGTCCCTTGAACAGGTAGACATCGCTGATGTCCAGGCGTGGGTCCTGTTTCGCGGCAGCTGAATCCTGGTGGTGGGACATTGATCGGCCTTCCGTGAGGGCAGAGCGGGACAGGGCACGGCGATGCCTTGCCGACTCGGCAGTTGTTGTGTGCACAGCAATCGAGAGGTTTGGTTCTGTGAACCCGAGGAAGCTGCTGCGGTTCAGGGCCTGCGCCGATCCGGTTGCCTGACGATCGCCGCGCTCAGGCGCTCAAGGCCGTCGCCAAGCAGAGTGTTGCTGCCGCTGCGCCGGGCACCCCGAGGTCGAAGTGGGTCACGTCGAACATCCTGACCCGGGCCGGTCATTCGTCGCCAATGCCTATCCGCTGGTTCTGTATGCCGGTTCGGCATCAGTCCTCGTACGTGCATGTGATGCGGCTGACGGGTTCGCGAATTCGGGATGGATCACACGGGACCGTGCCGCTGGTCTTTCAGCCCCGCCGTGCGGACGTCCGGGGTTGTTGTGTGTTCGCACGCGTGACGTCCGTACGAGGCAGGGTGCGGGGCAGCCTGCACGTGAGTGCGTAGATCACCGCACCGACGAGCGTCTCGTCCACCATGCGCCACAAGAACTTCACGGTTACCGTTCCTTCGTGTTCAGGGGCCGCCGCGCGACCCTTCTCCGGACATCCAGCGGGTGTTCTCAGGGCCGTTTCGCATCGCGTCGGATGGTGTCGGCAGCCCGTTCGGCGACGGCCAGGACAGTCGCGTTGACTCCGGTGTTGGGAATGGACGGCATCACCGAGGCGTCGGCGACACGCAGGCCGTCGACGCCGTGCACTCTCAGGTCCGGGTCGACGACAGCGAGGTCGTCCATCCCGATCCGGCACGTGCCGACGGGGTTGTGGAAGGTCGCCGCATTCCCGCGGATGTAGGTGACGAGGTCGTCTCCCTTTCCCGGAGCGGTCTCCCGAGCACCCCACTGACCCCAGGCGGGCATGCGGCCGATCTCTCGCGCGATCCCGAGGGCCGCGAGCATGGCGGACGCGTCGGCGCCGTCGGCGAGGTAGTTCGGGTCGATCAACGGCAGCCGGCCCGGGTTCGAGCTCCTGAGCCGAACCGTTCCCCGGCTCGCGGGCGCCGTGTGAGCGAAGGCGACCGTGTGTCCGCACTCGGGCGTCCCGACGTCCGCGATGTCCGCCGGAGCGTCGAGCAGCATCAGCTGGACGTCCGGAACGGCTGTCGCGCTGCTGTGCACCAGGGCACCGACCGTACTGAAACCATGGCTGGTGGTCAGTTGCCGCGCCGTCTCGAAGACCACGGGGCACTGCAGGTGATCGTGCAGGTTGGCGCCGACTCCGGGGAGATCGGCCAGCACCGGAATCCCGACATCACGCAGATGTGCCGCGGGACCGATACCGGAGAGCAGCAGCAGGTGGGCGGAGCCCACTGCCCCGGCCGCCACGATCACCTCGCTGCGCGCCTGGGCACGTTCCACCGTGCCGAAGGACGTGTATTCCACCCCGGTGCAACGTCCGCGCTCGATCACCAGGCGGCTGACGTCCGCCTCCGTGGCCAGGTGCAGATTGGGCCGGTCGAGCACCGGGACCAAGTACGCGTCCGCGGCGCTCTGTCTACGGCCACCCGCCCCGGCCAGATCACACCAGAAGGCGCCGTGCTGCCGTTCACCGTTGATGTCGTCGGTGAGATCGTGACCGGCCTCGGTGAGTGCGCCGAGGAAGGTCAACGACCCGTCGTCGAGCTGGGTCGTCGGCGCCGCCCACACCGGCCCGATGACGCCGCGCAGGGCGGGATTGCGGCCTATCGCCGTCTCCGTCCGGCGGAAGTACGGCAGCAGCTCGGTGTAGCTCCAGCCCTTCGCACCGTTGTCCGCCCAGCCGTCGTACACGGCGCGGTGCCCGCGGACGTGCATCATCGCGTTGATCGAACTCGACCCTCCGAGGACCCGCCCGCTGGGCCAGTGGTGACTGCGCGACAGCGTCCCGGGTTGCGGTGTCGTCCAGCGCGACCAGAGGATCTCCTTGGCCGGGATGAGCGGGAACCCGACCGGAAGGTGCATGGCCGGCGGCCCGAGCGCCGAGCCGGTCTCCACGAGAAGCACCTCCGCCGCCGCGTCTTCGGACAGACGCGCCGCGAGAACACAGCCGGCCGTTCCGCCACCGACGACCACATAGTCATAGGCAGTCATTTCCGTCCCGCCTACAGGTGCCTGGAAGCGCGACCCGGCAGCGTGGGCCCCGAGTGGGTGCTCGTCCCCGGCACGAGTAAGCCGCGATGCCGCATCATCAAAACCTTTTCTGTCAGCTCAAGTTCCTTCTGCCACTGAGCTTTGCGGGCCACGGCTCGTCACGCCAATGCCGATTACCCGAACCGTCATGCCGTTCGGACATGGCGACAGGACAGCGCGGTTCTGCTCGCCTATGCGCGCGCCTCTATGCCGAACCGAGCGCCGCGATCACGATCTTGGCGAACTGATCGATGGACGGCATCTTCCGGTTCTTGGCGTACGCCAGCGCCACCATGCGCGGGGCAACCCCTGTGAGCTGGACGTAACGAATGTCGGGGCGACGGTAGAAATCGGCGAGGCCGGCCGGGACGACGATGAACCCGGTGCCGGAGGCGACGGCTTCCAGGCTCTCCTCGATCGAGGTGGGCCGTTCGGCCTCCGGCCGGTTACGCGCCGCTGCCGTATCGAATTCGCTGCCGCGCCACTCCGGTACGTCAGCGGAGTCCTGCAGCAAGGGGTACGGCGTCAGCTCCGTGATGTGGACGGTCCGCGCCTGTGCCAGCGGATGTTCGTCGGAGAGAGCGGCAACCCGCGGCTCGGGGAACAGCGGGACGATCTCGAAGGTATCGACCGGCAGCGGCAGCCGGACGAAGCAGACGTCGACACGACCGTCGAGCAGGTAGTCGACCTGGTCGGTGGGCGTCGTGTGCAGCACCTGCACATTCACCTCCGGCGCCAGCGCCCGGAACTGCCTGACGATCGGCGTGACTATGACACCTGGCATGAAGCCGATGGTGAAGTGGTGCCCCTCGCGGCTGGCGAGCCGGACTCGCCGCTGCAGGGCCAGCGATGCCGCGAGCAACGGCCGGGCGTCCTCCAGCAGCTGACCGCCGGCCCGAGTGAGCGCCGTGCCCAGCGGGCCTCGCTGGAGCAGCGACGCTCCGAGATCGTCCTCAAGGGCGCGGATCTGTCGGCTCAGTGCGGGCTGCGTCATCTTCAGCCGTTCGGCACCACGCACAAAACTGAGCTCTTCGGCAACCGTCACGAAATAGCGGAGACGCCGGAGGTCGATATCCATGACGCCATGTTAGTCACGCCGATTTTCCTGTCGAACCGCGATACGAAATAGCACCTTGGGCTTTGACGATGCCCAACCGGCATGACTTCTGCGCGAATCGGCATTGGCGCCACCGGGCATCCATGGCCATGATTGACTGGACGCGCGCCGACGGTGCCGACCTGCGGGCCAGCAGTTTCCCCTCCGGCTTCCGACGGCGTTGAACCGCGACAAGAGGCCGACCATCGGCGTTCCATTTTCGAGGATGGGACACGGCCTGCTCCGGCGATATTCCGGCGTGGAATAATTCCACTCCGTCTCGGCGCGACCATCGGCAGACCCTCGATTCCCCGGTCCGGCACTCGCGCCGGGAGCACAGGACGCGGCCTCATTCCACGGCCGGGCGGGGTTCGTGGGGACGCGGTGCAGAGCCGAGGTGTTCCCGGGACGGAGCGGTCCGGCTCGGATCACCTGAGCCCGGTGGTCCGTCGCAGCGCCGACTGAAGCAGGCGGTCCACCAGGTCCCCGTACCCGATGCCACTGGCCTGCCACATCTGCGGGTACATCGAGACGGGGGTGAAGCCGGGCATGGTGTTGATCTCGTTGATCACGAATCGTCCCTCCTCGGTGAGGAAGAAGTCCGCACGGACCAGCCCCTCGCAAGAAGCCGCCTCGAACGCCTTGAGGGCCAGTCGGCGCACCTCACTGGTCTGGCTGTCGGTCAGCGCCGCGGGGACCACTCCGGGGGTGGATTCGAGGTACTTCGCCTCGAAGTCGTAGTAGGTGCGTGCATCGGGCGCGGGGATCTCGGCCGGCACGCTGGCCCGCGGTCCCTCGGGGAACTCGAGCACGCCGCACTCGATCTCGCGGCCCTGCACCAGGGCCTCCACGACGATCTTCGCGTCATGCCGGTGCGCCTCCGCGATCGCATCCTCAAGGCCGGGCGGCCCTTCCACCCTGGTGATACCGATCGAGGAGCCGGCGCGCGCCGGTTTCACGAACAGCGGCCAGCCGTACACGTCGGCGAAGCGGCCGATTCTCGCGCGGGCACCCGCCGCGTCGGACTGCCACTCCCGGGGCCTGATCACCAGGTACGGCCCGACCGACAGGCCGAACGAGCTGAACACCCTCTTCATGTACTCCTTGTCCTGGCCGACCGCCGAGGCGAGAACGCCCGCTCCGACGTAGGGGATTCCCGACAGCTCCAGCAGACCTTGCACAGTGCCGTCCTCGCCGTACGGTCCGTGCAGTACGGGAAAGACCACGTCCACTTCGCCGAGGACCTTGGGCTCCGTGCCGCGTTCGCTGCGGACGACAGTCCGGTCGGTCGGGTCGACGGAGACGATGAGGTGGCCCCGGTCCGAATCCGTGAGCTGCTCGACCGTGGGCTGCCGCCGGTCGACCATCGCCATGCGCTCGGGATCGTCCGCCGTCAGGACCCAGCGCCCGTCCTGGGTGATGCCGACCGGCAGGACGTCGTACTTCGCCCGGTCGATGGCTCGCAGCACGGCCCCCGCGGTCACGACGGAAATGCCGTGCTCCGAGCTCCGGCCACCGAAGAGGAGCACCACCAGCGGCCTGCGGCCCGATCCGGGCTGAGGGGAGGTGGGTTGTTCGGTCATGGTTTCTGCTTCCTTCGCTGTGCGGCGCCGGCCTTCCGACCGGAAGGCCGGCGCCGCACACTGGTGGACCGAAGTCCTCGGTTGTCCGGTCAGCCGGTCAGCGAGGACCTGGAGACGGGGAAGTCGAAATAGGTGGACGGGTAGGGCTCGGCGGCGAAGGTGAAGTGCCACCATTCCTCGGCGAGATTCACGAATCCGAGAGACTCGAGCTCGTTCTTGAGCAGCAGTCTGTTGCTGTGCTGGACTCCCACGATGCGCGGGTCGAGCGTGTGCGCGAGCGTGTCGAAGCAGTCGTACCCGGTGCCCATGTCGATCGAGTTGTCCGGGAACCTCTCCGCCGCCGGCGCGTAGCACGGCTCAAGCTTTTCCCCGGGAACGTAGGGACGCGTCGGGTGGACCGGCAGCTTCACGAGCGTGAGGTCGATCGTGCTGCCACGGCTGTGCCCCGACTTCGCCGCGATGTACCCGTCAGTGAAGAGGTCGGCCTTGTCCACCTGCGGGTAGAACTCGTCCTTCATCTTCAGGTCGGTCAGGTCCTGGGCCCAGTCGACGAACTGGTCCACCGCGCGCTGCGGCCGGTAGCAGTCGTACACCTTCAGGGTGTAGCCCTGCGTCAGGAAGTAGCGCTCGGCCTTCGCCAGGGCCTGTGCCGTCGGGGCGGTGACGATGCACAGCGGTTCGACATAACCGTTTATCGGCGTGCCGATGAAATTGTGGGGCGTGGCGTAGCGAATTTCCTGCAGAATCGCGGGGGCCACGTCGTGGAGCGCCACGAAATCGGCGGGCGCCTTGCTTTCCGTGTCGGCGGCCTGCGCGGTGACCGAGGCGCTCGTCACCGCGACAAGGACAGCCGCCAGAAACGCCAGCAGCATGGGGACGCGCGTGCGCGCATTGTCGATTATCACTATGCCGTACCTCTGCTAGATATATGGGCGGAGATTTTCCCCAGACCCGCGAACGGTGTCAGCGAGAGCGCCATGACGAAAATACCGAAGAACAAGGTGCAGCGCAGGAGACCGTATTCGCCGACGAGTAAACCCGTGACCAGTACCGGAACGCACATCGACGTATAAGTGATGGTGTAGATGGCGGCCATCAGGCCCGCCCGTTCCGTCGCGGCGACGTTCGCCGTCACCAGACGGACGCCGCCCTGGAACGCGGGGCCGAATCCCGCACCGGCCACCGAGGTCCCCACGTACAGGGCCGTGGAGGAGTCGCCGTGCGCGGCCAGCAGCGTGACGGCGACTCCCGTCGTCAGAAGCAGAGAGCCGAACAACGCCGTTCGGCCTGCGTCCGCATGCCGGGTCAGCAGCACGGCGGGGACCGCACTGCCGGTCAGCAGGGACACGATCAGGCCGTCGGCGGTCGACGATGCCGATCCTGTGATGCCCTGGACCAGATCGGGCCCGAGGGACAGATAGAAACCGCCCAGAGCCCAGACAGCCACGAACACGGGGGCGGTGACGAGGAGGGCTCGGCGACTCGACCGGGGAGCGCGGATCCGTGGTCGCAGTGAAAGCCAGGCTCCCGGCCTCGGCGACCTCGACTCCGGAAGGAAGGCCAGACCGATCGTCTGCACGGCCAGCGCGCTGAACAGCAGCGTGTACACGCTCCCGAGGTGAGCCGGGATCAGGTCCATGAGCAGGCTCGTGCCGATCGTCCCCAACGCCATGCCGATGAGCGGAGCGATGCTGACGAACAGCGGGCCCCACCGCCTGGTCACGTCGAGCAGGGCAGCACCCAGTGCACTCGTCGCGGCACCTGTGGCCAGCCCCTGGAGCGTCCGGGCGAGGATCAGCGAGGTGACACCGCCGGCCTGCAGGAAAAGCAGCATGGCCAGTGCTTCGAGGACGAGAGCGGCGCCGATGACCGGACGTCGGCCGACATGGTCGGAGAGCGCGCCGACGGTCAGGAGCG
This sequence comes from Streptomyces sp. NPDC013157, assembly GCF_042899865.1. Lineage (NCBI taxonomy): Bacteria > Bacillati > Actinomycetota > Actinomycetes > Kitasatosporales > Streptomycetaceae > Streptomyces > Streptomyces sp. NPDC013157. The sequence continues at coordinate 248,244 of NZ_JBIBAK010000016.1, read as the reverse complement.
CAACCAGGACGCTCAGGCAGTACACGCCGTAGACCACGGTGACCGTACCGGAGGAGAGGTGCCAACTCTCCTGGTAGACGCGGTAGAGCGGAGTGGGCGCACTGGAGGCGACGAGGAACGTGGTGAGGACGATGGATAAGAAGACAGCCGACCTCCGGCGGACAACCGCGCCGTCGGCCCACCCGCTGGGCGGCCTGGCCCTTGCCTCGGACTTGGCATGAAGCTCTTCGAGCATCGTTGTTCGGCTCTCTGTACGGGAAGGGCGGAGTGGGACACGCGAGCGGCACCCGCAGGGCGCACGTCACTTGGCCTGTCGGCGCGTTCCGGAGTCATCGCCCCGGAGTCGTCGCCCCCGCGACGCGCCACGGTCGCCTGCGGAGCGCGGTACACACCGGCGGAGTCGTGCTCTCCATGACTCCGACGCCGCAGGCGACTCGACGGGCACCAGGGCGGCCTCCCGCCGAGGGGACCGGGGGAGGCCGACGGGGACCACCGTAGGGCTCCGGGTGACGTGCTCACGGCTGCCGTGGCGCATCGGGTACCAACGGGACCTCGGCAGGGCCCGAACGGACACTTCCGCGCGGGAGGCGCGGCGGATGGCGCGTCGGCGAGCTGGTGACATGCCGATCCGGCATCGGAACGGCCCTCGTCGGTATGGGCGGTATCGGCTGGTCCTGACCGAGAATCGGTCGGCGGGTCAGGTCTGCCTCTGTCGCCCGGCGACCCGCCGACGTCCGAGAGAGCCGGCCTTCGCCAACGCCTCCAGGCCCAGGTCCGGGCGCCACAACCCCGGAGGACGAACACCGAACATGACTGACCTCAGCATCGCCCAAGGTCCCGTCGGTCTCGTGGAAGAGGAGGACGTCACATATCCGGTGAGCATCGTGCTCACACTTCAGCGCGAGCAGACGGCGTCACTGCTCCGCGCCATGCGCAGTCAGCGGGTGCTGCCCGCCCAGACGCACACCTGGGGCTCCGAGCGGGCTTACGGCGCCCTGCTGCAGGAGGCCGCACCTCGCCTCACCGTCCTGGACGTACCGGGTTCGCAGTGGAGCGACGGCCTGGAGCAACGCGTGCGCGCGCTCAGCAACATCTCGTCCGTGGTCGTACTCATACCGGACCACACGGACTCCGTACGGCTTCTGCTGGCGGGTGCCGCCAATGTCCTCCCCCGCGACTCGCCACCCAGGGAACTCGCCAGCAGAATCACCGCGGAGCGGCGATGGCTGGACATGCAACGCCCACCGCGGCGGCGGGCCGCTGACTCACCACCGTTTCGCGCTGTCCGCGCCCAGCAACACTCCCAGCAGGTGCTGTTCGACATCCTCTGTTCCGCCTCGCGGCCCTGGTGCTGCCACGATCTGTGCCTACTGCTCGGCACAGCCGGAGAACCGATGAGCCGCCGAGCGCTGCAGGGCAGAATCGTACGGCTCAACGAGCGGCTCGCGCGTGACGGGCTGTCGGTCGACTGCACGACCCAGTGGGGGCGCACGACATTCCTGGGCCTCGTCGAGGAGTCCGGGGAAAAACCTGGGCCGGCGGCGTGCGGCAGGCACTGAAGGGACGGCTGAACGGCTCGTCCGGCCCGCGGCTTGTGGAGCCCGGGGCCCTGCTCAAGGCCATCGCCACGTGTGGCTGTGCGCCCAGGAGACAAACAGACCAACGGAGAGATGAACCAGTGAATGAGCGAGCAGCGACATCCGGCGAAGGGTCGGAACCGGAGGAGTCGGAGGAAGCGGTGCGCGCCGCGCTTCTGGACGCTTGGACGGCAGGGGGTGGGGCAGGGGCCGGACGTGAGGCGGGTGCCTCGTCGCGTTCGGTGCCATGGGGCGTCGCCCTGCCTGGTCCAAGCGAGGCCTGCCCCCATCGGAGACTTCGGGGCATCCCCCCGCAGGGCGGCTTACCGGGTGGTTGAGCACGTCTTGGGCAAGCCGCCCCCGTTCAAGGATCAGGTGGGGAGGTTCCACCGCTGATTGACGGCGCTGGTGCAGGCAGAGATCTGGAGCTGGGTGAGAGCGGTGGTGTAGTCGGCGGTGCCGTCGAGGCACTTGCCGGACTGCGGGTTGTAGATCGTGCCGTCGGCACGCGCCTGCCAGTTCTGGCCGCCGGAGCCGTCGCAGTCGTACAGCTCCACGAGGGTGCCGTCGGCTGTGCCCCCGCCCTTGACGGCCATGCACTTGCTCTCGGCCATGATCGTGCCGTTGAGTTGCAGCGTCCACTGCTGCGAGTTCGTGTCGTTGCACCAGTACAGCTGGACCGGGTTGCCGTTCGCGGTGTTACCCAGGCGGTTGTCCACACACATCCCGGCGGAGTTGCTGATGGGGCCCGTCGGGTTCTTCTCGTTGGTCAACGAGAACCCGCTGTTGGGCGTCAGCACCGCGTAGGACAGATCCGAGCAGCCGAGATCGGACGACTTCACAGTGGTCGCCACGCTCGAGTTGGCCTCCGTGGCGGCCGTCCAGCCACCGCCGTAGGAGGTCTGGTACTTGAGTCCCGTGGTCTGGAACACCGCGCCCTTGGTCTCCGCACAGTACTGGCCCTCGCCGGTCGCCGGGTCGTAGTGCGTGTAGACCTCCATCATGTCCCAGCCGCCGCCGGTATTGCTCAGCTTGCTGGTGTCCGCGCTCTTGAAGAAGGTCTCCCATTCGTGCGTGTCGTAGTTGTAGAGGTACGAGGTCCACTCGTTGGCCGTCGCATTGGTCTGAACGACCTGGACCGAGTACGACGGCCGGCCGTTCACCTTCTTGGTATAGGTGTCCAGGAAGGCGGAGTTGACCACCATGTACTTCCCCCAGCCCGGGCTCGCCGCACACCAGTCCCACGCACCGACCCAGACCGTGCCCCCGGAGTAGATCGTGGTCATCTCGATGCAGGTGGCATTACTCGGGTCCAGGGTCGGCGCATAGACGGTGTCGTCGCCGGTGACCGGGGTCGAGAGATTCACGCTGTGGGTGGCCTGCGCGCCGTGCATGGTCCCGCCGGTGGGAAAGACACCCCAGTAGGCGTGGTACTTCCCGGTCCAGGAGGACAAGGCGCTGGTGGTGGATTCCGTGACGGACGGCGCGTCCTTGGCGACGTCGCCCGGGCTGACGTGCCCGGAGGCGTTGAGCTCGTAGAACCGCCGGGAGACATCGGCGGGCAGTTTCTTCCGCGCCGCCGCCCCCGTGGTGCCGGGGACCACGCGCTCGCTGTGTCGGGCACCGGGTGCGGGTGAGCCGGAGTCCGTCTGGGCGGAGGCCGCCGCCCCGGAAGGCCCGGCGGGGGGCGCCGCTTCGGAAGCAGGTGTCCCGGTGGTCAGCGCCAGCACGGCGACGACCCCCACCAGGGCAGAGCTCAGCTTGTGTATGCGCACTACTTGTCCTATCCGGATGTACTCATGGCGGTGCCCGCGTTCGGGCTGTGGTGGCACGACCGTTGTGTCCGGCGCGGTCCGGGCGGCCTCCGAGGCCGACGCACCGTCGTCGTGACGTGGGAAGACACGGGCCGTCGGTGGCTCAGCGCTCGTGCATGCCGTTCGTGGCCTCGATCTGCGTCCATGAGCTGGGCCGGACGGGAAGAGAAGACCGGCCGGTCATGGTGGGCACCGAAGGCTTGGCCGGCTCGAAGAGCCAGGTGTCGAACAGCGCGCCCAGCTTCTTGCCGGACACCTCCTCGGTGTACCGCCGGAAGTCCGCGACCGAGGCGTTGCCGTAGGCGTGCTTCCGCGGCCACCCCTTCAGCACGGCGAAGAACGCCTTGTCTCCTGTCTCGTCGCGCAGTGCCTGGATCGCCAGTGCGCCGCGGTCGTAGACGGCGATGTCGAACTGGTTCTCGGGCCCCGGGTCACCGGGCGCCACGGTCCAGGGAGTGATCACCGACTCGTGCTCGCCGACGGTCGCGAACGCCGCTTCGACGCCGTTGACCCGCACCTCGCTCACGTCGAGCAGGAAGTCCAGGTCGAACCGGGAGAGGTCCTGGGTGGTGCGGGCCCGCAGGGTGGCCGTGCCCTCCAGCTCGTCGGTGGCGGGCTGGTACTTCAGCCGCAGGTCGTAGTGGGAGACGTCGTATCCGCCGTTGCCGTAGGCGGGGTGGTACGGGTCGCCGATGCCCTCGGCGCCGGGCGTGCAGGTCGCCGCGAATGCCGGGACGGCCAGCAGGAGGGAGGCGGTGCCGAGCGCGCCCGAAGCGATGACTCTGTAGTGCACTGAAGCTCCAAGTCCTGGACGAAAGGCAGGGGTTCGCACCCTGCGAGTTCAGATTTCGGCATGCTGGCGACGTCACCGCCTTCACATGGTCGTCGTCCGGTCGCGGCGATGACGGCCGCCCGCCGGCGACGGTGCCCGTTCGTACCCGTCGCAGTGCCCACACCACTGCATTGCCGACGGCTCGCGCCGCTTCAAGCATCAGAAATTCGGCGCTGGAAATATCGGAGAACAGCGGGAGACTCCACTGGCTCATGCCGGATCGACATGGAAAGAAGCAGGATTGGCATTAGCCTTCCGCCGATGCGGCCGCCATAGTCGATTCTGCGAAGCGCCGCAGGCCGCAACAAATACGGTTTTCCGTTCCCATGCGGACCGCGCCGCTTCCTCTGCCTTTTAGGCTCGACAACCCGAGAGGAACAACACCACATGAAGTCCACCGCTCGAATCAAAGCGCTGGCGGCTGCCGGGCTTGTGAGTGGCGCGGTCGTGGCCTCGCTGGCCGTGACGAACGCGAGCGCCGTCACGACCCAGGCGAACGACCACGCCGTCGCCTCGCAGACGGCGCACCGCGCGAAGCCGACGGTGGTCCTGGTCCACGGAGCGTTCGCCGATTCCTCCAGCTGGAACAGCGAGATCGGCTACCTGCGACGCCACGGCTACCCGGTCCTCGCGATCGACACCCCGCTGCGCGGCCTGGCCTTCGACAGCGCCTACGTCGAGGCACAGGTCAAGTCCATCAAGGGGCCCGTCGTGCTGGTCGGCCACTCCTACGCGGGAGAGGTCGTCAGCCAGGTCGCCGCAAAGACGTCGAAGGTCAAGGCCCTCGTGTACGTGGCGGCTCTCATCCCGAAGGTGGGAGACACCGCCGGCTCCCTCATCGGACAGTTCCCCGGTTCGCAGCTCGTTTCGGAGAACTTCCGCACCGTTCCGCTGCCCGGCGGTGACACCGACGTGTATCTCAAGGCCGACAAGTTCGGGACCGTCTACGGAAACGGGCTGTCGAAGTCGGACATCCAGGTCGCCTCGGTGACCCAGGAGCCGGTCGCCCTTTCGGCTTTCACCGACAAGGCCACGGTGAATCCGCCGGCGAAGACGCCGAAGTGGGCGGTCATCTCGACCGAGGACCACGCCGTGCCGACGGCCGCCCAGAAGTTCGAGGCCAAGCGAGCGGGCGCCCACATCAGCTACACCCGCTCGGGCCACGATGTTCCTTCGATCAGCCCGGGAGCGGTCGACCGTGCCATCGTCGCCGCCGCCGACTCCGTGCACTGATCGATCCCTGCAGCGGGGCGCGCGTCTGATCCACGCGGGGCTTCCGGCGGCCGTGGCACGGGCCTTCCGCGTCGTTGCAGGGCGCTCGTGACGACTTCGCTGCCGCGTAGACCGGTGAGGGGCTCGCAGCCGCAAGCCGCCGCGTGATCAACCACATCGGTGGCGAGCGCACGCCTTCGGCGACAGAAGGGCTCCCGCAAGTATCCGGCTTGCGGGAGCCCTTCGTCCTGCGCGTCCGCGAAACCCGAGAGGGAACCACCGGGAGGTGCCTCAAGATGCCGGACGCATTGTCGCCCACCGCGGGCCGGGCACTGCTCACTGGAGGACGAGACATCGGTCCTCAGCTTCAGCCAGGGCAGGCCGACAAGGCACCACAACCCTGATCCAGCCGAATTCAACGTTGAGATTTTTTGGTCAGCAAACGCAGCGAGGCGTTGTGCCGGTCTGGGAACGCTCCTCTTCGGCCCTCCCGAGCGTCAGCCCGGAACTCTTCGCGGAGATCGGTGCCCTGTACCAGGCACCGATGAACTCGGCCAGGCCGTCAGTTCCGAGAGGCCCGCCCCAGACGTCCAGTAGACGCCAAGGTGTGGCCCGTTCCGGCTACGGTCACTGCGGCAGGAGTGCGCCCTGGCTGCCCCGTCCTTGTGAACCGGGTGCGCGGTGGCCGGTCTGCCGGACGGCTTCCGCTTCTACGACCTTCGTCACACCGGCCACACCCTGTCGACCCGCTCCGGCGCGCCCCTCAAGGACACGATGGTTCGCACGGGCCAGTCGTCCGAGAAGGCCGCGCTGACCTGTCAGCACTCCGACGAGGAGAGGCAACGAGAGGTCGCCGCCGGCCTCGACGACCTGGTCCGCTCCGAGCGTGCGAAGCGCCACAACGACGACCCCGCGCACCACGAGACGCACCACACCGAGGAGGCCGCCGAGAGGTCATGGTGCGCCAGTGGTGCGCACCCACTTGGGGGCACTGCGCGGGGGCCGGACCGCTCCGCTGCGGTGGGACAGCTGCGGGTGCGGGATGGCCCCGACATATCGGCTTGCAGATGCACACCTCTATGAGGGCGTAGGCGGTCTGCGGGCTGATCCACACGGTGCGCGGCGATTGCCTCGGCCGGTCAGGTGGGCCTGTTCGGGCTCCGGGAGAAGGCCGTGTCGCCGGCCAGCGCCACGATCGCGTCCTTGACGAGCAGCACGCGCGGCGGGTAGTCCTGCGTTTTGTCCCCGGGGGCGTCCAGGGCGGAGGTGCGCCAGACCTCTGCTCCGGTGCGGCTGTCCAGTGCCAGCAGACGGCCGAAGCGGTTGGAGAAGTAGACCCGCTTGTACGTCGCTGACACCGCGGGCGCGGACAGACTCTCCATGTCCGTTGTCTTCTGCCAGAGTTGTCTGCCGCTGCGGGCCGACACCGCGGTGACCGTCCCGTCGGACCGGACGAAGTAGACGACGCCGTCCACGAGGGTGGCCGCGCCGGTCAGTGGATGTGCCAGCGGTATCCGTCTGACCTGTCCGGTGTCCGGGGCCACCTGCAGCAGCGCGTTGTACGGCCGTTCGTATCCGGCTTCGTACACGTCCTTCGCGGTCTGGGGGGCGCGGAACAGGGGTTGCCCGCCGACTGCGCCGAGCGCTTCCGCCTTCTTGGGCAGCGTGGCGTTTTCGGTCAGGCTCCCGGGGGCGAGCTTCATCAGCTCGACCGGGGCCTTGCCGGGCTCGGTGCCGGCTGAACACAGGGCGTAGGGGGCGCCTCCCAGCGCCGACGGAGTGCAGACCTCGTTCAGCGAGGGTGCCCGCCACAGTTCCTTTCCGGACGCCCCGTAGGCCACGAACGACGAGTAGTCGGGGGACAGGGTCAGCAGTCCCCCGTCGTACAGGACCGCGTCCTGGGACTTGTTGATGTCGCGTTGCCACCGCCGGTGCCCGGTAGCGGCGTCGAGGGCCACCACGCGCCTGGTCCTGTCGTCCGGATCCTCGTAGACGTAGACCAGCCCGTCGCGAACGCCGATCGGCTGCGCCCCCTGAGGGCGGGTGCCGGTCCGCCACAGCGTGCGGCCGGAGGCCGCGTCGATCCTGGCGGACGTGAAGCCCGTACCGCCACAGAACAGGGCGCTTCCCTCCGCCACGCATCCGGGGCTGTCGTAGTCGAGCGGGACACCCTTCACGTCGGACCGCAGCGCCGTGCGCCACGGCCGCCAGCCGTCGGGCAGTGACGCGGCACGGGCGGTGGCGGTGTCCGGGCCGGACACGAAGACAGCCACCCCGATCCCCAGCCCGGTGACGGCCAGCGCCGCGCCGAGGCCGGTGAGCAGCATGCGGGCTCGGCGTCGCTTGCCGGTGCTGGTGCTGGTGTCGGTCGCGGCGCCCGCGGAGGTGGTGGCCGTGCTCCGAGGAGTGGGGTGGCGCCGGGGGTTCGCGGACTGCCCGGTCTTCGCAGACGTGGTGGCGTCGGATTCCGGCAGCGTCTGGAGCATGCGGTGTATGTCCGTCAGTTCCGGCCGTGCGGCCGGGTCCTTGTCCAGGCAGCGCTCGACAATGCCCAGGAGCGTTTCGGGCACCCCTCCGAGGTCCGGGGTCCCGTGCACCACCTGATAGCCGGTTATGTACGGGCTGTCGGCATCGAACGGTCCCGTGCCGACGGCCGCGAACACCAGCAGTGACCCCAGCGAGAACACGTCCGAGGCCGGGGTGACCTCTCGGGGAGAGGCCAGTTGTTCCGGCGACATGAAGGGCGGAGTGCCGATCATGCGCCCGGTCGTGGTGAGGTTCTGGTTGCCCGAAGCGCGCGATATGCCGAAGTCGATGACGCGCGGCCCGTCCTCGGTCATCAGGACGTTCCCCGGTTTGAGGTCCCGGTGCACCAGGCCCACCCGGTGGATGTCGCGCAGCGCCTCGGTGAGCCCCAGCCCCAGCGCGCGCAGGTCCCGCCGGCTCAACGGGCCGTTCTTCTCCACGACTTCGGAAAGAGTGAACCCCGGCACGTAGAGCGTCGCCATCCACGGCCGTTCGGCGTCCGGGTCGGCGTCCACGACAGGCGCGGTGAAGGCTCCGCTCACTCTGCGCGCTGCCGCGATCTCCTGCCGGAAGCGCGTCCGGAACTCGTCCTCCTGGGCATACGGCCCGTGCACGAGCTTGACCGCGACCCGCCGTCCCGAGGCGGAGACGCCCAGATAGACGACTCCCATGCCGCCCGCCCCGAGCCGGCCGAGAAGGGTGTATCCGCCTATGGACTCCGGGTCCCCGGTGCTCAGGGGCGTCATCGCCGATCATCCTTCCCAGCGCCGGCCTGCCTCACGGGGATCAGAGTAGGGCCTGCCGCCCCGGAAACGGAGCCGCGCATATCACGGGCGGTCAGCAAGTGAATGAGAGATGGGCAGACTCGCCACCTGTCCCTCGGTACACGGGATTTCGGTGTCGAGTCCGGCGGGCGAAGCGAACGGCACATGCAGCAGCGCCACATCGGTTTGCCCGTGAGGCGCCGAAGTACAAGTGAGCTGCCGGCGGGCGAGCCCTCATGCCGGGGGCCTACCGGCCACTGGGCCGGCTGGCCTGCCCGTTCCCGCGCAGCCCGGCTGTCTGTCAGGCCTCGGGCATGTGTTTCGCCCATGACTCCTGACCTGTTCGGCCGGCTCACGCCGTTCTGTGAGGAAGCGCTGAGGCGCGGCATACGACCCCAGGGCATCGAACGGTGGACAGCCACCGCATGTCCGTCCGGGACACCGTCACGCGTGGGGAGGGGCCGGTCGTCGGCCGGTTCGGCGGTCCGTTGATGCTGCCCGCCGATGTCCCCGACCCCTGGTACCCCCTGCTCGCCACCCTCGACTGCGCAGCCCGGCCCGAGGAGGTGAGGGGCCTTCCGCTGCCGGCCGACGTCTCCCTGCCGTACACTTCCCGGCCTCGTCCTGGGAGCCCGGCCGGGAGGACGTTTCGCTCCCCGGGCATCCCCGAGCCGGGGAACTGACCGAGGCGTGGGGGGACACGTGCTGCGGCATCGTCGTGGACGGCCCGCTGCACATCGGCGGGTACGCCTTCCACGAGTGCACGGAGACGGATCCGGTCGCAGACGCCGCGCGGGAGGCGGAGCAGGCCCGACGGCACCGGACCGCGGGGGCACACGAGTTCGCCGATGCCGTGGAACTGCCCGCTCCCGGGGACTGGACGTTGCTCGCCCAGTGGGACATCGGTCTCACCGGGCGGGAAGGATCCACCCTGCACTGGGTGATCCCACGACAGGACCTGGCCGAGCGCCGCTTCGACCGCGTGCACGTTTCGTTCTTCTGGAACCCCTGAGCCGATTCGTCCCACCGGGAAGCGGACTGGCCGCGACCAAGCGCTGTCCGATCTGCTCGACAGCGCTGCCGCCGACGGCCGGTTGACCGTCGGGAGATTCAGCGTCGCCGAGGGCGAAGCCCCGCCGTATCACCTGTACACCCCAGAGGACGAGGTGTACTACTACGCCGGCCGCGCCACGTTCCTGGAGGCGGCCCTGGGCTTCGATTCGGGCGCGGACCCCAAGAGCAGATCCACGGCGGAGCGGGCTGTATGCGCGGGGTGGCCTTCGAGTGTTTCTAGCGCGACGCGCGGCTGTTCCGTATCTACGAGGGCGCCGGCCAGATCCAGCAGGTGTTCATCGCCCAGGCGCTGCCGGGCGACGCGGCACGCAGTTGACTCGAACGCCAACTCGCCTTTATCGAAACCATGTTGCGCTAGTCTCCACGCTGACCGACACCAGTCGCGCACGTCGCACATGTCACGCGAGAGACCGGGATTCCCATGTCTGTCCCTCACCACAGCCGGTCCAGCGCGCTCGCCTACGAGGCGGCCGGAATGGAGCCCCCGCCTCCGGTCCCGCTCAAGAAGACCGACCCCACTCGGGTCGGCCCGTATGCCCTGATGTCGGTGCTCGGCAGCGGAGGGATGGGCCGGGTCTATCTGGGCCAGGACACGACCGGCGGCTCGGGCCTGGCGGCGGTCAAGGTGATCCGGCCCGAATACGCGGAGGACCCCCAGTTCCGGAAGCGTTTCGAGCGGGAGGTCGGCGCGCTTGACCGCGTCCAGGGGGCGCACATCGTGCGGCTGCTGGGCAGCGGTTGCGACGAGGACCTGGTGTGGGTCGCCACCGAGTACGTCCCCGGGCCGACACTCGCCGAACTCGTCGACGCGCGGGGGCCGATGGACCCGCACGCCGCCTGGCGACTGCTGGCCGACCTGGGGCGTGCGGTCGAGGCCATCTGGCGTGCGGGGATCGTCCACCGTGACCTCAAGCCGTCCAATGTGATCCTGGCGTCCGACGGCGCCCGCGTCATCGACTTCGGAGTCGTCCAGGCCACCGACGGCACCTCGATCACCGTCACCGGCCAGAACGTGGGAACCCCCGCCTTCATGTCCCCGGAACAGGTCAGGGGCATGGAGGTGACCGCTGCCTCCGACATCTTCGCGCTGGCCTCCGCCCTCGCCTACGCCGTCACGGGGCAGGCGCCGTTCGGTGACGGCACCGGTGTCGACGTCCTGCACCGGGTCGCCTTCGAACCGCCGAAGGAGGAAGTCCTTGAGAAGGCGGCGGCCGTCGACGCGGAACTGGCCGCGTTCATCCGTACCTGCCTGGACAAGGAACCCGAATCGCGCCCTTCCCCGGAGACGGTGTTCCGGACCGCCATCGGGCACCAGTTCCCCGCGCCGGCCGAGCGGTCGGTACGGTCCACGCCGAAAGCACCCCTGCTCGATGGACGACCCACCGCCGCCCCCGCGCCACCCGCGGACCCTCCCGCCGGCTCCGCCGCCTCCGACCACCCTGTCACCCCCGCTCCCGGGAGGCGCAGGAAGCTGATCGTGGGCGCAGCCGCCACGGTGGGTGTCGCGGTCGCCGCGGCCGTCATCGTGGCTCTGTTGCCGCAGAGTCACTCCGCCGCGACGGCCGCCCCCGGGCCGGACACGTCGGCGACCGTGACGGACAACCCGGCATCCAAGCCCAGCAGTTCACAGAAGGCGCCGACGTCGTCCCCGTCGCAGGCGGACCCGGCGGTGAAACAGTCGCCGAGTGCGGCGGCAACGAAGGACCCCACCACGCAGGGTTCCGGGACACCGGACCTCCGCACCGCCGCGTGCTCCGCCGAGCTCGCGTCGGGAACCACCGGCGCCTGCGTCAAGGCCCTGCAACTCCTCCTCGACGGCCATGGCCTCTACGTCCCGGTCAGCGGGGACTTCGACGCCCCGACCGTCGCCGCGGTCAGGGCCTTCCAGACCGAGGCCGGCCTCGCCGTCGACGGCAAGGCCGGCGCGCAGACCAAGAAGCTCCTGTACGCCCTGCCCCGCGGAACCGTCCGGGCCGGCTCGGTCACGGTGACCGAGAGTGTCAACGCCGTCTCGCTCGCCCGGTGTCTCGACAATCGCGGCTCGGACGTCCAGGTGTGGGGGTGCAACGGCACGGACACCCAGAAGTGGGCCTTGTACCGTGTGGCCGGCCAGGGCTCTCAGTACCGCGTCGTCAATCGGGGCAGCCATCTCTGCCTGGACGCCGACGCCGGCACGACCGGCCAGAACGGCCAGGAGATACAGGCCACGAGCTGCGACGGGCTGAGTGCCCAGACGTGGCGGCTGGGCCACGGCGGAACGCTGGTCAGCGTCCCGGACGGCTTCTGTCTGGACGCGGAAGCCTCCACCTCCGGGCAGGACGGTCAGCGGGTCCAGGGCTTCGGATGCGCGGGCAGTACCAACCAGGTCTGGCACTGGTCCTGACGGCCCCGCTGAGGGGTGGACACGACGTCGCCCCTCCCCTCACAGTCGCGTCATGGCGCGGGCATGCCCGCCCGCGTGGGTGTGGCCTTCGTATGCCCAGGTTCGGCCGGTCTGCCGGTACCTCCACACCCCCTGACGGGACGCAAAAACCGGCGAGAAGGGCCGGGTGGTTACGCGGTCGACTTCACCGCGTGTGCCTTCAGGGCCCAGCAGCCGTTGCGATGGGCCCGCTCTGTCCGTTTTTCTGGCTTTCCGGTAACGGCGCGTCAACTCGCTTGTCACAGCGGTGTCTTGGTGCACCTCCGACGGCAACGGGCGGCCCGGCACCGGCCTCCTATGAAGCAACCGAGCCTGCCCAGCCGGAGCGAGCGGCCGATACGTCAAGATGATGCCCGCCCTCGCCCTCATCGCCGCTGCTGCCGGCCTCTCGCTGACCGCGTCCAGCGGCAACGCTCCGGACGTCTACGTCGACCCGGTCGGCTACCACGTCGGCTCCGGCAAGTAAGCGCAGCAGACACGCCGTTGCCCATATGACCGCCCACCGCTGACACCCGCGCTGCCGCTCAACCGAACGCAGCCAGGGAGACCGGCTGCCACTGGCGCCAGGTGCTCAGACGCTCCTCGTAGAGAGTGGCGACATCGGTGAAGGACTTGCCGAGGAAGATCCTCAGCGGGGGCCGCTCCGCATCGGCGATCCGAAGGATCGCGTCGCGGGTCGCGCGCGGGTCGCCCACCTCGAAATCCTGCGCGGTGGCCGCGTGGACTTCGGTGTAGTCCGGGTGCCGCTCACTGTGCCGCGCCCCTCTAGCCAGCCAGTCGGTGGCATAGGGGCCGGGCTCGACGTTGGTGATGTGGATGCCGAAGGCCGCCACTTCCTGCGCCAGGGACTCCGACACCCCCTCAAGAGCCCATTTGGAGGCGTGGTACGCACCGATGCCGGGAAATGCACGTACGCCTCCCTCGCTGGTCACTTGCAGGATCCTTCCCGAGCGTTGCGACCGCATGACGGGCAGCACGGCCTGCGTGACCCACATCGCGCCGAAGAAATTGGTCTCCATCTGAGCCCGGAGGTCGTCCTCGTCCAACTCCTCGACCATGCCGAAATGCCCGTAGCCGGCGTTGTTGACCGCGATATCCAGCGAACCGAAATGCGAGTGGGCGAGCCGCACCGCCTCGTGCACCGCGGTGCGGTCGGTGACGTCGAGCCGGACCGGCAGTACCGCGCCCCCGTACCGCTCGACCAGAGGGGTCAGCAGGCTGACGTCCCGAGCCGTCGCCGCGACGTGATCGCCGCGTTCGAGCGCCGCTTCTGCCCACTCGCGGCCGAACCCCCTCGAGGTGCCCGTGATGAACCACGTCTTCGCCATGGCTGGTGCTCCCCTTGCGTGAATGGCTGTGCGTGAATTGCTTGCTGTTGCTCCTCCAGCGTGCTGCTGATCCAGGTATTCCACCAGCGAAGGTCTTACATAAGAGACATGCAGTTTTGGAATGTGTCAGGATGACGGCATGGCGGACTTCACCCTGACCGGTCTGCGCGTCGTCCAGGCAGTGGTCGACACCGGATCGTTCACCGCCGCGGCCGACGCACTCGGATACACGCAGTCGGCGGTGTCCCGTCAGGTGGCGGCGATGGAAGCCGCCGCGGGCGTACCGCTGTTCGTCCGGGGCGCCCGCGGGGTGGCCCCCTCTCCCGCGGGCATGATGCTCGCCCGCCGAGCCGCCACGGCCCTCAACGAGATCGACGCCGTCAGCACAGACCTCGCCGGACTGCAGGACCACGTCACCGGACGAGTCGCCATCGCGGCGTTCCCCTCGGCCGCCGCCGTGCTCGTCCCCAGGACACTGGCCCGCCTTGGAAACGACCACCCGGGTCTGATCGTCGAGTTCGGCGAGGCGTCCTCGCCCACGCAGCTTCGCCAGCTCCGCGCTCACCGCATCGACGTCGCGGTGATCGGCGTGGGACCGGACCTGCCCGCCTACGATTTCGAGGGACTGCGCCGCGACCTGCTCCTCGACGGCGGCCTTCTGCTGGCCGTCCCTGCCGACCACCGGTTCGCCGGCCGCGGAACCATCCCGGTGACCGAGCTGAGGGACGAACCCTGGATCGTCGGCAAGGGCCTCCGTGACGACCCCCAGTTCGGCGCCTGGCCGACCCTTGACCACCCGCGGATCGCCTACGCCGCCCGCGAATGGCCCACTCGCCTCGGCCTTGTCGCCACCGGTCTCGGCATCGCCGTACTCCCCGAAGTGGCCGCGGCCGCGGTCCCCGTCGGAGTCCGCGTCGTCCAGGTCGACGACCCCGCCTGGCTCGGCCGAGCCGTCGTCGCCGTCACGGTCCGCGACCGCTCCCCCGAGGTGACGGCCACCGTGGGGGCACTGCGCCACGAGGCCGCACAGCTTCGTGCGGCGCCATGACGCTCACTCCTGGTGAGCGTGAACGGGCTTGTGCAGCGGGCATACCCCTGTGTGAGAACGGGCCGCCCTTCCGGGGCCGCGCCGCCTGACGTCCGGGATCAAGGTCAGTCGCGGCCGTCGACGAACCGTGGGGCCGGGGCGCTCCATCCGTGTTCGAGGAGGTCGAAGGCGGCGTCGACGGCTCGTTCGGGGTCCTCGGCGCGCTGGGCAAGGGCGGAGGTCTCCAGGGCGAACCGGGCCAGGGCTGCGCTGCGCAGGTCGTCGGGTGTGACGCCGAGATCTTGGGCGATGGCGCGGGCGAGGGCGTCCTGGTGGCGCATCCACATGCGGTGGGCGTAGTCGCTGAGGGCCGGGGTGGTCTTCACCAGGTTGAGGAAGTCGGCGTAACGGGCGCCGGAGTCGACGGCGCGGATGCGGACGCGCTTGACGTACGCGCAAAGGGCCTGGGGGACGGTCATGCCGGGGGCGCGGTCGCTGACGGCGGCAACGAGGCCGGCTTCCTGGTCGGCCTCCTCGTCGAAGACGAGCGCCTCCTTGCTGGGGAAGTGCTTGAGCAGCGTGGTGGTGGACACGTCGGCGGCCTCGGCGATCTCGTGCAGGGTCACCGCGTCGTAGCCGCGCTCGATGAAGAGGTTCAGGGCGGCCTCGGCGAGCGCCTGGCGCGTGGCGGCCTTCTTGCGCTCGCGCCGTCCTACAGGTGTCGTCATGCTCCCATCATACATAAAGGTGTCTGATGTAAAAAGTTGTACCGTTGCACTTATTTAGTGATCGTGCTTTTGTGGGGGAGCCGGAGTGCAGGAGCCGGACGGAACCCGACAGTGCCGACCCCTGCCCGCACACCCGCGACAAGGAGAACGACCATGAACCGCATCGCCGTCGTCGGCGCCGGACCCGGCGGCCTGACCTGCGCCCGCATCCTCCAGGGCCATGGCATCGACGTCGCCGTCTATGACTCCGATGCCTCCGCGACCGCCCGCGACCAGGGCGGCACCCTCGACATGCACCCCGACACCGGACAGCACGCCCTGCGCGCCGGCGGCCTGTGGCCCGGCTTCACCGCCCTGGCCCGGCCCGAGGGCGAGCAGATGCGCCTGGTCGCCCGCGACGGCCGCGTCCTGTTCGACGCCGCGCCGCCCCAGAACGGCCAGGGCAACCCCGAGATCGACCGCGGGCAGCTCCGCGACCTCCTGCTCGGCTCCCTCGCCCCCGGCACCGTCCGCTGGGGCCACAGACTGGAGCGCGCCGAACCGCTCGGCGACGGCCGCCACCGCCTGCACTTCGCCCACGGCCTCAGCGCCGAGACCGACCTCGTCGTCGGTGCCGACGGCGCCTGGTCCCGCGTGCGCCGCATGCTGACGGACGCAGTCCCGAACTACACCGGCGTCACCTTCGTCGAGACCGGCCTGAACGACGCCGACACCCGCCACCCGTCACTGGCCGCCCTGACCGGGAACGGCACCATGATGGCCCTCGACAACAACCTCGGCTTCGTCGCCCAGCGCAACAGCGGCGGACACATCCGCGTCTACGTCGGCATGCGCACCCCCCAGGACTGGCACCAGCAGGCCGGCGTCGACCTCACCGACCCCGCCGCCGTCCGCGACGCCCTTCTGCACCGGTTCGCCGACTGGAGCCCCGCCCTGCGCGGCTTCATCACCGACACCGACACCGGCTACACCAACCGACCCCTGTTCGCTCTGCCCGTCCCCCACACCTGGGAACCCACCCCCGGCGTCACCCTGCTGGGCGACGCCGCCCACCTGATGTCCCCCTTCTCCGGTATGGGCGCCAACCTCGCCATGCGCGACGGCGCCGACCTCGCCCAGGCCCTCACCGAACACGCCACAGTCGACGACGCCGTCACCGCCTACGAGAAGATCCTCATCCCCCGCTCCGTCGCGGCGGCCGAGGGAGCCGCCGAAGGAATCGACGGCGCCTTCGCCCCCGACAGCGCCGAGCAGGCTCTCGCCCACATGGCCGCCCACTGATCGTCAGGAGCACAACCGACCGAGGGCGCCTGGGGGCGTGCAGCGCCCCCAGGCGCCCTCGGTCGTTCGAGGACCTCCCCCGCCAGTCCGGTGTCAGCCGATCCTGTCCGTGAAGCCCACCGACAGGTACGTCTGGTGGGTGACCTTGCCCTTGCTGGCTCCCGCCGTCCACGTGAAGGTGTACTCCAGAACGGAGCTCGTCCTCGGGTCGACGATCACCCGGCCGACGCTCTTGGCCTCCGCGAACTCCAGGGCGGTCCCGCCGCGCCCGATGCTGTCCCTGACGGTCCCGACGAGCTTGACGCCCTTCAGCCCCGCCATCGCCTTGAACAGCCCTGCCCGCAGTTTCGGGCTCGCCGGGGACTCGCCGAGCAGGTAGGCGGTGGCGACCACCGAGATCAGGGCCTGCTCGGCCCGCCGGCGCCGTTCCAGCAGCCAGTGCGGGAAGTAACTGCCCTGCCGCAGCTTGGGGACGGCGAGTTCGACAGTCCCTGCGCGGGTGTCCCACTCGCGTGGGCGGTAGCCGTTGCGGTGGTTGACGCGTTCCTCGCTGACCTGCCCGTATTCGGCGTTGCAGAGGGCATCGGCCTCCGCGGACATGAGCGCGTCGGCGAACGTCTTGACCATCGCGCGCAGCAGATCGGGACTCGCCGCGGCGAGATTGTCCTCGACGAGGGCGTGCAGAGGCAGACTGTCGGGTGCGGTCATCGTGCTGATCTCCTTCGTGACTCGACATCTCGAAGATCAGCCGGTGGCCGTTCATCTATTGCGGGCCTCAGCCAGAAGCCGGAGCAAACCCTCGGATCAGGTCAAACCCGTACACCACTTCCCTGGACGCAACCGCGGAGGCTGGGGTGGGTCGGGGGCGTAGGCCGGGTACGGCGGTATTCCTGTACTGAGGTGTCTGCCCTGCTGGGCCGTGGCTTGTTCCGCGACGCCGCTCGTGACCACGACCGTGACGCCGACGATGATCAACAGCAGCCCGGGCACGGTCGCGGGCTTGATGCCCTGCCCCATGAACCACCACGCGGCGAGCGCCGCCACGGGGGTCTCCAGCAGGAGCAGGACGGTCATCGTCGTCGCCGATGTCCTGCCGAGGGCGAAGTTCAGTGAGCCGAGCCCCAGGATCTGGGGAAGGACGAGCAGCCCGAGCAGCGACAGTTGCGTGGATCTGTCGAAGCCCGTCAGCGGGATGTGGGCCAGTCGGCAGACGGCGAGGAGTTCCACACCGCAGACCAACGAGGTGAACGTCGAATACAGCGGCGTGCTCACATCCGCGCGCGACCGTTCGCTCAGCGCGGTGTACCCGGCCTGGGCGACGGCCCCGACGAGGGCGAGCAGGTCCCCCAGCAGCGCCGTACCGCCGGACCTGATGTCGAGACCGCCCGCCGCGGCCGCTCCGAGCACGGCGAGCGCGAGACCCGCCCAGGTCCGGCGGGGCGTCCGGACGCCCTGGCCCGCGGCGATGAGTGCCTGCCAGACGGGCTGGGTGGCGACGAGGGCCGTGGACATGGCGACCGAGGTCAGCCGGGTGCTCGTCATGAAGGACGCGAAGTGGAGGGCGAGCGACGAGGCCGCGAGGAAGCCGAAGAACAGGGGCCGCCACTGCTCCCGGCGCAGGATGCCGCGCTCGCCGCGCGCGACGCGCACCACCTCGCGACGGCGCAGTAACAGCAGGAGAGGCCCGAGTACGGCGAAGCCCAGGCAGTTGCGCCAGAAGGCCATGGCGAGCGGCGAGGCGGAGGCGGCGGCGGTGAGCGGGGCGGTGGCCGAGACGGAGACCACGGTGACCGCCATCGCCGCCATGGACAGCGGATCGAGCCTGGACTTCACGCCTTCGTACCGCCGTCCGCGGTATGTCCGATATTGGTCACTGGGCACGCGGTTTCTGGGAAGTTGGGGCGGCGGCTCAGGGCTTCGCCGACGTGAGCCGAGGTTGCCGGGCGGCCCGACGGGGAGAGTCCTCACCGGCCGAACAGCCCCCGGCTGCGGTGGTCAACGGGCCTGGTGGGCACGGCTGCCGCCACCACGCGGCGGCGGCAGCCGCTGAGTTTCCTCGGGGGCGTCGGCCGCCCGAAGTCCCCTACTGGACCGTGGCCGTGAGGGTCACCTCGATGTTCCCCCGGGTGGCGTTGGAGTACGGGCACACTTCATGAGTGGCCTTCATCAACTGGTCGGCGGTGGACTGCTCCAGGCCCGGCAGGTGCGCGGTCAGCGACACGGCCAGGGTGAAACCGCCGGCCTCCCGCGCCAGCAGGCTCACCTTCGACTGCACGGTCGAGGCCGCCAGTTCGACCCCCTGCCCGCGCGCGATCAGGCGCAGTCCGTTGTGGAAGCAGGCGGCGTATCCGGCGGCGAAGAGCTGCTCCGGGTTGGTCCTGTCGCCGCCGGGGCCGCCCATCTCCTTCGGGACCGCCAGGACTTCGTCCAGGACGCCGTCGAGGGACCGGACTTCGCCGTTGCGACCGTCACCGGTCGACAGGGCCTCGGTGGTGTACAGCGCAGACATGTTGTTTCCCTTTCGTGAGACGCGGTCCGGCCGGTACGCCGGACATCGCGTCCGGGACGCGGTGGGCGGGGATGCCGTGGCCAAGTGAGTCGGGCCGAGCCGAAGCCGGGACCGCATGGACGGCGAAACCGCCGTGCCGGGTTCCGGGCCGGTGACGCCGGTCGGCCCCCGCCCGTGTTCCGTTGCGGGGCGGACCTGCGTCCTGCTCGTGGCTCCGAGTGTGCTGGCGCCGGCTGCTCGCAGCCTGCCCCTGCCAGGGGCAGGCTGCCTGGCGTCCCGGTGATCGATACTCGGCGCATGGACAAGAAGCCGCGGTTGGGAGAGTTCCTCAAGACCCGCCGGTCGCAGTTGCAGCCGGCGGACGTGGGACTCCCGGATTTCGGAGAGCGCCGTCGCGTGCCGGGTCTGCGCCGCGACGAGCTGGCACAGCTCGCCGGGGTGGGCCTGTCCTACTACACGCGGCTGGAGCAGGGGCTCTCGCTCAACGCCTCACCGGAGGTGCTGGACGCGCTGGCCCGTGCCCTCGGGCTGGACGAGGTGGAGCGGGCCCATCTGCACGACCTGGCCCGCGCCTCGCGCCGCACCGGCACCCGGCGCAGGCCCGCGCCGGAGCGGGCGGGTGACACGACCCGACAGCTGCTCGGTGCGTTCGGCGACGCACCCGCGGTCGTGCTCGGGCGCCGCAGCGACGTACTGGCCTGGAACCGCACGGGACACGCACTGTTCGCCGGGCATCTGGACCCGCACATCCCCGATCAGCCCGACCGGCGCCCGAACACGGCCCGGCTGGTCTTCCTGGACGCACACGCCCGGGACCTCTACGACGCGGACTGGCCGAGGAAGGCCAGGGACGTGGTGGGAAAGCTGCGGCTCGCCGTCGGACAGCATCCGGACGATCCTCGGCTGGCCGCGCTGATCGGTGAACTTGCCATGAAAAGCGCAGAGTTCACCACGATGTGGTCCGAACACCGGGTCAGGAAATGGGACCTTGCGACGTACCGCATGCACCATCCGCTGGTAGGCCGCATGCAGCTCAACCTCCAGACCCTCAACGTCCCGCAGGAGGAGGGCCAGCGCATAGTCGTGGCGACCGCCGACGCCGGCACCACGTCAGCGGCAGCGCTGTGCCTCCTCGCCCAGGCCGGTGTTCCGACTGCCCTTCCGGCCGCGCGGCAGGCGGGACGCACCGAGACTCCGGGATCCCCACGGGACGGGGCGGACAGCCGGAGCCAGGCGCCTCTTGCGGAAGCGATGACCGCGCCGCGCCATCCAACGAGACCACCAGCACGCGCCTGGTAGCGGTCCTGGCCAAGTGCGTCCACGAGATGTCCGCCGACCGCTCGGACTGCCCGTCAGCGTTTACGACGGTTTGACTACGCCGTGCAGGGCCAGGTCGATCGCACGTTCGGCGGCGGCACGCGCCTCAGCCCTCGTGGTACCGGCATGGACTTCGCCGGTGAAGTGGCCTCGGTCGGCCCCGGCGCGGACGATTTCGAAGCGGGCAACCAGTGTGGGGCCCCGTCGGAACCGGGCGGCACACGACCGGGACGGCTGCCGATTACGTCGTCGCGGAACGTGAACAGGTCGTACCTGCGCCCAGGACGCTCGAAGCGGGAGCCGCGGCGGCACTGCCCCTGGCGGGCCTGACTGCGCTGCAGGCCCTTCAAGACGGACTGGGCCTGCGGGCCGGACGGAACCCGCGGGCCGGCTGGCGGCGCCTGGTTGTCGGCGCCGGCGGCGGGGTCTGCAACGCCGCAGTCCAGCTCGGCCGGGCCATGGGTGCCAGGGTGACGGCAGTGGCCGGCGCGAGCAACGCCGACTTCTGCCGCGCTCTCGGCGCGCCCAGCAGGTGCTTGACTACGCATCGACCGACTGGAGGACCCTGGCACGGGACTTCGGCGCGCTGGTTGACTGCCGTGGAGGAGCACCGGGCCGACACGACCGGCTGCTGCGCCGCGACGGCCCTGCCGTCACCATCGCGGCCGATGCGTTCTTGTTCGCCCTGCGCTCCCGGCTGCTCACCCGAGGCAGCTCGGAGATCATTTACGGGACGATCCTCGGGCGCGGGCGGCCCTGGCGAAGCGCACAAGCGCCTGGATGCGGCACGGCGGTATCGAGGACAGGTCCCAGGTCGGCCCGCCGAACGTCTTCAGCGCGTCGTACCGCTCCAGCGCCTTGACCACCCGCGCGGCGAGCGCCGTAGCGGTCCGGCGCCGAGACCCGCCGGCCGCCGGGGACGACGACCGGTTGCCGCGGCCGCTCCGCCTCGGGCACGCGAAAGACGCGCGTGCCCTGGCCTGGACAAGGGGTGGGTGAGACAGGAGGGCGGAGAAGGGGAGGGGGTGCCGGGAGCCCGCTACTCGGGCAGCGGCACCGCGCGGGATTCCTCGATGGCCGGCTCGGAGCGGTCCGGGCCGGTGGCCGCGGTGTGGACCAGGAGTGTCATCGCGGCCCGCGATGGCGAGCCGGCCTCGGTGGTCGCGATGACGACGTGCTGGTCCTGTTCGGTACGCAGGGCCTGCTGGGTGACGGTCATGGCGCCGACCAGCGGGTGACGCATCTGGTAGAGCGCCGTGTCGCCGGCCTTGACCCGGTGGTCGGCCCACAGGCCCGCGAACTCGGCGCTGTTCACTGACAGCTCTCCGACCAGCGCGGCCAGCGCCGGGTCGTTCGGGAACCGACCGGAGGCCAGGCGCAGCGTCCCGACCACGGCCCGGGCCTTGGCCTGCCAGTCCTCGTACAGTTCGCGGGTGTGCCCGTCCAGGAATACCAGGCGGGCCATGTTCGGCCGCTGCCAGGGGCGGTTGGGGCCGCCCGTGTCCAGATGTCCGGCGAACAGCGCGTGCCCGGCGCGGTTCCACGCCAGGACATCGCTGTACCGGCCGAGCACGAGGGCCGGGACGTCCGCCAGGGTGTCCAGCAGCTGCCGCACCGCCAGGCCTGCCTTCTCCGGTGCCGGTCGGCGTCCGGTCGGCTGTGTCTTCGCGCCGTCGGCCAGGGCGTGCAGGTGCCGGCGCTCGGCGTCGTTCAGGCGCAGGGCCTGGGCGATCGCGCCCAGGACCTGCGGGGAGGCGTTGGACGACAGGCCCTGTTCCAGCCGGGAGTAGTACGAGGCGCTGACCCCGGCCAGCAGTGCGAGTTCCTCGCGCCGCAGCCCCGGGACCCGGCGCTGATCGCCGAACACCCGCAGGCCGATGTCTTCCGGTCGCAGCTGTGCGCGGCGGGTCTGCAGGAACTCGCCGAGCTGTCGTCGTCTGTCCATGGCCCCAAGCATGGGCAGCCGTCGGGCAGCCGACCACTCCCTGCCAGTGTCAGGCACCGCCGCCTGGTCGGTTCCTCGTGGACGCGCCGGCGGCGGAGTGGCCGGCCCGGTTTCATGGCTGGTGTTCTTCGGCGATCCACTGGGCGAGGGAGAGCAGGGTGATGTCGACGCTGTCGGCCATGAAGTCGCGCAGGCGGTCCAGGTCGGCGCGGTCGGTGCCGAGTACCGGGTCGAGGCGCAGCAGTCGCCAGGACTGCTCGACGACGGTTCCGCGCCCCGCTGGGTGGAAGGTCCAGCTCCAGTGCACGATGCCGTCGGCGGCGCCGCCGACCACGAACGCGAACGCGGCGCCGGGGACGGCCGTCACGATCTGGGACCGGGTGGTCCATTGCTTGTCGTCACGGTGGTTTGTGCCGCTGAACCAGGCGCCGGTCTCGGGTCCGGCGCCGGGGTCGAAGGCGACGTCGCTTGCCGTCGGGCTCCACCGGCCGATCGCGGAGACGTTGCTGACCAGGCCGTAGACCCGGTCGGGTGCGGCATCGACCCACACCCGGCGGGTGAAGGCGAACTCTGACGCGTCCAGGACTTCGAAGGGGTCGGATTCTCTGACGCTGGTGCTCAAAGGGTCCTCCTGGGGGCAGTGCTGTGTTGCGGATCGCCGGTGCGGCGACGTCCATTCCAGCGCCGGCCCCACCGGGCGGCCAGCCCCCGCGGCGCGTATCCCCGCCAGGGAGTGGTTGCGCCTTCCACCCCGACCGAATACTCGCAGCAGTCCCTGCGGGGGACGGCCCGGTAGCGGCCGCTGCCTGCCGTGGCCCCTGGCGCCCGGGGCGGGACCCATCCATTTCCTGTGCGTCGGCATCGGGCCGCCGCATGCCCGGAACCTGTGAAGGAACTATGTTCACCAAGCTCTCCAAGATCGCCGTGTCGGTCGCCGCTGTGGCCACGGGCCTGGTCGCGACCATCGGCGCGACCCAGGCGTCGTCCGCGTCCGCCCCGCTGGGCCACCCGCGGACCGCCGTGCACTTCAACCTGGCCGCGGGCCAGACGCCTGAGAACATCGCCCTGGCCCGCCACGGCAACCAGTACGTCACCTTCGCCAAGGCCCGCCAGGTCGCCGAGGTCACCCGCGGCGGCGCCGTCCGGATCCTTGCCACCATGCCCCTGCCGGCCGACGGCGGCGTGCACACCCCGGCGCTGGGCTTCCCGCTGACCGTGGGCATCACCCGGGACCACGACGGGACCCTGTACTTCCTGTACGCCACCGGCACCACCGACCTCACCGGCGTGTGGCGCATGCACCCCGGCGGCCGGCCCGAGCGGATCGCCGCGATGCCCGCGAACAGCCTGCCCAACGGCCTGGCGCTGGACGCTCGCACCCACACCCTCTACATCACCGACTCCGAGGGCGCCGTCTGGAGCGTGCCCGCCACGAGCGTGCCCGCCACCGGCGGCACCGCCACCGCTTGGTCCACCGACCCCGCACTGGCCCCGGCCGGATTCCTCGGCGCCAACGGCCTGAAGGTCCACAACGGCGCGATCTGGGCCACCAACCTGGACAAGGGCACCATCGCGCGCATCCCGATCCTCCCCGACGGGACCGCCGGCCCGGCCCAGATCACCGCCACCGGCCTGACCGGCATCGACGACTTCGCCTTCACCGGCCACGGCGACCAGATCCTGGCCGCCCTCGACACCGTCGACCAGGTCGCCCTCGTTCAGCCCGACGGCACCCACACCACCGTCCTGACCGCCGCCGACGGGCTGCAGGGCCCGACCTCCATCGCCCTGCGCGGCGACACCGCCTACATCATGAGCGCCGCCTACCTCACCGGAAAGGACCCGAACGAGATCACCGTCCACCTCAACGACTGACACCCCGCGCACGACCCGCTCCAAGAAACCCCCCCAACAAGGAGCGAGGGCAACAAGGGCGGATGCCGCCCGGTCGTCACGGTGGCGAAGGCCGCCGCCGTACGCGCCGCGTACCTGGGCGGCCGGCCACCCTGCGGCCACGTCACCGAGCTCCTCGACCGGCACCTTGCCGACGTCGAGCAGCGGATCGCCGACCTGGAGGCAGCCCGCGGCATGCTGCACGAGCTGACCCGCACCGCCTCCGCAACCGACCCCGCTACCTGCACGGAGGGCGACATCTGCCGCATCCTCAGCGCCGGTTGAGACCAGGCTCCGCGGCGCCCACGAGTTCCTCCGCTGAAACGCCCACATCGTCCGCAAGCTGCTCCAACGGCCCTGGCAGCAGTCCTTGCACGCGGACCTCCACGTCCCGAAGCAACTCGGGCGGGGGCGCCGCCACGCCCAGCAAGACACCACCGGTAAGGCACAAGCCGATGCTCCCGTGTTCACCGGGCTCGGCCGAACTTCGCGCCTCAGGCGCCTGCGGCCGTGACGATCGCGTCGGTGGCGAAGCCGAGCAGGAGGCCGAGGAGGATGCACCAGGTGGTGAGCGTCTTGAGGCCGGTCTTGCGGGCGACGGCCAGCAGCTCGATGACGACGTAGAGGACGGAGCCCGCGGCAAGGCCGAGGAAGGCAATCGAGAGCGTGTCGTTGACCAGATGCTGGCCGACGAGGGTGCCCAGGAAGGTGGGACCGCCGCCGATCAGACCGAGCAACAGCAGGCTGGCCCAGGACGCGCGTTCGCCCTCGGCGGCCAGCGGAGCGACGATGCCGAAGCCCTCGGTGGCGTTGTGCAGGCCGAAGCCGATGATCAGCAGCAGGGCGAGGGAGAGTTCCCCCTGAGCGGCGGAGTTGCCGATGGCGAGGCCCTCGGCGAAGTTGTGCAGGCCGATGCCGGTGGCGATCATCAGCGCGAGCGATGCCGCTTGACTGCGAGGCTTCGGCGCCG
This sequence comes from Streptomyces sp. NPDC013157, assembly GCF_042899865.1. Classification (NCBI taxonomy): domain Bacteria; kingdom Bacillati; phylum Actinomycetota; class Actinomycetes; order Kitasatosporales; family Streptomycetaceae; genus Streptomyces; species Streptomyces sp. NPDC013157. The sequence goes on along the minus strand of NZ_JBIBAK010000016.1, from coordinate 223,025 downwards.
GCTCGGCGGAGGCGGCGGCACCGGGACCTGCGGGCCGGGCGGCGGCTTCGCGGCGGCGGGCGATCCAGCCGTCGTAGTGAACCAGCCCGGCGAGTCCGATGGTCAGACCCGCCACCAGGGTGGAGCCCCCCGACGCCACGGTTCCCCAGACGTGCTTGCCCAGCGCCTCGTCGATGGGCTCCCAGGCGTGGGTCAGTACGTCCCAGACGAGGAAGATCAGGATGCCGATGGCGACGGCGTTGAGGCCGGCCTTGAGCCGGGGGGTGGGTGTGCGGAGGCGCCCGAGAGGGAGGCCGAGGTAGATGGTGAAGCCTGCGATGGCTCCGAGCAGGGCGATGTTGCCGCTGGACATGGGGACTCCGGTCTGACGTGCACAGGAAGCGCCCAGAACTTAAGACAGGTAAGCCTTACCTAACAAGCAATGTAGGTCGACTTGGGCGAACCTTGATGAGGTCATTACGCGTTCCTGCCCGTGGCGGGATGCAATCCCATCGAGCGTCGCGTTCGTACCACTTCACGCTCTTGCATCGGTTGCGGCAGGTCACACAGCCAGAACGCGGCGCAATGCGCTACATGGTTTCCTCGCAACCGCAATCCGAAAGAGTGCCGCTTACGTAACCTAGATGCAGCCCCGACCAGGGTTACGTCCCTGGGTAAGCGCCGATCACCTTGGCCGCGACGATCAATATCGTGCCCGGGAGTAGCGCTGGCTTGAGGGTCTGCAACTTCCGCTCTCCGCGGAGGCCGAGATGAAAGTTGTCGTTGAACTTTGCCAGCGTGAGCGGTATGCGCAGTACGGATGCCTGGCTCCGGAGACGTTCCGGATGCACGGTGAGGAAGCGCTCATGTACGACCCGAATCCCAGGAACGCTCGACGCGACCAGGTTCTGCGTGCCGCGGCGACCTGCCTGATCCAGGCGATCCTGGTCGACCGGCTGGAGTCGCAGCATGCAACGGCGGAGGCATCGCCGCCATGACCAATGCCGACACCCTGCGCGCGTTCAGGCGCGAGGGTCGCATCGTGATCGTCGGGGCGTCGCTGGCGGGACTGCGGGCGGCGGAGTTCCTGCGGGACGAGGGTTTCACCGGGTCGCTGACGATGATCGGTGACGAGCGGGGCGAGCCCTACGACCGGCCTCCCCTGTCCAAGCAGGTACTGACGGGATGGGTGCCCGCCGGCGGCACCATGCTGCCGCGACGCCGTGAGATCGATGCGGAGTGGCTGATGGGTGTGCCCGCCAGCGGGCTGGACCTCGCGACGAACCATGTGCGGCTGGCCGATGGACGGGCGGTTCCCTTCGACCGGGTGCTGATCTCCACCGGGGTACGGGCCCGGCCCTGGTTCGTCGAGTCTGAAGGAACCCTGGACGGAGTGTTCGTAGTACGTACACGCGAGCATGCCGAGAGCCTGCAGCAAGCCCTCGCCGCCGGGCCTTCCCGCGTTCTGGTGATCGGCGCGGGGTTCACCGGCTCCGAGATCGCCTCCGTCTGCCGCGAACGGGACATTCCGGTGACCGTCGCCGAACTCGGGGCGGCTCCGCTGGCCGGGGCGCTGGGCGCCGTGATCGGTGAGGTCGCGGCGGACCTGCAACGCGCGCACGGCGTCGACCTGCGGTGCGATGTCAAGGTCACCCGTCTTGAGGGCGACGCGCAGGGCCGGTTTCGCCGTGCTCACTTCGACGACGGCAACAGCATCGACGCCGACGTGGCGGTGGTGGCACTCGGGAGCATCCGCAACACCGAGTGGCTGCGGGAGTCGGGACTGGCGGCAGGCGTGTGGGGCATCACCTGCGACACGGGCTGCCGCGCCCTCGACGTCCATGGCCGCGTCACCGACGACGTCTTCGCCGCGGGCGACGTGGCACGTTGCCCCAACCCGGTCTACGAGTACCGGCTCATCTCGCTGGAGCACTGGGCCAACGCCGTGGAGCAGGCCGAGGTCGCCGCCCACAACATGGTCAACGGCCAGGCGGACCTCCGGCTCCACCTGTCCATCCCGGTGTTCTGGTCGATCCAGTTCGGCGTCAACATCAAGTCCGTCGGCGTACCGACCTTCGCCGACGAGGTCGTCGTCACCCACGGATCGCTGCACGACCACCGCTTCGTCACCGCATACGGCTATCGGGGCCGCGTCACGGCTGCCGTGAGCTTCGACAACGCCAAGTGGCTGAACCACTACCGGCGCCTCATCGAGACGGCCGCACCCTTCCCGCCCCCCTGCCCCACGCCTGACCGGTCGGCCGACATGAAACCGGTGCGCGTCGACTTCCCCGACCCCACCGTGCTCGCCCAGGGTGCCACCGCGGTCGTCACAGGCTATGACCCGGGTGAGCACCGCGTCACGGCTGCGCACCAGCATCGGCGGGAGGAAGGCCGGATGCCCCCGACCGGGGTGCCCGGCACGTTGCAGCGGATATACGACTACTCCTCCCGGGCCGACCCGTACCCGCTCTATGCGGAGCTGCGCCGGACACCGGTGGCCAGGCAGGAGGACGGCAGCTATGTCATCAGCACCTATCGCGAGATCACGGACGTACTGAATGACCCGCATCTGAGTTCCGACGTGCGCAATCTGTCGCGTCCGATGCCCTCCGGGGAGGGAGGGGTCCCGTTGTCGTTCATCCATATGGACCCGTCCGAGCACGACCGCCTGCGGCGCATGGCCATGCGCCACTTCGGCCCTCCGCACACCCCGGGACTGGTGACCGGCCTGGAAGGCGACCTGACTGCCACCGTCGGCAGCGTGATCGACGGTTTCACGGGCAAGGAGCGGATCGACGTCGTCGACGATTTCGCCTCCCCGCTCCCGGTGACGGTGATCTGCCACCTGCTCGGCGTGCCACGCGAGGACGGACCGAGGTTCCACCTCTGGGTGAACGACATCATGAACTCGATCGACTACGACCCCAGGACCGACCCGAAGGAGAGGCTGGAGAAGGGGGCACAGGCCCGCAAGGACTTGCGCCAGTGCCTCGGTGAGCTGGTGCAGCGGCGCCGCGGCCGGCCGGGCGACGGTCTGTTGAGCCGGCTGGCCAACGACGACGACCCCGACGTCGACGGTCGGATGACCGACGCCGAAATCGTCGCCACCGCCAAACTGCTGCTGATCGCCGGCCACGAGACCACCGTCAACCTCATCACCAACGGCATGCTGACGCTGCTGCGCCACCCACAGGTGCTGCGGCGACTGCGCGACGAACCGGACCTGGTCGTGCCGCTGGTCGAGGAACTGCTGCGCTACGAGCCCCCCGTGCAGATCATTCCCTGGCGCGCCGCGTACAGCGACATCACCGTCGGCGACACCGTCATCCCCAAGGGCTCGCGGATCATGCTGATGCTGGCCTCGGGCAGCCGCGATCCGGACCGCTTCCACGATCCCGACCGCTTCGACCCGGATCGTCGGGACAACCAGCACCTCGGCTTCGGCAGCGGCATCCACGCGTGCTTCGGCGGGCCGCTGGCCCGGCGGGAAACCCAGATCGCTCTGACCGAGCTGGTACGCCGCCTCGACCACCCCCGGCTGGTCACGGACCCCCCGCCGTACCGGCCCAGCCCCGTTCTTCGGGGGCCGATCCATCTGGAGATCGAGCAGGGTGACAGTTGACGCGGCAGCCGCGGGCAGTTGCAAGGTCGCGCCGCGAGCGCGCTGCCGCCTACCGGCAGAGCCTGCAACGGCTGCGCGAGATGGACGTCCTGATCGGCTCGTACGAGCCGCACAAGCCCAAGACGGGCGGAGGCGCCGACCGCTTCCAGTGGGAGGAAGCGCTGGAACTGTTGGTACCCGGGGTGAGCCAGAAGTTTCCTCGGCACGGCAGGCGGTCGGCGTCGCTCAGCGGCGAGGACGAAACTTGCCCGCCTGCGGTGGCCTTGTGGCACCACCCCGTGGCGGAGAGGTACCCCTGTCCGGGCAGGCGCTTTCCCTCAAGACATCCTCGGCCGGCCCGGCATGGTGGCCGAAAGGCGGCTCTTGCCAAGACTTGTGTGCATACCAGCACAAGACTGGCGGGCAGAGTCGTCCAATACACCAGCCGTCGGGGGGAAGATGCATGTCACCGGACTGGGCAACAACCATCACCACTGTGGGCGGGGTGGCCGCCGCCTTGATCGGCGTGGTGGCCGGCTCATTGCTCACCAGCCGCAGCGAACGCACGCATTGGGCACGTGACAAGCAGATCGCCGCCTGCTCTGCGATCGTCGCCGAGTCCACCCGGATCCAACTCGCTCTACGTCGCGCCTGGAAGCTCGGCGACCCCGTGGACTGGGTGCCTTGGAACGTGGCCTTGGGAACGATCTGGCTGGTCGGCAGTCCCGCAGTCGTCGATGCCGCAGCTCGGGTCGACGAAGTGTTCTGGGACTGCAGCGATCAGTTCATCCGGCAAGTCGCACCCGATGAACAGTCCTGGGGCGAGGCGCGCGACCGAATGGAAGCCGCGCGGCTCCACTTCATCAACACCGCCCGTCTTCATATCGATCCCCAGCGCTCACGGCTCACCCAGGTGCCCGTGAGCCGGCCGCCCCAGCCGCGCGTTGTCGGCCCGGGACCGGGAGGCGCCACTGCGCTCGACGCCGCATAACAGGGTCTTCGAAGTTGAGCGGTGCGCTGGCTCGGTCTGCTGACCGGGCGTCACTATTTGTGTTGGGCCGGCAAGACGCCCGGGGTGCTGCGTGATCGTTTCTGTTCTCTACGCGGAACGATCACGCAGGAGCCATGGGCTTGCTTGATTGATGGGGCCCACCGGCCTTCTGCCTCAAGGCGGCGGTGAGGGGAACGGTCAGGGTTCCCCGGCATGTGCCTCGTCGGCAAGAAGGCCCGCCAGGATGATGTCGAGCGCCCCGGCGAGGCGCTCGTGCAGGTTGAACGGGGCCGGTTCCTCGCGGATCCAGCGCAGGATCGTCGAGAAGTAGCAGGCGGCCAGCAGTTGGCCGGCCTGGTCGCAGTCGACGCCTGCCCTGATCTCCCCGCGTTGTCGCCCTTGCTCGACGATCCTGGCGAGTTCGATTTCCAGGGACGGGTCCTGCAGGAGGTACCCGTAACGCGCTGAGGCGTCCATCAAGACGGTGGTCTCCGCGCGGGAGGCAACGTTGAGGTCGCCCATCTCCTTCAGGTAGCGGCGCAGCCGGTCGCCGACCGGCAGGTCCTCGGCGTGCTCCGCGCCGAGGATCTCAGCGACGCGGGCGCGGCGGCGGACTCCCCATTCCTCGAGGAAGCCGACCTTCTGCGTGAAGTGGTTGAAGACGGTGGCCCGGGCGACATCGGCGGCCGCGGCGATCTGCTCCATAGTGGTCGCCTCGTATCCCTGGGCGACGAAGAGACCGACCGCCGTCTCATACAGCTGGTCGTGCAGCTTCCGACGCCTGCGCTCCTGGCGCCCCACGGCCGCGCCACCCTCTGAGGTGGCTGCCGCGTCCCGGATCTTCATGGCCCCCAGTACAACACAGGGCCGTACGACTCTTGACCCCTTCCCGGCATCTATCTAGATTCCTCTCCACTGCTGGACCCAAGTCCAGCAGTGGATAAAAGTCTTGCGCTGTTGATCGCGGGACTCTGACGAGGAGGCAACGTGGCTTCCGTGACATCCCAGGCGGGCTTTATCGAGCTCGGACACGGCTGTTACGCCTGGATCGCGGGCGATGTCGGATGGGGCATGAGCAACGCCGGGCTGATCACCGGCCGGGGCGAGTCACTGCTCGTGGACACCCTCTACGACCTGCGGCTGACCAAGACCATGCTCGACGCGCTGGCGCCACTGACCGCCCCGGCACCGATCTCCACCGTGGTCAACACCCACGGCAACGGCGACCACTGGTTCGGCAACCAGCTCCTGTCCCACGCCGAGATCATCGCGGCCCGCGGGTCCGTGGCGGACATGCGGCAGGTGGGCCCCGCGGAGATGCGGGCGCTGACCGGCATGGACAGCCCTGCCGGACACTTCGCCCGCCGGATCTTCGACCGCTTCGACCACACCGACATCGAACCCGTCCTCCCGAACCGGGTCTTCGACGGCGAGACCGTCCTCGACATCGGCGGGACGGAGGTCCGCCTCATCGACGTGGGGCCCGCGCACAGCGCGGGCGACACGATCGTCCACGTGCCGCGGGCCCGGACCGTCTACACCGGCGACATCGTCTTCGCCGGAGCAGCGCCGGTCGTCTGGCACGGTCCCTTCGCCCGCTGGCTCGCCGCCTGCGACCTGCTGTTGGGCCTCGACGCCGACATCGTCGTACCCGGCCACGGCCCCGTCACCACCAAACAGGCCGTCCGCGAGATCCGCGACTACCTCGAATACGTCCACGAGCAGGCCACCGCCCGCTTCACCGCCGGCATGCCCGCCATGGACGCGGCCCGCGACATCCGCCTTGGCCGCTTCGCCGACCTGGACGAGAGCGAACGCCTCGCCGTCAACGTGCACACCGTCTACCGGGAGCTCGACCCCTCACTGCGCCCGCTCGACGGCCCCGGACTGTTCGGCTGCATGGCCGAGCTCTGCCCCCGCGTCTGAGAGCGCTTCCCGCCTGCCCTGACGAGGCCCCACCCTCCGCCGACCGGCGCACCGCCCCTCCGGTACGCGCAGCTCCCCACCATCCCTCTCGGGCCGTACGTCCCGCCAACCCTCCAAGGAGGAGACATGGTCTCCACCCCTGCCTACGACCCACCCGCCGCCCCGCCGTCCGATGTCGCACCGGCCGCTACGGCACGCCACACCGGCACGATCATCGCCGGCTGTCTGGCCGTCTGCCTGGCCCAGATCGGGCTGGTCCTGCCCGCCGCGATCAACGGCGTCATGCAGCGCACCCTCCAGACGTCCGGCGGAGAACTGACCTGGATCAGTGACGCCTTCCTGGTGCCCGCCGCCGTCCTCGCGCTGACCTTCGGCGTCTTGGGCGACCTGTTCGGCCGTAAGAAACTGGTGGTGGGCGCGGCGCTGCTGTCCGCCGTCGGCTACCTGGTGTCCGCCACCTCCCACTCGGCAGCCCAGCTGATCACCGGGCAGGCGATCTCCGGCATCGGAGCCGCCGCGCTCTTCCCCGCATCCCTGTCGATGATCACCGCGATCACGACCACCCCGGCCTCGCGAGCCAAGGGGCTGGCCTCCTGGACCACGGCCCTGTCGCTCGGCGCCTTCCTCGCCCCGCTGATGTCCGGCGGGATCGTCGAACACGCCTCCTTCCAGTGGGCGTTCGGCGTGACCGGCCTGCTCGCCGTGATCACCGCGGTGGGTGCCTGGCTGCTGGCTGCCGAGTCCAGCGCCCCCCAGGGCCGCTCACTCGACTGGCCTGGCCAGATCGCCATCGCCGTGGCCATGCTCGCCCTGCTGTACGGCATCATCCAGGGCCCCTCGGACGGCTGGAGCTCGGCACCCGTCGTCGCCTCTTTCGTCGCCTTCGCCGTGTTCATCGTCGCGTTCGTGACGGTGGAGAGCCGCAGCGCAGCCCCGATGCTGCGCCTGGAGCTGTTCCGCAACCCGGCCTTCGCCGCGTCGGCCGCGATGGCGGTGATCGGCATGTTCGGCTTCCTCGGCGGCGCGTACGACCTGAGCATCCGCCTCGGCGTCATCCAGCACCAAAGTCCCTTCCAGGCCGCGGTGCCCTTCCTGGTCATCCAGGGCGTCACCCCGCTCATCTGGCCGCTGCTTGTCCGGCTGCTGCACCGCGTGGGCCCCGGTCCCATGCTCGTGACCGGGTTCGTCTCGCTGGCCGGCGCGCAACTGTGGCTGCGGGCGGCGCCGATCCACGAAAGCGGCCTGGTGCCCCTGCTCGGGCCACTGGTGCTCAACGGTGCCGGTTTCGGTCTGGTCGTCGCCGCCCTCACCGCGGCTGCCGTCAACGTCGTACCGCCCACCCTGACCGGCATGGCCAGCGCCACCACCAGCCTGGTCCGCGACCTCGGTCAGACCCTCGGCCCGGCCATCGTCGGCGCCGTCGCCCTCGGCATGGCCGCGCGTCAGCTCACCGGCAGCCTCGCCGACGCGGGCCTTACCCCCAAGGAACACGGCATCGCCTCCGCCGTCCTGCACGAGGGCGGCCCGCTCGCCCTGCACAGCGCCGACCTGGGCCCGCTGAGCGCCAAGCTTGCCCCGCTCACCGAGCACGCGCTGGCAAGCGGCTACAACAACGGGCTGATCCTCACCGCCGCCGCCTGCGTGACCGCCGCTGTGATCGCCGCAGTCTTCGTCGGCTTCCGACACAGCGGCACCGCGCCGGCCGAGGCGGAGAGGAGCGCGACGTGAAGTTCGCAAGCTTCGTCCACAACGGGAAACGGCAGTCGGGAGTCGTCGCCGACGACCAGCTCCACTCCTTCGAACACCCCGTCGACCTCCTGGACCTGATCGTGGAGGGCGAGGAGGCTCTGCGCGGTGCGGGAGAACACGCCCTGCACGCCTCCCTGCCCGTGCCCCTGGCCGACGCGCGCCTGCTGCCTCCACTGCAGCCGCCCACCGTTCGCGACTACATGACCTTCGAGAGCCATGTCGCGGGCGTCGCACGGGGATACGGCGACACCGTCCCCGAGGAGTGGTACGCCGCACCCGCGTTCTACTTCACCAACCCGTACGCGATGATCGGCGCCCACGACGACGTGCCGGTACCGCCGGGCTGCGGGCGCTTCGACTTCGAGCTGGAAGTCGCGGCCGTCATCGGCAAGGCGGGCCGGGATCTGACGCCCGAGCAGGCGCATGACCACATCCTCGGCTACACGATCCTGGGCGATTGGTCCGCCCGCGACCTCCAGGGCCGCGAGATGAGGGTCAAACTCGGCCCGGCCAAGGGCAAGGACACCTCCACCACCCTCGGCCCCTGGCTCGTCACCGCCGACGAACTCGAACCCCACCGCGACGCCGACGGCTTCCTCGACCTCGCCCTCACCGTCGCCGTCAACGGGAAGACGGTCGGCCAGGACCGACTGGCCAATATGGCTTGGACGTTCGAGGAGATGGCCGCCTACGCCTCCCGCGGCACCTGGATCCGCCCCGGCGACGTCCTGGGCTCCGGCACCTGCGGCAACGGCGGCTGCCTGGCCGAACTCTGGGGCCGAGGCGGCGTCCTGGAACCCCCGCCGCTCGTCCCCGGCGACACCGTCACCATGACGGTCGAGGGCATCGGCACCATCAGCAACACCGTCGTCGAGGGCGTCGTCCCGGTGTCTCTGCCACCTGCCCGCCGCAGGCGATGACCACCGTGCGATGAGCTCTGGCACCACCCCGGTGCCGGACACCGTGTCCGGCACCGGAGGATGACGTTGATCGACTGCGTGGATGACCCGTTCTTCAGGGTGATCTGACCGCCCCTGCCCACCGGGAGTGGCACGTTCTGACCTCCGTGAACTCGCCGCTTGATCGCACGTCTCGCTCATCAAAGCGCCGCAAGGAAGCGCGAGCGCGACCATCCCATGTGCGGCGGCGGTGCATCGATTTGAGTCAGTCAGCCACCGCGTCCGCATGTACCGTCGTCCGGATCGCGGCAGGAGTGTGCAGTTGTGTCACTGGGGTAGCCGCTCCCCTCGACGGATGCATCTCTTCGAAGACAGCACCATGAGCGGCCCCCCGCCGTCGGCTGTCCGTCAGTCCTCTTCGTCTGCGTCCACAACGCCGACCGCTCCCAGATGGCCGCTGCCTTCCTCGCGCATCTCGCCGGAGGGGCGGTGGAGGTCCGCTCACCTGGCTCAGCCCCACCGACTCGGTCAACCCCGCTGTCGGCGAGGCAATGAACGAGGCGTGCATCGACATCTCTGCCGAGGCCCCAATAGTCCGGACCGTCGAGGCCGTCAAGGCGTCCGACGCAGTGATCACCATGGGGCGCGGCGCCGCGACGAGATCGAGGACCGAGTCCACGGCTTTCTCGCCGACCTCGGTGTAGGCCCCCAACGCGTGACAGTCGCGTCGGCTCCGATCAGGCATCGCGTGCCGTGGTGTGCACGTAGCTGCCGCGAACTGTGTCTTTGCGTAAGCGACTTCGCAGGCGCAATACTCAGTGGTGACGCAGGTCACTCAAAATGCGTCTCACTATTTGGGACCCATGGGAGTCGAGTCACCCAAAGTGGCCGCTGAACGCCCCCGAGGCGCCCCGCTGAGCTCGACTTGGGGCACGCAGAGGGCACGCCACCCTCAAATTGGTCCAGACAACCAACAAACCCCAGGCCACCGACCTGGGGTTTCTCTCTGGAGCGGGTGACGAGAATCGAACTCGCGCTCTCAGCTTGGGAAGCTGATGTTCTACCATTAAACTACACCCGCGTAGAACGCCGACCGGGTCGGTGTCTGAACGCTCGCTCACTGTACCTCATGACGGACCCCCGGTGCTCGGACCGTGGGGTTCGTGTGCGTTTCAGGGGGTGGCAGAGGGGTGGGATCCGGGTGCGGGCGACCGGAGTTGGGGCGTACGGTGGAGGTGTGGGAGAGGGGCCCGGTAGGCCGGAGTGCCGCCTGGAGAGCCGTCCCTTTGATCCCGTAATGTGGCTTTCCGTCGTCACGGCAGTAAGCCCGACGCGGCTCCTGGGGAAGGGACTTAAGGGACTTGATGGAACAAACCGTCGTCCGCTGTGCCGAAGGGCACGTGTTCAGCACCGCTTCGTTCCCGATGCAGCAGGCCGAGCGGCTCGGCCCCGGCCGGCTCGTGCGGTGTCCCAAGTGCGCCCGGCTGCGCAGCGTCGTGCCGGTCGCACTTGAGAAGCAGCAGTAGCGGAGAAGAAGAGAGACAGCAGTAGCACGGGCGCGCGGACTCGTCACGATTGTCGTGGGTCCGCGCGCCTTGCGTATCCTCGGGGCGTGCTTCTCTCAGACAAGGACATCCGGGCCGAGATCGACGCCGGGCGAGTACGGATCGATCCCTACGACGAATCCATGGTGCAGCCGTCGAGCATCGACGTCCGGCTGGACCGTTTCTTCCGGGTGTTCGAGAACCACCGGTACCCGCACATCGACCCCTCCGTCGAGCAGCCCGACCTCACCCGGCTCGTGGAGCCCGAGGGCGACGAGCCCTTCATCCTCCACCCCGGTGAGTTCGTGCTCGCCTCGACGTACGAGGTCATCACGCTGCCCGACGACCTCGCCTCCCGACTGGAGGGGAAGTCCTCGCTGGGGCGGCTCGGGCTGGTCACGCACTCCACCGCCGGGTTCATCGACCCCGGGTTCAGCGGGCACGTGACCCTTGAGCTGTCCAACCTCGCGACCCTCCCCATCAAGCTGTGGCCGGGCATGAAGATCGGGCAGCTGTGCATGTTCCGGCTCTCCTCCCCCGCCGAGCACTCCTACGGCAGCGAGCGCTACGGCTCCCGCTACCAGGGGCAGCGCGGGCCCACCGCCTCCCGCTCCTACCTCAATTTCCATCGGACGCAGGTGTGAGAGGCCGGTCATGAGCAGTGACAGTCCCGTGCGGGAGAACCTGAGCTACGAGCAGTTCGGCGCCGCCGTGCGCGAGCTCGCGCAGACCATCGCCGACGACGGGTTCGAGCCCGACATAGTGCTCAGCATCGCGCGTGGCGGCGTCTTCGTCGCCGGCGGGCTCGCCTACGCCCTCGACTGCAAGAACCTGCATCTGGTGAACGTCGAGTTCTACACCGGGGTGGGGACGACCCTCGACATGCCGGTCATGCTCGCGCCCGTCCCCAACGCCATCGACTTCAGCGACAAGAAGGTGCTGATCACCGACGACGTCGCCGACACCGGCAAGACGCTGAAGCTGGTCCGCGACTTCTGCCTCGAAACGGTCGCCGAGGTGCGCTCCGCGGTGATCTATGAGAAGTCCCACTCCCTCGTGAAGTGCGAGTACGTGTGGAAGCGGACCGACGACTGGATCAACTTCCCGTGGTCCGTCCTGCCTCCGGTCGTGAAGAGGGCCGGGCAGGTTCTCGACGCCTGAGAGGACGGCCGGCGGACGTCGGCCGATGTGCGAAGGGCCCCGGCGCGGCTGCCGGGGCCCTTCGTGTGCGTGCGGTGCTAGAACGTGCCCAGCTTCACGATCGACAGCAGGGCGATCAGCTGGATCGCCGACGCGCCCAGGGCCTTCGGCCACGGCAGGTCGTGGGACTTGGCGACCATGAGGGTGAGCAGGGTGCCCGCCGCGACCCAGGTGGCCCAGCCGAGGAGCTGGACGAAGCCTGCGTCGCCGCCGAAGAACATGGCGAAGAGGAGGCGGGGGGCGTCGGTGATCGACATGATCAGCATGGAGAGGCCGACCGTCGGCTGCCAGGCTCCGTCGCCGCCGAGCTGGCGGGCCAGGGTGTGGGTCACCACGCCCAGGACGAAGGCGGAGAGGACCATCGCGACCGCCGTCACGAGGACGATCGGGACCGCGTTGGTGAGGGTGGCGTTTATCGCGTCCGCGCGGGCGCCGTCGAAGCCGAAGACCGCGAGCAGGCCGTAGAGGAAGGTGACGATGAGGGCGGGGCCCCACATCGTGTAGTCCCGCATCTGCAGGAAGGTCTGGTTCGGGGCGAGGACGATCCCCTTCAGCAGGTCCTTCCAGTGCAGGCGCGGGCCGATCGGGCCGGACGGCGCCGCCGAACCGGCGTGGTAGGTCGCGCCCTGCGTGTAGGCGCCGGCCTCGTCGACCGAGAAGGCCTGGGTGTGGCCCGGCTGGTTCGCCGCGTACGGGTCGGCGCTGCCGGAGCCGTATCCGCCGCCGTAGCCGTGGTCGTCGCCGAAGTACTCCGGACCGTCGCCGCCGCCCTGTCCCGGGTGGCCGCCGCGCGCCTGCGCCTGCGGCCAGCCGGACGCGCCGCCGTGCTGCGGGTACGGCGGCTGCGGGGCCGACGGGTACCCGTACGACGGTCCCGCCGGCCGGCCGCCGAAGCTCTGCGGCGGTGCCTGCTGCCCGTACGCGGGTTGTTGCGGTCGCGCTTGCGGGGCACGCTCGTTCCGGCCGCCGCGTCCGTTCCTGAATCCAGCCACGTCATCGAACGTACCCGGTCCCGGAGATCCGTGTGGCGGGCTCGGGCACCCGAGCCCGCCATTGCCGCAGACCTGTGACATCCCCTAAGGGGAACCCTCAGGGCCCTGTTGATCGCTGTCGCTCACTGCCCGAACAGGGAACCCAGCTGCGCCGACGTCCCCGACACGCCCACCGACGTCGCGTGGAAGGACACCGCGCCGGTCGTGGTCAGGCCCGTGGCGGAGCCGGGCAGGGTCCATACCGCGCCCTGTCCGCCGTTCTCGTGCCGGGCGCCGACCGCCAGATCGGCCCGATGGTCGCCGTCGAGGTCGGCCAGGCGGACGGCGGAGCCGAAGAAGTCGTCGTCCTCGTTCAGGTCGGGGATGCCCGGGGTGTTCTGGGTGTACCGCGTCGAGCCGACCCCCGTCAGCCCGGCCGCGGAGCCGCGTAGCAGGGTGACCGTGCCGGTCCGCGAGGCCGTGGTGACCGTCTCGTAGAGCGTGCCGACCGCGACGTCGTCGTAGCCGTCGCCGTCGGCGTCACCGACGGCGAGCGAGTCGCCGAACGAGCTGGTGCCCTGGGCCCGGGTGGCGCCGGGGACGCCCGGGCTGTCCTGGGTGATCGCCGCCTGCGGGGTGGGGCTGATGCCGTGCGGGCCGCCGAGGTACGTGATGACCTCGCCGGGTCCGGCCTTCGAGCCGTAGACCAGGACTCTGGCGGTGATGACGTCGTCGTAGCCGTCGCCGTTGACGTCGCCGGCGACGACCGGCTGCCGGCCGTCGGTGACCAGCGTCCGCTGGGCCTTCGGCCGGGAGTCAGCGCCCAGGTACACCACCTGGCCGTCGAAGGGTTCGTCGGACTCCCCCACGATCGTCCCGCTGACGACGAGGTCGTCGACGCCGTTGCCGTTGATGTCGCCGGCGGCCAGGGACCGGACGCCGTAGGAGTCGCCGGTGCGGAACGAGGGCACCACCCAGGTCCGGGACGCGGCCCCGGCGGTCCTGGTGAAGCCGCCCCGGAAGATCTGGACGTCGGCGCCGGTGCTGCCGACGGCCAGGTCGGCCCGGCCGTCCGCGGTGAAGTCGCCGACGGCCAGGGACCGGCCGAAGCGGTGGTGGGAGGAGCGGGCCGGGTCGGCGACGATACGGCCCCCGGACAGGCCCTTCCTGCTCCCCCAGAGGATCGTCACCGACCCGGCCTCGCCGTCCTCGCCCTCGGAGCCGACGACGAGGTCGGCGTACCCGTCCCGGTTCAGGTCGCCGGAGGCGAGCGCCGAGCCGAACTCGTCGCCCTTCTCGGCGGTGCCGGGGACAGCCGCCGAGTTCTGGGTGACGACCGTACGGTTCGACGCCTTGATCCCGGACTTGGAGCCGTAGGTGACGACCACCGCGCCGGCGTCCGCCCTGCCGCCGACCGTGGCTCCCGGGGCGGCGGTGGCGAGGTCGTGGTAGCCGTCGCCGTTGAAGTCGTCGGCGTAGCGGGCGGGCGCGGCGGCGGCGGGGGTGGCGAGCGGGACGAGGCCCGCGGTGAGGAGTGCGGCCAGGGCCGCCGCCGTACGGACGCGCATGATCAGCCTTCCAGTACGTCGCCGAAGTAGGCGGTGCCCGACGGGCCGCCCAGGGTGGTGCCGGTGAAGGTCTTGGAGCCGCTCGCGGTGATGCCGGCGGTGGTGGACTTGAAGAGCCAGACGGCGCCGGCGCCGCGGCCCTCGCCGTAGGCGCCCGCGACCAGTTCGGCGCGGCCGTCGCGGTTGGCGTCGGTGAGGCGGACCGAGGAGCCGAAGAAGTCCTGGGACTGGGCGGTGCCGGGCACGCCCGCGGTGTCCTGGGAGAAGAGCTTGGCGCCGCTGCCGGTCAGGCCGTTCGCCGAGCCGCGCAGCACGGTGACCGTGCCCGCCTGCTTCTTCGTGCCGAGCGTCTCGGCGTAGGCGCCGACGGCGATGTCCGCGTACCCGTCGCCGTTCACGTCCCCGGCGGACAGGCTCCAGCCGAAGCCGTCGTTCTTCTCGCCCTTCTCCGGGACGCCCGCCGTGTCCTGGGTGATCCGGACCGGGGTACGGCTGCTGAGGCCGCCGGCCGCTCCGTAGGTCACCGTGACCGCCCCGCCGAGGCCGCCGTTCGGCTCGTCGGCCGACTTCTCCATGAAGTTGCCGGTGATGATGTCGCCGTAGCCGTCCTTGTTCACGTCGGCGATGACCGCGTCGTAGCCGCCCGCGAGCTTCTTGCCGACCTTGAGGGTGCCGGTGGCGGAGCCGGTGTAGAGGACGCTGCGGGTGCGGTAGCCGCCGGATGAGGTCTCCTCCTGGCCCATGACCAGCAGGTCGGTCCTCCCGTCGCCGTTGACGTCGCCCGCGATCAGTTTGTCGGCGTAGATCGTGGTCTGGGCGACGGTGTCGATGCCGACCAGGGCGACCGCCTTGCCCTTGCGGGTGAAGGGGCCGCGGAAGATGTTCAGGGAGGGCGTGGAGTTGTTGCCGACGGCCAGGTCGGTGTGGCCGTCTCCGTCGAAGTCGCCGGCCGCCAGTGCCCAGCCGAGTTCGTTGCGGTACCTCGGCAGCGGCGAGGAGAGGTTGCTGGCGCCCTTGAGGCCGCTCGCGCCGCCCCAGAGCACGGTCACGTTGCCGTAGGAGTCGGTGGTGCCGATCCGCTCGCTGTGCACGCCCACGACCAGGTCGGTGTAGCCGTCGCCGTCCAGGTCGCCGGTGGTGAGCCGGTCGCCGAAGTAGTCGCCGGAGGCCGGGTTGCCGGGGACGCCGGTGGTGGCCTGGCTGATGATCTGGCGCTTGGTGGTGTCGAGGCCGTTCTTCGTGCCGTAGACGACCGCCACGTAGCCGGCGCCGGACTTGCCGGAGACCTTGGCGACGGGCGCGGCGATCGCGAGGTCGCGGTAGCCGTCGCCGTTGAAGTCGCCGGACAGGCCCGAGGGGGCGGCGGTGGCGGTGGCGGCGGGCAGGGCGGTGAGCAGGCCGGTGGTGAGGGCCGTGGCGAGGAGCAGGGTGGTGCGCTTGTGCATGGATTTCCCCCGTGAGGTGGTGAGGTGACGCGACGTCACGTGATGCGTCCTCTTGGTGCGGGCGCGTCAGCCGGTGAGGCCCGCGCCGAACGCGCCGTACGTGCGGGACAGCCCGAAGGTGCCCGGGCCGAAGGACTTGGCGCCCGTGGCGGTGATGCCGGAGGCGCTGCCGCGCAGGGCGGTGACCGCGCCGACGCCCTCGTCCTCGAAGCCGGCCGCGACGGTCAGGTCCGCCTTGCCGTCCTTGTTGACGTCCGAGAGCACGAGGTCCGAGCCGAAGTAGTCGATGGACTCGTTGGTGCCGGGGACCCCGGGGGTGTTCTGGGAGATCGTGCGGGCGCCGGTGCGGGAGACGCCGTCCGCCGAGCCGTTCATCAGCACGACGAGACCGGTGTCCTCGGCCGCGCCGATGTCCTTGAAGACGACGCCGATGGCGAGGTCGCCGTAGCCGTCGCCGTTGGTGTCCCCGATGGAGACGGAGCCGCCGAAGCCGTCGCCCTCCTTGTCGGTGCCGGGGACGCCGGTGGCGGACTGGGTGAGCTCGGCCATGGGGGCGTCGCCGTTGACCGGACCGCCCTTGCTGCCGCGGATGACGACGACCTGGCCGCCGAGGGTGCCGGTGTGGTCGTCCTCCTTCGCGAAGACGTTGCCGATGGCGATCTCGTCGTAGCCGTCGCCGTCGATGTCGCCGAGGGCGAGGGAGGTGCCGCCGTTCAGCGGGCGCGGCTTGGTCGTGACCACGCCCGTGGACGCACCGAGGTAGGCGGCGCCCTTGGACCAGCTGCCGGACGGGTCGGAGGTGAGCGCGGTGCGGTAGGTGAGGACGAGGTCGGCTTTCTTGTCGCCGTTGGTGTCGCCCGCGGCGAGCGCGTCGATGCCGAACTCCGCCTTGTCCGGCGTGGGGACCTTCTGGGTGCCGCCGGTGGTGCCGGACTTGGTGAAGCCGCCCTTGACGATGTAGGCGTACGACGCGGCCGTTCCGGACGCCAGGTCCGCCCTGCCGTCGCCGTTGAAGTCGCCGGCGGCCAGTACCGAGCCCCAGGCCTCGTGCTTGGCCGCCGAGGGGTCCTTGACCGTCGTGCCGTTCTTCAGGCCGTTCGCCGAACCCCACAGGATGGTGACCGAACCGCCGTCGGTGTCCGTGCCGTTGTCCTCGCCGGGCGCGCCGACGGCGAGGTCGGTGTAGCCGTCCTTGTTGAAGTCGGCCACGGCGAGCGCGTCGCCGAAGAAGTCCTCGGTCTCGGCGGTGCCGGGGACACCGGCGGTGTTCTGGCTGACGACGGTGCGCTTGGCGGGGTTGAGTCCGGAGGCGCTGCCGTAGACCACGGCGACGTACCCGGCCATGTTCTTGCCGCCGACCTTGGCGTAGGGGGCGGCGAAGGCGACGTCGCCGTAGCCGTCGTGGTTGAAGTCGGCCTTGTAGGCGCGGGCCGTGGCGGCGGACGCGGCGGGGGCCGAGAGGGTCAGCAGTCCGCCGGTCAGCGCGGCGGCGGTGACGGTCGCGAGGGCGAGGCGGCGGCGGTGGTGTCCGTTCACGAGGGCGTTCACGGGGAGGGGGCTCCTGGGATCGGCGGCATGGGTGCCGGAGGTGCGCGGGGGCGCGGGTCCGCGGGTGCGGAATCCGCGGGTGCGGGATCCGCGGGTGCCGGATCCGCGGACCCGCAGGTGCGCGGGTCCGCGGAGGTGGTGCGGTGCCGTGCGGCGGCAGGCCGGTCAGTCGGCGAAGATGGCGCTGAGCTGCGGGGTTCCGGTCGTCGACACGCCCAGCTTGCTTGCGGAGAGGGCCCGGGAGCCGGTCGTGGTGATCTTCGAGCCGTTGGACGGCAGGTAGGTGACCGCGCCGTCGCCGCCGTTCTCGTACGAGCCGACGATCAGGTCCGCCTTGCCGTCGCCGGTGACGTCGTCGAGCTTGGTGTCGACGCCGAAGAGGTCGTTCTTCTCGTCGTCGCCGGGGACGCCGGCCGTGCTCTGCGCGAAGGACTGGGCGCCGGAGGCGAGGTTGATCCCGGTCTTCGAGCCGTAGAGGACGGTGACCTGGCCGGTGTTGGCCTTGCTGCCGATGTCCTCGTACGGGGCGGAGACGACCAGGTCGGCGTAGCCGTCGCCGTTGACGTCGCCGAGGTCGATCTCCCAGCCGAAGTTGTCGCCCTTCTCGGAGGCGCCGGGGACGTTCCCGCTGTTCTGGTTGAACATGGTGGCCTTGGCGGGGCCGGAGGCGCTGCCGTAGGTGATGGCCACCCGGCCGCCGTTGGCGGAGTCCGGGAAGACGGTGCCGCCGCTGCTGGCGTCCCAGGAGGCGCCGCTGACGATGTCGCCGTAGCCGTCGCCGTTGATGTCGCCGATGCCGGTGACGATGCCGCTCTTCAGCGCCTTGGCGCCGGTGGCGGTCACGCCCTTGGCGCTGCCCGGCAGCCAGTAGTTGGTGTTCCAGTGGTCGCTGGTCTTCGTCTCGTACCCGTCGACGACGAGGTCGGTACGGCCGTCGCCGTTGACGTCGCCGGCGGTGAGCTTCATCGGGCCGTACGGGTAGGAGCTGGTGCCCGGCTGTATCGGCGGCTTGACGGTGTACCGGCCGCCGGGGGTGCCGCTGCCGGAGAAGCCGCCCTTGAACACCCACAGGGTGGCCGCGGAGCTGCCGACCGCGAGGTCCGCCTTGCCGTCGCCGTCGAAGTCGCCGGCGGCGAGCTGCAGCCCCCAGTAGTCGTGGCTGCTCGGCGACGGGTCCTTGATGTCGACGCCCTTGCCGGTGAGGCCGCTCTTGGAGCCCCACAGGAGGGTGACGGTACCGCCGTCGGTGTCGGAGCCGACCTTCTCCGACGGGGCGCCGACGGCGAGGTCGTCGTAACCGTCGGCGTTGAAGTCGGCGTACGCCAGGGTCTCGCCGAAGTCGTCGCCGGCCTCGGCGGTGCCGGGGACGCCGGGGCTGTTCTGGCTGAGGGTGGTGCGCTTGGCGGTGGTGATGCCGGAGGCGGAGCCGTAGAGGGCGACGACCTGGCCGGCGCCCTTGTGGCCGCTGACGTAGGCGGTGGTGGCCGAGGTGGCGATGTCGCCGATGCCGTCGCCGTTGAAGTCGGCGCGGGCGACCTTGACGGAGTCCGCGGCCGACGCCGAGGCTGCCGAGAAGGTGAGCAGACCGCCCGTCAGCGCGGCAGCGGTGGCCGTCGCGAGGGCGAGTCGCGGGAACGTGTGCATGCGGGTCGTCTCCTGCGGCATGCGGGGGCCGTCCGCGCCCGGCGGCCGGCCGGAGTCAGTGGTGTCCAGCGATCAGGAGACCCGCGTCAAGGAGTAAGGGTTGTACAGGAGTTCGGTGAATTCTTCGGGTGGGCTGTGACCGGCGGGGAGCTCGGCGGCCGGTCGTGCAGGACGGGGCCGCCCTCCTGACCTGCGGTCGCGGCACAGCACGAAAACGCCTGTCGAGGCCGGTTCGGCATCTGGTCCCATGCGCGGATGGAGATCATCCCGGGCGACGGAGCCCCACTCGCCGACTCGTGGCCTGTCCGCTTCACAGAGCGCGGGCACACGGGTGTCCGCCGTATCGGCTCGGGTGTCGAGGGCGTCGTCTACAGCCTGGGCGACGACCGGGTGGCCAAGGTGTGGAGCGGTCGGCGGCCGGCCGGTTTCCGGCTCACCCGCCAGGTGTACGCGGACCTTGCGCGGCACCCTCTGCCGTTCTCCACCCCGGAGATCCTCGACGTCGAGGAGTACGAGGGCGTCCTGGTGACGTACGAGCGGAAGCTGCCCGGTGTCACGTTGCGGGCCGACTCCGCACAGATGGACTATGAGCGCTAGCTGCCCGCGCAGCACAGCAACGCGATACTCACCGTCCTGCGCGGCTTGGCCTCCGTGCCCGGCACCGACGCCATGCGCCGGCTGACCGTCCAGGGCGACGACCGTCCGCTGTGGCGCGACCACGACCGCTTCCAGGACGCGCTCGCGGCCCTGGCCGCCCGGGCCGCCACCCGGCACGGTGCCGCCCTGGCCGCCCAGGTGCCGGACGTCGACGCGGGAGTCGAACGCACGCAAACGGCGCTGCGCTTGCTCCCCGACGCCCCCGTGACAGCGATCCACGGCGACCTCGTCCCGCCGAACATCCACGTCGACGCCGCCTGTCGGCCCGTTGCCGTACTCGACTTCGGCTTCTACACGACCGCGGGCGACCCGGCCTTCGAGGCTGCCGTCACCGCTGCCGTCTGGGACATGTACGGTCCGCACGCCGCGGAGCACACCGCAGAACTCACCCGGCTCTTCGCCCACGAGCTCGGGTACGCGCCGACAACCCTCACCGTCTGCCAAGCCGCGTACGCCCTGACCACCTACGACCTCTTCGGCCTGGATGACAGCGACGGACACATCCGATGGTGCGTCGAACGACTACGCCACAACGCCGTATTCAGCGCCAGGTGATCCAGTCGAACAGCGTGTCCTGAGCTGGTTGACCTCGTTTTCCGGTCGTGGCCGGAATTCCGAATTCGAGGGTCATGGTGTACGGATCCCGATGCGTTGCGAGGAGGTGATCATGTGACGACTTCCCCTGGACCTGATGCCTCAGGATCCCACTCCGGCTCACATGTGATGGTGCGGCGGGGCCTGACGAAATGCACATACTCACGGGCAGAAATGGCAGGGGTCCTGCTGGTCCTGCTCCTGACGGCGTTGCCGGTGGGCTGGTGCGGCTTCCAGGACTTCAGCGCGGCTCTGACTTTCCTGGGATGCGTCACGGGAGCGGCCCTCATCCTGGCAGCCCTCAGCATGGTGGTGGGTGTTGCCGCGGTCGTGGACTGCTGGGTTCGCGGGCCGATTTCCAACTTCGGGATGCTTGCGCTGATCAGTGCCGGCGTAGCGCTTTTGACGAACACCTTGCTCCTGCTTCAGACATGGAAGGACGGTGACAAGGTCGGCTATCCGGTACTGTTCGGTTTTCTCTCGGTGGGTTCACTATGGGCTGTCGTTCTGGTGTGGCGGAGACTGGACGAGATCCCTGCTCCGAAGAGGGTAGCCGCGGCACTGATCGTCTCCACTATTGTGGCGGTCGCCAATTTTGGCTACCAGGACCTCTATCAGCCGTACCGACGTGGGGGCGAGCCTCTCGTGCATCTGGCCGTGGGCAAGGCGGTGCTCAGCGGGGACCGCAACGCGTTCTCCGTGCCAGTCGACATCAAGCTCGTGAACCACAGTGATATGAGTTTCTATGTGCTGGGCACCGAGTTCCACGCAATGGGGGAGCACGTACCGCTGAGCAAGACGGACCGGCCGCGCGCCAAGTGGCAGGCCGACGCCGAGCAATGGATCAAATACCGGGAGAAGCACCCGCTCTCCCGCAGAGAGGTCTACCAGCCCGGTGAACTGGTGGCAGCACAGCCGTGGATTCCTGCCGGACACTGGGTCGAGGCGAACGACGAGTCGCTCACGCGAACCATTGTTCAGCTTCCCATCGACACGCCGTACGACCATTTGGCGTTCTATGCCACCGTGAGCTTGGCACGCAAGGACAAGCTCGATTTGGGAGCTTTCGGTCGACCTGATTACTCCTGGCGCGGCGCCACACTTCCCCAATGGCTGAAGAGAGGGCAGAAAGAATACGACACCATCGTCCAAAGCGCCGAAGTACAAGAGAACAATGCAATCGATAATTACACGAGGGATCCGCGCCGCGTCACCACATACTGGCGCTTTGGCCGACATGGTGCAGACGTGTCGGAGGTCATCGCGCGGAAGGGCGAGGAAGGCCGCGAATTTCCCGAACGGACGAACCGCGAGGTGCGGGAACGCTACGGACTGGTCGATGTCCTGGTAGGCCCGATCGAACAGACGCTGTGGGACATCAAGAGCAGGCGCTGACCAGTCCCTCCGCACACCGGAACAGAGCCGGGCTGCCTGACGGGCATGCTCAGCAGCGCGACCGAGCTTCCCGCGGCAGGAAGTGGGGGAACGAACACCGGCCGCGTGAGAAGGTGATCGCCCCCGCGCTGCACATCCACTGCTCCAGAGCAGAGGGGGCCCGGCCGGCCAAGGCCACACCCTCCACGAGGACCTGGGGCCCCGCAGCGCATCGACCACGATGCCGGCCAGCCGTTCCTCCCGGTAGTACAGCTTCACTGGATCCACATGCCGGTCAGCCTGTAGGCAGACCGATCTGGTCGCATTCGAGCACGGAGCGGAGCTCCGAAAGGACCTGTACGGCGGCCAGTCCTGAGGGGCCACGGAGAGCGCCTGCGGTCAGCTCGGCCGGCGTTTCGGTGAAGGTCGCCTCCGCCGCCTCGACGAGTTGCAGGGCGTCATCGGTCAGGTCCAGCAGTGATGAGCGACGATCCGATGGATTGGTTCGCCGTATGACCCATGCCTGCTTCTCCAGGCGGTCGATGCCCTTGCTGGTCGCACCGATCCCGATGGCGAACTCAGCGGCGAGGTCCGCCACCCGGGACCCAGGGCGGTCGCGCAGGAAGCGCAGGAAGCGCAGGAATTCGAACTGCGAGGTGACGATCCCCTGCCGCTCGCGAAGACGGTCGTTGGCGTTTGCGCAGGTGGGAGCGATTACCGCTGGAGGTGTAGGCCTTGTCCCCGGCGACTGCGTCCGGGTGCGAGGGCGGCCGACGGGCCCGCAGACCCGGATCTTTCGCATGACCGGGATGAACTGCGGGCTGTCGGCCGCCTGTCCGGCGGGCGGGACTTGCGGTCGGCGGCGAGGTGAACCTTGCTGGTCCGCCCGCCCCGCGAGCGTCCCAAGACGGCGGTCTTCGGGCGGAGCTCGGCATCTCCCGCCACTGCCCGCCGGTCCGGAACCGCCAGATCACGCCCTCGAACTGCTGCCGCAGGGTCTTGGGGTACGGGCCGCACTCGCCGGTCGGCAGGTGCGGCTCGATGAACTCCCGCTCGTCGACCGTCAGTTGCGCGCGGGTCACGCACGACGGTCTACCGGGCCAGGGCCTGGAACGGGGCGAAAGCCACGGATTGACCACGACCCGATCCGCGCCCTAGGCGGGCTGCGGGGCGGGTGTTGCCGGAGTGGCCGCGACCTTGCGGGTCTCGCGCATTATCAGCAGGCCGTTGACCACCATCAGTGTCGCGGTCAGGCAGTGGACGCCGAGCGCGGTGGCCACGGAGCCGTGGTGGGCCAGCACGGTGGCCATGTCGCCGTATGCGGCGAGGGACTCCACCAGCAGCACCCAGCCCAGCGCCCGGCGGTGGCCTGTCACCAGCAGGATGCCCAGGACCAGGGCCAGGACGACGTCGCGGATTCCCTTGATGATCAGGAAGCCGTCGCCGTCGCCGGACGGCCAGCCCGGCAGGCCGAAGCCCGGCGCCGTCGTCTCCGGGCTCAGGATGAATTCCGTCCCGAACCAGAGGATGAAGAGGATGAAGGCAGCGGCCAGAACGGTGTTGATCTTCTTCAGCGACATTGCTCTTCTCCTTGCGAGTCTTCGTCAGCTTGGTGAGCTTCGTGGACCCCGGTGAATCGTGTGGGGCCCGATCAGCCGCGTGGACGCGGCTGATCGAGGGGCGCAGCTTGCCGGGATCGCAGTCGTGGGATTTGAGCGGCAGCTGGACTCCTGGATGTCGGGATTTCGGTGGTCGGCCGCACCCCGAGGAGCGGGGATGGTGCGCCACCGGCGCGGCATCGGCCCGCGGGGTCAGAAATCCGAAGCCATGTCGGGCTCACCTCGACGAGGCGAAAGTCGTCGAGGTACAGGGGCGAACCAGTGCATGCCGGGCAGCGGTGGTATCACGTGAGGGCGGCGACCAGCAGGGTGAAGGCGGCGATGATGACGGCGACGCGGACGTAGTGGTAGCGGTCCCAGCGGCGCAACTGCTGCTTCCAGTCGGCGGGCCGGTTCTCGGGGGTCCAGGTCTTGTTTCGGTTGTTGATCGGGACGAGCAGCAGCATCGACATGACCACGCTGACGATCAGCAGGCCGGCGGCAGCGACGACGAGTCCGGCGCCGTGGTGGTGCCATCCGGCGATGGCCCAGATCGCGCTGAGGACGAGCGAGCCTATGTACCAGAACGGCATCAGGGCGCCGAGCATCCGGCCGCCGTGGGCGTGGCCGAGCTGGCCGCTGTCCTCGGGAAGCGCGTCCAGGATCCGGTTCATGATGAAGGCGACGGAGAACTCCACCCCCACCATCAGCCCCACGACGACGGTGGTGACGACCTCAAGCGCGTTGAGCATGGCGATCCCTCCGTGATCTAGCATTGCTAGCCGATGAGGCAACGCTAGTACTGCTACCGCTCGATTGTCTAGCGATGCTAGGATCGACTCATGTCGGTACAAGAACGCAAGCAGCGCGAACGGGCTGAGCGCGAGCGCCTCATCGTGGCGTCAGCCCGCGAACTCGCCGAACAGCAGGGCTGGGACGCAGTCACCACTCGCCGACTCGCCGAGCGCATCGAATACAGCCAGCCCGTCCTCTACAGCCACTTCCGCGGCAAGCGGGAGATCATCGGCGCCGTCGCCCTCGAGGGCGCCACCGAGATGGCCGCGGCGGTGCGGGCCGCGACCGCCGCCGTGGACGGCCCGCGCGCCCGGGTCACCGCCCTGGCCAGCGCCTACCTCGACTTCGCCGCACGCAACCCGGCGGTCTACGACGCCTTGTTCCAGCTCGACGGCGGCCTGGCGTACGCGCAGGAGGACACCCCCGAGCCTCTGAAGGACGCCTTCGCCGCCCTGCTGGAGACTCTCGGCGAGGTCGCCGGCGACGGCGTCCACCCGGGGCTGTTCACCGAGGTGTTCTGGGCGGCCCTGCACGGCCTTGCGACCCTGACCCGCGCGGGCCGCCTGCTGCCCGAGGACGCCGAGCCGAGGGTGGAGCTGCTGGTGGACCGGCTCGCCATGGTCTGACACACCGTCCCTGCGGGCACGCAACCGGGGTTCTCGGGCCCCGCGACGGCCTGCCTGCGGCAACGCTTCCGGTCACCCGCGTCCACGCGGCGCAGCCGCAGACAGCCGGGCCCCGCGCCCCAGACGGGGCGCCCGCCCCGGAGGCTGCGATGAGCATTGATCACGACCCGATACGCGCCGTAGGGCCACGCCTCGGAAGCCAAGAAAGCCTGGTCGATGTCGGTGTCCGGGTTGTCACGATGCTGACTTGCCCTCTGATGAGGTGGGGGCCGCAGTGCCCGGCCGGCGATGCTCTTGCCGACAAGTGAAGCAAACGGCCCTTACCGAAGCCTGGTTGAGGGGATCATCGGTCCATGGCCAGATTCGGGGGATATCGGCGCGGGCGCACGCTGCTCTTCGGCGTGGGCGCGGTCGCCAGCTCGGTGGCCACGGTGGTCTACGTCGTGTGGCAGATCGCCGGCGGCGGGCTCGGAGCGGCCGACACCACAGCCCTGTTGGGCCTACCCATCGGCCTTGCCTCGTTGCTGCTGACCATCATGGCCCTCCGCAGACCGGCCGAAGACGACAACGCCGACCACGTCCGCAGATGGGCGGACACCCTGGCCCACCAAATGCTCGAGACCGAGTCCTGGATGCTCCGGCGGCAGCTGGGCGTCGGCCCCGACCTCATCGACCTCACCTACAGGCTGCACCCGACGAGCAGCCGGGACGCCTCCGCCCTGCCCGCCGGACGTCTCGGCACCGATCCATCCGGCGCGCTTCCCGGCATCCGGGACTTCTACCTCTCTCTCCGACCCCGGCGCCTGGTGATCACCGGTGCGCCCGGGGCCGGCAAGAGCGTACTCGCCGTCGATCTCATGCTCGCTCTCATCAGGAACCGCGCAGAAGGCGACCCAGTACCAGTACGTATCCCAGTCGCTTACTGGGACCCTGCCAAGCCGTTGGACACCTTGCTGGTGGAGCATCTGACCCTCGTCCACGACTGGCCCAGGAAGATGGCTGCCGACCTTGTCCACCAAGGCCTGGTGCTTCCCGTGCTGGATGGTCTGGACGAGATGCCGTCCACCCAGCGCGACTCCCTGGTACCGCTGTTGGGCCGATGGCTGTCCGGTTTCCCGGCGCATATCGTGACGTGCCGCAGGGATGCCTACGACGAACTGTCCGACGTGGCGGCACGCGCGCTGGGCACGGCGGTGGTGGTCGAGCCGCTGTCGGCGTCCACCATCGCCGACTGCTTGCGCAGGGCCGACCCTGGAAGGGGCTGGCGGACCGTCGCCGAGGCGGTGGAGAGGGACCCAACGGGGCCGCTGGCCCTGGCCCTGTCGTCGCCGATCGCGCTGATACTGGCCCTCACCAGCTACTCCGGGCCCGGACACCGCGAACTCGTCGAGCTGACGGATCGCGGGGCGTTTCCCGACGCTGCCGCGGTCATGGCACGTATCTTCGACACTGCCGACCCGACGGCCAGCTTCGATGGCTGGGACGGCTCCGAGGCGAGGCAGCATCTGACGCTGCTGACCGACGCCATGGGACGAGAGAACGACGGTGCGCTCCTGTGGTGGCGTATGGCGCGGACCTGTCAGTCCCAGGGCGTGCTGTGGGGCGTACGGCTCGGACTGCTGCTGCTTCCGCTGCCACTGATCGCCGCGGTGAACCCTTCGCTGGCGACCGTGACTCTTTTCCCGTGCGCGGCAACAGGCATTGTTGCTCCGGCACTGCTCAGGCGTTCGGTCCCTCTGTGTCTGAGACTGCCCGGCTTCGGGAGAACGGGGCGGGGAGGCCGTGTCAGGAGGGTGGCGGCTGCCATCGCCTCGGGCGCGGTGCTTGGTGCGGTGCTCTTCGTCGTTCCCTCGGCACTGCGTGGCGAGACCCTGGGCACTGCGGTGTCGACCCCTGGGAGAACGATCCTTCTGGTGTGCTGTGCCCTCATCGGATGTGTGATCCCATGTGCGCGTCCCAATGCCGACCCTGAACCCGGGCGGTCGGGCGGCGACCTGAGCCGGGATCTCTGGTGCGCGCTGGCTGTCTCGTCCGCTGCGGCCTTTCTGCTGTATCTGCCGTCGGCGCGTTTCGCCTGGCCGACACAGGTCCGGCACGGCGGCCTGCTCACCTGGTTCGTATGGGTGGTGCCCCCGCTCTGCCTGTTCATGGCCTTTCTGCTCACCGGCAGCGCGTGGGGCCGGTACCGGCTGGTCCATTTCCGCCTGGCGCTCGACGGCGAATTGCCCTGGCGGTTGCAGCGCTTTCTTCAGCACGTACAGACACGAGGGCTGCTCATGCCCGCCGACGGGTACGGAAGCGGCTGCTATGCCTTCCGTCACCGCATGGTCCTTGACGTGTTCGCCGCCCGGGCCGTGCAACTGCCCCACCTCCGAGCCGTGCAGAGGTTTCAGGCGGAGATCCGTGCCGAGGTCCTGGGCCTGCCAGAGTCCGTCGCCTATCGCGCGTACCGGGCGGACGGTGACCCAGAGGCGGCGACCCAGGCAGAAGCTCGCATCGAGACACTCACCCAACGTGTGCTGGACGAGGAGCTCGCCGCCGTCGCGAGCCCGGGACGCGATGCCTACCAACGATTTCAGCGTGCCCAGGAGCGGATGAGGGCCGCGGTGCGTCGGCCATGGTGGGCCCAGCCCACCGCAGCCCAAATCTACGCGGCAGTCGCTCTCGTGGCCGGTGGCGTCGTCTGGGGGGCCGAACTCCTGCTGGTGGGCGCCCGCGAGAACCTCGGGGCGACCGAGAGCGCGGCGGTCGCCGTTCTGGTCGTGGGTCTCGCGCTCTGGCTGCGGCAGCGGCGCGCTGTGCGGCCTCGGACGCGTGGTTCCCAACTGCCTCCGTGGTACCGCGCCGGCGTCGTGGTGGGCGTGTACTGCGCGCTGGTCCCGCTCCTTGCTCCGGTTGTTTCCGACGGCCTGCTGAGGACGGCGCTTCTGCCTGCCCTGGGCGTGGGCTGTGTATCCCTCCTTGCCTGGCTCTACGCCCGGCCGCATGTCGCACGGGCCCGTGCTCTGGGCGACGACGATCCCCGCGGCTGGCCCGTTCTCCCCCGTTCCCGGGCCCGGCATCGTGAGGCCGCGCTCCAGGCGCGCCGGGACTGGCTGAACGTCGTAGCGCGGGACGGAGTCATGCCGCTGATCTCGAGTCGGCTCCGGGTAAGCGAGGACACCACGACGACCCCGGCCTTCCCCGCCATCGATCTCTCCCGTCTCACCGGCACGCGTCACTCCGACAGCTTCGTCGAGACAGCCGCGTCCCAACAGGTCGCCTTCGACCTCGGGGAGCTGGACAGTGCCAGTATCGGTGTCAGCGGGCCGCGTGGGGCGGGTAAGTCGCATCTGATGGAGCGTTTTTGCACCCCCGGTCCCACCTCCACCTCCGAAGACCTGCTGGTCCTGGTCGCGGCGCCTACCTCCTACGATCCCCGCGAGTTCCTCATCCATCTGTTCGCAGAGCTGTGCCGGGGCATCACGGGTGACTCGACTGCCGAGGGTGGCCGGCCCGGTCCCGACCCGGCCCCTCGCCGAGCGCGGGCATTCCGTATCGGCGCGGGCGTCACCACGGTCGCGGGCGTCGCGACGGTCGCGGTCACTTTGCTATGGCCACAGCTCAACACGGCCGTAGCAACCGCCGGCGCACACCTGCGTGCCTTGCTGATCGCAGGTGGTATCGCACTCGTCTGCGCAGGACTCATCTGGACCTTGGTATTGTCCGCCCGCGCCGGGCACCGAGCCCCTGACTCTTTCGCGGATGCCGAAGCCGTGGCGGCTCATTACCTGCGCGCACTGCATTACCAGTTGTCGGTGACGCGTGGCCGAAACGCCCAACTCAGTCTGCCGGCAGGGCTCCAACTCTCCGACAGCGCCGAAGTCCAGCACACCGAGCAGGTACTGACCTACCCCGAACTGGTGGCCCGCTTCAGAGCGTTACTTGACATGATCGCGCTGGAGCGCCGACATGCGGGCGGGCGCGTCGTCATCGGCATCGACGAACTCGACAAGCTCGGCGACGCCCAGGCGGCCGAACGCTTCCTCAACGACCTCAAGGTCGTCTTCGGTATCAGAGGCTGTCACTTCCTTGTCGCGGTCTCCGAAGACGCCCTGACAGCCTTCGGCCGGCACGTGGTGGATATCCGCACGGCTTTCGACAGTGCCTTCGACCAGCTTGTCGCCGTGCGTCCACTGGACCTCGCGCAGGCACGCAGGCTTCTGGAACTGCGCGGTGTGTGGCTTCCAGACCCGTATCTGTGGGTGTGTCAAATACTCTCCGGCGGGCTGCCGCGCGATCTGCTCCGCACGGTGATGAGCCTGGCGACCGACCGGGCGCTGCACAACACCACGGACATGCGCGCGCTGGTGCTCCGCGTGATCGAGGACGACGTCCGCACCGTGCTCTCCGCCCAGAGCCGCCACACCTCCGCCCTCACCACTGCCCAGGCCCCCGCTGTCGCCCGCTGGATCGCGAGCGCCTCCGAGGCCCCAACCCACGCCGACGCCTGGGAGGAGGTCCTCGGCAACGCGCCCCTCATCACTGCCGGCGAACACGAAGCCGCCAAGGCCCTCACTCAAGTGCGGGCTTACCTGGGACTGGGGGCTGTCCTCCTGCGCACCTTCGCCGACGACACCTGCGATCGCCTGCCCCTCCGCCTCGAGGCCCTGCGTAACGCGGGCCCCGAACCCATCGACCGCCTCACCGCTGCCCGGGCCAAACTCGCGGCAGAACCGGAGGCTGTATGGGCCGCTGTCAACCACTACCGCCGGCAAGTCCTGCGCCTTGCCCCCTTGCCGGAACCACAGTGAGCCCGTGCGCTCCCAAAGCCGGTGCCTCCTGGCTCATCGGTGATCTCGTCGGGCTCAGCGGTTTCGTTTCAATCGGCGGACGGATCAGGCGGATCGCCACCGTCTTGTGGATCGCCACCGTCTTCTCGTAACGGGTAGCGATGCCGCGCCACTGCTTGACGACCGCGCGGATGCCGCGTGGTCGGGTGCTCGCGGATCGCCCGTGAGGTCATCCAGAACGACACCCAGGGGGGACCTGGCCGACCAGGGCCACGCCCCCTACCAGGACCTGGAGGCCCTCGCAGCGCATCGACTGCACCATGCGCCCAGGCACAAGGCGTAGTCGCTCACGCTCTCCTGATCACCCTTGCGGCAGGATGGGGGCATGAGCGTAGTCAAGATCAACGTACTGGAAGTACCGGCGGGACAGCGGGAGACGCTGGAGAAGCGGTTCGCCCATCGCGCCCACGCCGTGGAGAGCTCCGACGGCTTCGAGTGGTTCGAGCTTCTCCGTCCGGTTGAAGGCACTGACAACTACCTCGTCTACACGCGGTGGCGCGACGACGAGTCGTTCCAGGCGTGGATGGAGGGGCCCATGAAGGCGGCGCACCAGGGCGGCGGTGAGGAGAGTGGGGAGAAGCCGAAGCCAGCAGCGTCGGGTTCGACCCTGTGGTCCTTCGAGGTGGTTCAGCAGGCCGAACCAAAGAACGCCTAGATCAGGCCACCTAATCTCCATCACCGATCGGGTGCACGTTGGCGTAGACCATGGGTCCTTCGACTGCGCGATCCGTCGGCTTCCCCGCGTACGCCGCTCCCAAGCTCCAAAGGCGCCCCACTGATCGTCTCGGATGTGGGAGTGGGTCTCAGCCTGTCCTCGGCCGAGGACAGAGCGCGTGCAGCCGGGCCTCTTCCTCGTCGAGGAAGAGGCTCAGTCATGTCGGTCCACGTCTTGAGGGCCCGCCCGCCGGTGCCGGCCCTCAAGTTGAGCTGTGGTGCCTGAACCGCTGGAGTCAACGGTCTGGTGGGCGTACCACAAGCGCGCAGTCGGTCGCGGCGTGGTGGATGGTGAGCATCCGGGTCCTCCTGCATCGGCCGAGGGCTGTTTCCCTAGCCCGCACGCCCCCCGCCGAACCGGGCCCGGTGGGGACGGCCGCAGGCACCGGCAGACCCGGTGTTGCCGTGAGAAGGTGTGCGCATATTGTCGTGAATGCGTGGTATACGCCGCCGTAGCGGGGCCCGGGAGGGGCTCCGTGCGGCGTCCGCCGCCCACCGCACACGACCGGAGGACGAACGTCATGCGGCTCCGTGCCCGGCCCAGGGACGACCTCGCGGTCGACGATGCCCTGGGCGTGGCGCTGGCCGACATGGTCCGCCGGACGGGGGCGGCGATCGGCGGCGTCTACCTCGTCGAGGAGCCGGCCGCGCTGCTGCGCCTGGTGGCGCTGTGCGGGCTGCCCGTCGACTTCACCGTGCCCTGGCAGCGGCTGTCGCTGACCGCCCCCGTTCCGGTGGCCGACGCGATCAAGGAGGACCACCTGGTCTGGGTCGGCTCCCAGGACGAGATGGCGCGCCGCTACCCGCGGGCCGCGACCGTCCTGCCGTACCCCTTCGCGCTCGCCGCGGCCCCGCTGCGCGGGGTGCGCCGCCGCTGGGGCGGGATCGTGCTGATGTGGCCCGCCGACCACCCGCCCCGGGCCACCGCCCGCGAACTCCACCACATCATCGCCGGCGCCCGCAGGCTGGCCCGGCTCCTGGACGACTCGCCGGTGCCGCCCGCCCTCCCCGACCGGCCGCGTGTCGTACCCGTGGACGCCCAGCACCACTCCGCCCAGACCGCGCTGGCCGCCGTCGACTTCCTCGACCGGCTCCCGGAGGGTGCGCTGGCCCTGGACCTGGAGGGCAGGGTCACGTTCATGTCCGCCCCGGCCGCGCGGCTGCTGGGCCGGGACGCAGACCGGCTGCTGGGCACCCGGCCCTGGCAGTCCCTGCCGTGGCTGGACGACCTGAGGTACGAGGAGCGGTACCGGCTGGCGGTCGTCAGCCGGGCGCCGGTCTCCTTCAGCGCGCTCCGCCCGCCGGACCGGTGGCTGACCTTCCACCTCCACCCGGACGCCAGCGGCATCAGCGTGTGGATCACCGCCGGGGAGGAGACTGCGGCAGCCGGCGCGAGCGGGCGCGTGGAGCCTGCCCCGACCAGGCCCGGACGCCTCTACCAGCTGGTCCACCTGGCGGCCGCGCTCACCGAGACGGTGACCACCCAGGACGTGGTCGCGCTGATCGCGGACCAGATCCTGCCGGCCTTCGGCGCCCAGGGGCTCGTGCTCAGCATCGCCGAGGCGGGCCGCCTGCGGATCGCCGGGCAGCACGGCTACCCCGCAGACGCCGTCGAACGCCTCGACGCCCTCCCCCTCGACACCGGTGTCACCCCGGCGGGACAGGTCCTGGCGAGCGGCGTCCCCGCCTTCTTCGGCAGCCCGGCCGAGCTGGCCAGCAGCTACCCCCGGGCACCCAGGATCAGCGGGAAACAGGCGTGGGCCTTCCTCCCCCTGATCATCTCGGGGCGCCCCGTCGGCTGCTGCATCCTCTCCTACGAGCACCCGCACGTCTTCACCGCCGACGAACGCGCCGTCCTCACCCCGCTGGCCGGTCTGCTCGCCCAGGCCCTGGACCGGGCGCGCCTCTACGACACCCAGCACCACCTCGTCCACCAGCTCCAGCAGGCACTCCTGCCGCGCAGCCTGCCCACCGTGCCCGGTCTCACCGTCGCCGCCCGCTACCTGCCGGCCGGGCACGGCATCGACGTCGGCGGCGACTTCTACGACCTGCTGCGCCTGGACGACACGTGCGCGGCCGCCGTCATCGGCGACGTGGAGGGCCACAGCATGGCCGCGGCCGCCCTGATGGGCCAGGTCCGTACCGCCATCCATGCCCACGCCACCGCCGGCGCCGCCCCGGACCAGGTCATCGCCCGCACCAACCGGCTGCTCGCCGACCTCACCCCCGACCTGCTGGTGACCTGCCTCTACGTCCACCTCGACCTGGCCCGCAAGGAGCTGACCCTGGCCGGCGCGGGCCACGTACCGCCGCTGCTGCGGCCGGCGGCCGGCCGGGCCCACCCCCTCTACCTCGACCCCGGCCCGCCGCTGGGCGTCGACGCCTGCGCCCGCTACCCCCTCACCCGCGGCCCGCTCCCGGCGGGCGCGGTCCTCGCCCTCTACACCGACGGCCTCGTCGAACGCCCCGGCACCGACGTCGGCCACGCCACCGCCGGCCTCGCCGAGTACCTCGCCCGCGCCGACGTCGACGACCTGGAGCGCCTCATCGACGGCCTCGTCCGGCAGGCCTGGCCGGCCGGCGGCCACACCGACGACCTCGCCGTGCTCCTGCTGCGGTCCGGGAGCCCGCACCCGGGCACCGGGACCCCCTGACGGGCTCTCGGGCCCCGGGGGGATACTCGCCGCATGCCGACGCTCTTTTCCCGGATCCTCGCCGGAGAACTGCCCGCCCGGTTCGTCTGGCAGGACTCCGAGGTCGCCGCGTTCCTCAGCATCGCCCCGCTGACCCCGGGGCACACCCTGGTGGTGCCCCGGCGGGAGGTGGACCAGTGGACCGACGCGGACGGCGAACTGCTGGCCCGCTGTGTCACGGTGGCGCAGGCGATCGGCCGCGGCGTGCGGCGCGCCTGGGACGCGCCCCGGGCCGGTCTGGTCATCGCGGGCTTCGAGGTGCCGCACCTGCACATCCATGTCGCGCCCGCCTGGGGCATGGCCGAACTCGACTTCTCCCGGGCCCGCGTCGAGAAGGACGAGGCCGCCCTGGACGACGCCGCGGCCCGGCTGCGCACCGCGCTGCGCGAACTCGGGTTCACCGAGCAGGTCGCGGCCGTCGGCTGACCGGACCCCCGGCAGGGGGTGGTGAACACGTCGTGCGCCCGCCGGTCGCCGGCCCGGGTGACCCCGGCGACGACGGTGTGCGCGTCATGCCCACCGGGTGCGCGGTCGCTCCGGACTAACGGGCGGCCCCCCTCGGCCCGCTCGGATGTACGACCAGCCGCTCCACCCGTTCGTGCAGGTCCTCGACGTACTCCTCCGACTCCGGCTTCATGAGGACGCTGCGCAGGATCCGGGCGCCGTCCGCGTCCGCCGTGAGCTTGGGGTGGCGGGCGGCGAAGGCGGCGCGGTCGGCCTTGAGGGTGCTGAGGAAGACCGGGTCGGGGGCGGCCATGCCGTCGGTCAGGACGCGGGCGGAGGCGGCGTCGATCGCGGTGAGGGCGGCCGGGTCGGTGGCCGGGAAGTAGGTGACGATGTCCAGTTGGGGGTGCTGGTAGAGCTCCAGGACGTCCGACGCCCCGATCAGGTCCGCCCAGCGCAGGGCGGCCCGGCGCCCGGCCGCCAGCACCGTGCCGAGGCCGTCGGGCGTGGGCGGCAGGAGCCGGAAGGTGAGCCACAGGGCGGCAGCGGCGGCACCGGCGCGGGAGCACTCCAGGCTGATCTCGCCCAGGTGGAGCTCACCGGAGGTGAAGTAGGTGTACGGCGAGTCGTGCAGGTATCACGCTCACCAGCAGCGGCACCACCCGCCTGGTCGACCGCATGGAGGAGGCCGGGCTGGTCCGCAGGGTGCCGTCCCCCGGCGACCGGCGGGTGGCCCTGGTGGAGCCGACCGCCGAGGGGCGTACGGCGTTCCTCGGCGCCGCCGCCGTGCACGCCCGGGTCGTGGAGGAGTTCTTCGTCGGGCCGCTGACGGCCGACGACTACACGCGGCTGACCGGCGCGCTGGCCGCGATCGACCGGGCCCTGCGCGAGGACACCGGCTGACGGGCCGCACCCGAGGGCGGCGCCCCCGGCCGAGGCCCGGCGGGCGGCGCCGCCGGTTGTAGGGGGTTCGGGGCGGCGGGATCCTGGGAGGGGTACCCGGACAGCCGGAGGCACCATGGAGGGACACGTACCCCTCGTACCGGAGGACCTGGCGGTCGTCGTCGACGCCGGCGGGGCGGTCCTGGTGTGGAGTACGGGCGCCCGGCGGCTCCTCGGGTACGAGCCCGCCGAGGTCGTCGGCCGTTCCGTGCTGACGCTGCTCGCCGCCGACCTGCCGGTGTCCGCGCGCCGGCACCTCGCCGACGGGCAGCGCTGGTCCACCGAGGCGGCACTGCTGCACCGCAACGGCGACCGGATCTTCGTACACCTCCAGGGCATTCCGCTCGACGCCGGCACCGGCCGCCCGCTGTGGCTGGTGACCGGTGCCGTGCCGGCGCCCCCGTCCGGACGCGACCAGCCCGGGGCGGGGGTCCTGTGGGACCTCACGCTCGCCCAGCTGCCGATGCCGGTGGCGATCTACGACCGGGAGGCCAGGCTCGTGGCCGCCAACGAGGTCATGACCCGGATCATGGGCCTGCCCGTCGCGGAGATGCGGGGCAAGACCCTCTCGGAGATCGAGCCCAGGCAGCCGTGGCTGGAGTACGACCGCCTCCAGCGGCAGGTCCTGCGCACCGGGAAGCGGATGTTCCTCGAGGAGCAGAGCCAGGCACCCGGCGAGATACGGGAGCACTCCTGGTCGATGTACTTCTCCGCGCTGACGGACGAGACCGGCGCCGTGCAGGGCCTTTCCGCAGTCGTCTTCGACACCACGGAGCAGTACTGGGCCCGCCGCCACCTGGCTGTCCTCAACGACGCCAGCATGCGCATCGGCAGCACCCTGGACGTGACCCGCACCGCCGAGGAACTGGCCGACGTGGCCGTGGCCGGGTTCGCCGACTTCGTCACCGTCGACCTGCTGGAGTCCGTCGCCCTCGGCGACGAACCGGAGCCGCTGAGACCGGGCGAGCCGGTCGCCGTGCGCCGGACCGCACAGCGGTCGGTCCTGGCGGGCTGCCCGGAGTCGGTGGCCGACCCCGGCGACGCGTTCCGCTACCCGGTGAACACGCCCCCGGTGTGGACCCTGCTCGCCGGCCACGGCACCCGCCACCGGCCCGGCGACCCCGGCATGCAGGAGTGGCTCAGGAGCTCCCAGGCCCGCGCCGACACCGTCGCCCGGCACCGGATCCACTCGGTGCTGATGGTCCCGTTGCGGGCCCGCGGCGTCACCCTCGGCCTCGTCCACTTCCTGCGGCACCGCACGCCCGAGACGTTCACCGAGGACGACCAGCGGCTCGCGGAGGAGATCGTCGCCAGGGCCGCGGTGAGCGTGGACAACGCCCGCCGCTACACCCGCGAACGGCACACCGCCCTCGCCCTGCAGCGCAGCCTGCTGCCCGGCCGGCCGCCCGGCCTCGCGGCGACGGAGGTGGCCTACCGCTACCTGCCCACCGGCGCCGGCGCGGACGTCGGCGGCGACTGGTTCGACGTGATCCCGCTCTCCGGCGCCCGGGTCGCCCTGGTCGTCGGCGACGTCGTCGGCCACGGCATCCGCGCCTCGGCCACGATGGGCCGCCTGCGTACGGCGGTACGCACACTGGCGGACGTCGACCTCGCCCCCGACGAACTCCTCACCCAGCTGGACGACCTGGTCATCCGGCTCGACCGCGAGGAGGGCCCGGAGGTGCCCGGCCGGGCGGAGGCGGCGTCGTCCGGCGAGGTCGGCGCGACCTGCCTGTACGCCGTGTACGACCCGGTGACCCGCCGCTGCACCATGGCCCGCGCCGGCCATCCGCCACCGGCCCTGGTCACCCCCGCCGGCGACGTCCGCTTCCTGGACCTGCCGGCCGGGCCGCCGCTCGGCCTCGGCGGCCTGCCGTTCGAGTCCGCCGAGGTGGAGCTCGCGGAGGGCAGCGTGCTCGCCCTCTACACCGACGGCCTGGTGGAGACCGCCGACCACGACATCGAAGTGGGCCTCGGCCTGCTCCGCCGGGCCCTGGCCGACCCGGCCGCGCCCCTGGAGGAGACCTGCGACCAGGTCCTGGACACGGTCCTGACCGGCCGTCCGGCCGACGACATCGTCCTGCTGCTCGCCCGGACCTCCGCCCTGGACACCGCGAAGGTGCGCACCTGGCAGCTCCCCCAGCACCCGGCCGCCGTCGCCGGGGCCCGCAAGATGGCCTGCGAGCAGCTGGAGGCCTGGGGCCTGACGGACGCGGCCTTCGCCACCGAACTGATCGTCAGCGAGCTGGTGACGAACGCGGTCCGCTACGGCGACGGCCCGATCGCCCTGCGCCTCATCCGCGACGCCGCCCTCATCTGCGAGGTCTCCGACGGCAGCAGCACCGCCCCGCACCTGCGCCGGGCCCGGGTCTACGACGAGGGCGGCCGGGGCCTGCTCCTGGTCGCCCAGATCTCGGAACGCTGGGGCAGCCGCCAGACACCGACCGGCAAGACGATCTGGGCGGAACAGCCCCTCACCTCCTGAGCCGTGCCTAGCGGGTGAGCGGCCGGTCGCGTCGCAGGGTGTCGGTCACGGCGGACACGACGGCGGAAGCGACGAAACTCCCCGCCATGACCAGCACCACCCCGACCATGAACAGCCCACTGGAATCGCCCGACCAGTCGACGTAGGCGGCGAGCGTCAGACCCACGGTCGTACCGCCCACGGCGGCGGCACTGTGGCCCCGGGCCGCCGCGCAGCACACGGCGGCCAGCAGGGTCGCCACCAGCCCGGCGACCTGCCACACCGCGTACGGCCCGCTGACCGACCCGTCGGCCCGCACGTCCTGGCCCTGGTCCCAGCCGAGCCAGGCGGCCCAGGCCACCACCGACACCCCGGCCAGCACGAGTGCCGGCGCCATCGCCCGCAGAACGGGCCTGTGAACTCCCATGTCCCCAGCGTCCCGGCCGGGCACGGGCGCCGGACAGAGTACGGATACTCAGGACGGGAACGGCGGGGCCACTCAGCCCGTGACCTCGTTGAGCCGCGCGTCGTAGCCCGCCAGGTAGCCCGTCAGGGTGGGGTGGAAGACCGCGGTGCCGGCGTTCAGGTCGTTGATCCAGGGATCGGAGCCGCACGCGCCGTGGCCCTGGAACGTGGCGCGCATGTCGATGAACTCGACCGCCTCCGCGGCCGCCGCGGCCTTGGTGCCGTCGGCGAGCGCGTCGGCCAGCCCGTTCATGGCGGTGCGCTTGGCGGTGTCGAGGTCGATCACCGGGCAGGTCCCGGTCATGGACAGCGTCTGCGGGTAGCCGAGGACGATGACCCGGGCGTTCGGCGCCTTGGCCTTGATGCCCTTGTACAGCCCGGCCAGGTCGGTGACCATCTGGTTCCTGGCGTACGACGACATCCACAGCGTCGCCGTGTTGCAGTAGCTGTCGCTCTGGGTGAGGCACGCCTGGACCACGGAGGAGAACTGGGCGTCGTTGCCGCCCACGGTGAGCGTGACCAGGTCGGTGCCGCTGCTCAGCGCGGACAGCTGCTTGGCGCGCACGTCCGCTGTGGTCGCGCCGCTGCAGGAGACGTCCGTCAGCGTGTAGTCGGAGTGCGCGGCCGCCCACAGCGCCGGGTAGTCGAGCGAGCCGCGCTTGCAGTCGCCGCCGGCGCTGCCGTAGTAGTCCGCGCCGACCCCGGAGGCGTACGAGTCGCCCAGAGCCACGTACTCCTGACCCGTCGCCGCCTGGGCGGGCGTGCTCATCATCCCGGCCATACCGGCGAAGGCCAGCACCGCGCCGGCGACGGTCGACGTCAATGTGCGCATGAGTTCCTTGAGTTCCTTCTGGATCGGAGCTGCGGGTCGCGATCCTCGTCCAGCAGGGCCAGCCGGAAACGGCGATCGACGTCGCCGAGAGCCTCGTGCTCAAGGCCCCGCTCCGCGAGACCTCCTGGGCGCTGCTGATGCGCGCCCTGTACACGGCCGGACGGCCCGTCGAGGCGCTGAAGCAGTACGAGCGGTTCCGCGACATGCTCGACACGGAGCTCGGCCTCGACCCCAGCCCCCAGCTGCGGGACCTGCACACCGCGATCCTGCGGCACGACGTCGTCGTCCTCGGCACCACCGCGCCGCAGTCCCCGCCTCCGGGGCCCGCCCTCACCTGCTCCCGCACCCATCCGCATCCGGGCTCCGCGGCCGCCCCCTTCGTGGGCCGCGGAGAGCAGATGGCGCAGCTCGCCGCCCTGCTGTCGGTCGCGACGGCGAACCGTCCCCAGTGGGCCGTGGTCGGCGGGGAGCAGGGGTCGGGCAAGACCCGGCTGCTGGAGGAACTCGCCGCCAAGGCCGCGGCGGCCGGGTTCACCGTCGCCCGTACCCGGGCCGGTCAGGCGCTCAGCGGCAACCGGGGGATCGTGCAGACCTGCCCCACCGTCCAGCTCCTGGACGCCTTGCGGCAGGACGGCAAGGACTCCGCCGAGGACGAGGTCGCACAGAAGGACCCCCTCGCCACGGTCGTCCGGGAACTCACCCAGGCGCCCACGCTCGTCCTCGTCGACGATCTCGACCGGGCGCCCCAGGGCTTCCACCGGCTGCTGCGGCGCCTCACCCAGGTGCTGCGGGAGGCCCCGGTCGCCTTCGTGTGCACCCTGCGCAACCCCGATGCCCCCGTCTCCAGCATGCTGCTCGCCGAACTGGCCCTGCTCGGCGCGGTCTGGCTGACCCTGGAGCCGCTGACCGCCGACGACGTGGCCGACCTGCTCACGGCGCACGGCGAGGATGCGCCGACGGAGGCGGCAGTGGCGCTGCACCGGCGTGCCGAGGGACACCCGTTCGCCCTGGCCGAGTTGCTCCGACTCCCGCCGGCCCGGCGCATCGGGCCGGAGACCCAGGTACCGGCCGCCGTGCGCAACATCGTCCACGCCCGCCTGGTCGAGCTTCCCGAACCGGCCCGCACCATGCTCACCTACGCCGCCGCCGACGGCGATCCGCTGGACCTCGGTCTGCTCGCCGACGTCCAGGGCATCGCCCCGGACCAGCTGCTGCACCTGATCGACGCCGCCGTGACCGCCCGGATCCTGGTCTGGGACGGCGACCCCGGCGCGCCCGGCACCGGCCGCTACCGGCTGCCCGAACTCTCCCGGGACGTGGTGCTGAGCACCCAGACCCCGTCCTCACGACAGCTCCGGCACGCCGCACTCGCCCGCGCGCTCGCGGACCGTGCCGGCACCGACCCGGCCCGTCTGGACCGGCACCGCCTCGCGGCGGGTCGGACGGCACCGCCCGCACCGCGGGAAGAGCCCTGAACCACGACAGAGACTGCTGTCCCCATGGCCCTCCGTCTCTCCGCGGATCAGCGGATCAGCGGATCCCCGGCCCCACACTCACCCGGGAGTCGTGATGAACACCAAGACGGGACCCCAGCTCTGCCCCGGCGCCAGCCGCGCCAACTGGTACCAGGACGACTTCGGCGGCGACCCGATGGAGGTCAACGTCGTCGTCCTGCACACCCCGAGGGCTACACCCTGCCCGGCTACGACGGCGCGGCCACCGCGCCCAACCTGACGGCGGTCCGGACCTCCGCGATGATCCCGGTCGACTCGGGTAGGGAACAGCTCTGTTCGCAGCGGCCTTGGCCGGATGTGGAGCTGAACGTGATCGACGGCGTGGGGCACACCGGCAGTCCCGCGAGGCACGGGGCGGTCCTGGCGGTGATCGCGCGGTTCGGCCGGTTCGGTCAAGGCGGGTGACCGGGACCGGACCGAACCGGCCGTGCGCTGGTCAGCGGCGGCGCAGGGCCGGGTCGAGGAGGGCGGGCGGGGTGTCGTACTTCTCGTGTGCGGCCAGGTCGGTGCCGGGGGCGACGATCGCGTCGATCGCGTCCAGGACGTCCGCGGAGAGCACGGTGTCGGCGGCGGCGAGCTGGGTGCGCAGGTGGTCCTGGGTGCGGGGGCCTATGAGAGCGCTGGTGACGGCGGGGTGTGCGGTCACGAAGCCGAGGGCGAGCTGGATCAGGGTCAGCCCGGCCCCGTCGGCGACGGCGGCCAGCCGCTCCACGGCGTCGAGCCGGGCCTGGTTGGCGGGCAGGGTCAGGTCGAAGCGCTCGGGAGCGAGCGCGGAGCGGCTGGTGGTGATGGGCCGACCCCTGCGCACGGCGCCGGACAGCCAGCCGGAGGCCAGCGGGCTCCACACCAGCACGCCCATCCCGTACTCCTCGGTCACGGGCAGGACATGGGACTCGACGCCCCGCTGGAGGAGGGAGTAGCTGGGCTGTTCGGTGACGTACCGGCTGAGGCCGTGCTCCCGGGCGGCCCACTGGCCCTGCACGATCCGGTACGCCGGGTAGGTCGAGGAGCCGAAGTGGCGGATCTTCCCGGCGCGTTGCAGATCGGTCAGCGCCGAGAGAGTCTCCTCGTCACTCGTGGCCGGGTCCCAGCGGTGTATCTGGTAGAGGTCGACGTGGTCGACGCCGAGCCGCCGCAGGCTGTTCTCCAGCTCGGTGACCAGCCACCGCCGTGAACCGCCCTGGTGATTGCGCTCGTCCCCCATCGGCATGCCGGCCTTCGTGGCCAGCACGATGTCGTCACGGCGGCCGCCGATGGCCTTGCCGACCATCTCCTCCGACTCGCCCTGCCCGTACATGTCGGCGGTGTCGATCAGATTGATCCCGGCGTCCAGGGCGGCGTCCACGATCGCGGTCGCCTCCTCCTGGGTGGTCTGCCCGATGGCCCCGAAGTTCATCGCGCCGAGCCCGAGCGCGCTGACCTGTACACCGGTACGGCCCAAGGTGCGGTACTGCATGGCTTTTCTCCTCACAGAACGCAAACGGGACGACGTCCCGTTTCATGTCTTCGACGATACGGAACACTGTCCCGTTTAGCAACGCCCCGATAGAGTGACGCGGACGGAGCACCCGATGAAGGACGCGCGATGAAGGACGAGGAGCAGGCGGTCCGGCCCCGGCGGGCGGACGCCCGGCGCAACGAGACGACCCTGCTGGAGGCAGCCGCGGCGGCGTTCGTCGCGTCCGGCGTGGAGGCGCCGGTGCGCGACATCGCGGCCCGGGCGGGCGTCGGCACGGCGACCATCTACCGGCACTTCCCGACCCGCGCCGACCTGATCATCGCCGTCTACCGGCACCAGGTGGAGGCCTGCGCCGAGACCGGCCCGGCCCTGCTGGCGACCGCCCCGAGCCCGTACGACGCGCTGCGCCGCTGGATCGACCTCTTCGTGGACTTCCTGGTGACCAAGCACGGGCTCGCCGCGGCCCTGCGCTCCGACCAGGCGGGCTTCGACGCCCTCCACGCCTACTTCCTGGACAGCCTGGTCCCCGTCTGCACCCGGCTCCTCGACGCGGCGGCCGAGTCCGGGGAGATCCACACCGACCTGGCCGCCATCGAGCTGATGCGCGGCGTCGGCAACCTCTGCATCGGCGCGGAGAACGACCCGGGCTACGACGCCCGCCGCCTGGTCGGCCTTCTCGTCACGGGGCTGCGCCACCCGGCGTGACGTGCCGGGGTCGGTACCGCCCCATGCATCGCGCCCTCGCCTTCTCGCCGCTCCGCCTGATCCCCGACCCGCCGCTTTCGGGACAGGAGCACCTGGACGACGAACTCCGCACCCTGGTCCGGGCGTTGCTCGCTGCCGGCCGGCGGGGCGCCGCACCTCCGGCCCGGATCAGGTCCCCCGGATCACGTCCCCCGGACCGGGCCGGCGAGCGCGGCGTCGATCAGTGCTTCGAGCTGTCGCGCGACCCGGTCCAGCGGCGCCGTGTCGCGGCGTGCGCGGCACATGGAGATCGCGCCCTGCACCGAGGCCACGACGAGGGTCGCCGGCTCGGGGGCCCGGCCGGGGTCGGCGCCGTGGTCCCGCAGGGCAGCGGCGAGCAGCCCCTCCCAGCCGTCGAACGCCCCGGCCGCGGCGATCAGCGCGGGCGGGATCTCGTCGCCCGGCGGCGGCTCCTCGACGGAGGCGGCCAGGACCGGGCAGCCGGCCCGGAAGTCGCTGGCCACGACGGTCCCGCGCCACAGCCCGAGAAACGCGCGCAGTCCAGCGACCGGACCCGCGTCCAGCTCCTTGCGCAGCAGCCGCTCGACGGCCGTGCCGGCGTACCGCACCGCCTCCGTCGCGAGCTGCTGCTGTCTCCCACGTCCTCGACTGGGAACAACTCCCCGAGGCCCTCCCGGAGAAGCACCTCAAGCCGGTCTCCGTACGGGACCCGCCTGCCGTGGCGTGACCCTCACGCCCCCTGCCCCACCCCTGTCCCTGCTCCCGCTCCGATGAACATGGCGATCAGGCCGTGCGGGGAGTCGTCGCCGAACATGCGCTCGTGGAGGTCGGCCGCGTCGGCGGCCTCCGCGGCGCTGCGGGGGAACATGGCCTGCTCGTATGCGGTCAGCGCGGTCTCGGTGTCGTCCGGGTGGGCCGCGAGGGCCCTGCCGAGTTCGGCGCCGTCGTACATCGCCAGGTTGGCGCCCTCGCCGTTCGGGATCATGAGGTGGGCGGCGTCGCCGAGCAGGGTCACCCCCGGCACCCGGTCCCAACGGTGGTCGGCGGGCAGGGTGTACAGGGGGCGGAGGACCGGCGCGGTCTCTCCGTCGGTGATCAGCGCGGTGAGCCCGGAGGCCCAGCCGTCGAACTCCGCCGCGATCCGCGCGGCGACCGCGGCGGCCCCGGCAGGGTCGGCGGGACCGGCGGGACCGGCCGGCCCGGTGAAGCCCGCCTCGGCGAACCACTCCTGCGACCTGCGCAGTGCCACGTAGGTGTGGAGGGTCCCGCCGGTCTCCCGGTGGGCCTGGATCCCCTTCCCCGGCGCGAGCGCGAACATCGCCCCGCCGCCGACCGCCTTCGCGGCGGCGGGGTGCCGGGTGTCGGCGTCGTACAGGTAGGTCTCGACGAACGAGGTGCCGGTGTACGCGGGTACGGCCGCGGACAGCAGCGGCCGGACCCGTGACCACGCGCCGTCCGCGCCGACCAGCAGGCCCGTGGCGACGGCGGTGCCGTCGGCGAACGTCACCTCGTGGCGGCCCTCGCCGAGGGCGCGGACGGCGTTGACCTTGCGGCCCCAGCGGACGGTGCCGGCCGGAAGCGATTCGAGCAGGATCCGGCGCAGCTCGCCGCGCAGCACCTCGGGGCGGCCCCCCGTGCCGTCGTCGGCCTGTTCGAAGAGCACGGTGCCGTCGGGGGCGAGGGCCCGGGTCGCCTCGCGGCCCTCCAGGACGAGGGCACGGAACTCCTCGTAGAGCCCTGCCTCCCGGAGCGCCGGCTGGCCGTTGTGCTCGTGGATGTCGAGCATCCCGCCCTGCGCGCGTGCCGCAGGAGAGGCCTCCGCCTCGTAGACGGTGGCCGGGATGCCGTGGACGTGCAGGACGCGGGCGAGCGTGAGGCCGCCGAGTCCGGCTCCGATGATCGTGACGGGCGTGCGCATGGTGACTCCTCGGGGAAGGCGGGGCGGGTCTCTTGCGGCCGGCCGTCCGGAAGATCCGGAACGGAACCGGAACGGAACTGGAACGACATTCCAGACTGGAATGCTGTTCCATGGTGGAACGGTGCTCCAGTCATGTCAAGATGGCGCCATGACAACGCGGACACGCCGGTCACAGCGGCGCACGGACGCGCTCTCCCGCGAGCGCATCGTCGAGGCCGCCGTCGAGCTGCTGGACACGGCCGGCGAGAGCGGACTGACGTTCCGCGCGCTGACCGAACGCCTCGCCACCGGGCCCGGGGCGATCTACTGGCACGTGACGAACAAGGACGAGCTGCTCGCCGCCGCCACGGACGCGGTCGTCACCGCCGCCGTGGCCGTCGGGTCCGCCGTCCAGGACCCGCAGCCGGCGCCGGAGGAGGCAGGGGCCCCGGCCTCGCCGCAGGACGGGATCCGGGCCGTCGCGCTCGGGCTGTTCGACGCGATCGCGCGGCATCCGTGGCTCGCGACGCAGCTCGCCGCGCAGCTCTCCCGCAGTCCCTGGAAGACGGTGACCCCGCGGATCTTCGAGAGCATCGGTCAGCAGGTCCGCGCCCTCGACGTGCCCGAAAGCAGCTGGTTCACGGTGACCTCGGCCCTGGTGCACTACGTCCTCGGCGCCGCCGGCCAGAACGCCGTGAACAGCGCGAGCGCCCGTGCGCTCCCGCCCGGCGTGGACCGCGCCGGGTTCCTCGACACCGTGTCGACGGCGTGGCAGGAACTCGACCCCGACGAGTACCCGTTCACCCGGGCCGTCGCGGACCAGATGCGCGGGCACGACGACCGCCGGCAGTTCCTCGACGGCATCGATCTCGTCCTCGCCGGCATCACCGCCACCCACCGTCCCCGTCCGGGCGACGCCGGCGCCCAGGAATAGCCGTCGGTCC
The DNA here is from genome assembly GCF_042899865.1 of Streptomyces sp. NPDC013157. NCBI lineage: Bacteria > Bacillati > Actinomycetota > Actinomycetes > Kitasatosporales > Streptomycetaceae > Streptomyces > Streptomyces sp. NPDC013157. The sequence goes on along the minus strand of NZ_JBIBAK010000016.1, from coordinate 178,408 downwards.
GCCCCACGTTGCCGGGACCATGACGACCCACGCGCCCCGGCCCGAGATCCTGCGCTACACCGCCTTCTCCAGCTCCCCCGAGGGCGGCAACCCCGCCGGCGTCGTGCTGGACGCCACCGGTCTCGACGACGCCGGCATGCTCGCCGTCGCCGCGGAACTCGGCTACTCGGAGTCCGCGTTCCTGACCGCGCCCCCGGAGGGCCTGGGCGGTCCGGACGGACGGGCGTACACCATCCGTTACTTCAGCCCCAAGGCCGAGGTGCCGTTCTGCGGGCACGCCACCATCGCGACCGCCGTCGCGCTCGCCGAGCGGACCGGCCCCGGGGAGCTGGTGTTCGCCACCCGCGCAGGCACCGTGCCGGTGGCGGTGACCGAGGAGGGCGGGGCGATCCGGGCGACGCTCACCAGCGTCGAACCGCACACCGAGGAGATCGCCGACGCCGACCTCGCGGAGGCGCTGGCCGCGCTCGACTGGCCGGCCGCCGATCTCGACCCGGCGTTCCCGTCCCGCATCGCGTTCGCCGGCGCCCGCCATCTCGTGCTCGCGGCGGCGACCCGCGCCCGCCTCGCGGACCTCGCCTACGACTTCGCCCGCCTCGAAGCGCTGATGCACCGCCTGGACCTGACCACCGTGCAGTTGGTGTGGCGCGAGTCGGCCACCGTCTTCCACGTCCGTGACCCGTTCCCCGTCGGCGGGGTCGTCGAGGACCCGGCGACCGGCGCCGCGGCCGCCGCGTTCGGCGCCTACGCCCGTGAGCTCGGCCTGGTCCCCGAGGACGCCGTCCTCACCCTCCACCAGGGCGCGGACCTGGGCCGCCCCGGCGAACTCACGGTGACCCTGCGCACCGGCGACCCGCGCGTGCACGTGAGCGGCACCGGGGCCCGTATCGCCTGAGCCTCCGGTCCCCGGGTCCGGCAGCGCCCTCGATATTCCGTGGCACCGCCGCCGGACCCGGGCGGAGACTCGACCCATGACGTACACGCCGGACGCGCAGGACACGCTGGACGCGGCAGACGAAGCAGCCACAGGGACGACGCGCACGCCGGACATGGCCACCTTCCGGGAAGCCGTCCGCGCCTGGGCCGCCGGTGGTCCCAAGGCGCCCGCGCGGGAGCTCGCCGGCCGGCTCGGCGTGCGGGTCGCCGTGCTGCTGGAAGGGCCCAGCGACCTCGCGGCCGTCGACGCGCTGGCCGCCCGGCGCGCCCGGGACCTGGCGGCGGAAGGGGTCTGCGTGCTGTCGATGGGCGGGGCGATGAACGTCGGCCGGTTCGCACAGCTCCTCGGACCCACCGGTCTCGGCCTGCGCCTGACCGGGCTCTGCGACGAGCGCGAACGCCCCTACTACGCCCGCGGCCTGGAGCGGGCCGGCGCCGCACAGCACGGCATCTTCGTCTGCGCGGCCGACCTGGAGGACGAGCTGGTCCGCGCCCTCGGCCCGCCCCGGGTCGCCGAACTCGCCCACGCCGAGGGCGACCACCGTGCCCTGCGCACCTTCCTGAACCAGCCCGCCCAGCAGGGCCGTACCGCGCAGCAGCAGTTCCGCCGCTTCCTCGGCACGACGTCGGGCCGCAAGATCCGTTACGGCCGGGTCCTCGTCGAGGCCCTGGACCCCGACCGCGTACCCGCACCGCTCGACGCCCTGCTCACAGCGCTCTGAGCCGAGCCCCCGAGCCCGGCTTACCCGCCCGCCGGCTTCAACACCCCGGCCAGCGCCCCGGCCAGCGCCCGGTACGCCGGCAGCGGGTCGGTGCCGGCGGCGTGCAGCACCTGCAGCGCCACATGGTCGGCGCCCGCGTCCAGGTGGGCCCGGACGCCTTCGGCCACCCGGGCCGTGTCGCCGTGCGCGATCAGCGCGTCGAAGAGGCGGTCGCTGCCGCCGTCCGCGAAGTCGGTGTCGTCGAAGCCGAGGCGGCGCAGGTTGCCGACGTAGTTGGTCAGGCCCAGGTAGACGCCGAGCGTGGCGTCGCCGATCGCGCGGGCCTCGGCGGGGTCCGTCTCCAGGACCACCTTCTGTTCGGGGGCGAGGAGCGGTCCGGCGCCGAGGAGCTCGCGGGCCCGGCGGGTGTGCTCGGGGGTGACGAGGTAGGGGTGCGCGGCCGCCGTGCGGTCGCCGGCCAGCCGCAGGACGCGGGGGCCGAGGGCCGCCAGCGCCCGCCGGGCGGCCGGGACACCGCCCGCGTCGAGGACGTCCAGGTAGTCGTTGAGGGCCTCGTACGGCCGTACGAACTCCTTCGTCGCCTCCGGGTGGCCGGCGCCGATGCCCAGCAGGAAGCGGTCCGCGTGGCGTTCGGCGATGCGCCGGTACGCGCGGGCGACGCGGTCGGCCGGGTTGGACCAGATGTTCACGATGCCGGTGGCCAGCACCAGGCGGTCGGTGGCGTCCAGCAGCCGTTCGACTTCGGTCAGGTCCGGGTCGGTCACGTTGCCGAGCCAGAGGGTGCCGTAGCCCAGGCCTTCGAGCGCTACGGCCAGTTCGGGTTCGGTCCTGTCGTGGCGCCACACACCGACGGCGCCGAGGTCGATCTTGCGAGGGATCTCGTCCATGACCGGGACAACCGGGGGGCCGAAGCCCATATTCCGATCACTGTCGAAATAGCCCTCTCAGCCGCACCCCAGACCCCGTTTTGATCACACTCATGAACGGAATTTGCATACATGACTATTGACGCACCCACGCCACCCTCCTAGCTTCGCAGGGAAAGCGCTTTCCGCAAGGTCCCGCACGGAGACGAACGGAGACGAACGATGCACGTGAGACCAGTCATCGCGGCCGTCGGCCTGCTCGCCGGCACGCTCGTCGCACTGTCCGGCGGCCCCGCACAGGCCGCGTCCACGGTGCTGTACGTGTCGCCGAGCGGCACCGACGGCGCGGCGGGCACCCAGTCGGCACCGACCACGCTCACCTCGGCGATCAGCCGCATCGCCGCCGGCGGCACGATCTACCTGCGCGGCGGGACGTACAGCTACTCCGCCACGGTGACCATCCCGGCCGGCTCCGACGGCACCTCCAGTGCCCGCACCACCCTCTCCGCCTACCCGGGCGAGACCCCGGTCCTGAACTTCTCGGCGCAGAGCGAGAGTTCGTCGAACCGGGGCATCCAGCTCTTCGCCAACTACTGGCACCTGTACGGCCTCACGGTCGAGCACGCCGGCGACAACGGCATCTACGTCGGCGGCAGCAACAACGTCGTCGAGCGCGCCGTGACCGCGTACAACCGCGACACGGGACTGCAGCTCGGCCGGATCTCCTCCAGCACGCCCAGCAGCCAGTGGCCGTCGAACAACCTGGTCGTCAGCTCCGAGTCGCACGACAACGCCGACAGCGACGGCGAGGACGCGGACGGGTTCGCGTCCAAGCTGACCACCGGCACCGGGAACGTCTTCCGGTACGACGTCTCGCACCACAACATCGACGACGGCTGGGACCTGTACACGAAGACCGACACGGGAGCCATCGGGCCGGTCACCATCGAGTACTCGCTCTCCTACGGCAACGGCACGCTCAGCGACGGCAGCCAGAGCGGGGACGGCGACCGCAACGGCTACAAGCTCGGCGGCGACGACATCGCCGTCAACCACGTGGTGCAGCACGACATCGCCTACGGCAACGGGCACCACGGGTTCACCTACAACAGCAACCCCGGCACGATGACCGTCTCGAACAACGTGGGCATCGACAACGCCGAGCGCAACTTCTCCTTCGACAAGGGCACTTCGGTGTTCCGTACCGACACCTCGTGCCGGTTCGCCGTCGACGGCTCCAACGACAAGACCGTCGGCGACGCGGACAGCTCCAACCAGTTCTGGACGGGCACCAACGGCTCCCGCTGCGCCTCCTACGCGGGCGCTCTCGGCTGGTCCTTCGCCTCGTCCGGCAAGCTGAACGTCACTTTCGGCGGGACGGTCGTCAACCCGTAGCCGCCCGCCGCACACGACTCGGCCCGGGCGTCCACAGGGTGTGGACGCCCGGGCCGGACCGGTGGAGCTCGGGGTTCAGTTCCGTACCGTCAGGTACAGCCAGCCGCCCCAGGTGTCCGCGTTGCTCGTGTCCTTGGAGCTGTGGACGTACTCCGTCCGCACCCGGAACCGCTGGTTCACCGCGTGGGTGAGGACCAGGTGGGTCACACCGGTGCTGCCCGGCGCCATCGAGAAGCAGGAGGACGTGCCGATGGTGTGCCAGGCGCCGCTGTAGTACTCCTGGGCCTGGAACTTCATGCACTGCCCGGACTTGTCCGGCGTCACCGTGCCGACCACCTGCGGCCGCACGGTGTGGTGGTAGACGCGGTAGGTGACCCCGCTGTAGGTGGTGCTGGTGTAGTAGCCGCCCAGCTTCTCCGCGATCCTCACCCGGGCGGTGGCGGAATGGGTGGCCGTCGCGGGGGCGTAGCGGTAGTCGCCCGCGAAGGACGCCGTGAAGGTGGTGTTGTGCGTGAGCTTGTACGTCACCTTCAGGTTGCCCTTGCTGTCGACCGTGCCGGTCTTCAGGAGCGTCTTCTTGCCGCCGACGGGCGTGGCGTAGACCGAGACCGTGCGGCCGTTGTACGTCGTGCCGAGGTGGGCGGTGACGGTCGCCGTCCCGTCGTAGGCGTAGCCGGCCTTGTCGGTGGTGACGGTCACCGTCGGCCTGACGCGGGACACCTGGACGATCGCCGAGGCGGTGGCCGCCTGGTGGGCCGCGTCGCCGGGGTAGCTCACGGTGTAGGTGTTGGCGCCTCCGACGGCCGGGGTGTCCTTGACCGTGATGGTGCCGTCGGCCGCGATCGGCGCGGTCCAGGTCGCCGGGGTGGTGACGTGGGCGGCGTCGGTGCGGGTGACGGTGACCGTCTCGCCGGCGGGGTAGGGCCCGTTGCCGAGGTCGCCGGTGAAGGAGAGGGCCGCGGCGCGGGTGGCGGTGGCGGGGGCCTTCAGGGTGAGGGCCGGGGTGTAGGGCGAGATCTGGAGGGTCGCGTCGCTGGTGGTCGGTTCGTGGGTGGCGTCGCCCGCGAAGGAGAGGTGGTAGGTGAAGCGTCCGGCGGCCCCCGGGTCGTCGGTCACCGTGAACTCGGTGGTGTCCGGGTCGACGGGCACCGACGGAAGCTGGACGGTCTCCTGGGTGTCCTCGTTCGTGCGGGTGACGTCGACCTCGGTGCCCGGCCGGAGGCTGCCGAGGAGCAGTTCGGTGGTGAGCGTGTCCTTGAGGACGACCGAGTGCGGGGTGGCGGAGGCTATCTCCGGGAACGCGATGTCCGTGGAGAGCCGGGCCACGTACACCTTCTGGGTGGCGGTGGCGGGGCGGTGGGTGGCGTCTCCGGCGTACGACACCTGGTACGTGTACTGGCCCGCGTCCGGCCGGGTGTCGCTGATGCTGAACGTGCCGTCGGCGCCGACCGTGGCGTCGGGCAGGGGGTCGCCGTCACGGGTGACCTGGAGAACGGCACCGGAGGGGAGGAAACCCCGGGTGGCGAGGGCGCCGGTCACGGTGAACTGCTCGGTGGGGGCCGCGTACCGCGGTGGGTTCGTGGTGAGGGTGGTGTCGCTGAGCTTCGCGGAGCCGAGCACGTCGAGGGTGTAGGCGCCGGCGGAGTCCCGGATGACCGCGTAGAGGGTGGTGCCGTCGCCGCCCCAGGTCAGGCCGTCCGGGGCGACGGTGGTGCCGGAGGGGAAGGTGACGTGGTTCTCGGCCAGGTTGGAACCGGCGTAGAGGTAGAGGCCCGCGGTACTGGCCGAGGCGATGGTGCCGTCGGTGTCGATCGCCAGCGAGGCCGGGCCCACGGCGCCGGTGTAGTACGGGGCGGGGTTGGCGCCCAGCAGGTCCGACGTGCGGTAGACCTGCAGGGCGGGCTGCTGGGTGGCGGCGAGCAGGACCCTGGCACCGTCGCCGGTGACCTGGAGCCCGGTCGCGGTGCCGCCGGAGACGTCCGTGTCGGCCTTGGCGGTCGCCGTGCCCGAGGAGACGTCGAAGGTCGCCACGTGGCTGAGGCTCTGCAGCGGTTCCTCGGCCGCGAGCACCCCGCCGCCGGCCGCGAGCACCGGCGGGACCGACCAGTGGGAGAGCGAGGGCGTGGAGACCGTGCCGGACGCGTCGACGGAGCCGATCGCGCCCTTGCCGTCGGCCGTTTCGTAGCCGTACCAGACCTTGCCGCCCGCCACCGCGACGGAGACGGGTGCGCTGCCGGTGCCGGTCGCGTAGCGGGCGGACTCGGTCAGGGTCGCGGTGTCGACGGCGGCGACCGCGTCACCGTCGGCGAGGGCCGCGTAGAGCGTCGAACCGTCGGCCGAGAGCGCGAGGCCGGTGGCGCCCTGCTCGTCGGTGAGGGTGGTGACCGGGGTGCCGGACAGGTCGGTCACCAGGATGCCGGTCGAACCGGCGCCCTGGCTGAAGAAGAGGTGCTGGTGGGCCGGGTCGGCCACCATGTGCGCGTAGCGCGACAGCGGCAGCGACGCCGTGCTGTCCGCCCAGGCGGCGGGGCCGGCGAGGCCGACGGTGGCGGTGGTCAGCCCGGCGACGACGGATATCGCCGCCGAGACCGAGACCTGCTTGAGGCGCATGGAGCTCCGGGGAACAGGATCAGTATGTGATGTGGCTGTGCGGACGATAACCGGACCTGGTGGCCCGATCGTTGTCCGAAAACCTGATCTTCACCATGTTCCGGCAAAGACTCGGCGGGGCGGGTCCGCGACCCGGCCCCGCCGGGGCATTACCGGCGTGGACCGCCGAACTTCGCGAAGGTGTGGCTGAAGTACCAGCGGTCCTGGGCTATTCCGGAGCATGCGTTGGCGCCGCCGGTGCCGACGCAGTCGCCGTTGTCGCGCTGCAGGGCCCAGAAGGAGAGGGTGTCGATGCCCTGGGCGGCGGCCCAGCGCTCGACCGTCGCGGCGTTCTGGGTGGTGAAGGTCTCCGCGGGGCCGAAGTCGTCGATGCCGGGCATCTCGGTGACGCCGACCGTGCCCCACAGGTCCTTGGCGCTCTTGTGCGGGAAGAGGGCGTGGAGCTGGGCGTGCAGGCCGTCCGCGGCGGTCTTCGTGTCGGCGGCCATGTCGTGGGCGGCGCCGTCGTAGTAGTCGAAGGTCATGATGTTGACGACGTCCACGCGCGCGTGGTTGGCGACGGCGTTCTGGAGGACGGCCAGGCCGTCGTCCTCCAGGCCCTTGGTGGTCGTCGGCAGGGTGTAGGAGAACTGGAGCGGCCGGCCGGTGCGCTCGGCCCAGCGCTCGGCCTGGGCGACCGCCTTGTTGCGGCGGTCGATTCCGGCCGTGTTGGCGAGGGAGTCCGCCTCGATGTCGAGGTCGATGCGGCTGATGCCGTACGTCGTGACGAGCTTCTCGTAGACGCCGGCGATGGCGTCCACGTCGGTGCAGCTGTCGGCGAGTTCGGTGCCGGTGGTGTCGGCGCTGTAGCCGCCGAAGGAGGGGATGGCGTTGCCGCCGCGGGCCTGGAGGGCGGCGATGTCGGCGCCGAAGGTCCCCGGGGCTATGGGCTGGGTGGCGTCGCCGTTCCAGTCGGCGGTGCAGGAGCCCGCGGCGGGCGTCTGCAGGAAGGCGAGGGTGAGGTACTTGTTGCCGGACTCGGCGGCGAGCGCGGCGGGGCTGTCGCCGGTCCAGGCCTCGAAGTAGGGGGCCGCGACGTGGGCGGGCATGGGCTTCACACGGTGCGAGGCGGCGTGCGGATCGGCGTGCGCGGCGCCTGCCCCGAGGGCAACGAGCGCGGCGGACAGGGCGGTTGCGGGCAGGGCGTGCAGGGCACGAGTGCGTCTCATGGACGCCCATAGTTGGACTAGACCAATTGACTGTCAAGGTTCTTTACAATCAGCAGACCCTTTCGTTCGATGCAGCATCAGGAGGGGGTCATCTACGGTCAGTTCCGGCCAAGAATTTTCATGCGAAGATTTGAACTGACCATAAGAGAGTCATTAGGGTCTGTTGCCCGAACCTCTGCTCGGAAGGAGCTCGCCTCCGTGGCGTCCCACCGTCGTGCCAAGCAGCCGGGCCGTGCCCGCGTCACCGTGCTCACCTCCGCGGCTGCTGCCGCCGTGGCCCTCAGTTCACAGGCGGCCAACGCCGCGCCCGTCGCGAAGCCGAGCAAGGACGAGGTCAAGTCCCGGGTCGACAAGCTGTACGAGGAGGCCGAGCAGGCCACCGAGAAGTTCAACGGGGCCAAGGAGAAGCAGGAGAAGCTCCAGAAGCAGATATCCGCGCTCCAGGACTCGGTCGCCCGCGGGCAGAAGGAGCTGAACGAACTCCGGGACGGCATCGGCTCCATGGCCACCGCCCAGTACCGCAGCGGCGGCCTCGACCCGTCCCTCCAGCTGTTTCTCTCCTCCGACCCGGACAGCTACCTGGACAAGGCCTCCACCCTCGACCAGCTGAGCGGCCAGCAGGTCGAGACGCTGAAGAAGATCCAGGCCAAGCAGCGCGAACTGGCGCAGGAGCGGGCCGAGGCGACCGGCAAGCTCAAGGACCTGGCCGCCACCCGCACCGAACTCGGCAAGAAGAAGCAGGAGGTCCAGGCCAAGCTCGCCGAGGCGCAGAAGCTGCTCAACAGCCTCACCGCCGCCGAGAAGGCCGCCCTCACCGCCGACCAGGACCGCGCCAGCCGCTCCGCCAGCGAGCGCGTCGACCTCGGCAACGACACCTCCGCCACCGGCAGGGCCGCCGCCGCCTTCGCCGCCGCCAAGACCAAGCTCGGCACCCCCTACGTCTACGGCGCCACCGGCCCGTCCTCCTTCGACTGCTCGGGCCTGACCTCCTGGGCCTACGCGCAGGCCGGCGTCTCCATCCCGCGCACCTCCGAGTCCCAGTCGACGATCGGCACCAAGATCTACTCGGCCTCGGACCTCCAGGTGGGCGACCTGGTCTTCTTCTTCAACGACCTGCACCACGTGGGCCTCTACGCGGGCAACGGGCAGATCCTGCACGCCCCGCGCACCGGCACGGTCGTCCGCTACGAGTCGATGTCCACCATCGGCGGCCCGTTCATGTTCGGCGTCCGCGTCTGAGTCACCTCAGCGGGACCTGCCCCGGGCGTCCTCCAGGCAGTGCAGGACCGCCGCCACCCGGCGGTCCACCCGGTCGGCCGGGGACAGGTCGAGCTTCGCGAAGATGGACCTGACGGCATGTCGTAGCACTCGGCCGTGCCACCGTCCGGCGGGTGTCGGGGCAAGAACCTGCTCAGCCCTCTGTCTCAGGGCGGCCCTCTGTTGCCCAGTGGGTGTGGAAGAAGGTGCCGGGACGGTCGGTGCGGGCGTAGGTGTGGGCGCCGAAGTAGTCGCGCTGGCCCTGGAGGAGGGCCGCGGGGAGGCGGTCGGCGCGGAGGGTGTCGTAGTGGGCGAGGGCCGCCGAGAACGCCGGGACGGGAATGCCCCGGCGGGCCGCGGACGCGACCGTCTCCCGCCACGGCACCTGCGCGTCGGCGATCTCCTTCGCGAACTCCTCCTCGGCCAGCAGGCTGACGAGGTCCGGGTCGGCCCGGTAGGCCGCGCGGATCCGGTCCAGGAAGGACGCGCGGATGATGCAGCCGCCCCGCCAGATCCGGGCCACCGCACCGAGGTCGATCTTCCAGCCGTACTCGGCGGCCGCGTCCTGGATCATCGTCCAGCCCTGGTCGTAGGCGATGACCTTCGAGGCGTACAGGGCGTGTTCGACGCGGGAGGCGAAGCGGTCGGCCTCGGTGGCGCTGAGCGGTGGGGTCGTGCCGCCGGGCAGTCCGGCGTAGGCGGCGCGCAGCGCACTGCGGCCGGACGCGGCGCGCGCGAAGGTCGCCTGGGCGATGGCGGTGACCGGGGAGGCCAGGTCGAGCGCGGTCTGCACGGTCCAGCGCCCGGTGCCCTTCTGCCCGGCCGCGTCGGCGACGATGTCGACGAAGGGGGCGCCGGTGGCGGCGTCGACGTGGGCGAGGACGTCGGCGGTGATCTCGATGAGGTAGGAGCCGAGGCGGCCGCCGTTCCACTCCCGGAAGATGTCGGCGATCTCGGCCGGCGCGTACCCGCCGACCTGGCGCAGCAGGTCGTAGGCCTCGGCGATGAGCTGCATGTCGGCGTACTCGATGCCGTTGTGGACCATCTTCACGAAGTGCCCGGCGCCGTCCGCGCCGACGTGCGTGGCGCACGGCTCGCCGCCCACCTTGGCGCTGATGTCCTCGAACATCGGCCCGAGCACGGCGTACGACTCGGCGGAACCGCCCGGCATGATCGACGGCCCGTGCAGCGCGCCCTCCTCGCCACCGGAGACGCCGACGCCGACGAAGTGCAGTCCCTTCTCACGCAGGGCGGCCTCGCGGCGGCGGGTGTCGGCGAAGTGGGCGTTGCCGCCGTCGATGACGATGTCACCTGGTTCGAGGAGCGGTACGAACTCGTCGATGACGGCGTCGGTGGCGGCGCCCGCCTGCACCATGATCATGAGGCGGCGGGGGCGTTCCAGGGCGGCGACGAACTCGGCGGCGGTCTCGGCGCCGACGAAGTCGCCCTCGCTCCCGTACTCCGCGATCAGCGCGCGGGTGCGGGCCGGGGTGCGGTTGTGGACGGCGACCGGGTAGCCGTGCCGGGCGAAGTTCCGGGCCAGGTTGCGGCCCATCACGCCGAGGCCGGTCACGCCGATGGCTGCGGATGCGTTCACGGGGGGACTCCGTTCTGCGGACGCGTGCTGTGCCCGGAGGTACGGGTGGACGGCGGGCGGGCGTTCAGTTCCGGGACGATCACCTGGGAGATGGGGTGAACACCAGGCGCCGGCCGGGCTCGACGGGGGCGGTCCAGGCCTCCTCGACGTCGGCGAGCGGCACTTCCCGCGCGTCGGCGGTGAGGGTGCCCCGGGTCAGTTCGGTCATCAGGGACGGCAGTTCGGCGACGATGCCACGGGCGGTGACCGAGCCCTGGCCGCTGCCCATGAGCCGCAGGTTCGCCGCGCGCAGCACGGCGGAGGGGAGGGTGATCCCGGGGCCGGCCGTGGCGCCGATCTGGATCCAGTCCAGCGGGGCACCGCGGTCGGTGCGGCGGGTGAGGACGGCCGGGAGGGCGCGCTCGGTCGGCGTACCCCAGGTGTAGTCGAGGACGACGTCGACGTCCGCGGCGGCCTCGCCGAGGCGGGCGTCGGCCTTGTCCGGGTCGCCGGCCAGGGAGACCACGTCGGTGGCGCCGAGGCCGCCGAGCAGTTCCAGGCGCTCGGGGTCGCGTCCGGCGGCCACGATCCGGTCGGCGCCGAGGTGCCGGGCGATCTGTACGGCCATCCGGCCCGCGTTGCCGGTGGCGCCGAGCACCAGGACGCTCCCGCCCGGCTGAAAGGTGATCCGGCGGCGCAGCGCCACCCAGGACGACATGGCGGGATTCATGGCCGCGGCGACGGTCACCGGGTCGGCGCCGGCGGGCAGCGGGACCGCCCGGCGCGGGTCGAGGACCGTCCGCTCGGCCATGGTGCCGGGGTCCCCGTCGTCGGCCACGAAGTACACGACCTGCCCGTCGGGCAGCCGGCCCACGCCGTCGACGCCGGGGATCAGCGGGAGGCGGCCGTCGCTCGTGTAGTGGGTGCCCGCGGCACCGGAGCGGACCCGGGGGTGCAGACCGGCGGCGATCATCTCCACCGGCAGCCTGCCCTCACCTGGTTCGGGGGCGGGGAACTCCTCGAAGCGCGGCGGACGGTCGAACGAACGGACCACAGCGGCATGCATGTCGGCTCCTCGGCTCACATTAGTTCGCGACACCAAGTAAATTAGTTCGTGCTACATACCAAGTCAAGTAGTTGGGGGCGCGTACTAACGCCCGTAGGATGGGGCCATGCAGAACAAGCCAACCGCCGAAACCCCGGGCACGGCCGAGGACATCGAGGACCTGGGACTCGTGGACAGCCTCGCCCAGCTGTCGTTCCTGGTGCAGGGCGCGCTCGGGAAGGTCGCGGCGGAACACGGCCTGTCGGTCGTCCAGTTGCGGCTGCTCGGCGTGCTGCGCGACCGCACGCCCGGCATGCAGGAACTCGCCCACCACCTCGGCCTGGACAAGTCGAGCATGACCGGCCTCGTCGACCGCGCGGAGCGCCGGGACCTGGTCCGCCGCACCCCCGCCCCGCACGACCGGCGCAGCTTCCTGGTGTCGATCACCCCCCAGGGGCAGCAACTGGCCCGGCAGTGCGAGGCGCTCGCCGACCGGCAGATCCGGGACCTCGCGGCCCACCTGACCGACGCCCAGCGCGCCCGGCTCTCGCTGCTCGCGAGCACGGTGGTGAACCACCGCAGCCGGCTCTGAGCCGGGCCGATCATCCGAACAGGCGAAAGTCGTGGCGCCGGGCGCGTGGGGCCGCCCCCCGGCGCACCGGCCGTCAGAGGATCCGAAGATGCGAACGGATGATCTACGGCTCCTCACCGCCGCGCTGGTGCTCCTCCTGACCGGCGCGTTCCTCACCACACCCGCCAAGGCCGACGAGCGCCCGGCCCACTGCGCCTTCGGCACGCGCAGCACCCCGTCCCACACCGCCCGCAAACGCGGCACCGACCGCACCGACCGCAGCCACCGCACCGATCACGCCGATCGCACCGCCCGCTGGACCGCGCCCACCGTCGGCTACCGGCTCTCCGCCCGCTACGCCGCCAGGGGCCGCCTCTGGAGACACCGGCACACCGGCCAGGACTTCGCAGTCCACGCCGGCACGCCCGTGTACGCCGTCGGACCCGGCCGCGTCGTGGCCGCGACCTGCGGCGACGCCTTCGGCAACCAGGTGGTGTTACACCATCCCGACGGCTACTACACCCAGTACGCCCACCTGTCCGTCATCAACGTCCGCCGCGGCCAGCACGTCTCGACGGGCCAGCGGATCGGCTCCGCCGGCTCCACCGGCAACGCGGAGGGCCCCCACCTCCACTTCGAGGTCCGCACCACCCGGCACCTGGGCTCCGAGGTCCCGCCGCTGCCGTGGCTGCGGCAGCACGGCGTGAGCGTGCCCGGAACGCCGTCCCCGGCACACCCCCACCCGGCCCCGAGCACCCCGGCCTCGCCGGCCGCCAGTCCGGCGCCGTCGGCCGGCGGGCCAGGACCCACGTCGTCGCCGGCATCGGGGCACCGCCGACCGGCGAGGCCGCACAGGACTCCGAGGCCGCACAGAACCCCGGTGGGACAGTGGCTCCCGACGCCGGTGTGGGATCCGGCGACGCTGTGGAACCTGACGGCACGGTGAAGCGCGCCGCCGCCGACGGACCCCGGCCGCGGCACGCCGGATACCTGATGCGCACAGGGTCACGGTATGACCACATGGCGTGGCCGCGGTGCGCGGAGCGGCCAGACTGCCTCCCATGGCACGTCTGAGGTTCCTGTGGGTCGCCGCGCTGGTCGCCCTCCTGCTGCTGCCCGTGTCCCGGCCGGAGGTCCCGCGGCCCGCCGCGCCCGGGCCCTTCGGGGCGTACGTCGGGTACGGCGCGGACGGGGTACGGCGGGTGGCTGCGCTCGGGAGCTGGCTGCGGGACCAGCCCCGGGTCGGGCACACCTACCTGCCCGGGGACGTGTGGCGGAACATCGAGGGCGCCCCGGACTTCGTACGGCTGTGGGCCCGTTGGCGGCAGACCGAACCCGACCGGCTCCTCGTCCTCAACGTGCCGATGCTCGAACACACCGAGGCACACGTCCCGGACGCCGAGGTGCGCCGCCAACTGCGGCTCGGGGCAGGCGGCCGGTACGACGTCCACTTCCGCGCCCTGGCCCGCCGGCTGATCGCGGTCGGCGCGCCGGACACCGTCGTCGTGCTCGGCTGGGAGATGAACGGGGACACGTACACCCATCGCTGCGGGCCGGACCCCGCGGCCTGGCGGGCGTACTGGCGACGGATCGTGACCGCCATGCGATCGGTGCCGGGCGCCCGGTTCCGGTTCGACTTCGCGCCCAACCGGGGGCGGGACGCCGTCCCCTGGACCGCGTGCTATCCGGGGGACGGGTACGTGGACGTGCTGGGGATGGACGCGTACGACGCCCCGCGCGGGATGTCCTTCCAGGAGCAGGTCGCCGAGCCGTACGGGCTGCGGGCCCAGGCCGACTTCGCCCGGACCCACGGCAAACCGGTCTCGTACCCGGAGTGGGGACTGTACGAGAACGGCGACGATCCGGTGTACCTGCGCGGGATGCTGGACTGGTTCGCGAGCAGCCGCCCGCTGTACCAGACGATCACCGACTACTGCCCGCACGGCGTGTGGGGGTGCCACGGCAACCCCAGGTCCACGGCCGTGTACCGGTCCCTGATGAGGAGCTAGCCGCCTCCGCCGCCGCTAGGAGTTCGCGCTGGACGGGCCGAAGAACTCGATCTCGGCGATGGCCACCTGGGTGCGGGCCGACGCCTGGTACGACGAGTCGATCGTGAAGCGGACGGAGACGACGTCCGCCGCGCGCAGGTCGCGGACCTGCCCGCCGGCCGCCTGGTCGAGGGTGAGTTCGCGGGTCAGGGACTTGCCGTCGGCGGTCTTTATGGTCGCCGTCAGGCGGTGCGGCAGGGCCGACTTGTTCAGCTGCTCGTTGTGGGTCGACTCGCCGGAGGTGATGACGACGTTCAGGAGCCGGGTCGGCTCGTCGAAGTGCGCCTCGACCCACTCGCCCTCGCCTGCCCCGGCGATGCCCGGGCCCCACCACGTGTTGTTCAGCCTGTCGAAGAGCAGTTCCGGCTTGTGGCCCGCGTACGCGCGGGAGGCGCGGTAACTGTCCGGGGGGACCGGGGCGCGCTTGGCGAAGTGGTCGCGGGTGGCGCTCACCGCCTTCGGCGTGTTGATCGCCAGGACCGTGACGCCGGTGAGGACGACGGCGGCGACGATCCAGGTGAGGACGCGGTCGAAGGTGCGGCGGAGGCGGGGGCGGTCGCCTGCCCACGGGGTCTCTCTGCGGCGGAAGTCGAAGATGCGGCGCCACCAGGGGCGGTGGGCCGCGGGGCCGGTGTCGGGGTGGCCGGCCATGGGCATGGCACACCGGGTGCAGAAGTGGCGGTCGGGGCGGTTGGGGGTGGCGCACCAGGGGCAGGGGGTGCCGCCGTGGGCGCCGAGGTCCTCGCCGGGGGCGCGGACGGCGGTGGGGCGTTGGGGGGTGGGGCGGCCGGGGAGGACGGGAGCGATCGGTTGGGGGGCCGGGGTGGGGGTGGGCTCGCTCACCGGGATGAGGAGGCGGCGGGCCCGGTCGTGGTCGGAGATGGGGGTGGGGGTGGGGGTGGGTGCGGCGCCGCTGTCGGCGGACTGCGGGTGGGGGGTGGGGAGGGGGGTGGTTTCGGCTGTGGGGGACGTGGCGGTGGGTGGGGGCTGGTCGCGCAGTTCCCCGCGCCCCTGAGGGGGCGCTGTGGTCGCCGGTGTTGACGGGGCGCCGTGGCCCT
>NZ_JBIBAK010000016.1:0-163019 GCF_042899865.1 Streptomyces sp. NPDC013157 | reverse complement strand
CCTGAGGGGACGCCGTCGTCGCCGGTGTTGACGGGGCGCCGTGGCCCTGAGGGGACGCCGTCGTCGCCGGTGTTGACGGGGCGCCGTGGCCCTGAGGGGACGCCGTCGTCGCCGGTGTTGACGGGGCGCCGTGGCCCTGACGGGGCGCTGTCGTGGCCGGTGCTGACAGGTCGCCGTGGCTCTGACGGGGCGTGTCCCCGTGGCCCTCTGCCGGGGCTGTCGCTGTCGTTGCTCGGGTGTCTCGTTGGGGGAGGCCGGTGCCGCCGTCTCTGCGGGTGAAGGCGTCCCAGTCGGGGGCGGCGGCGGAGTTGGCGGGGGGCTGTTGTGGGGTCTCCTCGGCGGTGGCCGCCCAGCTCAGGACCGCGCCGCAGGCGTCGCAGAAGGACTGGCCCGGTTCGGCGACCGTGCCGCACTCCGTGCAGTTCCGGTTGGTCGTCATCGCTGCGGGGTCCTTTCGGCGGACGCGGTCACCTGGACCGTGTAGGGCATGTGAGCGGGGCGGGCGGCGGCCACGAGGTGTTCCAGGCGGACCTCGTCGGCCGGGGTGGGGGCGGGCAGCGCGAGGTGGACGTGCAGGCCGGGGCGGGGTGTGCCGGGGAAGGGGCCCAGCGGGCGGGCGCTCCAGTCGGCGCCGCCGCTCTCCGTGATCTCCGGTGTCACGCCGAAGGCCAGCCGGACCGTCTCGGACAGGCCCCAGCGGGTGCCCCGGATCCGGTGCAGGTAGGCGGCCGCGGCCACGGCGGCCCGGAGCAGGGCCTCCGATTCCGTGCCGTCGGTCTCGGCGCCCACCCAGGTACCGAGCCACTCCGCGAAGTCCAGCGGGGCCAGCGCCGGGTCGAAGTAGCTGGGCAGGCAGTCGAGGACGTTCGGGATCGGGGCGATCACGTCGTCCAGGCCGGCGACGAAACGCAGCGCCAGGTCGTCGTCGGCGAAGACCGCGGGGAGCATCGCGCCGATGGGGACGGAGGAGCCGAGGCCGTCGATGGACCCTCTCAACGGAGGCCTCCGGTCGGGTTGTTGCCGGTCATTCGCCGATCACCCTCACCCGGTGGTCGTAGGAGAAGACCAGGGACGGGGCGTCCAGGTCGATGCGGTCGGTCGGGTCGCCCCGCTTGCCGGTCAGCGGGTCGGCGGGGTGCAGGACGACCTCGTCGACGAGTTCGATGCCGGGGACGCGTTGCAGCACCGCGAAGATCTCGCCGGACTGCACCGGGCGCCCGAACGGCCAGCCCTTGCCGTCCGCGCCGCCGGTCAGCGGGTCCAGGTGGCGGTAGAGCGCGTCGTGGGCCTGGCGGCGGACCCGGTCGACGTCCACGCCGCGGAAGGCGTGCACGGTGGCGACGACCGTGACGCCCTGGTAGAAGGGCGGGCCGACCGCGAGCCGGGTGCCGATCAGCCGGCGTTCGTCCAGGTAGCGGGTGATGCGGTCCAGCAGGGCGTCGCCGGGCACGAGTTGCTCGAAACGGAGGCGGCCGCCCGGGTCGGAGACCGCCTGGGGTACCACCAGGACCCGTACCGCGTAGGAGCCGTGCTCGCCCTCCTCGCCCTCCAGGCAGGTGATCCGGGCCGTCTCGGGCGCGGCGCGGCGGGCCAGCTCCTCGTAGTCGCGCAGGGTCACCGCCCGCTCCTGGGCGCGCAGCGTGATCGGCGCGCGCACCTTCGCCTCGGCGACCGTCTCGCCGTCGACCCCGCCGCGCGCGGCCTCCCGGTTGACCACGTCCGCGACGTAAGGGATGGAGGAGCGCAGGATCTGTACGGCTCCGCGGGCCACGTTGCCGTCCCGGCCGCCGCCGGTGCGGTAGCGGCGGGCCCGGATGACCGCGCCCTTCGGGGCCACCGCGCCGTACTGGCGCAGCGAGCCGTCCGGTTCGCGGACCGCGGGGCCGAAGGCGACCTCGCCGGTGGTCGCGTCGAGGGTGAGGTGCCGGTCGTACGGCCCGGAGGCCGCGAAGTGCGGGACGACCTGCCAGTCCACCCAGCCGCCCTCGCCGTCGTGCTCGGCGGTCTGGAGGAGGAGCGGCGGGTTGTCACCGACGACGGGGGCGTGGGCGAGCCGCAGGCGCTGGCCGGGCAGGCCCGTCGACTCGCCGAGCGCCTCGTCCTCGACGGTCTCCGCGTGCACGGCGGCCGTGGTGCCGCCCACCGTGCAGGCCTCGACGAACCGGACCGTCGGGGAGGTGGTGTAGAACGGCTGGTCGGCGTGCGGTTCGGTGACCCGGCAGCGCAGCCAGCTCGCCTCCAGGCCGCCGTTGCGGGACAGCACGTGGCCGCCGGGGACGTGCAGGACGACCTCGCCGGGCCGGTTCAGGCCGCCGGTGCCGTCCCGGTCGACCTCGCACTCCCGCCAGCCGTCCTCCGTCCACGCCTCCCACACCAGCGGGGGCTGCCGCGGGTCCACGCCGACACCGTCGACACGGCTGTCCAGGTCCAGGGCGACCGCGCAGTGCGGGACGGCGGCGGAGAGGCCGAGCAGCATGCAGTCACCGGGGTTCGGGGACTCGGTGAAGCACAACAGGTCCTTGCCCTCGGCGAGCTCGTGGGTGAGGTCGACGACCGCCGAGCCCTCCTGCTGGCGCAGCAGGTGCCGCAACTCGCTGGGCACGATGGTCAGTTCGCGCTCGGTCGCGAAGACCACCGCCTCCTGCGTCTCGGTACGGCGGGTCGCCACCTCGGTGCCGACCGGCACCGGGACCGCCTCCTCCTGGGCCGCCGACAGCCAGAACGTCACCTCCGTGCGGGCGGCGGAGGGCGGGAACAGCGTGATGCCGACCAGGTCCAGGAAGGCGAGGTGGTTCTTCTCCGGGACCCGGTTGAGGCGGTACACGATCTGGTCGGCCATGTGCGCGACCGTCTCCACCAGCGTGATGCCGGGGTCGGAGACGTTGTGGTCGGTCCACTCCGGGGCGCGCTGCTGGATGTAACGCTTGGCGTCGTCGACGAACTGCTG
Source organism: Streptomyces sp. NPDC013157 (assembly GCF_042899865.1). Classification (NCBI taxonomy): domain Bacteria; kingdom Bacillati; phylum Actinomycetota; class Actinomycetes; order Kitasatosporales; family Streptomycetaceae; genus Streptomyces; species Streptomyces sp. NPDC013157. The sequence goes on along the minus strand of NZ_JBIBAK010000016.1, from coordinate 160,072 downwards.
GAAGCGGCGGTCGTCGAGGTTCGGGGAGGGCAGGGCCATCGGGATCAGCGGTCGCTTTCGGAGGAGTCCGGGGAGGCGGGCGGCAGGTCCGGCTCGTCGTGGGAGGGGATGACGTAGAAGGGGAAGACCAGGCTGCGCGGGTTGTTGGTGCCGCGGATCGAGTAGCGGACGTCGATCATCAGCACGCTCGGGTCGGCACCGGTCGTGACCTCGACGTCCTCGACCTCGATCCGCGGCTCCCAGCGGTCGAGGCTGGCGTGCACCTCGTGCTGGATCCGGCCGGCGGTCTGCTCGTTGACGGGGGCGAAGACGAGGTCGTGGATGGCGCAGCCGAACTCCGGCCGCATCGGGCGTTCGCCCGGGGCCGTGGAGAGGATGAGGCGGATGGCCTCCTCGACCTCCTTCTCGCCGCTGACCAGCGCGATGCCGCCGGTGGGCCCGATCCGCAGCGGGAACGACCAGCCGGAGCCGACGAACTGCTCTGCCATCAGTCCCGCACCCGCCCCTCCGGGAAGACCTGCCGGCCGCTCATGCCGGAATCACCGTCCCCGCTCATGCCGGGATCACCATCACCGTCAGTCCGCCCATCATCAGGTTCCCCAGGACCGGCACCTCCGGGGCCTGGATCCCCACCGTGGTGAAGGAGCTGATCGCGACGGCGGCGTTGCCGCGCAGCGACAGGGCGGCGTTCGCCATCACGTTCACGGCGGCGGCGTTCACGGAGACCGCGCCCGCGGGGGACTTGATGTCGACGAGTTCCGCGCTCTGCAGGGACAGCGGCCCTCCGCTCCTGATGCTGAGCGCGCCCGCCGCCTTCAGCGACAGGTTGGCGCCCGCCTCGACCGACACCGACCTGCTGCCCTTGATGGAGACGCTGCCCTTGCTGTCCACGGTGATCTCGGTCTTCTGCCGGTCGAGGAAGACGGTGAGCCTGTCGTCGCCGCTGGCCAGCCGGACGCCCTGTTTGCGGCCGCGCTGGTCGAGCAGGTCCATGCGGTTGCCGACCCGGTCGGAGACGGTGTGCCGGGTGGCCCGGCCGCGCATGCCGTCGTGCAGCGGCACGTCCTTGACCCGGGTCGGCTTGTCCTTGCCGTTGTAGAGGCCGCCGATGACGTACGCGTGGTCGAGGGCGCCGCGGTCGAAGGCGACGAGGACCTCGTCACCGACGTCCATCGGGAAGACCCCGCCGCCGCGCACCCCGCCCCACTGCATGGTCCGGGTCCAGTCGCTGACGTAGGTGTCGTCCAGCCACGGGAACTTGAGCTTCACCCGCCCCTGCTGGAGCGGGTCCTGGACGTCGGTGACGAGGGCCTGCGCCACGCTGAGCTGCCGGTCGCCGCCGGCGTCCCCGCCACCGCCGGAGGCGACGCCGTAGAGCGACCGCCACTGGCGGCCGCTGACGGTCACCCAGGTCTCGTAGTGCTTGGCGTCGCCGAAGACATGCCGTACCGAGGTGACCGTGTACTTCCCCTCGAAGGGGTCCCCGACGTCCGCGAGCGCCACCGGAACCCCCGGCCGCAGCTTCGGGTTGCCCCGCACGACCACCTCCACCTCGGCGAACGTCGACGTGACGTCGTCGGAGAGGGCGTCGGCCGCGAACTTCACCTCGGCCTGCTTGTCGTACGGCGTGCGCGTCTCGACCAGCTTCGACGTCTTGAACTCGCCGGCCGCCGCGCCCGGGGTGGTGCCGATGCTGTAGCCGGTGTTGTCGGCGGGGGTCACGGTCGCCGTGAGCGTCTTCTTCGTCCGTACGTCCCAGCCGCGCGACTCGACCTTGTTCACCTGGTCGGAGGCGGTGACCGCGGTGCGCAGCCGCAGGATGTCGTGCCCGGCCTCCAGGACGAACGGGCTCTTGTCGCCGTCGGTCTGCGGCGACGGCGCCCCGGAGGCGCTCTTCTGCTTCACGAACTGGAACTTGCCGTCCGCGTCCACCGACATGACCATCTCGTTCTCGTCGGCGAGCCGGGCCAGGAAGTCCCAGTCGGTGACGTTCGACTGGCTGATGAACTCGTAGACGGTCTTGGTGGCCTGGATCCGCCCGATCGGCACGCCGTCCTGCGCGGCCAGCTTGCGGGCGATGTCCGAGGCGGTCTGGTTGCGGTAGGCGACGACGCGGCGCTGCCGCATCAGCCGGAACCCGTAGTCGTAGCCCCGGACCACCGCGTAGCTGCCGGTGCCGTCGTACTCGGCCTCCATCCCGGTGACCTCGCCGGTGAGCAGCGGGTCGCCGGTGCCCTGGCCGTCGGAGACCGGCGTGATCACCACCGGGGTGCCGAACTGGACGCCCAGCTTGCCCAGCAGTTTGCGGGCCGGGTCGCGGAAGGTCAGCTGGAAGGCTGCGGGCACCCCGACGCCCTGGTCCACGTGGGCGTCGACGAGATACCGCCCGTACTCCGAGGTGGCGGTCAGCTCCTTGCCGCCGATGACGACCTTGACGACGTTCGAGAAGGCATGCTTCACCATCAGGACCGCACCTCCTCGGCGGCAGGCAGCACCAGTTCCGTCCCCGTCGGCAGCCACCCGGGATCGTCGATGTCGTTCGCTTCCGCGATCGCCCGCCAGGCGCTCGCGTTGCCGTACTCCCGCCAGGCCAGCGACTGCAGCGAGTCCCCGGCGACGACCCGGTGCACGCGCTGCGCGGTGAGCGCACCGGACGTCGGGTTCTGTCCCGCGGTCTTGCTCGGGATCTCGTGCAGCTGGAGCCGGCAGCTGGCCCGGATCGGCATCCCGCTCGTCCCGAAGAGGGAGTAGGAGACGTCGGCGGAGGCGACGTACGCCGTGAAGTTGGCCGTCGAGAACGAGCCCCACTGGAAGACCACCCAGGGCGGCGACGGCTGCTTGGCGGCGATGCTCTTGCTGGTGACCTCGCAGCAGGCCAGCAGCGACTCCACCTTCTTCATCACGTCGTTGCTGTCCGGGTCGTCGGACCTGTCCAGGAAGATCTCCACGCTCATCTCGCGCGGGTGGGTGCCGAGGAACTCCGGCAGCGCGCCGTCCCGTTCGATCGGCGCCGCCGACGACTTCCAGTCCGCCCGCCGGGCGATCGACAGCTGCGCCGGGTTGAACTCGAAGCCGAACGTCTTGATGATGCCGCCCGGGCTCGTGCTGGTGCCCACGGGCGGCTCGTGAATCGCGAGGGTGGCCCGCACGAGGCTCTTGCCGGCGCCCCGGCTGCTCCTGGCCATGATCTGATCTGCCTCTCTCGGTCAGCTCTGTCGGCTCAGTCCGTGAATCCGTGGTGGGCGATCTCCAGGACCTCCGTGGCCACGGACGGACTGCCCGCGTCCAGGGAGGGCCCCTGCCAGCTCACCGGCAGTACGTCCAGCAGCCCCCACCGGGCCACCTCCGAGCCGTCCGCGCGCAGCGCCGTGATCTGCCCGGTGGGCCGCTCGATCCCCGTCTGCACGGACGAGATCCACTTCGCGACCTTCGAGGTGTCCGGGGTGAGCGGGCGGGTCAGCCGGATGTGGGAGAAGGTGACCCGGGTCGGCAGCTGCCACACGAACCCGTTGTTGCCGCCCTCCTGCCGCTGCTCGATCTCCACCTGCGACGACAGCCCCTCGCACCCGTTGAAGTAACCGAGGTCCTCGCCGTCGATGGAGAGGCTGAACCAGACTGTGGTTCCCGGGTCCTGGCGATCCATCGGGAGGCCTTTCTGTGGGGTGGTGCGCGGTCGTCGTGATCAGGGGCGGTCACGGTCGGTCAGAGGTGGTCAGGGTCGGAAGTCGCGGAGCTTGCCCACACGTTCGCGGTCGCGGCGGAGTTCGGTGCGGACGTGCCGGGTGATCCGGTCGATGATCCGGTGGACGAGGGCGTCCACCTGGAACTCGGTGAGGGCGCGCGGATCGAATCCGCCGGCCTCGACCGCCGTGTAGCCGGGCGGCGGATCGTCGGCGGCCGAGGCGGAGGCGGAGTACCCGGGGGGCGGTGGGCCGTCGGGGGGCGGTGGCTGCCTGGACGTCTGGGTCCGGGGAGCCGCCGGGCGGCTGGTGTGGGTGGCCGGCGCCTTCTTCAGGGAGCTCGTCGGGTGGTGGCCGCCGGGGGACGCGGTGGTGAGGGCGTCGCGCTGGACGGTGACGCGACCGAGGGGGGCGACGGGGAGCGGGGTGGTGGCGGAGATCGGGGTGGTCGGGCGCAGGGTGACGGGCTGAGCGGGCGTGGGGGCGGAGGTGGTGGTGGCCGGCTTGACCGGCAGGGCGGCGGGCGGGGTTGCGGCCCGCTGCACGAAGAGGGGCAGGGGTGCCGCCGGTCCGGTGGGAGGTGGGGTGGTCACGGGGAGAGGCGACTGGACCTGGCGCCGCACGGCCGCCTGGCGGCCCCCGGGGCCGGGCGTGGCGGAAGAGGCGGGGGCGGCGGTGCGCTGGACGAAGGGAGGGAGGGGAAGGGGCGAAGGCGGTGCAGCCGTCGCCGGAGTGCCCGACGTGGCGGGGCCGGGAAGAGCTGGTGGCGGCGTCGTCGCGGGGCCGGTGGAGGCCGGGCGGACCGGCTGGGTCGGCGGAGTCGGCTGGATCGGCCGGATCGGCTGGATCGGCTGGGCACGCTCGGCCGTCGTCGTGGGCAGGTCCGGGGCCGTCGCTCGCTGTACCGGCCGGGGCGCCGCGGGGACCGGCTGGGAAAGGGCGACCGGCTGGTCACCCGAAGAACCGCTCGACGAAGCCCGCGAGGAACCAGTCGACGGACCGCTCGAAGAACCAGCCGACGGACCATCCGACGGACCATCCGACGGACCGCTCGACGCCGGTTGCCGCTGCACGGACGGCACAGCCGCCCGACGGCCGGCGGGCCTCGCGGCGGTCGCACTCGCGACGGGGCCCGCGACGGGGGCACCGAGGCCGAGGCGGGGTGCGCGGGGAGTGGTCGTACCGGCACGCTGTACGGAGGCACCGGCGGGACCCGGCTGCGCCGGAGCGGGCCGGGCCGCCGCGGCCGGGGCGGCGGACGACGGGGCGGGTCCCTGCGCGCGCGGGCCTGGCGGGGTCTGCGCAGTCGGCAGGGCAGCGGAGGAGGGCTGCGGGCCCTCCGTCGTCCGCCGCTGTACGGGCACCTCACGGACACCGCTCCCGGCGGCGGACGGAAGCGGAGCGCCGAGGCCGGGGCGAGGGACGTCCGGGGTCGTCGCGGCACGCTGCACGGGAGCCGGCGCGGAAGGGGGCGTGGCCGCCGCCGTCGTCGAGGTGCCGGCCGCGTCGTTCCGGCCGGGCTCACCCGCTGGCATCGGCACGGCAGCCGGTACGGCTCCCCTGCCTGCCGGGCGAGGCGCTTCGCGTACGGCATCGGTTGCGCCCGCGCTGTCCCGCACCGTCCGCTGCACGGGCGCCTCGCGGCCACCGCTCGCGGCCGGGGATACCGAGGGCCGCGCGCTCTGCGGGACGGCCGGGGCGCGTGGGACGGGGGGCGCGGCGCCCGCCGAGGGCGAAGCAGCCGTGGCGGATTCCGTGCCGGTGGCGCCGGTGGCCGCTATACCGGAGGACCTGGGCGTCGGTGCCGACGTCGCCCCCGTGCGACCGCTTTCCGGCGACGGCGGCGTGTGCCGGGCGGCCGGGTCCGTGACAGTACTGCGCTGCACTGACGCCGTCTCGGGACTGCCGGGCGAGGGCGGGGTCGGCGGGGCCGGGGTGCGGTCGCCGCCGCTCACCGCCTGCCGTTGCACAGCGGTGCGCGCCCCGGCGCCGGACATGCCGGAAGGCCCGCCGTCGCCCGGCGCCGTTGCGGATGCCGAGGGTGACGCAGGCGCGGTAGCAGGGACGGGAGGGGGTGTCGGTGTGGGCGAGGCGGAGGTCGTACGAGCCGTAGCCCCGGGCGACACGGGTACCGAGGCCGTACCACCGCCACGGCCGGAGGACGCCCTGGTCGGAGTCGGATTCGGCCCCGGAGCCGTCGTGTTCGGCCGGGCGGTCGCCGGTGCGGCACCGGACGCGGAGCGCTGTACGGCGGCAGGTGCCGGCGCCCGTCCGGGGACCGCGGCCCGCGAAGCGCGCGGGGCGCCGCCGGAGGAGTCAGGGCCGTCACCGCGCGGACGCGACCAGCCGCCGGTCACGCGCACCGGATCCCCGCCGCCGCCCTCGACCGTCCGCTGTACGACCCCGGGCGGCGCCGTTTCGCCGCCCGCTCGGTCACCCTCACCCGACGTCGGCACCGCGCCCTCGGTGGCCGTCGCCCGGGGTGCCGACGGCAGCGTACGCCGCTGCACAGCCGTCACCGACGGGCTCGCCGACGCCGTCGTCAGCGCGCTGCGGCGCGGCGGGACGGGAGGGGCCGGCGCGACGCGCGGACCGGTGGCCGGAGCCGGGGCGACCGGAGTCGGCTGCGGCGCCCATGCCACCGGCACCGCGCTCGAAGCGGCGGGGGAAGTGGCGGCCGAGGTCGCGGCAGCCGACGTGACCGACCGCTGGACAGCAGGCACCGCCCGCTGCCCGGACCCCGGTGCGGTGGGCGCAGATCCCCTGTCCTGGACGGTCGACGGGGCCGCCGAGCCCGGCGCGCTGTTCCCGTTCCGTACGGCTCCCGGTGTTACCCCGGTTCGCCGCGCGGCCGCACCACCACCATGCCGGCCCGCCGACGGCACCCGCTGTACCGCCGGCGCCACCGATCCGGCCGATCCGGCCGATCCGGCCGATCCCGAAGATCCGGAAGGTCCCGAGCGTCCCGCCGAAGCAGCCGAACCCACGGCCCCGGCAGACCCAATGGATCCGGCGGACCCCGCGGACTCCCGGAGCCTGGCCCGCTGCGGGTCCGTCGTGGCCGGCCGCGCAGTTCCCCGCGCCCCTGACGGGGCGCTTCCGCCCCCGACCGCCCGCAACGGCACCACCGGAACCGACGCACGGCGGCCGGCCGTCGGACCCGCCGGCCCCGCCGCTGCCGTCGGTCCGGCCAACGGCAGTGACTGGACCGGACGTTCGAGGCCGGACACGGCCCCCGCGCCGGATGTTCCCGGGCGGCCGCCGCCGGCCAGGCGGGCGCTGGACTCGCCGTCCAGGACGGCGTGCGAGCGCGTGCCCGTGAACGACGGGTTCTGCCAGGTCGGCAACCGGCCGCCGAACCCGGCGTCCGCGACCGGCCCGCCCGCCCCCAGCGCACGCTGGATCGGCGGCAGCCCGGACCAGGCCGCCGCCACCACGGGACGCGGCGCCTCCGCGGGAGCCTCAGGCGCACTCCCGCTCCCGGTCCCGGACTCTCCGGCCTCGGACCCGCGACCGCGCCCCCGTACCCGATCCCACAGCCCCACCCGTCAGCCCTCCGCCCCTGCGGAGGCCGCCGCCCTGGTCACCAGAGACGCGATCTCCGCCGTGTAGCGGCGGCGGTCGGCGTGCTCCAGGTCCAGGATGTCCTCCAGGTTCCAGTGGAAGTGGTAGGCGACGTACGCGATCTCCTCGTGCAGCCGGTCGGTCGCGTACGTCACGATTCCCCCAGGCGGCTCCCGCCGAGTTCCACTTCGAAGGGCTCGGAGCAGTGCGGGCAGTTGACCGCGGCCCGGGTGTGTCCCTCGGCGTTGATCTGTCGGTAGAAGTCCTGGAGGAACGCCAGGTCGGAGGCGAACATGTTCTCCACGACCCCGTCGTGGACGAGCGGGAGCGTGCCGAGGCGGGTGATGACCCGGCCCAGCAGCACCACCGACAGGAACGCGGGGTTCTCCTGGACCCGGACGTCCCGCAGCGGGACCAGCTCGTCCCGGGCCGTCGACAGGCGCATCACGCCGTCGCGGTGGACGGTGCCCTGCTCGTCGACGTACCCGCGCGGGAGCTGGAACGGGAACTCCGTGCGCAGCACCTCGACGGGCGCCTCCGGTTGCTGAGGTGCCTGGGGCACCGCCGCCTCCGGTGCGAGCGGCGCCCCCACACCCTGGGCCCTGACAGCCGAACGCCTCATTACTCGATGACCAGTTCTTCGAACGTGATGGTCACCGTCTCGGTCAGCGCGGACGCCTCGCCCGCCTTCACCGTGCTGGTGTCGATCTTGCTGCACCAGGCGTTGCGCAGGTTGTAGCGCTTCACCGGGTTGTTCTCGAAGTCCATCATGATGATGGAGGCGTTCTTGCGGGCCGTGGTCATCTGGCCGTTGATCGACTCGTTGATCCACTGGGTGAACGACGAGGACTGGGTCATACCGCGGACGACCGTGCAGGTGCCGTTCTTCTTCACGCCCGGCAGGTTGCGGACGTGGTTCTTCCCGTCCGGCGTGTTCTGCTGGTAGGTGATGACGTCCTGTTCCATCGTCATGCCGCTGACCTCGGCGAGGTACTCGACCATCACGCCGTCGATCTGCAGGCCGAAATTGTGCGATGTGAGGGCGTCACCCGGCTGGAGACTCATGTGTTACTGCCCGTTCTTCTCAAGGTGCCGTGACAACAAGGGGGTTGGGGACCGAGGGCCCGCTACTCCTGCAGTTCGCCGCTGCCGCTGCTGAACTGGGCCAGCCGGAAGATCACGAACTCGGCGGGCTTGACCGGCGCGATGCCGATCTCGCAGATCACGCGGCCGACGTCGACCGACTCCGGCGGGTTGGTCTCCTCGTCGCACTTGACGTAGTACGCCTCTTCGGGCCGCTGCCCGAACAGGGCACCGCTGCGCCACTCGTTGACCAGGAACGCGGAGATGTTGCGCCGGATACGGGCCCAGAGGTTGTGGTCGTTGGGCTCGAAGACCACCCACTGGGTGCCGATCAGGATCGACTCCTCCAGGTAGTTGAAGTACCGGCGGATGTTCAGGTAGCGCCAGGCCGGGTCGGAGGAGAGGGTGCGGGCGCCCCAGATACGGATGCCGCGGCCGGGGAAGGCGCGGATGCAGTTCACGCCGATCGGGTTGAGCAGGTCCTGCTCGCCGCGGGTGATCTGGAGCTCCAGGTCGACCGCGCCGCGGATGACCTCGTTGGCCGGGGCCTTGTGGACGCCGCGCTCGGCGTCGTTGCGGGCCCAGACGCCGGCCACGTGGCCGGACGGCGGGATCAGCCGGGACTGTCCGGAGGACGGGTCGAAGGTCTTGATCCAGGGGTAGTACAGGGCCGCGTACTTGGAGTCGTAGCCGGCCGTCTCCTGGCGCCAGACCCGGATCTGGCGGGCGTTGAGGCCCGGCGGCGGGTCGATGACCGCGACCCGGTCGCCCATCAGCTCGCAGTGCGCGATCAGACCGAGCTGGACGGCCTTGACGGCCTCCAGGTCGATCGCGCCGCGCTGGTAGGCGGCCATCAGGTCGGGGACGGCCACCATGGACACCTCGTCGACGGCCTCCAGGCCGCCGAAGCCGGTGCGGTCGGCCGAGTCGCCGAGGTAGTCGGCGGGGCCGGGGTGCGAGCCGGCGCCCGCGACGGGGGACGCGGACGCCGGCGTCTGGGTCGGGGCCACGAGGGCCACCGTCTGGTTCTCCGGCCGGGCCAGCTGCGCGGCGGGCGCGGCCTCGGTCACGGTGATGAGCTTGGAGCGCTCCTTGACCTGGGTGACCACGTAGTTGCGGCCGCCCTTCTTCGCGGTCACGTCGAAGGTCTCGGCGGTCTTGCCGCCGTCCTTGACGACCAGCTTGAAGCGTTCGGCGGGGCCCTCGCCCTCCGGGTCGGCGACCTCGACGCTCAGGTCGCCGGAGGCGATGGCGCTGACGGTGAAGGTGCCGAGCTGCTTGGCCTCGCCGGGCGGCAGGGCGGCCGGGGCGGCGGCACTCCCGACGGCGGCGGGCGCGCCGACGGTGCCCTCGGCGTCTTCCCTGCTGCCGCCGACACGGACCACGTAGGCCGCCGTGCCGCCGTTGTTGAAGAAGCCGTAGACGGAGTGCGCGAGGTAGTACCCGTCGGTGAACTCACCGAAGGACGCGACGTACTGCGTCCAGTTGGTCACCAGCGTCGGCTCGTTCAGCGGACCGGTCGGGGCCAGGCCCACGAAGGCCGCCACCGACGTGCCCACCCCCTCGATGGGGCGCGAGCCGCTGGCCACCTCCTCGACGTAGACGCCGGGCGACAGGTAGGACGGCATGCTCTGCTCTCCTCGGGGTACGAGACAGGAACGCTTCCCACCCTCACGCGCGAAGCGCGTCCGCCGAAACGGCCACCGGTGCCCGGGCCCGGGCACATCTGTTGCCCCCAAGGGCAACCCCTGGGGGCAGCCACTCGCCGTACGTCACCGACCACGGGCCGGGAGCGCCTCGAATCCCCTTCGTTAACCGGTCCGTTCCCTGAACAACCCCTTGTGAACCCGTCCCGTTCACGCGTTACCCTGCACGGCCAGACGGGCTGCGTCCCGTCACGGGCGCCCGCACGCGCCACCAGGACGACGCGGACGGGGCCCCTGGTCCCGGCGGGGACGGGAGTGCGCGGGATGCGGCGGACAGGGAAGCCGGCGGCGGGCGAGGGCGCGGCGAGCGGTTCCGGGGTGAGCCGCGCCGGCCAGGGCAGAGGCGAGGGACTCCTCCGCCGGCAGCCGTCGATGCCGGGTACGCCGGGCGGGCCCCCGGTCGCCGTGGAGATGCAGAACCTGCAGAGCACGGCGGGGAACGCCGCCGTGGCCGGCCTGTTCGAAGGCGGCCGGCCGCCCGCCCCGACCCGCACTCCGCCGCCCGTACCCGCCGGGGCCCGGCAGCAGGGGCCGCTCACGCTCCCCCCGTACCTGGCTGCGATGACCTCGGCGGGCCTGTCCACCGCCTCAGGACTGACCGGCCACCCGTTCGTCGCCGCGGAGGTGACCCGGGTCACCGGGCAGGCAGGCGCCGAAGTGGAGGCGATCGGGCAGGAGCTGGCGGGCCGGCCGGAGACCTTCTACGGCCGCGGGCGGGCCTTCGCCGTGCGCGGGGCGAACGGGGCGGTGCACGACGTCACCGTCGCCATCAGGCCGCGGGACGAGGAGGACGCCGCCGCGCTGTCGTTCGCGGACAGCGCCCAGGGCGAGGACGCCGACATCAAGGTCGACCACCTGCACAACTCGGCGGGCACGGTCGCCGCCGACACGGTCCGCGCCCGCCGGTGGGGCGCCGCCGCCTCCGGCACCGTCCTGGTCCCGACGCCCACGCCCGGCGTCCTGGGCGGCGCGCAGCTCGCCGGCGGAGCCGCTCTGACCTCCACCCAGGACACGCACTCCTCGCGCACCGTGTCCGAGCCCCGGACCTTCCGCAGCGGCGGCGGCACGGTCACGGCGCGGCGCCGGGTGAGCTATGTCGTGCGGATCAAGCAGCACGGCGCGCGGGGCCGGCACATGGCGAGCGGCGACGGCTCCCTCGTCATGCGCGTCCCGCACGAGCACCTGGTGCCGCACGGCACCGTACGGCCCGTCCCCGGTCCGGAGCTGAGCGAGGAGCAGGCCACCTCCGTACGGCAGGCCGTGTCCATGGCGGCACTGGCCGTGGAGGACCCCGGTGGTCCGCACGGCGGCGGGGGCGGGCTGTTCGACACCGTCGCCTCCGTCCTCGCGCCGTCGGTGACCGCGCCGGGCGCCCCCGGCCGGGAGCGGCTGTTCCAGGCCACCGCCGGCACGACCGTGCTGCAGGACCTGCCCCGGCTCCTCGCGGGCTGGGTGCCCGGCGAGGACCTGCCCGCCAAGGACGGCGGCGCCGCGAGCGCGTACCGGATGCGCGCCGACATCGTGTCGCTGACCCCCGGCTGGGGTGCGGGACAGACCCAGCTGCGCACCCACCAGCAGAGCGCGCACGGCGCGGGCCGCACCGGCTCGAAGGGCGCGAGCGCGCTGTTCGGGGCCGGCCCCGCGGTCGCCGTCGGCGCCCCGGGGGTACCGGTCGCCCGGTTCCAGGGCATGGGCTCCGCCGCTCTGAAGAGCGCCCGGTTCTCGTCGTCCGACCAGACCGTGGCCACCCGGAAGGGCGCCGAGATCCGCGGTGACAAGGTGCTCTACCTCGGCCGGGTCAGGCTGACCGTGCAGGGCGTGGGGCCCGCGTCCCCCGCCCAGCGGCTGCACCCCGCGCGGCGCACGGCCGAGCACACCCTGGACAGCTGGGTCAGCCTGAACGCCCAGGAGGCCCGGCACCTCGGGCTGCCGCTGCCGGAAGGCGTACAGGCGGACCCCCTGCGCCGCAGGCCCACCGAGACCGCGCCCGACGGGACCGAGCGCGAGACCGAACGCCACCTGCCGTTCGGCGCCGTCGGCAACAGCGTCTCCCTCACCCACCTGGACGTGCGCCCCCTCGTCGAGGCGCTGGAGCGGCTGTTCGCGTCCCGGCCCGAACTGGCCGGCTATCTGCCGGACTTCGGCACCGGAGACCGGCCGGCGGGGCAGTCCCCCGACCCGGAGGAGGCCGAGGCGCGCATGCGCAACTACCGCGAGCTCGTCACCGTGCTCTCGGAGACCAACCTGCGGGCGAAGAAGAACCAGCTCCTGGGCGCCGGCGTCCCGGTGCGGCTGCGCCGGAAGACCACGCTGCACTCCCACGACGTGCAGGTCCGGGTACGCGGACGGGTCGGCGAGCTCAGCTATCTCGGCGACACCGACAACTGGCTGGTGCGCAGCAGTTCGGGCGTCGCCTCCGGCGGGCAGACCGGCCGCACCACCGCCCGCCGGGCCGGCGCACAGGGCAGCGTCAACGTCACGCTGCTGCCGGGCGCGCTGTCCTTCGGCGTCACCGCCAACGCCGCGCTGGAGAGCGCGCGCCGGGTCCAGGGCGGCCCCGCGGTCCGGGGCGACTCGCTCAACAGCGGTGACGTGCGGACGAGTACGTTCGGCACCCGGCTGCTGCTCGACGCCAAGGTCACCATGACCACCCGGGAGCGCACCCTGAAACGCTCCCTCACCCCCGGCGGCCCGGGCCGCGAGCGGCCCGAGGCCCGGACCGTCGCCTCGCTGGGCGACCTGGACGCCGCCGTACCGCAGCACTTCGACGGGAGCGCGGAGGGGCAGGACGTGGAGCTGAGCACGCCCGCCGCGCTCACCGTGGGCGCCGGCGAGCGCCGCAGGACGGCCGCCCGGCGGTCCCGGCCGGCCAGGTTCCACCTCGCCTCCGGGGCCACCGGCATCCACGACCTGCTGACCCGGCCGCCGGGTACGGACACCGAACGGCAGGTGCGGGACTGGGACTTCGTGGAAACCGTCGGAGACGGTGAGCAGCTGCGGCAGCTGGCCTTCCGGCTGCTCGCCCTGGCCGCGCGCAAGGGCGACCGGGACAAGCCGGGCGACACCGCGTACCAGGCGGAGGGCCTCGCCCCGCGCCTCGCGCTGGAGGAGCGGCTCGGCCCGGAGTCCATCACCGCGGCCCTGCGGCAGGCGACCCGTACCGGCTGGGTGGTCGGCGACCTGCGCCACGCCCGGCGCACGGCCGCGCTGAACGGCGCCGTCGGCACCCGGCTGGCCCTCACCAACCCGCGGGTCCTGCACCGCAGGCCGGAGCAGAACGGGGCGGGCGGGGCCGGCGTCGAGAACATGGTCCTGGGCGGCCATCAGGCGTCGGGGCAGCACGCGTCGACGACGAGCAAGGCGGTCACCTTCAACGGCACCGGGTCGGAGCGCGGCTCGGGGTGGACGCTGGCCCAGAGCGTGTCACCCGCCTTCGGGCAGGCGACGACCACGACGGACACGTCGACGACCGGCGGCACGATCGAACGCAACTCCGTCCATCCCCGCTCCAGGCCGCTCTACCTCGTCCAGTGCGACCTGTCCGCGTGGATGGTGGCCGAGGTCGCGGTGAACGGCCGCGGCCCGTACGCGATGTCGCAGCGGCTGACGGTGCCGGGCGCCGTCGGACTCTGGCTCACCGAACCGCAGTTGCGAAGGGCGGGCCTGCGGACGCCGGAGGAACGGGCCCGGGAGCAGGAGCAGGCGCTGGCGGAGACCGCGGACAGGTGGCGGCCGGCGGCCGGCACCCCGGCTGCGGGCAGCGCCGCTCCGGGGTCGGGGTCCGGACCGGGGATGTCGGAGAAGGCCCGGGGGAAACTCCCGGAGCGGGCGGAGGGCTCCGGCGGGCGGGAGCAGCGGGTCGCTCCGGCCGCACCTCCGCGGGACGTGTCCGACGTACCGGCGCTCGCCGCGCACCTCCCGCTCGGGGCCGGCCTGGTCGAGGACATGCCCGACTTCGTGCCGCTGCTCGGACGGCTGCGGGCGGCGGTGCGGGACCGGGCGCTGGCGGCGGACCTGCTGCCGGCCCGGGTGCTGGACGACAGGTTCGAGAACGTGCAGCGGCTGCTGCGGGTGCTGGACCAGGACGGCTCGGTGGGTCTGCTCGCCGGTGCCATGGACGGCGGCGTTCCCGTCGAGCTGCTGCGGAACAGCTCCGTCCCCGGCCGCCGGGCCACGTCGTACTGGGCCGTCTTCCACATCCGCCGCACCGGGCCGGGCACCGTGGCCGGGCCGTCCGGGAACGACCGCGAGATGGAGTTCGCGACCGTCGCGTACTCACAGCGCGCGACCAGCCGCCAGGAGAGCCGCACCAGCGAAGTCGACGCCTCGCTGACCGGTGCCGGCAAGCCGCACGACGACCTGGTCGGCAGCGCGGGCGCCGTCGCCGGCCCCGGCATCGGGAAGACCACGTCGACCAGGCAGGCCGCGTCCGTCCGGACGCAGACCGGCCTGCGCACGATCGTGGACACCGAGGCAGGCTCGGTGAACGTGACGGTCCCCTTCCAGGCGGAACTCGAACTGCGCTCCGCGGACGGCCGGCTGGCGTCCGTGACCCTCGACGGGTCCTTCCTGCACCGTGTGCTGGACAACGACCTGAAGGCCCTGGCCCGCGCCCGGCCGGAGCGCACCGCGGGACCCGCCCGGGCGAGCGCCGCCCCCGTGCGCGACGCCACTCCGGCCGCCCTGGCCGCGTGGCGTGCGGACGGCGCCCGACTGCCCGTGGAGGCACAGGTCAACGGCTTCCGGGGCGCACCGCAGATACGGGAGCTGGTCGGCCGGGCCATGGCGCAGGCACACGTCGGCGGCGGCTTCCGGAAGGCCGGTGACGCGGCGCACCACGCCCAGCGGGAGGCGGTGTCCACCGAGTGGCTCACGGCGGCGTTGCCGCTGCTGGTGTCGGCCGGCGCGCAGCTGCCGCCGGTGCACGTGTCCGGCGTGGCGGGCCAGGACGTCGCCTGCTCCCTGCACGCGCGGCTGCGCGACGGCGAGATCCTCGGCGGCGGCGACAAGACGACCTTCGAGACCGTCGCGCAGAGCGGCCCCGAGGGGCGCCCCGCGGCCGCCGACGCACAGCACGCCGCGCACCACGGCCGTGCCGCGCGGTTCATGGGCGGCGAGGGTCCGGTCCGCGCCGACTACTCGGGCATGAACAACGTCCCCGGCACGTACGGCCGCGACGGCGGCCCCACCGACGCCGCGGGCAGCGCCTCCGGCACGGTGCCGCTGCGGAAGCCGAAGGCGGCGTCGGTGCTGGTGCAGTTCACCCTGCAGGTCAGGGCCGTGGCCCAGGTGCGGCACCGGCACACCGGCGCGCTGCGGGGTCCGGCCGGTGCGGTCGGCGTGCAGGACCACACCCTCACGTACCCGGTGGTGATCCGGATGCCCGAACCGGCGGTGCGGCGCATGGCGGCCGCCGCGGGGGGCGGGCACGCGCCGGCCGACCCGCACGGCGTACTGGCCGCGGCGGACGGAGAGTCCTGAGGCTGTTGCCCCCGAGGCTGCCCGAACGCCCCTTGCGCACCCGGCCCCGGCACTCGTAGTTGTGGTCAAGGGTCCGTCGCCGAAAGGTAGTTCATGCACGCACAGGAGGAACACAGCCAGGCCGGCCACCCGCAGGCCGTCCACCGCCCTGCGGCACGGGAGACGTCCGCAGGTGCCGACCGTACGGCCGTGACCGGCACCGCGGCCGGGCTGCTTGCTCTCCAGCGAACGGCGGGCAACGCGGCGGTGACCCGCACCGTCGAGGCGTCGCGCCACCGGCACGACGCGAGCTGCGGCCACCCGACGGCGGTGCAGCGGCAGACGGCCGGCGCGGAACTCCACGAGCACGACGCTGCCTGCGGCCACGTGCCGGCGGTGCAGCGCCGGGCCCTGGTGCACCGGGTGATCGAGTCCCCGGGCCAGAGCATGGACCAGGCGCTGCAGTCGGAGATGGAGACACGTTTCGACGGCGCGGACTTCAGCGGCGTACGGGTGCACACGGGGTCGCTGGCCCGGGAGTCGGCGAAGGAACTCGGCGCCAAGGCGTACACCACCGGCCCCAACATCGTGGTCGGCGACACCATGACGAAGGAGGACTGGGCCCACGAACTGACCCACTACGAGGATCAGTTGAAGGGCCCTGTCCCCGGTACGGACTCGGGCGGCGGGGTGCGCGTCTCCGACGTCAACGACTCGGGTGAACGCCACGCGGTGGACAACGCCCGCAAGGTGATGAGCGGTCCGGTGCCGTCGGCCCAGCGGACGCCGGCGACGACGGCGTCCGCCGCGCCCGCGGCCACCGGCGCCGTACAGCGGGTCACCGCCGTGCAGCGGGTCACCAACCTGGCCGTGCAACAGGGGCCGTCCTGCTGGCTCTACGTGCTGGAGGCCATCGCCGAGCACCACGGACTGCCCGTTCAGGCGCTGTCCGTCGCGATGCGGGCCTACCCCTCCACGGCCGACCGCGACGACCGCCAGCGGGAGGAGAAGCAGAAGGGGAACAAGATCGAGGGGCGCCGGCTCGCGGTCATCATGACGGCCGAGGCGCTGGACTCCATGGTGCGCAAGCTCGACAACTGGCGCGCCCACCAGGACCAGGCCGTCACGGACATCAGCCGCGACGAGGTCGCCCTCTTCGCCCGCCGGTCCATGGGGGCGGAGACCTCGCTCGACAGACTGGACTTCCAGGACGGCAGGGCGCAGTTCGCCTCGATCCGCGAGGTCTATTCCAAGGCCTCCGACCGCGCCAGGATGTTGATCCAGAAGGTCGGCGCGCCCGGCGACGAGGTGAGCAAGCTCCTCGACACCGCCCCCGCCCACATCGACGCGAGCCAGAGCCTCGACGACGTACGCCTTGCCATGGAGAACCAGAGCCTGCCCTGTTACGCCGGTATCAGGCGGAGGTTCAAGCTGGGGAAGGACGACGACACGGCCGCCGGGGTGATCGACCTGACCAGCCGGTCGGCGAGCACGATGGAGAGCACGGTCCACGCCGTCCTGATCGACTCCTACGACAGCTCGGCCCGGGTCGTCACCTACAAGGACCCCAACTACGGGAACGTCTCGCTGAAGGTGACCCTCTTCCAGCTCCGGGCGATGGCCGGCAACAGCTCGCAGAGCATGACCCTGCGGCCCTACTCGACCGGCCCGCGCGCGCGGCCCGGACTCGACGACCTGACGGACTGACCGCCGCCACTCTGCCCCGCCGGTCACGCGATGTGCCCCAAAACCTCCTGACCGGCGCGGGCGACCACCCCTAGCGTGACGACGTGAGTCTCTGGACCTCCCTCGAACCCGCCTCCGCGACCGTGGACCCGGGCGCTTCGACCCGTGTACGCCTGCGGCTGCGCAACACCGGCGACGTCGTCGACGAGTACCGCTTCGAACCGGTGGGCCCCATCGCGCCCTGGACGACCGTCGAGCCCGCCACGCTCCGGCTCTACCCGGGGACCACGGGCACGGTCGAGCTCACCTTCGCCCCGCCCCGCACCCCGGACGCGACGGCAGGACCGAACCCCTACGCCATCCGCATCACGCCCACCGAGCACCCCGAGGCGGTCACCGTCCCCGAGGGCAACCTCACCATCACGCCCTTCACCGAGCTGCGCGCGGAGCTGGTCCCGCCGACGGTCAAGGGCCGGTTCCGGGGGCGCCCGAAGCTGGCGATCGACAACCTCGGCAACACGAAGCTCACCGCCTCGGTCAGCGGCAGCGACAACGGCGACCAGCTCGTCTACGACCTGCACCCCAGCAACGTCCAGATCGAACCCGGCCGCGCCGCCTTCGTGAACGCCACGCTGAAGCCCCGGCGGATCATCTGGTTCGGGCCCAAGGAGCAGCGGCCCTACCGGCTCAGCGTGCAGCGGTCGGGGGTGCAGCCGGAGCCGGTCGACGGAACGTACATCCAGCGCGGCTTCCTGCCCCGCTGGCTCGCCACCCTCTTCGGCACCCTGCTGGCCCTCGCCCTCACCTTCGCGCTGATCTGGTTCAACTACAAACCCCACGTCCAGAGCCTCGCCCAGGAACAGCCCGTGGAAGCCGGGGTGAGCAGCATCGCCCCCAGCCCCTCGACGACCCCGACCCCGCCGCCGGCGCCCACCCAGACGGCGGCCGCGGCGCCGGCCGCCCCGACCACCGAAGCCGGAAACGACAACGGCGGCGGTGGCGGAGGCGGAGGCGGCGGGGGCGCGACGGCCACCGTCACGGCCAAGCCCAAGCAGGACACGGCCGCGACCGCCGTGAACCGGCTCGCCGCCGCCGACCCGGGCGGCCGGCACATCTGCTACCGCGCCTACATCCAGGGCACCGGCTGGTCGAAGCCCGTCTGCGACGGCACCATCGCCGGCACCATCGGCAAGAACACCCCGATCAAGGACATCAACGTCGCGGTGTACGGCGTCGACGGCTCGGCCGGCAACTCCTTCGTCTACGACTCCCAGTCCACCAACGGGCAGGGCAAGTGGCAGACCTGGACCAAGATCGTCGCCGACGGCAAGGACAACTACATCGGCAGCACGAAGCCGGCCGACCCCTACCTGGAGACCTTCACCCTCAACGTCGGCAACGGCCAGGTCTGCGGTTTCGCCCACGTCCGCAACGCGGGCTGGAGCAACCAGGCGTGCAGCGACGCCCGTCCGGCCCTGCTCACCCTGGGCACCTGGGACAACACGCTCTGGCTCGAAGCCTTCAAACTGACGGTGTGACCCCATGACTCTCTGGACCTCGCTCGAACCCGCCTCCGCGACCGTGGACCCGGGCGCTTCGACCCGTGTACGCCTGCGGCTGCGCAACACCGGCGACGTCGTCGACGAGTACCGCTTCGAACCGGTGGGCCCCATCGCGCCCTGGACGACCGTCGAGCCCGCCACGCTCCGGCTCTACCCGGGGACCACGGGCACGGTCGAGCTCACCTTCGCCCCGCCCCGCACCCCGGACGCGACGGCAGGACCGAACCCCTACGCCATCCGCATCACGCCCACCGAGCACCCCGAGGCGGTCACCGTCCCCGAGGGCAACCTCACCATCACGCCCTTCACCGAGGTCCGCGCCGAACTCGTGCCGCCGACGGTCAAGGGCCGGTTCCGGGGCCGCCCCCAGCTGGCCATCGACAACCTCGGCAACACGAAGCTCACCGCCTCGGTCAGCGGCAGCGACAACGGCGACCAGCTCGTCTACGACCTGCACCCCAGCAACGTCCAGATCGAACCCGGCCGCGCCGCCTTCGTGAAGGCCACCCTCAAGCCCCGGCGGATCATCTGGTTCGGGCCCAAGGAGCAGCGGCCGTACGCTCTCACCGTCCAGCGGTCGGGCGTCAATCCACAGCCTGTGGACGGCACCTACGTCCAGCGCGGCTTCCTGCCCCGCTGGCTCGCCACCCTCTTCGGCACCCTGCTGGCCCTCGCCCTCACCTTCGCCCTGATCTGGTTCAACTACAAACCCAAGGTCGGAAGCCTCGCCCAGGAACAGGTCCAGGAGGCCGGGGTGAGCAGCATCGCCCCCAGCCCCTCGGCCGGCGCGCCCCTGGCGGCAGCGCCGGCGCCCTCGCCGACCCCGGTGGAGCAGCAGCCGGCGAACGACGGCGACACCTCGTCCGGCACCCAGGCGGGCGGCAGCGGCGGCCACTCCCAGCCGACCCCGAAGGCGACGAAGAAGAAGGCCCCGAAGCCGGTCGTCCCGGCGACGAACATCCTGCTGCGCAACACGACCACCAAGAAGTGCGCGGACATCCCCGGCTACGGCAACGGCACCAGCAACGGCCCGGTGCGCGAGTACACCTGCGACGAGACCACCAACGACAACCAGCTGTGGAACCTCGAGGTGCGGTACGCGAAGGGCGGCCCCGGCTCGGCCGCGCTCTTCCAGATCCGCAACGCCAAGGACCAGCTGTGCATGGACCTGCCCGACTACGGTTCGGCCAAGCTGTCCTCGCCGATCACCGAGTACAAGTGCGACGGCACCAAGGCAGACAACCAGCTGTGGTGGATCGACAAGCAGCCCAGCGGCGCCTACTGGATCCGCAACTTCGCCAGCGACAACCTCTGCCTCGACGTGGCCGGCTACAGCACCGGCGGCAACGACACCAACCTGACCCTGTACTACTGCTCGAACACCGACGACCAGGAGTGGCTGATCGTCCACCCGTCCACGGACTGACCACCCGTCCGGCGACTGCTCACCCCGTCAGGGGGGCGGGGAACTGCGCGACCGGCCACGACGGCGCGGCAGACATAGGACGGCGCGCGCCCCCCGTGCGTCACTCACGCCCACGTGCCCGGCACCAGCCGCCCCGCCTTGCGGTACTCGCGCCGCGCCCCTTCGAGCAGGTCCGCCGCGCCGACGGCTTCGCCCCGCCCCGCCGCGAGGTACGCCGCGGTCACCACCGCGCTCCGGATGGAACCGCCGGCGAGCTCGAACTCCGCTGCCAGCGGGCGCAGTTCGACGCCGTCCTCACTCGGCACGTGCACCAGCCCGTGCCGCCACAGCGCCAGCCGCTGCTCCTCGTCCGGGAACGGAAAGTCGACCACCAGGTCCAGGCGCCGGGTGAAGGCCTCGTCGATGTTGGCGCGCAGGTTGGTGGTGAGCAGCGCGATGCCGTCGAAGGCCTCCAGTCGCTGGAGGAGGTAGGCCGACTCCAGGTTGGCGTACCGGTCGTGGGCGTCCTTGACCTCGGAGCGCTTGCCGAAGACGGCGTCTGCCTCGTCGAAGAGCAGCACGGCGTCGGTGCGGTCGGCCTCGGTGAAGATGCGTTCGAGGTTCTTCTCGGTCTCGCCGACGTACTTGTCCACGACGGAGGAGAGCTGGACGACGTAGAGGTCGAGGCCGAGTTCGGCGGCCACCACCTCCGCCGACAGGGTCTTGCCGGTGCCCGACTCGCCCGCGAAGAGGCCGAGCACTCCGCGGCCCCTGCCGCCGCCGGCGCTCAGCCGCC
Source organism: Streptomyces sp. NPDC013157 (assembly GCF_042899865.1). Taxonomy (NCBI): domain Bacteria; kingdom Bacillati; phylum Actinomycetota; class Actinomycetes; order Kitasatosporales; family Streptomycetaceae; genus Streptomyces; species Streptomyces sp. NPDC013157. The sequence continues at coordinate 139,130 of NZ_JBIBAK010000016.1, read as the reverse complement.
AGTCGCCGAGCACCCGATCGCGGTGGCGGGCGCGCAGCGCGAGCTCCCGCAGTTCGGTGAGCGGCCGTTCGGGCAGCACCAGGTCCCGCCAGTCGACGGCGGGCCGGATCCGGCGGGCGTGCTGCTCCAGGCCGGAGGCGGACTGCTGGCGGGCACCGAGCCGCAGGTGGGCGGCGGTCAGCGGGGTGCCCTCGAAGGCGGCGAGGTCCTGCGCGGCGCGGGCCGCCCGGGTGAGGCGCTCGCCGCCGAGGTGGTACGGGGCGACGGTGGCCGCGAGGTCGAAGCCGGGGTCGCCGGGCAGTACGGCCGCCCAGGCGTCCGGGGCGGCGGCGCGCCGGGAGGGCACCTCGAGGACGAGGGGGTCACGGGGGCCGCACCACTGGGGGTCGTAGGGACGGGCGGTCGTCACCAGCATGGTGACGTCCGCGGCGGCGTCACCGCTCAACGCCTTGAGGACAGCGCCCGGTTGGTCGCTGTCGACCAGGATCGCCCGCCCGCTCAGGCGGGCCTCCCGCAGCAGCTCAGGGATCCGCTCCTCGGGCCCGGTGCAGTGCAGCCCCGCCCGCCCCGCGAGCCGCAGCGCGGCGGCCGCGCAGCCGAGACCCTCGCCCTCCTGCCGCTCCCGCAGGAAGGCGAAGAGCGGCCCGGCGGCGATCCGCGCGGCCAGCCGCCCCACGAACTCCGGGTCGGCGGACTCGCCGCCGTACGACAGCTCCCGCAGGTGTCCGGTGAGCGCCGCGTCCGGGGTGTCGTCGCCGAGGAGGTGGGCCAGGACCCGGTCGGGGACGCGCAACGAGCGGCTGAGGAAGGGGCGTTCGGGCTCCTCGACGGTGAGCAGGCCGAGCGCGGTGAGCGGGGCGGTGGGGTGGAAGCGGGCGCGGGCCGCCGCGAGGTGCGCGGGGGCACCGCACAGGTCCAGGGCGAGGCCGACGGTGGCGCGGCGGCGGCCGACGTCGTCGTTGAGGTAGCCGTACAGCTGCTCGAAGGTGCGGTCGAGGTCCGGGGCGAGGGCGATGAGGAGGAGGGTGGTGTCGAGGGGGGCGAGGCGCAGGCGGGTGGCGAGGGCGGCGAGCGGGTCGGCGAAACCGTCGGCCAGGGAGGGCAGTTCGGCCGGTTCCGGCTCGGGGCCCAGCAGGTGCCGTACCGCTTCCTCGGAGAGGTAGAGGCCGCGCAGCGGGTCGCCGGCCGTCGGGTCGTCGGCGGAGCGGTGGGCGACCAGGGCGGCGACCCGGTCGCGCAGCGCGGAGAGCCGGGTGAGGAGCGCGGCGGCCGGCTCCAGGGAGACGTCCAGGGTCACGCCCGGCCCCTCCGGGCGGCCGCGGCCTCGGCGACCTGGCCGGGCCGGTGGGCCCGCTCCTCGAGGACCGGCGCGCCGTCGTCCATCCCGTCGCGCACCCGCACGGCGGCACCCTCGGTGACCGGCGGACCGGCGTCGTACTCGGGATAGGCCGGGAAGGGCGCCGTGATCACGACGTCCAGGGACGGCTTGAGCTCGCCGCCGAGCGCCGACCAGATCTCGGCGAGGGAGCGCGCCTCGGACTGGATGCCGGCGCACGACAGCGGGATCGTCAGGCCCAGCGCGCCGAGTGAGCCCGGCAGTTCCGAGGGGTGGATCAGCTCCCGCGGGATCAGGGTCGCGAGCACCGCGCTGATCAGCCGGTGCTCGTCCTCCGGCCGCTTGGTCCACGCCGTCACCAGGTACGACAGCCGGAACCACCGGGGCGGCTGGCGGCGCTTGACCACGACGTCCCGGTCGTCGCGGACGTCGATGTGCCCGCGCTGGCGCCGGTTCACGTCCTCCCGGATGTCGTACAGGTAGCTGTTGATCACAGGCCCGTTGCGGCGGGCCGACCAGTCGCGGGTCGGCGCGTCGAAGGAGACCTCGATGCCGGAACCCTCCAGCGCACCGCTGGTCAGCAGGTTCCGCAGCACCTGGTCCACCTCGTGGATCACGCCGTACTCACCACCCCATGGACCCGCGCGGCCCCCTCGGCATACACACCCATCCTGCCCTTCGCCCCGGCCGCCTCCGCAGGCACAGCCGGGCAGACCGGCCTGCCCCTGAGCCGGTGTCAGCTGCCCGACCGGTCAGATGTAGCCTTCCCGGAGGGCATGGGCGACGGCGTGGGCCCGGTTGCGCAGATGCAGTCGGGTGGTCAGCCCGTGCATCACGTTCTTGACGGTGCGCTCGGAGTAGGACAGCTTGCTGGCGATCTCACCGGTGTCGAGTCCCTCGGCGACCAGCCGCAGGACGTCCACCTCGCGGGCGGACAGCCCGGCGGCCGGGGCGCCCGGCCGGCCGGCGGCGCTGCGGTGCAGGGTGCCGACCTGGTTGATGAGCCGGCCGAGCAGGTCGGCGGGCAGGTCCCCGTCGCCCCGGGCGGCCGCCAGGACGGCTTGCACGAGCCGGAGTTCGGTGGCCTCGTGGCGCCATACGATGGCTCCGACCCCGCACTCGATCACATCGAGCAGCTCGGTCTCGCGGAGGGCCCCGACCACGAGTACGGCCCGCGCCCCCTCGCTGCGCACCACCCGGCGCAGCCGGGTCAGTTCGGGTTCGTCGAGGCTGTCGCTGATGAGCAGCGCCACCGTGCCTGGCCCGGTCTCGGACTCCTCACGTATCTCGACCTCCGGGTGGCGCCGCAACTGGCTGAGCGCGCCCTCGCGGGAGATCGGGTCCGGCGCGTACACCGCCACGGGCGTGCGGCCGACCGACGCGAATGAGCTGTTGCTGACCAACCGCTTCCCCTATGTCCACGTGCCCGTCGTCTCCGAGGGAACAGTGACGGGCGGTAGTACCCCAGCCTGCTGTGGCCAAAGGGGCAACGACAATCGTGGAGCACCACGAGAAGGACCACGAGATGTTCGGGGGCCCTGAGGTTGTGGGCGACTGCGGACACCGGTGGGGGTTGTTCACGCAGTTCCCCGCGCCCCTTTGAGGTTGGACCAGTGGACCCACCATCTTGGGGGCGCGGGGAACTGCGCGACCGGCCACAGATCACCCGCACCCGTGAACGGACCGGCACCGACACCCGGATGCACAGCCCCGTATCAAATGTGCAGCCCCTGCAACAAACCCACCGTCCACCCCCGGCACCCCACAACCTCTCCCACTCCCGCCACCTCTAACCCCGCGAACCCACCAGCGCACCGCGAGGAGCCAGGCATGACCCGTCCGTCCCCTGAACTCGCCGCCGCCATGCACCTGTTGGCCGAGGAAGCCGAGCGCACGCTGGCCGGCAGCGGCCGCCTCGTGCTTCTCCGGGGCGCCACCGGAACCGGACGCACCACCGTCCTGGAGGCCGCCGCCGAGCAGGCGAGCGCCCTCGGCCTGAAGGTGCTCCGCGCCCGCTGCTCACCCGGCGACACCCCCATCTCCTTCGCGACCGTCCTGCAACTCCTCGGCCCGGTACCGGAGTTCGCCGATCTCGCGGTGGACGGGGACGAGCGGTCCACCGCCGCCGGCCTCTGGCGGGTGCTGCGCGCCTACGCCGACGACTCGCCGCTCCTGGTCGCCGTGGACGACGTCCACCTCGCCGACGCCCCCTCGCACCGCTGGCTCGTGGAGTCCGCCCGGCACATAGACCGCTTACCGATCCTCCTCGTCGTCAGCGAACGCAGCCAGTACGACCTCGACCCGCCCGCCCCCGGCTTCACCCACACCCTGCCGCCGGCGCTGGTCCGCACCCACACCCTCGCGCCCCTCGCCCCGGCGGCCGCCGCCGCCCGGGTGCGCGCCGAGTTCCCCGACGCGTCCCGGTCCTGGGTCGACGCCTGCGTCCGGGCGGCGGCCGGCAGCCCCCTGCTGCTGGGCGCCCTCCTCGACGACCTCGACGAGAGCCGGCACCGGGACGTGCCCGAGACGACGGCCGCCCTCTACCCGGGCGCGTACCCGGCCGCCGTCCAGTGGTGGCTGGACAGTGCGGGACCGGCCACCACCGAGGTCGCCCGCGCCCTCGCCGTCCTGGAGAAGGATCCCGACACCGGCCTGCCGGAGAACGAGGTCACCCCGCTCCTCGCCGAACTGGCCGACGCCGACCCCACCCGGGTGGCCGGCTGGCTCACCGCCATGACCAACCTCGGCCTGCTCACCCTCGGTGCCGACGGCCGCCCGCACTTCCCGCACCCCCTGCTGCGCGACGCGGTCCTCGCCGGCGTCCCCGCCGCCCGCCGCCGCACCGCCCACCGGGCGATCGCCGAGGCGATGCTGCGCCAGGACGCCCCCGCCGAGGCCGTGGCCCGCCAACTGCTCGCGACCGGACCGGTGGACGCCCCCTGGGCGCCGGCCCTGCTCCGGGACGCGGCCGCCGTCGCCCTCTACGAGGACCGCGCCGAGGACGCCGTCGCCTATCTGCGCCGCGCCCTGGAGGAACCCCTCCCCGACGACCACCGGCAGCGGCTGCTGACCGAGCTGGGCTCGCTGGAGTACGCGGCGCCCCGCTCCTCCGCCGCGATCCCCCGCCTCGTCGAGGCGGTGCGGCTGCCCGCGGCCCCGCAGGACCGGGTGCGCGCGGCCGTCGCCCTCGGCACCGCGCTGACCGGCCGGGGCCGCACCCGCAAGGCCGTCGAACTGCTCCGCTCCGTGAACGGCGAACTGGACGGCCACCCCGACCTGGTCCGCACCCTGCACACCGCCTCCGTCCTCCTGTCCGACCAGGACCAGGAGGTACGGCAGGAGGTCTACCGGCGGCTGTCCGAGACCGCCGACCGCTCCCCGGAGCTGGTCGGCACGGCCGGCCAGGCCCTGCTGGTGCGGCACGCGGCCTCCGCGGGCCTCACCTCCGCCCGGGACGCCATGCGGCAGCTGCGCACCCTGCTCGCCGAACCCGCCGACCCGCTCACCGAGCCGTTCCTGGTCGGCACCGCGGCCACCGTCGCCCAGTGGGCCGACGAACTCGACGAGGCGGAACGGCTGGTGGACCGCGGCCTGGCCGGGCAGCGCCCCGACCTGCTGCACCCCATGCACCAGGCGCTGCTCAACAGCCGTACGGACATCGCGGCGGCCCGCGCCGACTACACCCGCCCGGCCGCCGTCCCCGACGCGGTCACGCCGTCCAACGCCCACGCGCAGGCGCTGATCGCGCTCGTGGAGACCGGCCGCGGCGCACAGGCCGCGGGCCTGGTCGCCGGGATCGACCTCAGGGAGGCGCCGGACTCCTGGGAGCTGAACCGGTTCCTGTACGCGCGGGGCGTGGTGCGGGTCGCCGCCGGCGACCCGGCCGCCGCGCTGCACGACTTCCTGGAGTGCGGGCGCCGCCAGACGGCCCGTGACGTGATCAGCCCGGTGGTCACCCCCTGGCGTACCGCCGCCGCCGAGTGCCGGCTGGCCCTGGACCGCCCGCTGGAGGCCATCGCCCTGGCCGAGGAGGAGTTGCGGCTGGCCCGGGTCTGGGGCACCCCGCGCACGGTCGGCCGGGCGCTGCGCGTCCTCGGTACGGCGACCGGCGGCCGCCGGGGCCTGGAGCTCACCGAGGAGGCGGTGCGGCTGCTGCGGGACGGCGGCCCGGCCGGTACCGAGCCTGCGCTCGCCCTGATCGCGCTGGGCCGCCAGCTGACCGCCGCCGGTGAGGGGGCCCGCGCCCGCGACTGCCTGCGGGAGGCCGCCGAGCACGCCGAACGGCAGGGCGCGGTACGGCTGTCGGAGCTGACCGAGGAGATCCTGCGGAAGGGCGGCGCCCGCTCTCCCAGACGGCGTACCGGCGCCGCCTCCCTCACCGGCAGCGAGCGGCGGATCGCCGAACTCGCCGCCGAGGGCCGCACGAACGGGGAGATCGCGGCCCTTCTCCACCTGGCCCGGCGCACCGTGGAGACCCATCTCACGCACACCTACCGCAAGCTGGGCATCCGCCGCCGCGCGGACCTGCGCCCGGCCCTGGACCAGACCGCCCCCCGTCCGTAGCGGACGAGGGCGTCAGGGGGCGAGCCAGTGGGCCGCCGCCGCGAGGAGTGCCCGGACGCCCGTCTCGATCGTGGGGTCGGGGACGGGAGCGAAGTGCGGGGAGTGGTTGGAGGGGATCTGCGGGGGGATGCCGTCGCGGACCAGGGCCTCCAGGTCGACGCCCTCGTAGAGCCTGTGGTCGGCGCCGCCGACGAACCAGAAGACCGAGGGCACCCCCAGGGTCGTACCGAAGGCCCCGAAGTCCTCGCTGTTGGGGACGGGTGAGGTCAGCTCGAAGGTGAGGCCCGGGAACTCGCCGGCCAGCGCGGCCTGGACGGCCTCGGTCGCGTCGGGGTCGTTGTGGGTGACCGGGAAGGAGTCGATGGGGACGATCTCCGGCTCCCTGGACACGTCGGAGGCCGCGGCCTCGGCCCGTATGATCCGCTCCACCGCGGCGAGCACCCGCTCCCGGACGGCCGCCGTGGCGGTCCGTACGTTGATCTTCAGCTCGACGCTGTCCGGGATGATGTTCTCCTTGGTCCCGCCGTGGATCGAGGCGACCGTGACGACGGCCTGCTGGCCCGCGGCCACCTCCCGGGAGACGACCGTCTGAAGCCGCATCACCACCGCGGCGGCCAGCACCACCGGGTCGACGGTGGCCTCCGGCGTGGACCCGTGCCCGCCCCGCCCGAACAGCGTGACCCGCATGCTGTCCGCGCCCGCCATCAGCGCCCCCGCCCGGGTCCCGACCAGCCCGGCCGGCGCCGCCGCCACATGCTGGGCCAGGCACACGTCCGGCCGCGGGAACCGCTCGGCGAACCCGTCCGCGAGCATCTTCGGTGCCCCGCCCACCTCCTCGGCCGGCTGGAACACCGCGACCACCGTCCCCCGCCAGCCCTCCCGCCCGGCGGCCAGCTGCCCGGTGGCCCCCAGCAGACAGGCGACGTGCAGGTCGTGCCCGCACGCGTGCATCACCCCGCTGGTCTTCGAGGCGTACGGCAGCCCGGTCTCCTCCTGCACCGGCAGCGCGTCCATGTCGGCCCGCACCAGCACGACCGGCCCGTCCCCGTTGGCCAGCACCCCGACCACCCCGGTGCCGCCGACCCCCTCGGTGACCTCCCAGCCCTGCTCCCGCAGCCGCCCCGCGACGACGGCCGCGGTCCGCTCCTCCGCGAAGGACAGCTCCGGGTGCGCGTGCAGGTCCTCGTAGAGCGCCCGCAGTTCGGGAAGCCGGTCGCTCAGGCCGGTCAGGAGGGGGCTGGTGCTCATGTCGTCGTCTCCCGGGGTGTGTGCGTCGCGTGCCCGCCGAATCAAGGATCAGGATCAACCTCGCGACCGGGCTTCGCACGTGAACGCCGGAAAACGACGCGAACGACAGGGACGGCGACGCGGACTGTGCGGACGCTCCTTTCACGCCCTGCCCCGTGCCCCGGGCGCCGTCTTGCCGCCGCCCGCTCCCGCCGGGGACGATTCCCGCATGTTCGAGGGAATCGGCGGAATCGACGGACTCAAGAACCTGGCGGCCAAGGCGAAGGACGTCGCCGAGGAACACGGTGACGCGATCGGGACCGGTCTGGAGAAGGCGGGCGACCTGGTCGACGAACGGACCGACGGCAAGTACACCGAGCAGATCGACACCGGGGTCTCCAAGGCGCAGCAGCTGGTGCGGCGCCTCGGCGAACAGGCGGACGACAAGCCGCGGCCGTAGAAGCCGCCGCCCCGGCCGCTACTCGTCCGTGGTCGGGCGGGTCCGGCCCGGCTCCGGCAACTCGCCGAGCTTCAGCCGGGCGTGCAGGACGTCGCCGATGAACAGGTCGTAGACCAGCACGCCGATCACGCCGCCGACCAGCGGACCGACGATCGGGATCCACCAGTAATCGCTGAACGTGGCCCCGTTCCCCGGGAACGCGAGACTCTTCCACCCGGCGAGCCAGGTGAGCACCCGCGGACCGAAGTCACGGGCCGGGTTGATGGCGTAGCCGGCGTTCGCGCCGTAGGACATGCCGATGGCGGCGACGGCCAGGCCGATGACGAACGGGCCGAGGTTGGACCCGACGGCCGTGTTGCGCAGGTCGACGACCGCGACGACGAACATGACGAGGAAGGCCGTACCCACGATCTGGTCGATCAGCGGCCCCCAGATCCCGCCGTGGAAGTACGGCGCCGGGAAGGTGGCGAAGATGGAGAAGGTGGCCTCGGTGTGCCCGCCCACCTTCGGCGGCTTCGACGCGGCGTCGAACGCGTTGATCGCGTCGTGGTACACGAGGAAGACCAGCGCGGCCCCGGCGAAGGCGCCCAGTACCTGCGACACCCAGTAGGGCACCACCTTCACCCAAGGGAACTTGCGGCGCACGGCGAACGCGAGCGTCACCGCCGGGTTCAGATGGGCCCCGCTGACCCCGCCGGCCACGTAGATGGCGAAGGTCACGGCCAGGCCCCAGCCCCAGGCGATCAGGAGCCAGTCACCGGCGGCGAGGAAGATCGTCGTGGGGGTCTCCGCCCGCCCCGACCCGGGCAGCGCGGCCACTGCCATCGCCACGACACCGGCTCCGAACGAGAGGATGACGAAGGTCCCGAGAAACTCTGCCAGGCACTCACCGAGCAGGCCTCCACGGCTTCTGAGCCGGGAGGGCTTGAGGAGAGGAGGTATTTCCACAGCCATCGCTGGCCCCCTTTAGCCATCGCTGACTCCCTGAGAGGAGCAATCGGGCCGAACACCATATTGACCCACAAATGATGTTCGCGCAGATCGGTCCGTCCCGCCCGACGGGACCTCTCCTCCCCGGATCTATCCGTCGAGGTCGTCGGCGTAGTGCCGGAACCCGTGCCGGTCGCGGTGCATCCCCCACAGCGCGTCGGCGAGCACCGCGGGGTCCTTGCGGGCGTGCCCCGCGACGATGGCCCCCGGGATGACCAGCTGCCCCACGTAGATCCCCTCCCCCGCGAGCCGGTCGTGCAGCAGGTGCCCGTACGCGCTCTCGGCGGCGAAGGCGATGGAGGTCCCGGCCCGGTCGGGGTGCGGGATGACGGCCGTACCGCCGTTGACGAGCAGGATCGTCCCCCGCTCCAGCTCCCGCATCCCCGGCAGCACCTGCTGCACGGCGGCGACGGGCCCGTACACCGAGAACTCGACGGGCCCGAGCAGGTCCGCGTGGGTGGTCTCCAGGACCGGCAGCATGAAGTCCCGCTGCGGTACGGGGCTGTACTGGAGGACCTCGACGGTCCCGAGTTCCTCGGCGGCCCGCGCCAGCGCCCCCGCGAGGGCGAGCGGGTCCCTGACGTCGACGGCGTACCCGCGGGCCCGGACGCCTTCCCGGGCCAGTTCCCCGGCCAGCGCGCCGAGCCGCTCGCCGTCCCGCGCCAGCAGGGCCACCGCGAACCCCTCCCGCCCGAACCGCCGGGCGACGGCGGCCCCCAGTCCGGGCCCGGCCCCCACGATGGCAACACTGCTCACGACGACTCCCGACGAGCGACACGGCTGACACGGCTGACACGGCACGCTTGCACCTACGTCCGTACCGCACGCCCCCCGACTTCACACGTGCGGGCCGTCTCCGGCCTTGGCAGGATGGCGGCATGGAACGTGTGCTTGGAATCGGCGGGTACTTCCTGCGGTCCGCCGACCCGGCGGCCCTGAGCGCCTGGTACCGCGACTGCCTCGGCCTGGACACCGACGACCACGGCCTGTGGCAGCAGCCGGCCGGACCGACGGTGTTCGCGGCCTTCGAGTCCGGGACCGACTACTTCGGCTCCCCGGCCCAGCAGACCATGCTCAACTTCCGGGTCCGCGACCTGGACGCGATGCTCGCGCAACTGCGCGCCAAGGGCGCGGACGTCGCAGAGGAAACCCAGGACATGGACGGCGTGGGCCGCTTCGGCTGGGTCACCGACCCCGAGGGCAACCGCATCGAACTGTGGCAGCCGGCCTGACCTCGGCTCACGGCGTACGCGTTGTACATCGTGGCCGTCGAGCTGTCGCCGTGGGTGTCGTCGTGGGTGTCGGTGACCGTCGAGCGCAGGCCGCTGTTGCCGACGGGCGGTCTCGGTCTGGACGCCCTGTCCCTCCGGCGGGCCCGGGGCACGGACCGGGAGCCGGCGAGCCGGTGACCCGCGGACGTCAGTCCTCCGGGGGCCGGCCCTCGATCAGGCGTTCCGCGATGTCGTCGGCCCAGGTCTGGGCCCACTGGCGGAGGGCGGTGATCTCCTCGGCGTCGGGGCCGTGCCGTGCGAACTCCCGGTCGTCGATCCAGTCGGTGCCGGTCAACCGGGACTGCAGGTCGGCGAGGTCGAAGGTGTCGCGGGCGTGCCGGCGGCCGAGGTCCTCCAGGTCGGGGAGGGTCCAGCGGTCCGCGGCGGCGTGCACGATCAGGAGGTCGCGGGGCAGGCCGCGGTCGGCCAGGGCCCAGACCCGCATGCCGACCACGTCCTCCAGGGCGAGGGTCAGGCCGAGTTCCGTCCGGACGGGAGGCTGCCAGAGGGCCTCCTTGAGGAGGTTGACCTCGCCCTCCTCCGCCGCGACCGGGTCACCGGCGACGAGTTGCGCGGAGAGGGGGTCCGTCTCGCGGGCGTCGACCCGCCAGCCGCGCTCGCGGAGGCCGCCCGCGACCGTCGCGGCGATCGTCTGCATGGGCTCCGGGCTCTGCGTGGCCGCGTCCACGGTCCGGCCGGGGCGGTCGAACAGGCCGTGGGCCTGGGCCGCGTAGTCACCGGCCAGTGCCAGGGGGTACCCGGCACCGACCGACAGCAGGTCGGGCAGCAGGCGGCGGTGCAGGTGGGTGACGTTCACGCGGCGACGGGCGAGGAGGGTGCCATGGGGCGATTATCGCTGGCCGGGGGGCGGGCGACGCGAGGACTCGGCGCCGGGCACCGGTCGATTCGGCCGGGCGGTGGCCCCGCAGCCCGGCGTCACAGGTGGCTGCGGCACACTCCGGTCATGGAGTCCACCCAGCCGCCGCCGTCCTCCTGCTGCGCGCCCGCCGTGCCCGCGCAGTTGCCGGTGCGGCCCCTGCCCGCCCCCGGCGGCAGCGCCGCCGGCGGCACCGGCATGGTCGCGCTGCCCGGCGGTGAGTTCCTGATGGGCGCCGAGGACGCCGACGGCTTCCCGGCGGACGGGGAGGGTCCGGTGCGGGCCGTGCGGGTGGCGCCGTTCCTCGTCGACGCGTGTGCCGTGAGCAACGACGAGTACGCCGCGTTCGTCGCCGACACCGGCTACGTCACCGACGCCGAACGGCTGGGCTGGTCGTACGTCTTCGCCGGGTTCCTGCCCGCCGCGCTGCGCCGGGGTGCGCCCCGGCCGCCGGAGACACCCTGGTGGTGTGCGGTCGCGGGGGCCGCCTGGCACGAGCCGGCCGGGCCGGGCAGCGGGCTGGAGGGGCTCGGCCGGCATCCCGTCGTGCACGTCTCCTGGTACGACGCCGCCGCCTTCGCCTCCTGGGCCGGCAAGCGGCTGCCCACCGAGGCGGAGTGGGAGTACGCGGCCCGGGGCGGTCTGGAGCAGGCCCGTTATCCGTGGGGAGACGAGCTGGACCCGGACGGGGAGTACCGGTGCAACATCTGGCGCGGGACCTTCCCGACCCGGAACACCGCCGCCGACGGGTACCGCGGGACCGCGCCCGTCGACGCCTTCGCGCCCAACGGGTACGGCCTCCACAACACTTCGGGCAACGTGTGGGAGTGGTGCGCCAACTGGTGGACGACCGAGCACGGCACGGACGGCGGCACGGCCCACGGCACCGCCCGCGTCATCCGGGGCGGCTCCCACCTCTGCCACGCCTCCTACTGCAACCGCTACCGGGTCGCCGCCCGCACCGCCAACACCCCCGACAGCTCCACCGGCCACACCGGCTTCCGCTGCGCCCGCGACGCGGGGTGAACCCAGCGGGGTGAGGCGACGGCCCGCGGTCACTCGCCGACGGGACCGATGTACGTACCCGGGTGGGTGGCGCCGTCCTGGAGCACCACGGCACCGCCGTGCCAGGACAGGTCGAACGACGTGCGCTGGTTCGGCGCGGTGACGACGACCGTGGTCGGTGTGAACGTGGTGGAGGAGTCGCCCTGCGCCGGCACCAGGAAGGTGATCGCGAAGTTGGTGGAGGCGCCGTTCGCCAGGGTGACCCGCTTCGGGGTGGCGTTCGTCCGCTGGAGCGACCACTTCTGACCGCTGTTGACCAGGTCGACGCCCGGGAAGCCGTACATCGTGCAGGAGTGGCCGCTCTTGTTGGTGAACGCCACGACCGCGTGCTTCTGCTGGCCCGTGCCGCTGCCCGGGTCGGCCCAGGAGTAGCCGAGCTGGGAGGCCTGGCAGGCGGGCACCGAGCCGGTGGCCGAGGAGCCCCCGGAGGAACCGCCGGTGGAGCTGCCCCCGGTGGCGGACGAACCGCCGGACGCCGACGAGCCCGAGGTGCTCCCGCTCCCGTTGCTCCCGCTGCCGGAGCCGCCCGTCGAACCGCCGCTCGAACCCCCCGTCGAGCCGTCCGCCGTCGTGGAGTCGCCCGCGGCCGGGGCCGCCGAACCGCCGTCGGCGCTGACGGAGCCGCTCGCGGTGCCGTTGCACGCGGTCAGCAGGGCCAGCAGCGCGGCGGCGCCGGTCACGGCGACAGCGGTCTTGCGGACGTTCGTACGGCGGTTGCGAAGCTTCGACATGGGATCCCCCAGCGGCGGTGTCCTTCCCGGCTCTCTGCCGGACACCCCTTTCGATGCGGCCCCCGGACGGGAAGTTCGGAGACCGCCGTCACGGGCCCGTCGTGGTCGTGTCACGGCCGCCGTTACAGACGCGCCCGCTCACGCCATCCAGAAGAACACCGCCGTCATCCGCTTCTCCTCCAGTGTCTTTCCGGCGTAACCGGTCGCGCTGTGCACGAGGTTGGCGTTGTAGAGGAGCAGCCGGTTGTACTTGTGCGGGACGCGGACGTCCTCCTCGAAGTGGTCGCCGGGGACGAACCGGGTGCCGAGCGCCTCGACGAGGTTGTTGTGCGGGGCCTGCACGATGTTGCCGCCGAGCCGGCCGCCGGGCAGCGACTGGCGGTAGAACGCGGTGCCGCAGTCCTTGGCCACCCCGGGGTTGAGGTACAGCACCGCCGCGTACCGGCACAGCGCCCGCGAGTCGGTGTGCGGGCGCGGCTCGCTCTCGCCCTCGCCGACCACCTGGACGCAGTTGTGGTTGAGGGTGCCGCCGCCGGGCGCCTGCTGCACCCACAGCTTCCCGGCGCCGGTGGCCTTCCGCACCAGCTCCTCCACGACGGCGAGTTCGGCGGGTTCCAGGCCGGGCATGGTGCGCAGTCCGGGCCAGGTCTCCGAGGTGTACGGGTATCCCTGGACCCAGTCGTCCTTGGCCAGGCACCGCTCCCGTACGGCGTTCACGTCCGCGAGGACGTCGTCGAACACCCAGTAGTCGCGGCCTCTGGTGGGCTTGCGGTAGGGCAGGACGGGCAGGGCAGGTCGCGCGGCGGGGCCCCGGCCGGCCGGTCCGTTGGGCAGGCGGGGGATGCGGGGGGATGACTGTGGGGGCATGCGGCGAAGCCTGCCCGCGACTTTGTCATGACCACTCTCACCTGGGGAAAGCATCACCCTCCCATGGTCAGGACATGGGACCACGGCACCCCGAGCGGGGTCGCTCCTCACAAGTTCTTTACCAAACCAAAAGGTTCACGGCGCTTCCCCGTCCGTATTCCTCTGCGAACCGACCCCGCCCCTGCGCGGGACCCCCGACCGGCAGGAGGCACCGGTGCGCTTTTCGCGGAACGCGACGGGAACGCTGTTCGTTGGCGGAGCCCTGAGCTTCACCCTCGCGGCGCTCGCCTATCCGAGCATGCTGGGCCTGAACACCGTGTCCAGCGACACCAACCGGATCATCGCCAACACCCAGTGGGGCCCGCTGACCGAAGGCGACCGGGACTTCGTGGTGAAGGTGCGGGCGGCCGGCCTGTGGGAGTACCCCGTGGGCCAGCTCGGCCTGAAGAAGGGCCAGTCCCAGGCGGTCATCACCGCGAGCAAGCACCTCATCGACGGACACGCCGCGCTGGACGCCAGCTGCCGCAAGATCGCGCCGATGCTCAACATCACCATCCCCAACCTGCCCTCTCCGCAGCAGCAGGGGTTCGTCAACACCCTGACCGCGGACACCGGGAAGAAGTTCGACACGGACTTCGCCAACATCCTGCGCGTGACGCACGGTTCGATCTTCAACACGATCGCGAAGATCCGCTCGACCACCCGGAACACCCTGGTACGGATCCTGGCCGACCAGGCCAACGCCACGGTCCTGGACCACATCACGGTGATGGAGCAGACCGGCCTGGTCGACTTCCCGTCGGTGCTCTTCCAGGAGACGACCCCGCCGAAGCTGCCGGCCACCGACCTGACCCCGCCGCCCCCGGCCGCGGGCCAGCCGGAGGTCGTCCTCACCCCGCCGGTCAACAGCACGACCAGCCCGCCGGCCCTCCCGGGCGAGAGCGGCTTCACGGGCAGCGGAGCCGGTGTCGGCACCGGCAACGGCCAGACCACCGGGGTGAACGTGACCCCGGGTGCCACCCCCACCGCCGGCTGAGTCACCTCAGGCGCCCAGCCACACCGTGGTGTCGGGCGGCAGCGTGCCGTCATGCGGCAACGGCACGCTCGCCAGCAGCACTTCGCCCGGCGGCAGCGGCACCGGCGCGTCCGACAGGTTCGTGACGCACCGCCAGCCCTCCGTCCGGGCGAAGTGCAGCACGCCCGTCGGCGCCTCCGCCCAGGTCAGCGTCTCGCCGTCAAGGAGCTTGCGGCGCAGCCGCAGGGCGGTGCGGTAGAGCTCCAGGGTGGAGCCCGCCGTACCGGCCTGCGCCTCGACGGCGTACGACCCGAACCACTCCGGCTGCGGCAGCCAGGCATTGCCGGCCCCGAAGCCGTACGACGGTCCGTCCGCCGTCCACGGCAGCGGCACCCGGCAGCCGTCGCGGCCCTTGCGGGCGTGGCCCGTCTGTTCCCAGATGGGGTCCTGCAGGACGGTGCCGGGCAGGTCGGCGACCTCGGGCAGGCCGAGCTCCTCGCCCTGGTAGACGTACGACGAGCCGGGCAGCGCGAGCATGAGGAGGGTGGCGGCGCGGGCGCGCCCCAGGCCATGGGGGACATCGACGTGGGGCGTGTGGCCGCCGGACAGCAGCCAGGCGTTCTCGTCCGTGCCCGGCGGCAGCGTCAGCCTGGAGGCGTGCCGTACGACGTCGTGGTTGGAGAGCACCCAGGTGGCCGAGGCGCCGGCCGCGCGGGCGGTGGCGAGCGAGCCGGTGATGACCTCGCGGAGCGCCTCGGCGTTCCAAGGGGTCTGCAGGTACTCGAAGTTGAAGGCCTGGCCGAGTTCGTCCGGGCGGGCGTACAGCGCCCGTCGCGCGTCCGGTACCCAGGCCTCGGCGACGGCCGTGCGGGGCGGGCTGTAGGTGTCGAAGATCTTGCGCCAGTCGCGGTAGACCTCGTGCACCTCGTCGCGGTCCCAGTAGGGGTGGGTGCCGGGCGGGACCCGCTCCAGCGCCTCCTCGCCGGTCGGGCCGAACTCGGCGACGTCCCGCAGCGGTTCGGTGAGGTCCTTCACCAGGGCATGGGCCACGTCGACGCGGAAGCCGTCCACGCCCCGGTCGGACCAGAAGCGCAGGGTGGTGCGGAAGTCGGCGCGCACCTCCTCGTGCTCCCAGTTCAGGTCGGGCTGCTCGGGCGCGAACAGGTGCAGGTACCACTCGCCGTCCGGGACCCGGCGCCAGGCGCTGCCGCCGAACACCGACTGCCAGTCGGAGGGCGGGAGTTCGCCGTGCGCGCCGCGGCCGGGCCGGAAGACGTAGCGCTCCCGGGCCGCGGAGCCGGGGCCGGCCAGCAGGGCCTCGCGGAACCAGGCGTGCAGGTGCGAGGTGTGGTTCGGGACGATGTCGACGATCACCTTCAGGCCCAGCCGGTGCGCCTCGGCGACCATCGCGTCGAAGTCGTCCAGGGTGCCCAGGCGCGGGTCCACGTCCCGGTGGTCGGCCACGTCGTAGCCGCCGTCGGCGAGTTCGGACGGGTAGAAGGGGCTGAGCCACAGGGCGTCCACGCCGAGCGCGCCCAGATGGGAGAGCCGCCCGGTGACGCCCCTGAGGTCACCGAGCCCGTCGCCGTCCGCGTCGGCGAAGCTGCGCGGATACACCTGGTAGATCACGGCCTGACGCCACCAGTCGGGGTTCCTGGAGGAGAGGTCGACCACGCGCGTTCCTTTCCGACGAGGGAGCAGGCAACCAGAAGCCTGTCCATATTGACGGGAAAGGGAACCTTCACACCGCACGGAGGGGATCATTCCCCCTGTGAGGGAGTTGTGGTGGACTTCCAACGACCCTTGCTTCACCGCAGGTTGACAGGGTTCGGCACGCCCGACGACCATGGGCGCACGCTGTGGCGCATGTGACCAATGGGCCCGGTGTTTCTTCGCGTTCCGCGAGCATTCACGATGGGATATCCATGTCCATAGCCAGACATGTCACCGCGCGCCGCCTGCTGGGGACGGGCGTCGCGTCGTTCGCCCTGTGTGCCGTCTCCGTCGCCGGCGCGTCCGGCGCCTGGGCGCACGGCACACCCGGTGGTGACGGCTGGAAGTCCGGCGGCCACTACAGCCCCGGCACGGGTGCCGGCACGGAGACCGGCACCGACAAGTGCCAGTTCTCGATCGACGGCTCGAACTTCTTCGACTCGGTGAAGGTCGACGACCAGAACCTGAAGGTCAGCGACGACGGCAAGGTCCACCTCAAGGTCCGGGCCGCCGCGGACGCCGCCTCCTGCACCGCCTCACTCGCCTCCTACATCGCCCACGGCCCCTCCTTCGCCACCTCGGGGCAGCAGATCTTCGTCGACTTCGACTCGGTGACGGTCAAGCAGGGCCAGACCGACTCGCTCGACATCGCGGTCCCGGACGCCGGCTGCTTCGCGCAGATCGACCTCTACCGGGGCGCGACGAAGTTCGACGGGAAGACGGACGCCAACGACGGCTTCCAGCACGGCGACCTGCCGGCCGGCCCGGACCACGCGGTCATCAAGGACAAGCTGATCGCTTCCTGGAACGGCGGTACGAAGGACTGCTCGACGACCCAGTCGTCCTCGCCGTCCCCGTCCTCCCCGGCGTCCTCGACGCCCTCCGCCCCGGCCCCGGCCTCCACCCCGCCGGCCGCGCAGACCACCACGCCGACGCCCTCGGAGACCTCGGCGACCGGCACGGCCTCCGCGTCCCCCTCCCCGTCCGGGTCGACGACCGCCCCGGCACCGGCCCCGAGCACGAACTCCGGCGGTGGCGGCGACCTGGCCCACACCGGCGCCAGCTCCAGCACCGGTTACATCGCCGGCGGCGCGGCCCTGCTGCTGGTCGGCGGCGGCGCGATCGTCGTCGCGACCCGGCGCCGCAAGGCGACCCGCGCCTGATCCCTTCGGGTACGTCCGTACGCCCCGGCCGTCGGTGACGGCCGGGGCGTACGCGTCTGCGGCCGGGGCCGGTGCGGCGGGTGAGCCGGCGAAGGGCGGTCCGGGTGCCGTCAGCCGGCCTGGGCCCGGCCGCCGGCGACGGTCTCCAGGTACAGCTTCACGTACCGCTCCACGTCGACGTCCAACGCCACGTCGACCAGGGCCTGTTCGCGGGCGCCGCCGTGGATCTCGGCCTCGCCGGGGCGAGGCCGGCGGTCGACGACGGTCTGGCCCCGGGTCGGGCCGGGGGCGAGGGAGACCTCGACCGGGAGGAGCCGGGTGGTCAGACCGGCCGGATCGGCGACGGCACAGACCGCGCCCGCGTCGCCGAGGCCGCCGGCCGGGTCGTCGCCGTCGGGCGCGTCGCCGTCCGGGTCCGGGGCGGCCGGCCGGTGGGCGAGAAGCTCCCCGGCGAGCCGGGCCCCCGGTTCCGCGCTCGCGCGCAGCCGTCGTACCTCCGCGCCCGGCACCACGACCCGCTGGAAGACGTCCAGGCCGTACATGGTGATCGGCACACCGGCGGTGAGCAGGACGGCGGCCGCCTCGGGGTCGTGCCAGACGTTGAACTCGGCGACCGGGGTGGCGTTCCCGGTGGCGACCGCGCCGCCCATGAACACGATCCGCTCGATGTTCCGGGTCACCTCCGGGTGGGTGCGCAGCAGCAGGGCGATGTTGGTGAGCGGCGCGGTGGGGATCAGGGTGACGGGGCGGGGCGAGCCGAGGATCTCGCGGCGCAGCAGGGTGACGGCGTCGACGTCGGCGGGGCGGCGGGTCGGCGCGGGCAGCCCGAGATCGCCCATGCCGTCCGTCCCGTGCACATGCCGCGCCGACCGCGCCGCCTCGATCAACGGCCGCTCGGCACCCCGCGCGACGGGAACGTCCCCGGCCCCGGCCCGCTCCAGCACGGTCAGGGTGTTGCGGACCACCCCGTCCACGTCCGTGTTCCCGGCGACACAGCTCACCGCCCGCAGCTCCAGCCCCGGGTGGCGCACGGCGAACAGCAGGGCGAGGGCGTCGTCGACACCGGTGTCACAGTCGATGATCACGGGGGTGGGCTGACCGCTCACAGGGGGCTCCTTTCGCCGGGCCCGACTCTAAACGCCCTTGCGACCACCCTCGACCACTCGTGACCACTCTCGACCGCCTCCGGACTACTCCCCGTCGAAGTAGTGCCCCTGCTCCAGGTCCGCCACCAGCCCCGGTTCCTGGGGCTGCCACCCCAGCAGCTCCCGGGTCCGCCCGCTGCGCACCGGCACGTCCAGCGTCACGAACGCCCCGAAGAACCCGAAGTGCTTGGCGCGCCGGTCCTCCGGGACGCTCTGCACCGGAACCCCCAGCCGCCGCCCGATGACGTCGGCGATGTCCCGCACCGCGACCCCCTCCTCGGCCGCCGCGTGCAACTCGGCGCCCGCCGGCGCCTTCTCCAGCGCCAGCCGGTAGAGCCGGCCGAGGTCCAGCGTGTGCACGGCGGACCACTGGTTGGAACCGTCCCCGGCGTAGCCGGAGACGCCCGTGGCCCGCGCGATCCGGATCAGCGTCGGCAGGAACCCGCCCCGGTCCTGCGCACTGTGCACGACCGGCGGAATCCCGACGAGCACCGTACGCACCCCCTGTCCGGCGAGCTCGCCGAACAGCCGCCCCGTGGCGGTCCTCGGATTGGCGCTGTACGCCGCGCCGAGGTGCTCGTTGCCGTCGCCGTGGCCCATGCCGACCCCCAGGAGGGCCTTGCCGGTCCCGGCGAGCGCCTCGCCGAAGGCCTGCACCACGGTCCGGTCGGTGGCCGCCGCCCCGGCCATGTCCCCGGCGGCCATCGCCGCGTGGTCGAAGGCGAGATGGACGACGGCGTCGGCCTCGGCCGCGGCCGCCCGCAGGCCGTCCAGATCCTCCAGGTCGCCGCGGCGGACCTCGGCCCCCAGGGCCTTCACGGCCGCCGCGGAGTTCTCCGACCGGGCGAGGCCGACGACCTCGTGCCCGGTGTTCAGCAGTTCGGGGATGACGGCGGAGGCGATGTGACCGCTGGCGCCGGTGACGAAAACACGCATGACAGCACTCTCCCGAGGGACGAGAAGAAGGTGATGTGACTGGGTACCGTCACCATACCCTCGTGACGGTACCGAGTCACATCACTTAGGCTGTCCCCATGGCCCGATGGGAACCGAACGCACGACTGCGCCTCGTGCAAGCCGCGATCGACCTGTTCGGCGAGCAGGGGTACGACAGCACCACCGTCGCCCAGATCGCCGAGCGGGCCGGGCTGACCAGGACGACGTTCTTCCGGCACTTCCCGGACAAGCGCGAGGTGCTGTTCGCGGGCCAGGAGGAGCACGGCCGCCTGCTGGCCGAGGGAGCCGCAGCGGCACCGGACACGGCGACCCCGCTGGAGGTGGTGACCGCAGCCCTGGACACCCTGACCGGCTCCTTCACCCCGGAGCAGCGCGCGTTCGGCCCACGGCTGATGCAGGTCATCGACAGCCACAGCGAGCTGCGCGAACGCGCCGCGTTCAAGAGCCTCAACCTCAGCACGGTCCTGGCCACGGCCCTCCACGACCGCGGCGTGCCCGACCCCGCCGCGTCCCTCGCCGCCCACCTGGGCGCCCAGGCCTTCTCGGCCGCCTTCGCCCGCTGGATCACCCCGGCGAACGACCGCCCCCTCCCCGACCTGGCCCGCGCCTGCCTGACCGAACTCCGCGAGGCGACCGCGGCCCTGACGTAGCCGCCCTCACGTGGCGGGCCGGGTCACTTCCACAGCGCGGTCCCCCGCCCCGCCACCCGCTCCCGAATCCGCCCCAGCACCTCCGCCACCGGCAGCTCTCCTACTCGCCGCCCGTCCCGCAGCCGTACGGCCGCGAGCCCCGCCACGTCCTCCCGCGCACCGATCACCGCCAGGTAGGACACCAGCCGGGCGGCCCGCACCCGCGCCCCGAGACTCCCCTCCTGCGGCCGGCCACCTCGGCCCGCAGCCCGCCCTCGGCCGCCGCGGCGACCAGCGCCTCCGCCCGCCCCGCCTGCTCCTGCCCGACCGGCAGCACCACCAGCTGCACCGGCGCCGGCCAGGCCGGAAAGGCCCCACCGTGCACCTCGACGAGGTGCGCGACGGGCCGCTCGACACTCCCGGTCACGCTCCGGTGCACCATCACCAGCCGGTGCCTGCGGCCGTCCGCCCCGACGTACCGCAGCTCGAACCGCTCCGGCTGGTGGAAGTCGATCTGAACGGTGGACAGGGTGGACTCCCGCCCGGTGGCGTCCGCGATCTGCAGCACGCGGGGACTCACCCGGACGGACCGCTGCGGTGGTGGACGGGGGCCGGGGATGGTGGCGTGGGAGCACGCGTTGCGCCGACTGCGCGCTGCGCTGCTCCCGAGTCCTGGTCCTGGAGAGGCCCCCGCATGAAAGCCATCGCCTCCGGTCTCGCCGTCGTCGGCCTGCTCGCCGGCTCCGCCTGCACCGCCGAGCCGCCGCAGGCGTCCGCCCCGGCCGCCACTGCGACCACCGCCGAACGGCCCGCCCCGGCCAGCCCCGTCGCCTCGCCCGGCACCTCCGGTACGTCCGGCACCCCGGCGCTCACCGTCGAACAGGCGCAGGCCGCGCTGATCGACGAGGGCGACCTGGGTGTGCCGTGGACGGCGACCGACGGCACCGCCACCTGGCACGACGGCCTGCTCAAGGCAGCCACCGGCCAGGCCGACTGCCAGCGCCTCCTGGAGGGCCTGTACACCGACGAACTGCTCGGCACCCCCGCCGGCCCGCAGGCCGCCACCGCCCTCGACGACGGCGACGACGCGGCCCAGCTCCGCTACCAGGTCGACGCGAGCCGCTCCGCCGACGTCGAGCGGACCCTGGCCTGGCTGCGGACCCTGCCCCGAACCTGCGGGCAGTTCACCGCGCAGACGACCGCGGCCGGGACCGAGGCCGTCCAGATCACCGACGCCGGGCTGCCGAACGACCTCGGCGACGCGCGCCAGGGGCTCCGGATGACCCTCACCGCGCAGCCGACCGCCACCGACGCCCCGACCACCCTCACCCTCGACGTCGCCGTCGTCCGGGTCGGCGACGACGCGATCGTCCTGACCGCCGGCGCCCTCGGCACCCTCCCCGACGACACCACCGAGCAGGCCCTCGACATCGGCGCCCAGCGCCTCGCCCAGGTACGGGAGAAGGGCCGGGCCCAGGCCTAGGGCCCGGCCGGCGGGTCTCGTACGGGCCCGAGGGCTGCTTCACCGTCCTCGCCGACGTCGCGTCCGGCACCGGCGGCCACGCCACGTCCGAGCCCGGTTTCCCCCTGGGGTGCCAGGTGCCGGTGATCCCGTCCCCTCACGGGACGGGCGCGGGACGGGCGGCGCAACGGACGGGGTGGTCCTACAGGGGCGGCTGTGCCGGTGCCGGTCCCAGGGTCGTCGTGCCCGGGGCCGTACGGTGGCCGAGGCCGGTCCGGTAGGCGTCCAGAGCCGCCTCCACCCGGCCGGTGCGGCGCAGCAGGTCGCCGAGCAGACGGCACAGGTCCGCCAGGTCGCCGGCCGCGCCCGCCCGCTCCAGCAGGCTCAGCGCCCGTACGTAGTGCTCCTCCGCCGCCTCCGTGTCCCTGGCGTCCTCGGCGATGATGCCGAGCAGCCGGTGCGCGGCGGCCGAGTGGACCGCGCCGCGCTCGGAGGAGAAGTCGCCGAGCACGTCGTGGAGGAGATCGGCGGCCTCGTCCGACTTGCCCCGGCGGTGCAGGACGTCGGCCAGCTCGACCGCCGCCTGGCTGCGGTACAGAGCGGCGCGGGTCTCCGACAGCATGGCGAGAGCCTCCCGCAACTCCCCTTCCGCACGCTCCAGTTCGCCGTTCTGGGCGCAGACGTAGCCGCGCATCCAGTGGCAGTTGGCGAGTTCGGTACGGAGCTGGAGCTGGCGGTACAGCTCGGCGGCCTTGGCCAGGGAGGCGTCGGCCTCGGCGACCCGGCCCTCGGCGAGCAGGGTACGGGCGACGGACCGGTGCATCCGGGCGATCAGCGCGGGGTCGCCGGCCTGGGGGGCGAGGGCGAGGGCGAGTTCGGCGGCCTGGGCGGCGCGGGCGTGGGCGCCCATGTCCATGTACGGGCCGATGGCGGAGGCGTAGAGGAGCAGGAGGGCGTCCGGGTCGTGCAGGCCGCTGCGGTTGAGTTCGTCGAGCGTGGTCTCAAGGAGATAGACGGCGTACCGGAGTTCACCGGCGAGGTAGTGGCTGACCGCCCGGCCGCGGATCGCCGGTACCCGTACCGGGAGCGGCTCGTCGGCCGTCCACAGCTCGGCCCGTTCGAAGTACTCCCTGGCCCGCCCCAGTTCACCGGTGTCCAGGGCGCATTCGCCCATCCCGAGCAGCGCGGTGGCCTGTTCGACCGCGAGCCCGTGCGCCTCGGCCTCCGCGAAGAGGTCCGCGTACTGGGCGGCGGCGGCCTCGGCCGCGCCGGTGGCCAGGGTGCGCTGCGCCTCGGTGAGCCGTAGCCTCAGGTCGGTGGCGAGGTGGGCGGGGCGCCCGCTGGCCAGCTCCTCGAAGCCGACACCGAGCCGGCCCGCGATGTGCCGCAGCGCCTCGTCGGAGGCCCGTACCCGCCCGGCCTCCAGCGTGGAGATGTAGGCGGGCGTATAGGCCGGTTCGGCCAGTTGCCGCTGGGTCAGCCCCCGCTCGGTGCGCAGTTGCTGCACCCGCCGCCCTATGGTCTCCGGATCGTCCCGCTCCTGCATCCTGCCCTTCCCCCCAACTCCCCCAGAACCTCTTGCCGTTGAGCTCTGACTGCCCCTAGGTTAAACCGCGAATTAAACGTGCTTAACCCGCCCCTGTTGTTGCGAGGTCGCCGTGCTCGGACGCACATCCGCACGCCCCACCGCACGCCCCCGGTCCCGAGTCCGCTCGATCGGGGGGACCCCCACCGCGAGGAGTGTCGCGGCAGCGGTGATCGCCGTGGCCGCACTCATCACCGCCGCGAACGCCGGCCCGGCCCGGGCGACGGACAACGCCCCCGCTTCCCCCACCACGGCGACCGCCCGGCACACGGCCGGCCACTAGGCGCTCCGCCGGTCACGCGGATCGTCCGCCGCGCCCCTCGCGGGGCACGGTTTTGCACCCCCACCCCACGATCGCCCCCGGCGGGACCCTCCCCCTGTCCCGCCGGGGGCCTTTTGCTGTGGACGGACGTTGATCAGTTCCGCGAATTGCCGCCCCCCGTTTTACAGAAAGCCCTTCCATTGAACTCTCGACTTGCCAATCTTGGAGTCCCGACCCGGATGTCATGTCCGGGACGAAAAGACCGTACCAACGGACCGCGTCACCGCACACCAACCCCGGACCGTCGACTGGAGCCCCCCGATGTCCCGAACCCGGACCCGCCGCCTCGGCCGAGCCGCCGCCGTCGCGGGCAGCGCCGCCGCGCTCACCCTCGCCCTCCCGTTCACCGCCTCCGCCGGGGTGCTCCAGAACCTCCCGGAGAACGCGACCTCGTACGAGAAGAACTTCGAGCCGCTGTACGACTACGACACGGACAGCTGCTACCCGGCCGCCGCCATCGACCCCGACGGCAACCTCAACGGCGGCCTGAAGCCGACCGGTTCCGTCACCGGCAGCTGCCGCACCGGCCACCTCGACCACGCCAACACCTACTCGCGGACCAAGTGCAACAACGGCTGGTGCGGGACCATCTACGCCAGCTACTTCGAGAAGGACGAGGCGTCCCCCGGCATCGGCCACCGCCACGACTGGGAGTGCATCGTCGTCTGGGTCAAGCAGGGCGACTCCACCCCGTCGTACCTGTCCGCCTCCCAGCACGGCGACTTCGAGACCGAGGCGGTCGCCGACGTCCCGATGAGCGGTCAGCGCGTCCAGGTCGTCTACCACAAGGACGGTCTGAGCACCCACGACTTCCGGTTCGCCAAGTGGGGCGAGACCCCGGAGAACGACGACGGCGCCTGGCACCAGGAGAACCTGCTCACCTGGGAGAACATGGCCTCCAACCTGCGCACCGTCCTGAACGCCTCCGACTGGGGCGACGCGAACTTCCCGCTCCAGGACGCCAAGTTCGACGACCACCTCAACAAGGCCAAGCCGAGCGCCATCACGTTCGACCCGTACGCCTGAGCCGGACGACGCCCGGCGGTCTTCCTGGACGGCCGGGCAGCTGATGAGGACGGACCGACGCCGGACATCGAAGGAGCCGCCAGGCCGGCTCAGCGCTTCCTGGACGAAGAGACCGGGCCGGGCGACGCCCCCCTGGCTCTCGTGGCGGAGGAACGCGCTCACGCAGGCGGCCTGTACTACTTCGGCTGCCAGTCGGTCGCCTGCCTCCGCAGCGGAGAATTCCGGGACACGGCCGTCGGCACGGGCGGCGTATCCGTCGACGCGGAGACCGGGACGTGCCGTGCTCTGGGTGCGGTCGAGGCCGCTGGACTCGACCTCTTCTGACGTGCCGCACCACATCGAAAGCAGGTTCTGCAAGCGCTCGGCCGAGGTTTCCCAGCCGAGCGTTCTGCGTGGGCGTGGCCCCCAGCCCTAGTTCGTCTGCAACTGCCGCAGGTGCTGCTGGACGTTCTCCAGTGCGCCCTCCCGGCGGCCCGGCACCCTGAGTCTCAACTCCGCGAGGGCGGGACCGAGTTCGCGGGCCCGTGCCGTGTCCTTGATGGCGCCCCACTGGTGGTGGGCCCGGTCCACGGCCGCCTCGACGGCCGGTGCGTCGGCCGGCTGCCCCGCGGCCAGCCGGGCGTGCGCCACGGTCAGCCAGGTACGGCAGCTGCGCGCCGCGTCCCCCGCGAACATCGCGAGGTCGGCCCGTACCTCGGACCAGTGCAGTGCGTCCTCGGAGGCCGGCCCGTGCGCCCGCGCGGCCGCCTGCTCCCAGCGGGCGGCGAGCTCGTCCGCCTCGGAGTACCGCCCGTCCCGTACGGCCGCGCTGATCGCGTCGTGCGGATCCCCGCCGGCCGGGGTGTGCGTGCTGAGCAGCATGTCGGAGGCGACGTCCGCCCCGAGCCGCGCGACCACCTGCTGGTGCAGCTCCGCCATCGCCGGCCGGTGCCCGCTCCGCAGCAGGGTCGCCACGGCCTTCATGTACGACGGTGAGCCGATCCCCCGCCGGGCGGGCGGCGGCGCGATCCGCCCGTGCACGGCGTTGTTCCGCCCGCAGTCGAGCGGAACCGTGTGCAGCTGCTCCCAGGTCTCCGGATCCGCGTGCAGATCGAGCACCAGCGTCGTCGCCCCGGCCGGCCGCAGTCGCAACTCCTCGCGGACCCAGTGCCAGGGCAGGCCGGTGTACCGGACGGTGGCCGACGTGGTCCGGGCCAGCGCGAGATGCGGCAGTCGCTGCTTGCGGTCCAGGTGGAGCTGGCCCGCGACGAACACGGTGAGCGGACCGGGGGCGGCCGCGGCGGCCCGCAGCCGGGTCAGCACGGCCTGCGGCTCCAGGGGGTCGGCGAGTTCGACGACGTTGGCGGTCTCGGTGCCGGAGAGTATCGCCGGGGGCACGGCCGCGAGCACGGAGAGCACGGAGGCCGCGTCCACCATGCGCGCTTTGCCTGTCGGCGAGGCCGCGATCAGCAGCACGGTTCCGGGCATCGGGCCCTCCCCCTTTGTTCCCCGTTTTCACTTACGCCAGCACGGTAACCGCTGCGCTTGCAAAGCGGGGGGTACGGGGGAGGTTTGGGCCGGGTAAGGACCGGTACGACCACCACGGGGGCTCGCCGAGACCACCCTTCCTGCCCCTGCTCCTCTTGACGACAACACCCTCCTGGTACCGCCCGGTTGCGACGTGCAGCGCCGTCGTGGCCGGCCGCGCAGTTCCCCGCGCCCCTGACGGGGCGCTGCAGTACCGCGTCTCTAAGAGGTCGCGGTGCGGCGTACCGCGAAGATCGTGGTGTCGTCGGAGAGGCGGCCGTGGCTGTGGCGCAGGACGCCGTCGCGGATGTGGGCGACCAGGTGGGTGGGGTCGGGGGCGGGGGCCTGGGTGACTGCCTCGGGGAGGGGGAAGAACGTGCCGTCCCTGTTCCTCGCCTCTGTCACGCCGTCCGTGGTGATGAGGAGGGTTTCGCCGGGGGCGAGGGTGACGGTGAGGGTCGGTGGTGGGCCCTTCGACGCGCTCAGGTCGGCCATGCCGAGGGGGAGACCGCCGCCCGGGGGGAGGGGGCGTACCCCCGTCGGCCCCACCGCCAGCGGCGGCTCGTGGCCGAAGTTGATCAGTTCCACGACGTCCGGGGCGTCCGGCGGAAAGCCCAGCAGGACCGCCGTGGCGAAGCGGTCGCCGTCGTCCCGGCCCAGCGCCACCGTATGGCTCCGGTGCCGGATCATCCGGGTCTCCAGCCGGTCGGCCACCGTCGCCAGGTCCCGTTCGTGGTAGCCCGCCTCGCGGAACGTCCCCAGCAGCGCCGCCGCCGTCTCCACCGCCCCCAGCCCCTTGCCCTGCACGTCCCCGACCAGCACCCGCGTGCCGTGCAGCCCCGGCTGGATGTCGTAGAAGTCGCCGCCCACCCGGGCCTGGGTGTCGGCGGCCAGGTACA
This sequence comes from Streptomyces sp. NPDC013157, assembly GCF_042899865.1. NCBI lineage: Bacteria > Bacillati > Actinomycetota > Actinomycetes > Kitasatosporales > Streptomycetaceae > Streptomyces > Streptomyces sp. NPDC013157. The sequence goes on along the minus strand of NZ_JBIBAK010000016.1, from coordinate 112,321 downwards.
CCGCCGCGTGCTCCAGCCCGGCCCACCCCGGCGGCAGCGGCCGCAGCACGGTGCGCCGGGTCGTCTCGGCGATGTCCCGCATGTGCAGCATCCGCCGTTCGCCGTTCCTGCGGATCACGCAGGCGAGGATGGCCAGCAGCCCCGCGAAGGCGACCAGGATGAAGTCGGGCAGGCCGGCCCGGTACTGGTGGGGCCAGGCGTTGTCCACGGCGACGTAGTCGAGGACGGAGAGCACCGCGAAGACCGCCGTCGTCCAGACCCCGCAGATCGCCGCCGCGATACCGGGGACCAGGACGATCCAGGAGACGATCCGGAACCGCTCCGTGGTGTTGAGGTCGACCGCCGTGATCCCGGCGAGCAGCAGGAGCGGCGCCACCCAGGCGATGCTCCGGCCCCTGGCCCACAGCAGCTCCTTGCGCCGCCGCTCGGCCTGGTGGTCGGTCACGAGAGTCAGGGAACCACGGGCGGGGACGCGTCGCACGTCGTGGGACGCGCCGTACGGAACGCCGTACGGAACGCCGTACGGAACGTCGTACGGGATGTACTGACCGACTTGCCAGGGGGTACCCGCAGGTGTGCTCTGGAAGGTGGGGGCGAGGAGAGAGGAGCACGCTCATGGCTCAAGCGGCACCCACGTCCGGCGGAATGCCCCGGAGCGGCCGGACGCCCGACGTGTTCAGCACACAGATGCACGCCAGGGCCCGGGTGGCCATACCGGTCGTGACCGGGCTGATCTACGGCTACTGGGCCGCGGCCAACCGGCGCATGGGCGGGCCCATCACCGGCGGGAACCTGCTGTTCGGCTTCCTGACCGCGCTCGTCTTCGCGGTGGTGCTGTTCGGCGTGCTGACCATTGCCCCACGGCTGCGGCGGGAGCTGCACGCGGTGGTGTGGACGGCGTTCATGGGCGTCGCCTTCGGCTTCCTGTACAGCCAGAGCGGCGACTCGGTCCTCCGGTGCATCGCCATGGCGCTCGCGGTCGCGGCGGTGACGTTCATCGTGATGTTCTACCGGTTCTACACGCACGAGGACGCGGCCGGACACCGCATCCGGTAGCCGGCATCCGCTGGCCGCGTACCCGGTGACAGCGCGTCACCGGTCCGCGCGTGGGCCCCGGCCCCCACGGCCGGGGCCCACGTGTTTCCCCTTTTTCCCCTCACCAGTCGCCGGGACGCCGCGGGCGCTCGGCGACGCCTCCAAACCAGGAAACACCCGTTCGGGTCAACCCTCCACCGGAGCGCGGCGCCCCAAGGGTTTCCGGGCGCCGGCACCGCCGTACCACCCGTTCGGACCGGCCCGCGCCCCGCGATCCCCCGAATGCAGTCACCCCGCTCGCCTGACCGGCCCTCAGGGGCTTGCCTGGAAGCGTGCCCTCCGTGCCCCCGGGGTCCCCCTGGCCCACGCCGCCCTCAGCAGGTCTCCGGCGTGCCCTGTCGGCCCTGCTGATCGCGCTGGGCTGCCTGCTGCTGCCGTTCGGCGCGCTCGCGGCCTGGGCGGCGTACGGGCTGGCGGACACCGGACAGTACGTCAGCACGATGGCACCGCTGGCCGACGACCCGGATGTCCGGGACGCCGTGGCGGACACCGTCGGCGACGGCATCATGCGCGAGGTGGACGTCGGCCGGCCGATGCGGGGCACGGTCGCGCCGTTCGTACGCGAGGCGGTCCGTTCCTTCACCCAGACCCGGGCGTTCCGGCTGGCCTGGGACGCCGGCAACCGGGCCACCCACGACGCGGTGCTGCGCGCGCTCCAGGACGAGCGCGAGGAGCCCGTGACCGTCGACCTCGCGCCGGTCACCGCCCAGGTCAAGGACCAGCTCACCCAGGACCATGTGCCGCTCGCGGCCCGTATCCCGGTCCAGCACACGGCCGTCGCGGTACTCCCGGCGGCCGAACTGGACCGGCTCCGGAAGGGGTTCCACGTGCTCGAGGTCGCCGGCTTCTGGCTGCCCGTCGCGGCCGTCGTCTTCGCGGTCGGCGGCATCGCGCTCGCCGTCCGCCGCCGCCGCGCCGTCACGGCCACCGCGCTGGGCACGGCCCTGGGCGGCGCCCTGCTCGGCCTCGCCCTCGTCATCGGCCGCCGGCTCACCCTGGCCGACCTGCCGCCGGATGTCTCGCACCCGGCCGCGGCCGCCGTCTACGACGCCCTGACCGCCACCCTCCGCACGGTCTCCTGGCTGCTCCTGGCCCTCGGCCTGACGGTGGCCGCGCTGGCCTGGGTCGGCGGACACCTGCGCCGGTCCAGGACGCGGGAGAGGCGGCAACCGGCCGCCGGCCCAGCCGATTCCGCGTCCCTCAGGGCCGATTCACAGGCTCCTGACCAGAACATGCCAGTCATGTAACCGGTTGCTCCTCCCGGAGTCACCCGGCGGGCGCACCGGCCGACCACCGTGGCGCAACGACGGCCACCGGCACGGAACACCGGCGGCCGACGTGAGCTGAGGAGCCCCCACCCGATGAACCGTCTCACCGCGCGCCGTGCCGCTGTTGCCGTGACGGCCGGCCTCGCCCTGTCGTTCGCCGCCGCCCTGCCCGCGCAGGCCGCCGACTCGACCGTCACCGAGGCCCAGTGGCTGTCCGACGTCGCCGCCGTCACCGGCCCCGCGCAGAGCTACATCGACGGCCGCGTCGCCGCCGACACCTCCGGCGCCAAGCCGGCGATCGTCCTCGACATCGACAACACGTCGCTGGAGACCTACTTCGAGGGCGCCGGCACCAGCACCCCCGCCACCCCGCCGGTGCTCGCCCTCGCCCAGGACGCGCACGCCAAGGGGGTGAGCGTGTTCTTCGTCAGCGCCCGCAGCAACCTGTTCAACGCGGTGACCAAGTCCAACCTGACGTCGGTCGGTTACCCGGTCGACGGCCTCTACGCGCGGACCGTCGCCCAGCTGCTGACCGAGTCCGTCGCGGACTTCAAGACCTCGCAGCGCAAGGCGATCGAGGCGAACGGCTACGACGTCGTCGCCAACATCGGCAACAACACGACGGACCTGACCGGCGGTTACGCCGACACCACCTACAAGCTGCCGGACTACGACGGCCTGCTGGACTGACCGTCCGCCGGGGGGTGCCGCGGACCGCGCGCCGCGAGGGCGGCCAGCGTCCGCAGCGCCCCCGCCAGCTCCGGCTCCGCGGCCGACGCGAGCCCGAGCCGTACCGCGTCCGGCGTCCGCTTCGGGTCGACGCGGAAGGCGGTACCGGGCGTGACGGCGATCCCGCGGGCGGCCGCGGCCGCCGTGAAACCGTCCGCCCGCCACGGCTCGGGCAGCTCCCACCAGGCGAAGTACCCGTGCGGATCGGCCCGTACGGCGAACCCGGCCAGCGCCTCGCGGACCAGCCGCTGCCGCCGTGCGGCCTGCTCCCGCTTGGCCGCCACGAGCCGCGCCACGGTCCCGTCCCCGATCCACCGCACCGCCGCCTCCAGTGCGAACGCCCCCGCGCTCCATCCGCCGGACCGCACGGCCGCCGCCACCGCGTCCACCCGGCCCTCCGGCACGACGGCGAACCCGGCGGTGAGACCGGGCGCGACCCGCTTGGAGAGTCCGTCGACGAGATGGACGAGCCGCGGCGCGAGGGCGGCGAGCGGCAGCGGCTCGGGGTCGCGGTGCAGGAACGACCAGATGCGGTCCTCCACGACCGGAAGCCCCAGGCCGTCCACCGCCCGCGCCAGTCGGAGCCGGCGCTCGGCCGGGACGGTCACCGACGTCGGGTTGTGCAGGGTCGGCTGGAGGTAGAGCGCGGACAGCGGCGCGGACCGGTGCACGGCGAGCACGGACTCGACGAGGGGCCCGTCCTCGTCGGCCCGCACCGGGACGAGCGTGACGCCGAGCCGCCCGGCGACCTCCTTGACCAGCGGATACGTCAACGGCTCCACCCCGACCCGGCCGCCCGGCCGTACCAGGGACCCCAGGGTGGGCGGCGATGGCCTGCCGGGCGTTGCCGGTGAAGACGATGCGGCCGGGGTCGGGCCACCAGTCGCCGGTGGCGAGCAGCCCGGCGGCGGCCTCCCGGGCGTGCGGGGTGCCGTCGGCGGCGGCCGGCCGCAGGGCGTCGGTGAGTGCGTCGGGCCGCAGCAGCGGAGCGAGGGCCGGGGCCAGCAGTTCCGACTGCCCCGGTACGGAGGGGTAGTTGAGCTCCAGGTTGACGCGGGCGGCACCGTCCTCGACGAGCGCCCGCCCCTGCGGCACGGCCTGCGCGGCCCGCACGAACGTCCCCCGCCCGACCTCGCCCACCACCAGCCCGCGCCGCACGAGTTCGGCGTACACCCGCCCGGCGGTCGAGGCGGCGATCCCGTGCCGCCGCGCGAACGCCCGCTGCGGAGGCAGCCGTTGCCCGGCCCGCAGCCGCCCCCGCGCGATGTCCAGCGCGATCCGGTCGGCGATCCCCCGGAAGTCGTCCACGGTCCCCCCTCTCCCATTGCACCGAGAGCAAAGATTTTATTGCACCGAGGAGCTGTGGATCCCTAGGGTCGTGCACATGCCCCCCTTCCTCGCATACGACGACAGCGGCCTGCAAAATCCGCAAAACTCGCACATCCCTCTCCTCCTCATCCACGGTCACCCCTTCGACCGCACGATGTGGCACCCCCAGGTGGCCGCCCTCGCCCCGGCCCGCCGGGTCGTCGCCCCCGACCTGCGCGGTTACGGCGCCTCCCCGGTCACCCCCGGCAGCACCCCGCTCTCCCGCTTCGCGGCGGACATCGAGGAACTCCTCGACACACTGGGCGTGCGGAGCTGCGTGCTCGCCGGCCTGTCGATGGGCGGCCAGATCGCGATGGAGTGCTACGACCGCCTCGGCCCCGCACGCGTCCGGGGCCTGGTCCTGGCCGACACCTTCCCCGACCCTGAGACCCCGGAGGGCAGAGAGGCCCGGAACGCCATGGCCGACCGCCTCCTGAGGGAGGGCATGCGCGACTACGCCGACGAGGTCCTGGAGAAGATGGTCGCCCCGGACGCCCACCCCGACGTGAAGACCCACGTCCACCGCATGATGACGGCCACGAACCCCGAGGGCGCCGCGGCAGCCCTGCGCGGCCGCGCCGAACGCCCCGACTACCGCCCCCTGCTCTCCAGGGCGACGGTCCCCGCCCTGATCGTGGTCGGCGCGGACGACGAGTACACCCCCGTCTCCGACGCCGAGGCCATGCACGCCCTCCTCCCCGACGCCACACTCCGCATCATCGACAAGGCGTCCCACATGCCCAACCTGGAACAGCCGGAGGACTTCAACCGGGCGTTGGGAGAGTTCCTGGCACGGGTCGACGAACAGTTCGCCATCCCGGACGAGTGACGCAGCGCCTCTGTCAGCCCGCCCGGCACCCAAACCCGAAAACCGCACAGCACCCCCCTCAGCCCGCCCGACACCCAAACCCGAAAACCGGACAGCACCCCCCTCAGCCCGTCCGGCGTTTGAGGACGAGGCCGTTCAGGCCGAAGCGGGGGCCCGGGGGCGGCAGCCCCCGAAACGGCGACCGGCGACCGGCGACCGACGCCCGAACCCGCACCCGCACCCGCACCCTGCGCCTGGCCGATACCGACCACCGCGCCCTCGTCGTGGACCTCACCCTCCACCGGCACAAGCACTGATAATGGGCGTATGTCCCGCGAGTTCCCCATCGGCCTGACCCCTCCCGACTGGCTGGTAAGGAACCTCCGGCCCCAGCAGGCCGCCCCCCTCAACTGGGCCGCCCTCGCCCGCGCCGCGCTCGCCATGAGCCTCCCGCTCGCCGTCGGGCTCGCGGTCGGACAGCCCGCGTACGGGGCGCTCGCCTCGATGGGCGCCCTGTCCGGGGTCATCGGCGACACCGCCGACGCCTACCGGATGCGGATCCTCAACATCGCGGTCCCGCAGCTCTTCGGCGCCGTCGGCGTCACCGTCGGCTCGCTGGTCTACGGCCAGGGCTGGCTCACGGTCGCCGTCGTCACCGGCATCGCGCTGCTCTCCGGGATGATCTCGACGATCGGCGCGGTCTCCTCCGTCTCCGGCCTCCTGCTCCTGCTCAACTCCGTCATCGGCGCGGGCCTGCCGCTGCCCGGCGCCTGGTGGCTCACCCCGGTGCTGATGACCGGCGGCGGCCTGCTCGTCCTCCTCCTCGCCCTGCTGGCCTGGCCGCTGCGCTCGGGCGTGCCGGAACGCGCGGCGGTCGCCGCCGCCTACCGCACCGTCGCCGACCTGCTGTCCGTCAGCGACGGCGACGACGACGAGGCGTACGACCACGCCCGGCACACCGTCACCCAGTCGCTGAACCAGGCGTACGACCTGATCCTGGCCCGGCGCGCCCGGTACCGCGGCCGCAGCCGCGAACTCACCCGCATGCTCGCCCAGTTGAACGCGATCACCCCGGTGGTGGAGGCCGCCCCGGCCGTCCGGCTCGCCCTCCGCGCCGGCAAGCCGCTGCCGCCCGAGGTCCCGGCGGCGGTCCTGCACATCGCCGACGCCGTCGAGACGGGCTACACCGGCCCGATAGGGCTGCACCTGCCCGAGCCCGGCAACGAGACCGGCCGCGCCGTCGACCACGCCCTGCGGCACGTGGCCGAGGTCGCCACCAGCCCCGACGTCGACCCGCGCGGCATCGACGACCGCCTGGGCCGCCCCGCCGCCCTCGGCATCCGCACCGCCCGCGCCGCCCGCAACGTCGTCCTCTCCGCCAACTCCTGGCGCTACGGCATCCGACTCGCCCTGTGCATCGGCATCGCGCAGGCCCTGGTCTCCCTCGTCCCGGTCCCGCGCTCCTACTGGGTCGCCCTCACCATCACCTTCGTCCTCAAGCCCGACTTCGGCTCGGTCTTCTCCCGGGCGCTGCTGCGCGCGCTCGGCACGGTGGCGGGCCTGGTGGTGGCGGCGACGGTGCTCACCGTCGTACCGCGCGGCTGGTGGGACGTGCCGGTGATGATGGTCCTGGCGCCTCTGGTCCCGGCCCTGACCCCCCGGGGCTACGGCTTCCAGACCGCCGCCATCACCCCGGTCATCCTGCTCCTCTCCGACAACCTGAACCACCAGGGCACGGCACTGCTCCTGCCCCGTCTCCTGGACTCCCTGATGGGGTGCGCGATCGCGCTGATCGCCGGGTACCTGCTGTGGCCGGAGAGCTGGCGCACCCGGGTCGGCGACCGGCTGGCCGACGCGGTGGCGGACACGGCGGCCTACGTCGAGCTGGCCTTCAAGGCGGACGCGGAGCCCGCCGCCCGCGCCCGGCTGCGGCGCCGCCTCTACCGCGACCTTTCCGTCGTCCGCACCGAGTTCCAGCGCGCCCTGACCGAGCCGCCGCCCACCGGCCGCCGGGCGGCCGCCTGGTGGCCCCTCGTCGTCGCGGTGGAACGCATCGTCGACGCGACGACGGCGGCCCGGGTCCGGGTACGGCACGGGGCGCCGCCCCCGGACCGGGCCGAGGTCGACCAGGTGACCCTGCAACTGCGCGAGCTGGCGGAGGGCGTCCGCCGCTCGGAGACCCTGGTCGCGATCCGCACGGACCTCACGGGCCCGCCGGACAGCGTCCTGGAACCGCTGCGCCAGGAGGTGGCGGCGGCCAGGGCGATCGCCTCTCCCCACTGAGGTTTCCGTCTCACCTGTCGGTGTCGCACGCGTCCCTGCGCCACACGGCGACGACGTGGTCGTGCACACGAACATCCGCCGAACGGCCGGGAGATGAACCGAACGGAGACGAGGGGGGACTTGAGAACAGCCTGGGACTGGACCGCCGTACGCCCGACAGGAGTCATCGACCCTCCCCAAGATCGCAACCTGGGGCCGCTAACCTTACGTGTCCGTCCTGGCCAGCGATTGACGGGTATCAACTCACGCGAAGGGTTGCGCACATGGGCATTCTCACTCTCCTGCGGAACGCATTCGGCAGGTCGCGAAAGCCGCGCCCTGCCGAGGCAGAGGGTGCGGACCAGCTCCCTTCGCAGTCGAAGCAGCGGGCACCGGAAGCACCGGCAGCGGTCCCGGAGCCCCGCGAGGCGACGACCGACGAACACGAACTGGTATCGGCCGCCTTCGACAACGTGACCGTACCGAAGCAGGCGAACCGAACGATCGAGCCGGACCTCGAGGTCCACACAGAGCCGACACCCGAGCCCGAGCCGACAGAGCCGGCGACCGAGCCCGAGGCGGCGGCAGCGCCGGTGGCCGAGGTGGCTGAAGAGGCAGCCCCGGAGCCGGCGGCCGAAGTACCCGCGGAGCCGGAAGCCGACCCGGTCGCCGAAGCTGCGGCTGAAGCTGCAGCTGAGCCGACGCCGGACCCGGAGCCCGAGACCGAGCCGGTCGCCGAGACCGAGGCAGAGCCGGTGTCGGAGCCCGAGACCGAGCCGGTCGCCGAGACCGAGGCAGAGCCGGTGTCGGAGCCCGAGCCGGCAGCCGAGACCGCTGCCGAGCCGACCCCCCAGCCGGAGCCCGAGGCCGAAGCGGCCGCGACTCCCGAGCCGGCAGCCGAGACCGCTGCCGAGCCGACCCCCCAGCCGGAGCCCGAGGCCGAAGCGGCCGCGACTCCCGAGCCGGTAGCCGAGACCGCCCCGGAACCCACCCCCGAAACGGCCCCCGAACCGGTCGAGGCGCCAGCCGAGACCGCCACCCCGGAACCCGCCGCGGCCGCCGACGGCGAGCCCGCCCCACAGGGGCCACCCGCACCCGACGACGAACCCGTCACGGGTGGTGCGGGCGGGAACACGAAGGCCGAAGGCGAAGCCGAGGCCACGCCCCCCGGCGACGCCGCAACCACCGCCCTCGCCAAGGCCAACCTCACCGGCACCCGCGCCGCCACCTACCTCGTCCTCGACCGCTCCGCGAGCATGCGCGCGTACTACAAGGACGGCTCCGCCGCGGCCCTCGCCGACCAGACCCTCGCCCTCGCCACCCGCCTCACCCCGGACGGCGAGACCCCCTCCGTCCACGTCGTCTTCTTCTCCACCGAGGTCGACGGCACCACCGACCTCACCCCCGCCTCCCCCGAGAACGCGATCGACGACGCGCACGCCGGCCTCGGCCGCATGGGCCGTACCAGCTACCACGCGGCCGTGGAAGCCGTCCTCGCCCACTACGACGCGAACGCCACCCCCGGCGCCCCCGCCCTCGTCGTCTTCCAGACCGACGGCGCCCCGGACGCGAAGACCCCGGCCACCCAGTCCCTCACGGACGCCGCGAAGTCCCACCCCTCCGTCTTCTTCTCCTTCGTCGCGTTCGGCGAGCACGAGAACAAGGCCTTCGACTACCTCCGCAAGCTGAAGACCGACAACGCGGCCTTCTTCCACGCCGGCCCGACCCCCCTGGAGCTCACGGACGCGGAGCTCTACGACGGCCTCCTGATCGACTGGCGCCCGTAGCCCCACTGGCACGGCCCCGCCCCCCGCTGCCGCCCGCTTCTCACCCAATAAAACGGGAAGCGGGCGGCATACACATGTCGGCTACGATTTCAAGGTTCGCAATAGCAGCAACAATCCGACCTGGGAGCAGCCCCCGATGGCTCGACACCTCATCACCAGCGCCCTTCCGTACATCAACGGGATCAAGCACCTGGGCAACATGGTGGGGTCCATGCTCCCGGCGGACGTGTACTCCCGGTACCTCCGCCAGCGCGGCCACGACGTCCTGTACATCTGCGCGACGGACGAGCACGGCACCCCCGCCGAGCTCGCGGCGAAGGAGCAGGGCCTCCCGGTGGACGAGTTCTGCGCCCAGGCGCACGACGCGCAGAAGGCGGTCTACGACGGATTCGCACTCGCGTTCGACTACTTCGGCCGGAGCTCCTCCCCCGAGAACCGCGAGATCACCCAGCACTTCGCCCGCCGCCTGAACGAGAACGGCTTCATCGAGGAGCGGTCGATCCGCCAGGTGTACAGCCCGGTCGACGGCCGTTTCCTCCCGGACCGCTACGTCGAGGGCACCTGCCCGCACTGCGGCTACGACAAGGCCCGCGGCGACCAGTGCGAGAACTGCACCCGCGTCCTGGACCCGACCGACCTGATCAACCCGCGCTCGGCGATCTCCGGCTCCACCGACCTGGAGATCCGCGAGACCAAGCACCTCTTCCTGCTCCAGTCCAAGCTGGAGAACGAAGTCCGCGAGTGGGTCTCGAAGCACGACAGGGACTGGCCGCAGCTGGCCTCCTCGATCGCCCACAAGTGGCTGACCGAGGGCCTGCACGACCGCGCCATCACCCGCGACCTGGACTGGGGCGTGCCCGTCCCGGCCGACACCTGGCCGGAGCTGGCGGCCGAGGGCAAGGTCTTCTACGTCTGGTTCGACGCCCCGATCGAGTACATCGGCGCGACGAAGGAGTGGGCCGACCAGGACCCGGAGAACCGTGACTGGAAGTCCTGGTGGTACGACGTGGACACCACCGTCCGCTACACGGAGTTCATGGCGAAGGACAACGTCCCCTTCCACACGGTGATGTTCCCGGCCACCGAGCTCGGCGTCCGCGAACCGTGGAAGAAGGTCGACTACGTCAAGGCCTTCAACTGGCTGACGTACTACGGCGGCAAGTTCTCCACCTCGCAGAAGCGCGGCGTCTTCACCGACCAGGCCCTCGACATCCTGCCCGCCGACTACTGGCGCTACTTCCTCATCGCCAACGCCCCCGAGTCGGACGACTCGTCCTTCACCTGGGAGCACTTCACGGCGACGGTGAACAAGGACCTGGCCGACACCCTCGGCAACTTCGTCAACCGCGTCCTGTCCTTCTCCAGGAAGCGCTTCGGCGACGACGTCCCGGCCGGCGGCACCCCCGGCGAGGCGGAGACGAAGCTCGGCGAGGAGATCGCCGCGCTCCTCGCCGAGTACGAGTCCCACATGGAGTCCCTCCAGTTCCGCAAGGCCGCCGCGGCCCTGCGCGCCCTGTGGTCGGCCGGCAACTCCTACCTGGAGGAGAAGGCCCCCTGGCTGGAGATCAAGACGGACAAGGACGGAGCGGCCCTGACCCTGCGCACGGCGATGAACCTGATCCACCTCTACGCGGTGGTCTCGGAGCCGTTCATCCCGGCGACGGCGAAGACGATGCGCGAGGCGTTCGCCCTCACCGAGGACACCGCGGCCTGGGTCACCGCCGACGAGGCGAAGGCACTGACCGCCGTCCCGGCCGGCACCCCCTTCACCGTGCCCCCGGTCCTGTTCGCGAAGCTCACGGACGAGGACCTGGAGACGTACAAGACCCGCTTCGGCGGCGAGACCGCCGCGTAGGCAAGCCGTACGCACCACCCGCGACCCACCACCGAAGGGCCGGCAGGAGGACCCCCTCCCGCCGGCCCTTCGGTGTGCGTGAGGTAAATCCCAGACAAGAGACCGATCAGTCTCTTACTTCTCCTTCACTCTGCATTTACCTCCGGGATAGTGTGCCGTTCGTGAAACGAATCCTGATCCGCTCCGGGAAGAGCCCGTTCCGTGTCGCCACTCCGGCGGAGTTCATCCACCAGGACCTGATCGGGACCAACACCGGGAACCTGATCTTCAGCGACTCGGCGCACAAGATGCTGACCACCCCGGACACCGAGGTGACGTCCAACGGCATCCGCACCGACCCCTCCGCCCGCCGCGCCGCGGAGATCAACGAGCAGTACGACGTGTTCGTCGTCCCGCTCGCCAACGCCTTCCGCCCCACCTTCCAGGCCTCCCTGGACCGGCTGACCACGCTGATCGAGCAGCTCACCATCCCGGTCGTGGTGTTCGGTGTCGGCGCCCAGGCCCCCGCGGACTACGACACCGCGTGGCTGAACCCGATGGCGGACTCGGTCCGCCGCTTCGCCCGCGCGGTCCTGGACCGCTCCGCCTCCATCGGCGTACGCGGCGAGCTGACCTCGGACTACCTCAAGGGCCTCGGCTTCCACGACGTCGACATCATCGGCTGCCCGTCGATGTTCCTGTACGGCGACACCTTCCCGGAGATCCGGGCCACGGAGCTGACCGCCGGCTCACGCATCGCCCTGAACCTCTCCCCGGACGCGATACCCGTCGGCGACATATCGGGCATCGCCCGGCACGCCTGGGAGCGCTACCCCCACCTCACCTACTACGCGCAGAACACCGTCGACGCGGAACTGCTGCTGTGGGGCGACACCTCCCCGGAGTCCGGGCACACCGACCCCTTCCCGCTCCAGCTCAGCCACGTCCTGCTCCAGGAGAACAAGGTCCGCATGCCGCTGGACCCGGCCACCTGGATCGACGAACTGCGCGGCTACGACTTCGCGTACGGCACCCGTATCCACGGCAACGTCGCCGCCCTGCTGGCCGGGACCCCGAGCGTCGTCCTCACCCACGACTCGCGCACCCTCGAACTGTGCCGCTACTTCGACATCCCGCACCGCTCGCTCACCGAACTGAGCGCCGACACCGACCCGCGTGACCTCTACGAGGACGCCGACTTCTCCGCGATGATCAAGGGGCACGGTGAGCGCTTCGAGCGCATCATCGCCTTCCTCGACCGCAACGACCTCCAGAACACCTACACCCACGGCGACGGCGGCGCCGCCTTCGACGCCCGGCTGGCCGCCCTCGACCTGCCCGCGTCGATGCCGGTCTGGGACGGCGGCGACGACGGCCAGATGCGCTACCGGTTCAGCCGGCTGCGCGAGCGGATCACCGCGGCGGACGCCAAGGCCGCCCGGCACGCCAAGGAGAACAAGGAGCTGCGCACCCGGCTGACCACCGCCGAGAAGCGCGCCACCGAGACCACCCGCCAGCTCGACGCACTCCGCAAGGAGCTGAAGGCCGCCACCAAACAGCTGTCCGCGGTGGAGCGCCGCGTCACCGGCATCGACAAACGCCTCCTGGTCCGCCTGGGCCCGGCCCTGCGCCGCCGCGTCCGCCGCTCGAAGCCCGCGACCCCGCAGAGCTGAGCCCCGGCACCAGCTCCCACCGGGGCCACGGTGATCGTGGCCCCGGTGCAGCAGACGGCGGCCGGTGCGGGGGTCAGCGCGCGGTCAGCACCCCCGCCCCCGCCGTCTTCGCCAGCTCGGCCGGCAGGTTCTTCGCGCTGCTCTCCAGGCCCGCCGTCAGGGTCGGCGTCCAGTTCACCGTCGTCTTGATCTTCTTGGAGTTCGCGGCGTTGTAGGCGGCGACGAGGTCGGTCGTCGTGCCGTTGACGAGGTTGCCGCTGCCGGCGACCGAGCCGGTGCCGTCGCCGCTGAGCAGCTTGGAGACCTTGACGGAGCCGGGCACGGTCCAGAAGTTGTTCTGGGCCACGACCTGGGCCTTGGCGCGCGAGTTGATGCTGTACTGCAGGGTGTAGCCGTTGAGCGGCGTGACGGCGTAGACGTTGTTGTAGATGTGCACCTGGCCGACGCGGGTCAGCGGGGCGCGCTGGACGACGCCCTTCCAGACGTTGTGGTGGAGGGTGACGCGCAGCTTGCCGCTCGGCTCGCTGTCGCTGCTGCCGATCAGCATCGTCTTGTCGTGGCTGGTGAACTGGTTGTGCTCGACGGTCACCAGGTCCGAGCTCTTGGTGATGTCGAGTTCGCCGTCGTGGACCTGGTACTCACGGCCGTAGTACTTCGGGTTGAGGCTGTCGAAGTGGCCCGCGTCGGTGAACGTGTTGTGGTCCGCCCACACGTGCGTGGCCCCGCGCAGCGTCACCGCGTCGTACTCGGAGTTCCAGTTGCCGCTGTCGCCGTCGGTCGGGTCCCACTGCGGGAAGCAGTCCTCGGTGTCGGAGAACGTCAGGTTGCGGACGATGACGTTGTCGACCTTCTGGATCTGGAGCATGCCGCCGGTGATGCCGGCCTTGGTGCCGGGGACGCCGACGATCGTGGTGTTGGCGGGCACCTTGAAGACGATGTTCGCGGCCTGCTTCTTCTGTGCGGCGGCGCGGGCCGACTCCTGGGCGCCGGAGGGCAGCTTGGAGCGGCCGTAGGTCGACGGGTCGAACGCCTTCAGATAGGCGCTCAGCGAGTACCCTGTGCCCGCCGCGTAGCCGGCGCAGGTCAGCTTCTTGCCGGAGTCGTCGGTGTTGGCGTCGATGGTGCCCTTGATCTTGACGATGCGGGGCGTGGTGTCGCTCGCCGAACCGAGCGCCCTCACCAGCTGGGCACGGGTGGAGACGGTGAAGGTGTGCGCGGAGTCGGCCTTCGCCCCACCGGTCGTACCGGAACCGGACGACGCCCAGCCGTCCTTGGCGGCGAGCGTCTGGTGGTACAGGTCCACGGCCGACGTGGCGTTCGCGCTCAGCACGAGCGCACCGGCACCGACCCCGGCGGCCACGACGGCTGCGGAGACGACCAGGGCACGGCGCTTACGGAGAGACCGACGGTGAGAGGCAGAGGCCACGGGGGAGTCCTTACGTACGTCCGAAGTGCTGGGGAGGGCCCGCCGGGGGGCGGGCTTCACTCCTCTGTGGTCACGGAGATCGAAAAAGTTGCCGTCACCTTCTGCCGGACCGGGCGGAAAGACGTGAATTTTTTGGAGGAGCGGCGGCCCCGTACCTGCATGCTCACAACACATCCGTATGGTTTCGCCATGGCAATCCCCGAGCTCATCCCGATCGCCTACGAGCCCCACGGCCGTACCGAGGCCATCGGTCACTACACCGGCGGCCAGTTCCTGGCGTCGGTCACCTACGCGTTCCCCGAGGGCTTCCGGCTCGACGAGGGCTGGGAGGAGCAGAAACGGCTCTACGCGGTGCTGCATCTCTTCGACGCCGAGGGCAACTACCGCGACTCGCAGATCTGGTGCGCGGGCAGCTGGGCCGAGCAGCAACTCGATCCGGACGGCACCGGTTCGGTGCTGGCGCGGGCCCGCGCACACCTGGCCGGCATGCTGCGCAGCCTCCCGCGGCGGACCTACAAGGACATCGCGATACGCCCGTTCCAACTCAGGGTGGACGGCGTGTTCTTCGGGCTGGTGGCGAAGGACGACGAGGACGGCGGGTGGGCCGAGCTCTACCCGGACCACCTGGGCTTCGGCGACCCCTGGGACGGCCGGTACGACGCCTGACCGGTATGGCCACGCCCAACTGCTGGTAAAGTCCGTGCACTTGTGCCAGGGCGGGGGAGCGAGCGGGGTGGGATGCGCGTGCGCCCCCTGCCGATGGGGCAGTCGGTGAATCCACAGGGGGTCACTCATGCGCAGATGGGGTGCGGCCGCGTTCGTGGCCGCCGCTCTGGTCGGCGGCGTCCTGCTGCCGGCCGTCCCGGCCGCCGCCGCACACGGCGCCGTGCCCGGCGACTTCAACGGCGACGGCTACCGCGACGCGGTCCTGCCCGCGCCGGGCGCGAACGTGTCCGGCAAGGAGGGCGCGGGCGCGGTCGTCGTGCTGTACGGCTCCGCCTCCGGGCTGTCGACGAGCCGCCGTAAGACCATCACCCAGAACACCGCCGGCGTGCCGGGCGTCAGCGAGGCCGGCGACGGCTTCGGGTCCGCCACCGCCACCGCCGACCTGAACCGGGACGGCTACGCCGACCTGGTGGTCGGAACGCCGTACGAGGACACCTCCAAGGGCACCGAATCCGGCGCGGTGACCGTGCTCTGGGGCAGCAGGAGCGGCCTGACGAGCGGCACGGACCTGCCGTCGCCGTACTCCTCCCCGTCGCACTACGGCGAGGACGTCGCCGCGCTCGGCCTCGGCGCCGGGTCGAAGACGCGGGTGGCGGCCGCCGGAGGGGACGGGACCGTGACCTTCGGCGGACCGTTCAGCCGGACGGGAACGTTCGGCTCCGCCGTCCACAACGACGACACGGCGTCCCCTCTCTCCGTCGCGCTCGGCGATTTCAACGGCGACGGCGTGCCCGACCCGGCCTCGTCCACCGACCGGCTCAGCGGCCTGAGCGGCGGCGAGATCTACACGACCGCCGCCTACGGCGACGCGCTCAAGGGCAACGGCCTGATCACGGCCTCCGGCGACATCAACGGCGACGGATACGCCGACCTCGTGGCCGGCGACCCGGACGAGCCGGAAAGGGCGGGCGTGGACGGGGCGACGGGCGGCCGCGTCCTCGTCTGGTACGGCTCCGCCACGGGTGTCTCGCCGGCCACGACGCCCGTGCAGATCACGCAGAACACGGCCGGCGTCCCCGGCGCGAGCGAGAAGGGCGACACCTTCGGCGCGTCGCTGGCGGTGGCCGACCTCAACCGGGACGGACTCGCGGACATCGTGATCGGATCGCCGTTCGAGAGCCTGGCCAGGAGCCGGGCGGGTCAGGTGACCGTGGTCCCCGGCCGCCGCAGCGGCGCCCTCGGCACCGGCTCCTACTCCTTCTCCCAGGACACCGCGGGCGTCCCCGGTGCCTCCGAGACCGACGATTTCTTCGGTACGACGGTCTCGGTCGGGGACATCGACAAGGACGGCAGGCCGGAGCTGTTCGTCGGCGCGGCGGGCGAGAACAACTCCACCGGGGCCGTCTGGGTCTTCCCCGGCGGCTCCACCCGGCCGACGGCCTCCGGCAGCCGCGTCATCACCGCACCCGCGGTCGGCCTCACGCAGACATCGTTCCCCACCCTGCTGGGCGGCGACGGACTGCTCCCGGTGATCTGAACGCACCGCACCCACCGAAGCGCCCGGGGCTTCGCACCTGAGCCCCGGGCGCCCGCGTAACGGATTGTCAGCCGTTGTTCGTCTCGTCCGGTTCGACGCCCAGCGTCAGATGGCCGCGGACACCCCGGGCGATGTGGTGGCGGTCGTACTTGAGGTACAGCAGGCCGCCCTCGTGCCCGTTGTCCGGGTAGATGGTGTCCTCGTCGAGGGTGGTGCGGGTGGTGGTGTTGCTCGCGTACGGCTCCACCGCGGCCGACAGGAGCACCGACTTCTCGTCGAAGAACAGCTGGCCCGTGTGGCAGGTGTGGCCGCCCTCGTACCCGGCGTCCGTCCACTCGCCGTCCACATGCACCTTGACGTGGATGTGGACGCACCGGCCCTGGTACCAGCCGGGGAAGACGGTCTTGAAGGTGACCTGCCCGTGCCGGTCGGTGTGCCAGGTGCCCCGCAGGTAGCGGGTGTCGTCGGTCGGCTCCTGGTGGCCGCCGCCACCGCCGGGCGGGGGCCCGGTGGGGGTGCCGGTGGGCGCGTCGGTCGGTGCGTCGGTCGGCGGGGTGCCGCCACCGCCGCCACCGCTGCCCATCTCCTCGTACCCCGAGTAGATGCCCGACGCGTTGCAGTGCCAGATGTCCACGGCCGCGTTCCGCAGCGGTTTGCAGGTCTCCGCGTCGATCACCCTGAGGGTGAGGTGCAGGGGGATGCCCTCCTGGTCCTCGGTGACGTCCTGGCGGAGCTTGTCGGCGTCGATGTAGTACGGGCCCTCGACGAGTTCGGAGGTCAGCGTGTAGCAGGCGCCCTCCGAGGCAGAGGCGGAGGCCGCGGCTCCGGTGCCGGTGTCCGCGGCGGTGCCGTCGGTCGCCGCGAAGGCGCTGCCGACGCCCACCGCGGTCACTGCCACACTGCCCGCCGCCAGGACCGTACGGCGGGCCAACTTCCTTCTTTCTTCAGGGGATTGATCGTCCGTGGGGGTGTGGGTGTCTGTCATGGTCAGGGACCGTAGACAAGGCTGAGCGGGCGCGAACATCGGAGAGAGCTGTGAATACGTGGTGCACAGGCGAAAGGCTCGAAACCGACGCCGGTTTCGAGCCTTTCCTTCAGCTGTGCTGGTTCTGCGTGCCTGTGTGCCTTACTTCGGCTGCGGCTTCCGGATGGAGATGTTCAGCTCGCGCAGGCGGGTCTCCTCCAGCTCCGTCGGGGCGCCCATCATCAGGTCCTGGGCGTTGCCGTTGAGCGGGAAGGCGATGGTCTCGCGGATGTTGGGCTCGTCGGCGAGGAGCATGACGATGCGGTCCACGCCCGGAGCGATGCCGCCGTGCGGCGGGGCGCCGAAGCGGAAGGCCCGGAGCATGCCGGCGAACTCGCGCTCGACGGTCTCCTCGTCGTAGCCCGCGATGCCGAAGGCCTTGAGCATGATGTCGGGCTCGTGGTTCCGGATGGCGCCGGAGGACAGCTCGACACCGTTGCAGACGATGTCGTACTGCCAGGCGAGGATGTCCAGCGGGTCCTGGTTCTCCAGGGCCTCCATCCCGCCCTGGGGCATGGAGAACGGGTTGTGCGAGAAGTCGATCTTCCCGGTCTCCTCGTCCTTCTCGAACATCGGGAAGTCGACGATCCAGCAGAACCGGAAGACGTCCTCCTCGAAGTGCCCGGAGCGCCGGGCGGCCTCGACCCGGACCGCGCCCATGATCTTGGAGACCTCGTCGAACTCGCCCGCGCCGAAGAAGACGGCGTGCCCGGCGGCCAGCTGGAGCCGCTTGGTGAGCTCGGCGACGTTGTCCTCGGTGAGGAACTTGGCGATCGGGCCGGTCAGCGAGCCGTCCTCGCCGACGCGCACCCAGGCCAGGCCCTTGGCGCCCTGCGAGACGGCGTAGTCGCCGAGCTGGTCGAAGAACTTGCGGGGCTGGTCCTGGACCGCCGGGACCGGCAGGGCGCGCACGTGCTTGCCGGCGAAGGCCTTGAACTCCGAGCCCTCGAAAATGTCGGTGATGTCGACGAGCTCCAGCTGGGCGCGGAGGTCCGGCTTGTCGGAGCCGTACTTCAGCATCGCCTCGCGGAACGGGATCCGCGGGAAGGGGGAGGTGACGTGACGGCCGTTGCCGAACTCCTCGAAGAGCTCGGTCATCAGCTGCTCGATGGGCTGGAAGACGTCCTCCTGCTCGACGAAGCTCATCTCGACGTCGAGCTGGTAGAACTCGCCCGGCGAACGGTCGGCGCGGGCGTCCTCGTCGCGGAAGCAGGGCGCGATCTGGAAGTAGCGGTCGAAGCCGGAGATCATCAGCAGCTGCTTGAACTGCTGCGGGGCCTGCGGCAGGGCGTAGAACTTGCCCGGGTGCAGGCGGGAGGGGACCACGAAGTCACGCGCGCCCTCGGGGGAGGTCGCGGTGAGGATCGGGGTGGCCATCTCGTTGAACCCGAGGGCGACCATCTTGTGGCGCATGGCGGAGATCACGGCCGTGCGCAGCATGATGTTGCGGTGCATGCGCTCGCGGCGCAGGTCCAGGAAGCGGTACTCCAGGCGCCGCTCCTCGTTGACCCCGTCCTCGGTGTTGATCGTGAACGGCAGCGGGGCGGCCGCGCCGAGCAGCTCGACCTCGCCGACCTCGACCTCGACCTCGCCGGTGGGCAGGTCCGCGTTGATGTTCTCGGTTCCACGTGAAACAACGCGGCCGTCGACGCGGACCGTGGACTCCTTGGAGAGCTTGTCCAGGGCCTCGTAGGCCGCGGTGCCGGGCCGGGCCACGAGCTGCGTGATGCCGTAGTGGTCGCGCAGATCGATGAAGAGGATGCCGCCCAGGTCGCGCCGATTGTGCAGCCAGCCGCTCAGCCGGACGTCGGTGCCGACGTCAGAGGCGCGGAGCTGGCCGCAGGTGTGGGACCTGTACCGATGCATCGTCGGATGTTCCTCTTCTTCGTGGTCTGCCGAGGTGCTCTCCTCGACCGGCACCGGGCCATGGTGCCCGGACCCACCAAGGGTACCGGCCGCCCAAAGATCGCCTCCCACCATTAATCCGGTGCAGAAACAGTGGCACTCTGCGATCTCATCTTCCTAAAGTAGGGCAATGCGAACTGGCGAGCCCCTGCCCGCCGTGGAGGACGTCCTAGCCGCCCTCGCGACCGGGCTGTGGCACTGGGACACCGCCACCGGGCTGGTCACCGCGGATGCGGAGGCGGCCCGGCTGATCGGGCTGCCGGCCGAACCGTCCGTCCTGTCGGAGGCCCTGGTCCGGTCCCGTTTCCACCCCGTGGACTGGAACGAGAACACGAGCATCACCCGGCTGGCCGCGGTCGAGGGCACCCTCGGGGAGGTCCGGCTGCGGGTCATGGACGAGCGAGGCCGGCTGATCCGGACCGTACGCAGCCGTTTTCGACCGGTGTACGACTCCGAGGAGCGCGTGTACCGGGTGACCGGCACCATCCAGGAGGTCTCCGAACCGTCCCCCGGCACCGCGGTCCAGCATCCGGTGACCGGCGACTGGCGGCGCTCCCGGGAGGCGTTCCTGCTGGACGCGGGCCGGGCGCTGGCCGAGGCGCGGTCCACGGAGGAGGTGCTGCGGGTCGCCGCGGGCCTGTCGATGCCCGGGTTCTCCCCGGACGGGCTGGTCGTCTTCGGGGTCAAGGGCGACCGGCTGATGATGATCGGCCACCACGGCCAGGACATCGACGAGGACAGCCCCTTCAGCAGCATGCCGCTGGACACGGACTACCCGGCAGCCGAGGTGGTACGGACCGGCCGGGCCGTCTACCTCTCCTCCGCCGAGCAGTACAGGTCCCGTTACCCGGTGACCTGGCCGCTGGCCGAGCGCTTCGGGCGGCAGTCCTGGGCCTTCCTGCCGCTGACGGTGGCCGGGCGGACCATGGGCGCCTGGATGGCGGGCTTCACCTATCCGGTGTCGTTCACCCCCGACGAACGGTCCGTGCTCACCACGGTGGCCCGGATGCTGGCGCAGGCCCTGTCCCGGGCCGGGATCGCCGACTCCGAGCGGGAGCTGACCGACGGCCTGCAGCGCTCCATGCTCCCGACGCTGGGCCCGGAGATACCCGGCATGGACGCGGCCGCCCGCTACATACCGACCGGCGGCGGGCTCCAGGTGGGCGGCGACTGGTACGACATCATCCCGCTGCCGTCCGGCCGGCACGCCCTGGTCATCGGCGACGTCCAGGGCCATGACGTACGGGCCGCGGGCCTGATGGGCCAGCTGCGGATCGCGCTGCGCGCCTACGCCTCCGAGGGCCACCGCCCGGACGCGGTGCTCTCCCGGGCCTCCCGTTTCCTGCACGGGATCACCTACGCCGAGGACGACGCCGACCTGCGCTTCGCGACCTGCCTGTACGTCGAGGCGGATCCGGCGACCGGGGTGCTGGAGATCGCCCGTGCGGGCCATCTCGACCCGACGATCCGGATGGCCGACGGCACGGTGCTGCGGCGGCCGACGGCGGGCGGGCTGCCGCTCGGCATCGACCCGGACGCCGACTACCCGACGACGCGGTTCGCCCTCGAACCCGGCGAGACCATGATGATCTGCACCGACGGTCTGATCGAGACCGGCGGCCACGACATGGAGAGCGGCTGGCAGCGGATCCGGACGATCATGGAGGAGCACGGCGACGGCGACCTGGAGAAACTCGCCGACGGCCTGGTCCAGGCCGTTCACGGGCCGTCCTCGCACCACACCACCGGGCCGCTGGCCGACCGCCGCGAGGACGACATCGCGGTCCTGCTGCTGTCCCGGCCGGGCGCCGGCCGCGGCGAGGAGCCCCTGGCGGTACGGCCGCGGATCCGCCGCACCCTGTTGTCGGTGGCCCAGGACGAGCCCGAGCGGGTCGCCGAGGCCCGCCAGCACGTGCGCGAGCTGCTGCACGACTGGGGTTCGCCGGACCAGGTCGACTCGGCGGTGCTGCTGGTCTCCGAGATGCTCACGAACGTCCTCGTGCACACCGACGCGGACGCGCTGCTGCTCGCCGAGGTCTCCGGGCGGGCCCCCGAACGGCGGCTGCGGGTCGAGGTCACGGACGCGGGCGACGACCTCCCGCACAAGCGGCGCCCCGGCGAACTGGCCTCGTCCGGCCGCGGCCTGGTCCTGATCGAGATCCTGGCGGAGGCCTGGGGCGTCGACCCGCGCGGGCAGGGCAAGAGCATCTGGTTCGAGCTGTACGAGTCCGGCAAGGAGGCCGGCGGGTCCTAGCGGGTGGCGTACCGGGCGTGCAGTTCGTGTACGACCCCGAAGGCGGCCGCCGTGAGCGGTACGGCCAGCAGCATGCCCAGGATCCCGGCGACGGAGGCCCCGGCCGTGATGGTCAGCATCACCACCGCCGGATGCATCTGCACGGTCCGGCTCTGGATCATGGGCTGCAGCACGTGCCCCTCCAGCACCTGCACGGCGAGTACGACGCCCAGCGCCCACAGCGCGATGACGAAGCCGCGGTCGGCGAGGGCGACCAGGACGGCGACGGCGCCGGAGATGAAGGCGCCGAGGTAGGGGATGTAGGCGCCGACGAGGACGAGCGCGCCGAGCCCGACGGCCCCCGGTACGCGCAGGACCAGCAGGCCGACGGTGATGCAGACGGCGTCGATGAACGCGATGACGGTGGTGCCGCGCATGAACCCCTCGATGCCCTCGAAGGCCCTGCGGGCCATGGCCTCGACCATGTCGGCACTGGAACCGGGTGCCACGGCCCGGATGGTGGCGACGACCCGGTCCGAGTCGCGCAGGAAGAAGAAGACGAGCAGCAGCGCGAGGACGGCCATGGCGATGCCCTCGCCGACCACGCTGACACCGCTGATGACGTTGGAGGCGGCGGTCCCGCCGAACTTGGCGAGCAGGTCCCTGGCGCTGCCGGCCAGGTCGCCGATCGAGGTCCCGGCGGCTCCGAAGTGCTGGGCCAGGGACTTCGCGGCCTGTTTGAGGGAGGCGACGATCTGGTCGCCGGTGTCGACGAGAGCCGCGACGACGATGTAGACGGCACCGCCGGCGACGGCGACGACCGCGACGCAGGTGAGTCCGGCGGCGAGGGAGCGGTGTACGCCGACCCGTACGAGCCGCCGGTGCAGCGGGCCGAGCAGCGCGGTGCCGAGCAGGGCGAGCAGGACCGGGGTCACCGCGGTGCGGAACTCGGCGCAGAGCCGGATGCCGACGTAGCCGACCCCGGCGGCCAGCAGCAGCACGGCACACCACGCGGCGAAACGGCGCACGGGCTCGGGCAACAGCTGCACGAGTCCTAGCGGACCATGCGAGGCCGGCGGATGCCCCGCCGTACACCCCCTGCCGAGTGAACCGGCCCCGCACTTCCCGTACCAGGGGGCTCCCGAAACCTTTGCCCACCCACCACCCGACTCGGTCGATGAAAAGGCGAGGCCGAAGGTGGGAAGGCGACCCGGCCGATGAAAAGGCGAGGTCGGAGGTGGGAAGGCGACTCGGTCGATGAAAAGGCGAGGTCGAGTCGGTGGTGAATGCCGAGAGGCCCGGCGCGGGATGGCGCCGGGCCTCTCCGGGGGCTGTGTCGGTTACGCCTGCGGGCCGGTCTCCGTCATGCCGTGTACGGCCGGGATCGTGCCCAGGCGGCCCTTCTGGAAGTCCTCGAAGGCCTGCATGAGCTCGTCCTTGGTGTTCATGACGAAGGGGCCGTAGTGGGCCATCGGCTCACGGATCGGCTCTCCGCCGAGCAGGACGACCTCGAGGTCCGGCGTGTGCGAGTCCTGCTTCTCGTCCGCGCGGACGGTGAGGGAGGAGCCCGCGCCGAAGACGGCCGTCTGGCCCAGGTGGATCGGACGGCGCTCCGCGCCCACCGAACCCTTGCCGGCCAGCACGTACGCCAGCCCGTTGAAGTCCTCGCGCCAGGGCAGCGTGACCTCGGCGCCCGGGGCGACGGTCGCGTGGATCATCGTGATCGGGGTGTGGGTGATGCCGGGGCCGGCGTGGCCGTCCAGCTCGCCCGCGATGACGCGCAGCAGCGCACCGCCGTCGGGAGTCGTCAGCAGCTGCACCTGGCCGCCGCGGATGTCCTGGTACCTCGGCGCCATCATCTTGTCCTTGGCCGGGAGGTTCACCCACAGCTGGAGGCCGTGGAAGAGACCGCCCGAGACGACGAGGGACTCCGGCGGGGCCTCGATGTGGAGGAGGCCGGAGCCGGCCGTCATCCACTGGGTGTCGCCGTTGGTGATGGTGCCGCCGCCGCCCTGGCTGTCCTGGTGGTCGAAGATGCCGTCGATGATGTAGGTGACGGTCTCGAAGCCGCGGTGCGGGTGCCAGGGGGTGCCCTTGGGCTCGCCCGGCGCGTACTCCACCTCACCCATCTGGTCCATCATGATGAACGGATCCAGGTGGCGGTAGTTGATCCCCGCGAACGCCCGGCGCACCGGGAAACCCTCGCCCTCGAAACCGCTCGGCGCGGTCGTGACGGTGAGCACGGGACGGGCCACGGCGTCGGCCGGTGCGGCCACCCGAGGCAGGGTGAGCGGGTTCTCGACGGTCACTGCAGGCATGTTGGCTCCTCCTTGTGCGCCCAGTTTAGTTGAGCGTTGAACTTTCTGCCACCCCTAACGACGAAGGCCCGGAGGGCATTCCCTCCGGGCCCGTCGTCCCCCGTTCGGTGGATCAGTTGCTGAAGTAGAGGTAGTTCCACGCGCCGTAGGTCGTGGAGTTCACGGTGTCGCCGGACGAGCCGTTGACGTACACCGACCGCATCCGCGCCCGGATGCCGGACTCACCGGGAGCGTCGAGCTGCACGGACGTCTTGCCGTTCGTGCCGAGCCCGAAGTACTCGGAGTCCGTCGCGTACCACTTGCCCTGGTAGTAGACCTCCAGGTCCAGGCGGTGCTCACGGCCCGGGTAGTAGGTCATGGTCGTGTTGAACACCGGGCTGGTGTTCTTGTGGAACCAGCGGTACGACGTCGAACCGATCTTCGCCGTCTTGTAGTACCTCGAGAGCGAGGTGGAGATCTTGACCCGCGCGTACGCCGTGACCTTCGCGGTCTTCGGCGCGTAGCGGGCGTCCCCGTCGAAGACCGCGGAGACGGCCGTGTCGCGGGTCATGTCCACCCAGGCGGCGATGTTCCCGTGGGAGTCCACCTTGCCGGTCTTGATCAGCTTCTTGCCCTTGTCACTGCCGAAGGGGTCCGCGTAGATCTTGACCGAGCGGTTCTTGTACGTCGTCCCGAGGTGCGCGGTGAACTTCACGTCGGCGCCGTAGTTGTACAGCTTGCCGTTGTTGTTCAGGCTCAGGCTCGTGCCCGCACGGGAGACCGAGACCTTGTCGGAGGCGGTGGCCGCGGTGTGGTCGGCGTCGCCCGCGTAGGTCACCTTGTAGGTGACCGTGCCGCCGGCCGGCGGGGTGTCGGCGAAGGAGTAGGTACCGTCCGACTTCACCGTGACGGCCGGCAGCGCCTTCCCGCCGGGGCTCTCGAGGTCTGTGCGGGTGACGGAGAGCTTGGCGCCGACGGGCAGCGCGACCGTCGCCGAGAGCTTGCCGGTGACGGTGAGCTTCTTGGCGCGGGGCGCCGAGCTCGGGGCGTTGACCGTGAGCGTCGGCACGTTGAGCGTCGGCTGGGTCAGGACCTTGAGCGTGAAGGTGCCGCCGTTCGACGCCAGCGCGAAGATCCGCGAGGAGTCCGGCGCCCAGCGCAGGTTGCCGGTGGCGTAGTCGGTCGAGGTGCCGAGGCTGTAGGTGCGCAGCGGCTTGGTGGCGTCGGGCCGGTACACGGCGACCTTGCCGGCGTTGAACTGGGCGACCAGCCCGTTCGGCGCGATGTCGGCACCCCACGCTCCGGGGTAGGAGCCGGCCTTGCTGAACTTGCCGTCCGCCCACGCGTCCCGGTCGGTGCCGTTGACCAGCACCTGGTCGGCGCCGGGGACGAGGTCGATGTCCCCGATGCCGTCGTTCAGGGTGTAGTCGCCGAAGTACCAGGCGGTGGCCTTGGGGGCGCCGTCCGAGACGTCGAGGACGGCCATGGAGTCGGTGGAGATGCCGGTCTGGCCGACGGCCAGCACGCCCGGCCGGTTCGGGTCGGTGTCCAGCAGCGCCTGGCCCCAGAGGCCCACCGAGGTGCCCTCGGTCGGGAACTGCGCCATCGCCACCGGGTCGGCCCCGCCCGCCGGGTCCGCCGACGGGTCGATGGAGCCGATGTCGCCGTCCCACTGGTCGCCGTACGAGAACCACGCCTTGCCACCGGTGAAGGCCAGGTGGCGGGGGCCGGTGTCGGTCGGGATGCTGTACGTCGTCTTCACGTCCAGCGTGGCCGGGTCGAGGGCGAGGATCTGGTGGGTGTTGGGCAGGGCCGCGTACAGGGTGCTGCCGTCGTCCGACAGGGCCAGGTCGCTGACGCTGCCGAGGCCGGCGTCCGAGTCGACGAGAGTGCCGTTGTAGTCGGAGGCGAGGATCCGGCCGTTCGCCGCGTCGCCGACGAACACCCGCTGGAGCGGGCCGTCCACGACGAAGCCGCCGATGTTGGTGACGGTGGTGCCGGCAGCCGAGGCGGTCCCCGCCGCCACGACGCTCAGCGCCGCCGAGCTGAAGACGACCGCGAGCGCCGTCGCGACCGAAGTGCTGCGCATGCGCACAGTGATGAAACCCCCAGTGAGAACCCGGGTTCGCCGGGTGGATGAGAGCGCCGCGCAGCACCCGGACACGACCGCAGAAGAGCGGTTGCGTGCGGGGCGCGGCTGCCAGGGGAAGCCTATGGCATGGCTGTGACAACCGGGGGGTGAGTTTTCAGAGGGCAGCGCCCCGAAGGGGCGCTGGGGGAGGAACTGCGCGACCAACCACGACGGCGCCGCAGACGGCAATCGGCAGACCGCAGATCGCGGCACTCCCAGCGAAGCGCTACCCGTACATCCGCCGCATCGCGAACTCCACCATCTGCTCGACCGCCTTCGCGTCGAAGACCATCCGGTGTTCGCCCTCCATGTCCAGGACGAAGCCGTAGCCGGTCGGGAGGAGGTCGATGACCTCCGCGCCGGTGATCACGAAGTACTTGGACTCCTTGCCCGCGTACCGGCGCAGCTCCTTCAGCGAGGTGAACATCGGGATCACCGGCTGCTGGGTGTTGTGCAGGGCCAGGAACCCGGGGTTGTCGCCGCGCGGGCAGTACACCTTGGACGTGGCGAAGACCTGCTGGAAGTCCTCGGCGGTCAGCTGACCGGTGGTGAAGGCGCGCACCGCGTCCGCGAGCGAGGGCGGGGACGGCTCGGGGTAGAGCGGCGGCTGCTGGCCGTACCCCCCGAGGCCGCCTGCCATCTGCTGCTGCGACGAGGCGTACTGCTGCTGAGCGGCCCCACCGTCCATGGGCTGGCCGTATCCATACATGCGCGCAAGCCTACCGAGACACGCGGTGTCCGCGAGAAGGTAGACCCTTCTCACACTTCACCCGAGGGGGGTTGCGTCTTATTACCGACGGGTAGCATCATCGGTGCTACTCGTTGGTATGTGAAAGCTTGCGCGAGGATTCAGTGCCTCGCCGATCCGGATACGGAGCAGTCACCATGGGGCACTACAAGTCCAACCTCCGCGACATCGAATTCAACCTGTTCGAAGTGCTCGGGCGCGACAAGCTGTACGGCACCGGCCCGTTCGCCGAGATGGACACCGACACCGCGAAGAGCGTCCTGGAGGAGCTGGCCCGGCTCGCCGAGAACGAGCTGGCGGAGTCCTTCGCCGACGCCGACCGCAACCCCCCGGTCTTCGACCCGGAGACCAACACCGCCCCGGTCCCGGCGTCCTTCAAGAAGAGCTACAAGGCCTTCATGGACTCCGAGTACTGGCGCCTGGGCCTGCCCGAGGAGATCGGCGGTACGACCGCCCCCCCGTCGCTGATCTGGTCCTACGCGGAGCTGGTCCTCGGCGCCAACCCGGCCGTGTGGATGTACTCCTCCGGCCCGGCGTTCGCCCGCATCCTCTTCGAGGAGGGCACCGAGGAGCAGAAGAAGTGGGCGCAGATCGCCGTGGACCGGACCTGGGGTTCGACCATGGTGCTCACCGAGCCCGACGCGGGTTCGGACGTCGGCGCCGGCCGTACCAAGGCGGTCCAGCAGGAGGACGGCTCCTGGCACATCGAGGGCGTGAAGCGCTTCATCACCTCCGGTGAGCACGACATGGAGGAGAACATCCTCCACTACGTCCTCGCCCGCCCCGAGGGCGCCGGCCCCGGCACCAAGGGCCTGTCCCTCTTCCTCGTCCCGAAGTACCTCTTCGACTTCGAGACCGGCGAGCTGGGCGAGCGCAACGGCGTCTACGCGACGAACGTCGAGCACAAGATGGGCCTGAAGGCCTCCAACACCTGCGAGATGACCTTCGGCGACCGCCACCCGGCCAAGGGCTGGCTCATCGGCGACAAGCACGAGGGCATCCGCCAGATGTTCCGGATCATCGAGTTCGCCCGGATGATGGTCGGCACGAAGGCCATCTCGACGCTGTCCACCGGCTACCTGAACGCCCTGGAGTACGCCAAGGAGCGCGTCCAGGGTCCGGACCTCGCGAACTTCATGGACAAGACCGCGCCCAAGGTCACCATCACCCACCACCCCGACGTCCGCCGCTCGCTGATCACGCAGAAGGCGTACGCCGAGGGCATGCGCGCGCTCGTCCTCTACACCGCCTCGATCCAGGACGCGATCGCCGTCAAGGAGGCGAACGGCGAGGACCCGAAGGCCGAGCACGCGCTCAACGACCTGCTCCTGCCGATCGTCAAGGGCTACGGCTCCGAGAAGGGCTACGAGCAGCTCGCCCAGTCGCTGCAGACCTTCGGCGGCTCCGGCTTCCTGCAGGAGTACCCGATCGAGCAGTACATCCGCGACGCCAAGATCGACACCCTGTACGAGGGCACCACGGCGATCCAGGGCCAGGACTTCTTCTTCCGGAAGATCGTCCGCAACCAGGGCGCGGCCCTGAACTCCCTCGCCGAGGACATCAAGAAGTTCCTGGCGCTGGGGACGGGCGGCGAGGAGCTGGCGGGCGCCCGCGAGCACCTCGCGAAGGCGGCCGTCGAGCTGGAGGCCATCGTCGGCCTGATGCTGACCGACCTCGCGGCCACCGAGCAGGACGTCAAGAACATCTACAAGGTGGGCCTCAACACCTCCCGCCTGCTGCTCGCCTCGGGTGACGTGATCGTCGGCTACCTGCTGCTCAAGGGCGCCGCGGTCGCCGCCGAGAAGCTGGAGACGGCGTCGAACAAGGACAAGGCGTTCTACACCGGCAAGATCGCGGCAGCGAAGTTCTTCGCGGCCAACGTGCTGCCGGGCGTCACGCTGGCCCGCAAGGTCGCGGCCGGCGTCGACCTCGACCTGATGGAGCTGGACGAAGCCGCATTCTGACCGTTCTGTCCGACCGAGTCCGCCGCGGTGGCCCGCTCCTTCACAGGGGAGCGGGCCACCGTACGTCGTTAAGGTGAAGCACATGAGCGAACCCTCCCGCTTCGATCGCGGTCACACCGACGACCTGATGTCCTTCCTCGCAGCCGGTCCCACGCCGTACCACGCCGTGGCGAACGCCGGCGCACGACTGGAGAAGGCCGGTTTCCGGCAGGTCGCCGAGACGGACGCCTGGGACGGCACCGCCGGTGGCAGGTACGTGCTGCGCGGCGGCGCGATCATCGCCTGGTACGTCCCGGAGGGCGCCGCGCCGCACACGCCGTTCCGGATCGTCGGCGCCCACACCGACTCCCCGAACCTGCGGGTCAAGCCCCGTCCGGACACCGGGGCGCACGGCTTCCGCCAGGTCGCCGTGGAGATCTACGGCGGACCGCTCATGAACTCCTGGCTCGACCGGGACCTGGGCCTGGCCGGCCGGCTGAGCCTGCGCGACGGCTCCACCCGCCTCGTCGACGTGGACCGGCCGCTGCTGCGGGTGCCGCAACTCGCCATCCACCTGGACCGTTCGGTCGGCAGCGAGGGCCTCAAGCTCGACAAGCAGCGCCACCTCCAGCCCATCTGGGGCCTCGGCGACGACGTCCGCGACGGCGACCTGATCGCCTTCCTGGAGCAGGAGTCGGGCCTGCCGGCCGGCTCGGTCACCGGCTGGGACCTGATGACCTACACCGTCGAACCACCCGCCTACCTGGGCCGCGACCAGGAGCTGATGGCCGGTCCCCGGCTGGACAACCTGCTCTCCGTGCACGCGGGTACGGCGGCGCTGGCGGCCGTGGCGGCGGCCGGCGCCGAACTGCCCTGCATCCCCGTCCTCGCCGCCTTCGACCACGAGGAGACCGGCTCCCAGTCCGACACCGGCGCGGACGGCCCGCTGCTCGGCAGCGTGCTGGAGCGCTCGGTGCTGGCGCGCGGCGGCTCGTACGAGGACCGGGCGAGAGCTCTGGCGGCCACCGTCTGTCTCTCCTCCGACATGGGCCACGCCGTCCACCCCAACTACGCCGAGCGCCACGACCCGACGCACCACCCCCGGGCCAACGGCGGCCCCATCCTCAAGGTCAACGTCAACAACCGCTACGCCACGGACGGTTCGGGCCGCGCGGTCTTCGCCGCCGCCTGCGAGAAGGCCGGGGTTCCCTTCCAGACCTTCGTCTCCAACAACTCGATGCCCTGCGGCACCACGATCGGCCCGATCACCGCGGCCCGGCACGGTATCCAGACCGTCGACATCGGCTCGGCGATCCTCTCCATGCACAGCGCCCGCGAACTGTGCGGCGCCGACGACCCGTTCCTGCTGGCGAACGCACTGGTGGCGTTCCTGGAGGGGTAGTTGCACATGGCCCGCCCGCCCCTGGGTACCCGGTGTGAACCGGAACCACCGAACCTGAAGGGGAGGCAACACTCATGGGGCTCGGCGGGTGCATCATCCTCATCGCCGTGGGGGCCATCCTCACGTTCGCGACCGACTGGCACATGAACGGCGTCAACCTCGACGTCGTCGGCCTGATCCTGATGGCCGTCGGCATCATCGGCGTCGCCACGTTCAGCAGCATCGCCAGCCGCCGGCGGGTCATGGTGCCGCCGACGACGACGGTGGTCGAGGAGGAACGGCATCATCACCACCGTGACGGATACGGAGACGGATACGGCGTGTAACGGACACAGCCACACCCACAGGGTCATCACAGGCAACCGTGAGCAATCCGTTACAGCTTTCAACTACCGAAGTTGTACGGATTTCGTGAAGACTTTCGATCACTGACGGGTCCGGAGCATCGGCTTCCGGATCCACCGAGGTCTTCACGACAGGGGGTACCGAGCCGTGCGCCGTCACGCCACGCGCCGTGCCCACGCCGCGCCCGAGGAACCGGGCGACAGACCAAGACTCGCCGTCCTGATCCCGGCACACAACGAGCAGAAACGTATCGCCGACGCGATCGACGGCCTCTGGGAGCAGACAAGGCGCCCCGACCTGGTCGTCGTCGTCACCGACAACTGCACCGACGACACGGCCGGCGTCGCCACCGCCCACGGCGCCCAGGTCTTCCCCACCCAGGGCAACACCCACAAGAAGGCCGGTGCCCTCAACCAGGCCATCGCGTGGGTGCTGCCGCACCTGGACGACCGGGACCTGCTGCTCGTCCAGGACGCCGACACCGTCCTCAACCCCTGGTTCGTCGAGACCGCGCTGGCCACCTTCAACCGCAAGGTCGGCGCGGTCGGCGGCGTGTTCTACGGCGAGGACGGCGGCGGCCTCCTCGGCCTGCTGCAGCGCATGGAGTTCCACCGCTACGCCTGGGAACTGGAGCGCACCGGCGGCAAGGCCCAGGTCCTCACCGGCACCGGCACGATGTTCCGCGCCCGTGTGCTGCGCGAGGTCCGCGCGGCCCGACGCGCCGGCGAGCTCGGCGGCGGCACCGGCTACTACAGCCTCGCCTCGCTCACCGAGGACGACGAGATGACCAAGGCCGTCAAGACCCTCGGCTACCGGGCCATGTCCCCGGCGGGCTGCTCGGTCACCACCGAGGTCATGCCGACGCTCCCCAAACTCTGGCACCAGCGGCTTCGCTGGCAGCGCGGCGCGCTGGAGAACCTCCGCGACTACGGCTGGACCCGGGTCACCGCCCGCTACTTCATGCAGCAGTTCCTGATGGGCTTCGGCGCGCTCTCCTTCCTGGTCTACCTGACCTACATGGCCGCGTACACCTCGCTGTACGGCTGGCCGGGCCTGTCGCCGTTCTGGACGGCGATCGGCCTGATCTTCGTCGTCGAGAAGACCGTCTCGGTACGGCGGGCGGGGCCGAAGGCGGTCCTGGTCGCCGCGCTGATGGTTCCGGAGATGCTCTACGACCTCTTCCAGCACGCCGTCTACTTCACCTCGCTGTGGGGGCTGGTGCGCCGCAGCGAGGAGAAGTGGGTGGCGACGTGAGATTCCCTCAACCCTCTTAGGAGAAAAGCGATGTACGGCAGAGTGATCGGCGCGGGCACGGCCGGTGCGGGCGGGGCGACCCTGGCCGCCACCGGGCTCTGGATCAACAGCATGGCGATGGTGGTGGCGGCCACGACGCTGGTGGCGGCCGGGGTGGCGGTGTTCAAGCTGGTTCCGCGGAGGCGCTAGCCGGTCCGGTCGTGGTGTGGCTGCGGGTGCCTGGGGCGGGTCGCGCAGTTCCTAGGCGTCCTGATCCATCCCGGCCAGGACAAGAGGAAGCCGACTCGCCCCTCCCTCAGTCATACGCACCGGAACTCCCCAGTCCTGCTGGTGCACATGGCAGGCCGGGTATGCGTTGGCCTCGTCGTCGTCACAGGACGCGGCCATCGCCGAGACGTGCAGGACGCCCTCCTCGACGGCCGGGTTCAGTTCCAGCTCCCTCGACAGGTCGGTGTCCGCGCCCTCGCCCTTGAGCAGCAGCTCAGGCGGGGTCGAGGAGACCAGCAGGCGGGTCGACGGGCCGTACCGGGTGTCCAGCTTCTGGCCCGCCGGGGCCTGGAAGACCACGTCGAGCCGGAGCCTGCCGGGAGCGACCTCGGTCGCCGCGCGCTGGGTGCGGTGGGCGACCGACGCCACCCGGGCCGCCTCCTCGGGCAGTCGCAGCCGGGTCAGCCGGTGGCGGCCCGACTCCACCACCACGATGTCCTCGCCGGCCAGCACCGCGTCACTCGGCTCCCGCAGGTCCGTGGCCAGCGTGGTGACCTCGCCGGTCGCGGGGTCGTAGCGGCGCAGCGCGTGGTTGTAGGTGTCGGAGACGGCGACGGAACCGTCCGGGAGCGCGGTCACACCCAGCGGATGCTGGAACAGGGCCTGTTCGGCCGCGCCGTCGCGATGCCCGAAGTCGAACAGCCCGGTCCCCACCGCGGTGTGGACGTGCCCGTCCGGGTCGACCCAGCGCAGTGCGCTCGTCTCGGAGTCGGCGAGCCAGAGACGGTCGGCGGTGGCCGCCAGGCCGGACGGCTGCGCGAACCAGGCCTCGGCGGCCGGCCCGTCGACCAGTCCCTCGTTGGTGGTGCCGGCGGCGACGGCGACCGTCCCGCGCTCCGGGTCGTACGCCCACAACTGGTGCACGCCGGCCATGGCGATCCACACCTTGCCGCCGAAGACGGCCACGTCCCAGGGGGAGGACAGGTCGATCTCACGGGCCGGGCCGGAGGTCGGGGAGCCCTGCCACCACTGCCGGCCGGTGCCGGCGAGGGTGGTCACCGCACCGGTGGCCAGGTCGAGGCGGCGCAGGGCGTGGTTGACGGTGTCGGCGACGACCACCGAGCCGTCGTCGAGGAGCGCGAGGCCCTGAGGCTCGTTGAAGGCGGCGGTGTCCGCCGTGCCGTCGGTCAGACCGCGCGTGCCGGAGCCGATCCGCCGTACGACCGTCTCGGCGTCCTCCGCCAGCTCCACCAGCTGGTGCCGGGTGGTGTCGCTGACCAGGAAGTTCCCCGAGGGCAGCAGGAGGGCCTTGCCGGGGAAGCGCAGGGTCGTCGGCTCGGGCTCCGGCGCCACGTACGGCCCGTCGCCGCGGCGCAGGGTGCCCTTCGCCTCGTGCTCCGCCTCCAGCTCCTCGACCAGCCGCGCGATGGCGTGCGCGTGGCCCTCGCCCGCGTGCTGGGCGACGACGTACCCCTCCGGGTCGATCACGACCAGCGTCGGCCAGGCCCGGACCGCGTACTGCTTCCAGGTGGCGAGCTCCGGGTCGTCCAGCACCGGGTGCTCGACGCCGTACCGCTCCACCGCGTCGACGACCGCACGGTGCTCCGCCTCGTGCACGAACTTGGGCGAGTGCACCCCGACGATCACCACCGTGTCCCGGTGCCGCTCCTCCAGCTCACGCAGCTCGTCCAGGACGTGCAGGCAGTTCACGCAACAAAAAGTCCAAAAATCGGCAATTACGATGCGCCCGCGGAGCTCCGCGAGGCTGAGCTGCCTGTCACCTGTGTTGATCCAGCCGCCCTTGCCGATCAGCTCGGGGGCGCGGACGCGTACGCGCTTTGCCATGGTTCAAGCCAACCACAGGCGCGCGTGGCGCTATTCCTGCACGTGTGGCCGAGGCGCACGCCCCGGCCACACGTACGACGTGCCGTTCTTGCTCATTCGTGCCCGCATCCCTCGACACCGCGGCCGAGCAGCCCGGTCAGCAGGTGACGGCCCCGTTCCTCGTCCCAGACGACTTCCGACGAACCTCAGGACCTTCCTGGGGTCCGGGGCCCGGCTTCGGGCCCCGGACCCGTCGGTCCGCTCAGTCCTGGTGCACCACGTCCGTGCCAGGGCCGCCGGAGAGCGTGTCCCGGCCAGGACCGCCGTACAGCCTGTCGTTCCCGCTGTTGCCGTACAGCTTGTCGTTGCCGCTGTTGCCGTACAGCACGTCGTCGCCCGTGCCGCCGTACAGAGTGTCGTTCGCGGTGCCGCCGGTGATCGTGTCCTTGCCGGCGTCGCCGGACAGGTACTGGGCCCCGCTGCCGCCGTGCAGCACGTCGTTGCCCTTGCCGCCCTGCACGATGTTGTCGCCGCCGCTCGCGTTGATCGTGTCGTTGCCGTCGTCGCCCCAGGCGAGACCCTCCGTGCCCACGGTGATGGTGTCGTTGCCCGCGTCGCCCGAGACGTAGGCACCGTCGAGGCGACCGGAGTCGGTGGCCTTGTCGTTGCCCGTGCCGAGTGAGATCTGGGCGTAGAAGTAGATCTGGTCAGTGGCGTTCTTGTAGGCGAGCGTGTCGTCCCGGTCGCCCAGGCTCACGATCAGCGCGGCGTACGGGTCCTGACTGTCCACGAGGGTGACCCGGCAGGAAACCTTGGTGTGGTCCGCGCTGTCGGGGTAGGTGCAGTCGTGGCCCGCGCTGATCGGGACAACGTCGTCGATCACATAGACGATGCCCGTGCGGTCCGCGGTGAGCGATGCGGTGACAGTGGCTTTGTTGGCCTGACCGGCGGCGGCCTTGTAGGTGAGCTGCCAGTCGTACTGGTTGACCGCGGCGGTGGCCGGTGCCGTCGCGGCGTCGGCGGTACCGGCCGTGGTGAGTGACGCGGCCATGGCCGCACCGAGAGCCAGCGTCATCGCCGGGAGGGCGCGTATGGCCCGGCGGCGGGCGGGACGAGCGTGCATGGAAACCTCCGAGAGGAACGTGCGCGGCTACGCGAACTACGCATCGTCGGACTCGGAGCCCACCCGGTTGGTTGGGCAGCTTCCGCACACGCACGGGGACTTCAACTCCCGGACATCCATTGGACCGGAGGAATCCGCGGCCCGGTCAGGTGAGGGCGTGTCCGGTCGTCGCGTCCACGTGCCCGGGAACCTCGTCGTGCCGATCGCCCACCGTGAGGGTTCCGGTGGGCTCGAGGAGCAGGATCTCGGTGGGCACGCGCGCGTGCGGCTTGTGCTCGGTACCCCGGGGGACGGTGAAGACCAAGCCCTTCGGGAGGACGACCGTGCGCTCGCCGGCCGGCTCCCGCAGGGCGATGTGCAGTTCGCCCTCCAGGACGAGGAAGAACTCGTCGGTGTGGTCATGGACGTGCCACAGATGCTCGCCGTCGACCTTGGCGACGCGGACGTCGTAGTCGTTGACGGCGGTGACGATGCGGGGGCTCCACAGGTCGTCGAAGGAGGCGAGGGCGTGGGTGAGGGAGATGGGTTCGCTGGTCATGGCGATCATCCTGGGGCGTGGACCGGCGTTCGCGTGAGTGCTAGAAATCGCATATGCCGCAAGGATCCTCTCAGTCCCCACGGTCGACCCACCGGGTGGCCGTGATCGTCGACGCGGGCACCAATCCGTTCGAGGTCGGGGTCGCCACCGAGCTGTTCGGGCTGCCGCGGCCCGAGCTGGGGCTGCCCGTCCCGCCGTACGAGGTGACGCTCTGCGCGCCCACGCCCGAGGTGCGCATGAACCACGGCTTCTTCACGCTCAGCGGGGTGGCGGGGCTGGCGGCCGTGGACGAGGCGGACACGGTCGTCGTACCGGGGCGGCCCGACAACGTCGTACCGCGCGGTGCCGACGTCCTCGACGCCGTCCGGCGCGCGCACGCGCGCGGGGTGCGGATCGTGAGTTTCTGCACCGGGACCTTCGCGCTCGCCGAGGCCGGGCTGCTGGACGGCCGGCCGGCCACCACGCACTGGCGCTGGGCGGACGCCTTCCGGGAGCTGCATCCCCGGGTGCTGCTGCGGCCCGACGTGCTCTTCGTCGACGACGGCGACCTGCTCACCGCCTCGGGCAGCGCGGCCGCGCTCGACCTGGGGCTGCACATCTGGCGGCAGGACCACGGGGCCGAGATCGCCAACGCGGTGTCCCGGCGGCTGGTGTTCGCCTCGCACCGGGACGGCGGTCAGCGGCAGTTCGTGGAACGGCCGGTGCCCGAGGTGCCGGACGAGTCGCTCGGCCCGCTGCTGGCCTGGGCGCAGGAGCGGCTCGGGCAGCCGCTGACCGTGGCGGACCTGGCCGCGCGGGCCGCCGTCTCCGCCGCCACCCTGCACCGCCGGTTCCGCGCCCAGCTGGGCACCACCCCGCTGGCCTGGCTGACGGGGGAACGGGTGGCCCTCGCCTGCCGTCTGATCGAGCGCGGGGAGGAACGGCTGGACGTGGTGGCGGCGCGCAGCGGGCTCGGCACCGCGGCCAACCTGCGGGCGCGGTTGCGGCGCGAGACGGGACTCAGCCCGTCGGACTACCGGCGGCGTTTCGGGCCGGTGGGGCGGGAAGGGGTACAGGTATGAGATTCCTGGTACGCGACCGGCTCCTCGGCTTCGGTGAGGACTACTGGATCGAGGACGAGCGCGGCGACAAGGTCTTCCTCG
Source organism: Streptomyces sp. NPDC013157 (assembly GCF_042899865.1). NCBI lineage: Bacteria > Bacillati > Actinomycetota > Actinomycetes > Kitasatosporales > Streptomycetaceae > Streptomyces > Streptomyces sp. NPDC013157. The sequence continues at coordinate 75,752 of NZ_JBIBAK010000016.1, read as the reverse complement.
TCGACGGCAAGGCCATGCGGGTGCGCGACACGTTCGAGCTGAAGGACCGGCACGGACGGGTGCTCGTCGACTTCCACCAGAAGATGTTCGCCCTGCGCGACACCATGGTGATCGAACGCGAGGGCGAGCCCCTGGCCACCATCCGGCGCAAGCGGCTGTCGCTGCTGCGCAACCACTACCGGGTCCGGCTGGCCGAGGGCACCGAACTGGACGTCAGCGGCAAGATCCTCGACCGCGAGTTCGCCGTCGAATACGACGGTGAGCTGCTGGCCGTGGTCTCCCGGCGCTGGCTGCACGTACGGGAGACCTACGGCGTCGACGTCGTACGGGACGACGCGGACCCGGCGCTGCTGATCGCGGTGGCGGTGTGCGTGATCCACCTGGCCGACAAGGAGCGGGACGGGGACTAGGGGCTAACGGTGGCGCGGGGGGTCCAGGCCGAGCAGGCGGTCCTTGAGGGCCGGGAACTGTTCGCGGGTCGCCGCGACCTTGGCCGGGTCGAGGTCGACGGTGAGGACCTCCTCGCCGGCGCCCGCCTCGGCCAGCACCTCACCCCACGGATCGACCACGATCGAGTGACCGGCCTGCGGAACCCCGGCATGCGTCCCGGCCGTTCCACACGCGAGCACGAACGCCTGGTTCTCGACCGCCCGCGCCTGGGCCAGCAGCGTCCAGTGCGCGCGCCGGCGCTCGGGCCAGCCCGCCGAGACCACCAGCGTCTCGGCGCCGGCGTCGACGAGTCCGCGGAAGAGTTCGGGGAAACGGAGGTCGTAGCAGGTGGCCATGCCGAGTGTGGTCCCGGGCAGCCGGACCGTCACCAGCTCCTGTCCCGCGCCCATCAGCACCGCCTCGCCCTTGTCGAAGCCGAAGCGGTGGATCTTGCGGTAGGCCGCGGCCAGCTCACCGGAGGGGGAGAAGACGAGAGCCGTGTTGTAGAGGGGGCCGTCCGGGTCCCGCTCGGGGATCGAGCCGGCGTGCAGCCAGACGCCCGCGTCACTCGCCGCCTTCGCCATCGCCTCGTACGTCGGGCCTTCGAGCGGCTCGGCCTCCGTGGCGAACTGCTCGTAGGCGAACGCGCCCGTCGTCCACAGCTCAGGCAGTACGACGAGATCGGCGTCCGTCTGCTCGCGCACCAGTGCGGTCACGCGCTGCCGACGAGATTCGACCGATTCGCCCTCGTTTACATCGATCTGGATGAGCGAGGCGCGCACACTACCACCGTCCTGGCATTCGAGCCGTCCACACGGGCCTACGATCGTCACACGAAAGCACTGCCGGGGTGCCTCACAGCAGCGTAACTTAGCGTTTCAAGACACCCGCCGACAGCAGCCACCTCCCGCTGGCAGCGCCGCCACCACCTGCCCGAGTACCGACCGCCGAGGGGTCCCGTTCCGTGAGTCTGCATCCCACCCTCCAGCCCTACGCCGACGCTTGGACCCACTCCATCGAAGCGATATCCGAGCTGGTGACGCCGCTTGTCGAGGGCGAGTGGAACCGGCGGACCCCGTGCCCGGGCTGGTCGGTGCGGGACGTGGTCTCCCACGTCATCGGCCTGGACTGCGAGATGCTCGGCGACCCGCGCCCCATCCACACCCTGCCGCGCGACCTCTTCCACGTCACCAACGACCAGCAGCGCTACATGGAGATGCAGGTCGACGTCCGCCGCCACCACACGGCGCCGGAGATGACCTCCGAGCTGGAGTACGTGATCATCCGCCGCAACCGCCAGCTGCGGAACGAGTCGCGGGACCCGGGCGCCAAGGTGCGCGCCCCGCTCGGCACCGAGCTCACCCTCGAAGAGTCCATGCGCGGCCACGCCTTCAACGTGTGGGTGCACGAGCAGGATCTGCGGGCCGCCCTCGGGCGCCCCGGCAACCTCGACTCCCCCGGCGCGCACATCGCCCGTGACGTGCTGCTCGGCGAGCTGCCGGCCGTCGTCGCCGAGAAGGCGAACGCACCGCGCAGTTCGGCCATCGTCTTCGACGTGCACGGCCCCATCGAGTTCCTGCGCACCATCCGCGTCGACATCCAGGGCCGCGGCACCCTCGAAACGGCCCCCGCCCTCGGTCCCGCCGCCACCTTCACCCTCGACTGGGAGACCTTCGTCCGCCTGGCCTGCGGCCGCACCACGCCGGACGCGGTCGCGGACCGGGTGAAGGCGGAGGGCGAACCGGAGCTGACGGCGGCGATCCTGCGCAACTTCGCGGTCACGCAGTAAGAATCGGGAAAGAGGCGGGCGCGGGGTGCGTCGGTAATTCGGTGCCCTGCGGCGGCCGTCCCGACCTATCTTTCCCGGCATGACCTCTGCGACCGCGCCACAGGACGACCTCCCGCCCCGCCTCACCCGGCTCACCTTCCACGGCCCGCTCTCCGAGGCCCGTGCGACCGCGATGGTCCGGCGCCTCGCGGGCTCGCAGCCCGGCAGCGTGCTGGACATCGGCTGCGGCTGGGGCGAGTTGATGCTCCGGCTGCTGGCGGCCGTACCGCAGGCCCACGGCGTCGGAGTGGACGTGAACGCGGCGGACCTGGAGCGGGGGCGGCGGGCCGCCGGGGCGCGAGGGCTGGCCGGCCGGGTGGAGTTCGCCGAGGAGTCCGCGGTGGGCACCGGCCGCGGCCCGGCCGACGTGGTGCTCTGCCTCGGGGCGAGCCAGGCACTGGGCGACGATCTCGTGCCGGCCCTGCGGGAGCTGCGGCGGCTGGTGGCCGACGGCGGGCGCGTCCTGCTCGGCGAGGGTTTCTGGCAGCGCACCCCGACCGAGGCGGAGCTGGCCGGAATGTGGCCGGGCGCCTCGGCCACCGACCACCACGACCTGGCCGCCCTGACCGACCTGGCGGTGGCCGCCGGCTTCCGCCCGGAGTGGATCGAGACGGCGAGCATGGAGGAGTGGGAGGAGTTCGAGTCGGCGTACCAGGCGGACACGGAGGTCTGGCTGGCGGCCAACCCCGGCCACCCCCTGGCGACGGAGACCCGAGCCCGCCTGGACAGCCACCGCTCGGCCTGGCTGACGTACCGGGGTGTGCTGGGTCTGGCCTACCTGACCCTCGTCCCGACGGCGCGATGACCGCCTCACCCGCACCCACGGCTTACTGATCGCCGAACCGGCTGACCGATCGCTCGCACATCCGGAAAGCCGCCGACGGCGATCAGCCCCACAGGTCGCCGAGCCTCTCTGCCCACAGCAAACGGGTGGTGCGCGGGTGGGAGAACCTATGCGGGCACGTGCACCGTCTCCACCCGGCTCGCCACCAACCGTTCCCGCTCCCGCCGGACCGCCCGCCCCCGCAGCCGCAGAATCTGGCTCACCCCCAGCGCCTGGAGCACGAACACGCACGAGAAGGCCACCGCGTAGTTGTCACCGGTGGCATCCAGCAGCACGCCCACCGCGAACAACGTCGTCATCGAGGCCGTGAAACCACCCATGTTGGTGATCCCGGACGCGGTCCCCTGCCGCTCGGGCGGGTTGGCGGGCCGCGCGAAGTCGAAGCCGATCATCGACGCCGGCCCGCACGCGCCCAGCACCGCGCACAGCACCACCAGCAGCCACATCGGGGCATGGTCGGCCGGATACACCAGCGTCGCCGCCCACACCACGGCCGTCGCCCCGACCGTGCCCAGCGCCAGCGGCAGCCGCGCCGTGTGGTGCCGGGCGACGATCTGGCCGTAGACCAGTCCGACCACCATGTTGCAGAGGACGACCAGGGTCAGCAGCTCACCGGCCGTGGCGCGGGACAGCCCCTGCGCCTGGACCAGGAACGGCAGTCCCCACAGCAGCAGGAACACCATCGCCGGGAACTGGGTGGTGAAGTGCACCCACAGGCCCAGCCGGGTCCCCGGCTCCCGCCAGGACGCGGCGATCTGCTTCCGCACGTAGGCCGCCCCCTGGTGCGGGAAGGGCTCCGGCTCGTGCCCCTCGGGGTGGTCCTTCAGGAAGAACAGGACGAGGACCAGGACGACCGCACCGGCCAGGGCGCTGCCCGCGAACGCCGGGGTCCAGCCGATGCCGTGCAGCAGCCGGGCCAGGACCAGCGTGGAGACGAGGTTGCCCGCCATGCCCGCCAGACCGGCGAGCTGGGCGACGAGCGGACCGCGCCGGGCCGGGAACCAGCGGGTGCCGAGCCGCAGCACGCTGATGAACGTCATCGCGTCACCGCAGCCGAGCAGCGCGCGCGAGGCGAGCGCGGTGCCGTACGACGGGGAGAAGGCGAAGCCCAGCTGCCCGGCGGTGAACAGCACGGCGCCGATGGACAGCATCTTCTTCGTGCCGAGGCGGTCGACCAGCAGGCCGACGGGTATCTGCATGCCGGCGTAGACCAGCAGCTGGAGTATCGAGAACGTGGACAGCGCCGAGGCGCCCACGTGGAAGCGGTCGGCCGCGTCGAGGCCGGCGACCCCGAGGGACGTCCGGAAGATGACGGCGACGAAGTAGACCGAGACGCCTATGCTCCAGACCGCCACGGCCCGGCGGCCGCCCGGCGGATCACCGGGCAACGACACGCTGCCGCGACTCATCGGACCTCACCCCGCGCCAGGTGCGCGAACCAGTCGACGTGCCGGTGCACCAGGCCGACCGCGCGATCGGCATCCCCCGCGCGCAGCGCGTCCAGGATCTCCTCGTGCTCGGTCAGCGACTTGGCGATGCGGTCGGGGTGCGCGTGCATGATCGCGACCCCCATCCGCAGCTGGCGGTCGCGCAGCTGGTCGTAGAGGCGGGAGAGGATCTCGTTGCCGCCGTCGCGGACGATCGCGGCGTGGAAGCAGCGGTCGGTGACGGCCGCGGCGGCCAGGTCACCTGCGGCGGCCTCGGCCTTCTGCCGGTCGAGCAGCTCCTGGAGCCGGGCCACCAGCCCCGCCGACGCCGGTACGGCCTTGCGCACCGCGTGCTCCTCGACCAGCATCCGGGTCTCCACCACGTCCGCGATCTCCTGCGCGGAGACCGGGAGCACCATGGCCCCCTTCTTCGGGTAGAGCTTGATCAGACCCTCGACCTCGAGCCGCAGCAGCGCTTCCCGCACCGGGGTGCGGGAGACGCCCACGGCGTCGGCCAGCTCGCCCTCGGTGAGGAGGGTGCCGCCTTCGTAGTGGCGGTCCAGGACGCCCTGCTTGACGTGGGAGTAGACGCGGTCGGCGGCGGGGGGCTGCTTGACGGCCAGGCTCATGCCCACAGCTTAGATACAACACGTACGCAAGCGGCACGGGAGTCCATCATCCGGACGTGATGTAAATCGCTCTCAGCAGCCGCACAACCATCTGTGCTACTTACGTGTCACACACGTGCGGCCCCACTCGCTTCGGCACCCCCAACTCGGCCGCACGCCAGGGGCATTACGACTCGACTCGACTCGGGGTATTTCAGTTGATTACCGGTATTAAGGGCACCCGCCTCCGCAAGGCCGTCGCCATCGCCGTCACGTCCGGCGCGATGCTCGCGACCGGAGCCCTCACCGCGGCGCCCGCGCAGGCCGTCACCGCGCCCACGATCGTGGCCAAGGGCGGCTACATCATGAACAACGCGAACGCGAAGACGCTGTACACGAAGAAGGCGGACACCGAGCTGTCCACCGGCTCCACCACGAAGATCATGACCGCCAAGGTCGTGCTCGCCCAGTCGAACCTGAACCTCGACAAGAAGGTCACGATCCAGAAGGCGTACAGCGACTACGTCGTCGCCAACAACGCCTCCCAGGCGCACCTCATCGTCGGCGACAAGGTCACCGTCCGCCAGCTGCTTTACGGGCTGATGCTGCCCTCCGGCTGCGACGCCGCCTACGCGCTCGCGGACACGTATGGCTCGGGCACCACCCGCGCCAAGCGCGTCGCCAACTTCATCGGCAAGATGAACACCGCCGCGAAGAACCTGGGCCTGACCCACACCCACTTCGACTCCTTCGACGGCATCGGCAACGGCAACAACTACTCGACGCCGCGCGACCTGACGAAGATCGCCAGCAGCGCGATGAAGAACTCCACGTTCCGCACGGTCGTCAAGACGAAGAAGTACACGGCGAAGACGATCACCAAGACCGGCTCCACCCGCACCATGGGCGCCTGGACCAACACCAACACGCTGCTCAGCAGCTACAGCGGCGCCATCGGCATCAAGACCGGCTCCGGCCCCGAGGCCAAGTACTGCCTGGTCTTCGCCGCGACCCGCAATGGCAAGACGGTCATCGGCACCGTCCTCGCCTCCTCCTCGATCACCCAGCGCGCGACGGACGCGACGAAGCTCCTGAACTACGGCTTCGCGACCATCTGACCCACCTCGCACCGAGCCGACGAAGGCCCGCCGCAGCGGTTGTCTGCGGCGGGCCTTTGCCGTTCAGCCGTGCCCGACATCGAGGTGGCGGCACACGAAGTCACGCCACAGAGCGATGGCAACGTCTTGGTTCTCGCCATGGCGACCGGGGAAACCGACCACCACCTTCTCCTTCGACCCGAACGCGTCGAAGAGAGCCAGTTGCCCGTCCCGGGGAAAGATCTCGTCATCCCATTGAATGTGGAACAGGACGGGGGCGGTTGTCCGTCCGGCGTCCGTCGCGACGCGTTCCGGGGCAGCAAGGCCGCTGTGCAGGGCCGGGGTCTGACTGAGGCCGAACATGCCCAGGACCGCGCAGCGGAGCCGGTCACCCAGGGCAGCCGCGAGGGGAAGGCCGAACCGGGTTCCCATGGACATCCCGAGGTAGGCGAGGTTGTCCCCGTCGGTGACACCCATGCCGGCTAGAGCGTCCACACACGCCTGCCAGTCCTCGGCCGTCCGGTCGAGAACGACGTCGATCCCTTCTTCGACCACACGGGACTGATACTCCGCGACGCTCAAAAGACCGGGAACCCGGTCACCGTGGTACGGCCCGTCGATCGCCAGAGCGGCAATGCCCCGTGCGGCGAACCAACGGGCCAGGCTGACGATGCGCTCACTTCGCTTGTGCCCGCTGCCACCGTGCCCCAGCAGGACCAGGGGAGGGAGCGACGAAACGGGCGTGGACGGCAACCAGAGCACGCCAGGAACAGCGCCGGTCTGTCTGTCCAGAAGAAACGTCCGCTCTACGGCGCCGCCATCAACGGCGCGACGGTCGCCCCACTCGATTGCCGATCCCGGGTCCCCGGCCGGTGTGCGGCGAGCGCTCATACCCGGGAGCGTCCTGCGGATATCGCAAACGATGTCCAGGCCGACGGAGAGACCCGGATCATTGGCCCGTCCGCGTCCTTGGAGTCCCGGACAACCACTACACGGGGGATATTGCGGGCGACTTCGACGCACTCCTGGCCGGCATCTCCACCGCTGTAGCTGGACTTGACGAACTCGAACTCGCTCACCGGTCCTACATCTCCTTGCGAATGGTCTCGATCAGATCGACGGCGTTGCGTTCCGCCAGCCCGACCCGCGCGATGCGGTCGAAGATCCGGCCATGACGGGCGGCGTCCTCTTCAGTCTCCAGCCAGAGGGTAGAAGAAGGCACATCCATGTGTACGACGTCCAGCGCTGCGGGTTCGGCGAACGAGACGATGCTGAACGCCCCGATCATGCCGGGATTGGCCCCTGCCAGGAACGGCACCACCTGGATCTTCACCGTGTCCAGGGCGGCCAGTTCGAGCAGATGCCCCAACTGTTGCCGCATCACTTCACGGCCACCTGCCGACTGACGCAGTGCACCCTCGTGGATCACCGCCCACAACTCCAGCGGGCGTTCCGACCGTAGTCGTGCCTGTCGGGCAAGCCTCGCTTCCACGAAGGGCTCGATGTCGCTTGGGTCCTCCCAGGAGCCGGCACCCACCGCCACGGCCCGCGCATAGTCCGGCGTCTGCAGCAACCCTGGAATAAAGGCGAGTTGCCACGTGCGGATGCTGGTGGCGATGTCCTCAAGGGCGACGTACTCAACCATGGCGGGAAGCTGCGGGTACTGATTCCACCAACCCTTCGCCTTGCGCCTTTCCCGATCCGTCCGCGCCAGCGCAAGCAGCCGCTCGATCACCGCGTCGTCGCTCTCGCCGTACAGGTGGCACAGCGCACGGATGTCCGGGTCCCGTATGGGCACGCCACCGCGCTCCAATTTGGCGACCTTGGCCACGGACGACGACAGCGCCTCGGCGGCGTGAGGCTGACGCATCCCACACGCCTCCCGCATACGCAGGAGCTCACCGCCCAACCTCCGCGCGAGCACCGTCGATACGGTCCTGCCCCGGTCAGGGTCCCGGTACCTGTCCGCCATCGCGCCTCCCCTGTCACAGAGTCGACCATCGTCTCTGGCGTGACCGTACTGCAGGCAAGTCAGTTCGAGTAAATATTTCTGGCTGAGAACTTGATGGCACGTTCCGCCGATGGCTACCGTTTGTGCTCAATCAGCCACGCATCCAATCAGTTGGCGGAAGGGCACCGTGCTGTCCTCACCTACGCCGCACGGCGAAGCCACCCCAACCCCCAGCTCCCGGAGGATCCTGTGACCGACTCCTGCCCTCCCGGTCCCTCGAAGCCGTACGACCGCTACGACAGCGTCAGTTACACCCCGTTTCCCCAGAACATCCCCCGCGCCCGCAGACGCGTCGCCCAACTCGCCGTCGCCTGGGGACACCACCCCGGCGTCGCCGGCGACGCGGCCTTGCTGGCCAGCGAGTTGTGCACGAACGCGTTACTGTACGGGTGCCTGCGAGACCGCCTGTTCCGCGTGGAGACATCACTCACCGGCACCGCGCTCCGCGTCTCCGTCACCGACCCGAGAGGCGAACGGCTCCCGGACGCCGCCGTCTCCGCCGCCCCCGGTGATCAATCCGGCCGCGGCCTGCTCATCGTCCGTATGCTCGCCTCCCGCTGGTCCGTGGAGAAACTGACCGTCGGCAAAAGCGTCTGGGCGGAACTCGACACTGCGAGGATCGCTACCGACCACCGAGTCCGTACTCGCCGACTGGCGACGGCGGTTGTCCGTGACCGAGGAGGTATGGACAGTGGCCGTCGTGATCGCCCCTGTCCTGGTCGAGAAGGGTGAGCTGCGCGAGCCGCTCGAATCGATCGCCGCGCGTACCGGCCTGACGGTGCACCGCGTCAACGAGTGTCTCCGGCTGCTGCGCAAGCACGCCTGCATTCACTCGCGGGGTGGGACGGAGAACGGGGCGCCGGTCTACGTGCTCAACCAGCACTGAGAGTTGCGAAGGAAAGGGAGTGGGCGGTCGCAATCCGAAGTTGCGGCCGCCCACTCTCAGGCTATGTCCCTCAGACCGGGAGTGTCCGCGAGACCGTAAGCAGAACTTACGGTCTCAGTGTTCACGCTTGTCAGAGAGGGGCAGGCCTCACGCCCAGGTGATCAACCGCTTCGGCTGCTCCAGGATCGCGGCGATGTCCGCCAGGACCTTCGAGCCCAGCTCTCCGTCCACCAGCCGGTGGTCGAAGGACAGGGCCAGTGTCGTGACCTGACGCGGCTTCACCTTGCCCTTGTGGACCCACGGCTGGAGCTTGATCGCGCCGACGGCGAGGATCGCCGCCTCGCCCGGGTTGAGGATCGGCGTGCCCGTGTCGATGCCGAAGACGCCGACGTTGGTGATGGTCACGGTGCCGCCCTGCATCGCCGCGGGTGACGTCTTGCCGTCCCTGGCCGTGCCGACCAGCTCGCCGAGCGCCTCCGCGAGTTGCGGGAGCGTCTTCGCGTGGGCGTCCTTGATGTTCGGCACGATCAGGCCGCGCGGGGTGGCCGCGGCGATGCCCAGGTTGACGTAGTGCTTGAGCACGATCTCCTGGTTCGCCTCGTCCCAGGACGCGTTGATGTCCGGGTTGCGCTTGATGGCGACCAGCAACGCCTTCGCGATGAGGAGGAGCGGGTTGACCCGGAGGCCCTGCAGGTCCTTGTCCTGCTTCAGCTCCTCCACCAGCTTCATGGTGCGGGTCACGTCCACCGTCACGAACTCCGTGACGTGCGGGGCCGTGAACGCGGAGCCCACCATCGCCGCCGCCGTCGCCTTGCGGACACCCTTGATGGGGATACGGGTCTCGCGGGCGCTGTCGGGGGAGGCGACGGCCGGGGTCGCGGCGAGCTCAGGGGCGGCCGGCTGCGGCACAGCGGCCGGTACCGCCGTCGGCGCTGCCACCGCCGCGTGCACGTCCTCGCGCGTGATGATGCCGTCCGGGCCGGACGGAGTCACCGTGGCCAGGTCGACGCCCAGGTCCTTCGCCAGCTTGCGCACCGGCGGCTTCGCCAGCGGGCGGGGCCGCTCCTCCTCCACGGCCGGGGCAACGGCCGGGGCAGGGGCGGGGACCGGAGCGGGGCCGTGGCCGTTGAGCTCCTGCTGGACCGCTGCCTGGACGGCCGCCTCGGCGACCGTGACCTCCGGGCCCTTGCGCGGGCGGCGCTTGGTGGAGGAGGCCGCCACGCCGTAGCCGACGAGGACCGGCTGGCGGCCCTCCGGCTTCTTCTCCGGCTCCGGGGAGGGGGCCGGGACCGCGGCGGGCTCCCCGGCCGGCGCCCCGCCCGTCACGTCCACCGCGATGATCGCCGTGCCCACGTCCACCGTGGTGCCCTCGGCGAAGCGCAGCTCGCGGACCACGCCGTCGTAGGGGATGGGCAGTTCGACGGCCGCCTTCGCCGTCTCGACCTCGCACACCACCTGGCCGTCGGTGACCGTGTCGCCGGGCTGGACGTACCACTTGAGGATCTCGGCCTCGGTGAGCCCCTCGCCCACGTCCGGCATCTTGAACTCGCGTACGGACGCTTCCGTCATCGTCGTCACGACCCTCTCCTCAGTACGCCAGGGCACGGTCGACGGCGTCGAGCACCCGGTCCAGGCCCGGAAGGTACTCCTCCTCCAGGCGGGCCGGCGGGTAGGGGGCGTGGTAGCCGCCGACCCTGAGAACCGGGGCCTCCAGGTGGTAGAAGCAGCGCTCGGTGATGCGGGCGGCGATCTCCGCGCCCGAACCGAAGAACACCGGGGCCTCGTGGACCACGACCAGGCGGCGGGTCTTCTCGACCGAGGCCTGGATCGAGTCGAAGTCCATCGGGGAGACGGACCGCAGGTCCAGGACCTCCAGCGACTTGCCCTCCTCGGCGGCCGCGTCGGCGGCCTCCTGGCAGAGCTTCACCATCGGGCCGTAGGCGGCGAGGGTCAGGTCGGTGCCCTCGCGGACCACGCGGGCCTTGTGCAGCGGACCGGGGATGGCTTCGGTGTTGACCTCGCCCTTGTCCCAGTAGCGGCGCTTGGGCTCGAAGTAGATCACCGGGTCGTCGCTCTGGATGGCCTGCTGCATCATCCAGTAGGCGTCCGAGGAGTTGGACGGAGAGACGATCTTGAGTCCGGCCACGTGCGCGAAGAGCGCCTCGGGGGACTCGGAGTGGTGCTCGACCGCGCCGATGCCGCCGCCGTAGGGGATGCGGACGACGACCGGCATCTTGACCTTGCCGAGCGAGCGGGCGTGCATCTTCGCGAGCTGGGTGACGATCTGGTCGTACGCCGGGAAGACGAAGCCGTCGAACTGGATCTCCACCACCGGGCGGTAGCCGCGCAGGGCGAGGCCGATCGCGGTGCCCACGATGCCGGACTCGGCGAGGGGGGTGTCGATGACGCGGCTGTCGCCGAAGTCCTTCTGCAGCCCGTCGGTGACCCGGAAGACACCGCCGAGCTTGCCGACGTCCTCGCCCATGACGAGGACCTTGGGGTCCGACTCCAGGGCGCGGCGCAGCGACTCGTTGATCGCCTTGGCCAGAGCCATCTTTTCCGCTGCCATGGTCAGGCCCCCTCTACGTCCGCGAACGACGCCTGGTAGGCGGCGAACTGGGCTCGCTCCTCGTCGACGAGCGCATGCCCGTCGGCGTACACGTTCTCGAAGATGGCGAAGTTGTCCGGGTCCGGCATGGCCCGTACCGCTTCGCGCACTCGCCTGCCCAACGCCTCGGACTCGGCTTCGAGTTCCGCGAAAAATCCGTCGTCCGTGTGGTTTGAGGCCTCCAGGTACCGGCGCAGGCGCAGGATCGGGTCCTTGGCCTCCCAGGCCAGCCGCTCGTCGTCGCCCCGGTAGCGGGTTGGGTCGTCGGAGGTGGTGTGGGCGCCCATCCGGTACGTGTACGCCTCGACCAGCGTCGGGCCCTCGCCGCTGCGGGCGCGCTCCAGCGCCCACTTCGTGACCGCGAGGCAGGCCAGCACGTCGTTGCCGTCGACCCGGACGCCGGGGAAGCCGAAGCCCTGGGCGCGCTGGTAGAGCGGGACGCGGGTCTGCTTCTCGGTCGGTTCGGAGATCGCCCACTGGTTGTTCTGGCAGAAGAACACCACCGGGGCGTTGTAGACCGCGGCGAAGGTGAACGATTCGGCGACGTCGCCCTGGCTGGAGGCGCCGTCGCCGAAGTAGGCGATGACCGCCGAGTCCGCGCCGTCCTTGGCGACGCCCATCGCGTAGCCGGTGGCGTGCAGCGTCTGGGAGCCGATGACGATCGTGTAGAGGTGGAAGTTGTTGCTGTTGGGGTCCCAGCCGCCGTGGTTGACGCCGCGGAACATGCCCAGCAGGTTGGTCGGGTCGACCCCGCGGCACCAGGCGACGCCGTGCTCACGGTAGGTCGGGAAGACGTAGTCGTCCTCGCGGGTGGCGCGCCCGGAGCCGATCTGGGCGGCCTCCTGGCCGAGCAGGGACGCCCACAGGCCCAGTTCGCCCTGCCGCTGCAGGGCGGTGGCCTCGGCGTCGAAGCGGCGGGTGAGCACCATGTCGCGGTACAGGCCGCGCAGCTCGTCGGGGGTGATCCCGGCGACGTACGCGTCGTACTCGGCGTTCTTGACCCGCTTGCCCTCGGGGGTCAGCAGCTGCACGAGCTCGGGATCGGTGCTCTTCTTCGCGGTGGTACGGCTGGTGGTGCGCTTGGTGCCGGTCTTGCTGCCGGTGGTACCGGCCTTGCCTGCGGCGCTGCGTCGCGGTGTGCCCGCGGCACTGCTGTCCACGCTCACGTGTGCTCCTCCGTCGGTCCGGCCCCCGGGGTTGCCGGGTGAACCAGTGCGGCTCACCTGCTTCCGACACCCATGGCACGGGGTGTGTGCCACTCGGCCGGGAACAGGCGTGACAGGTGCCCCGGCGAGCGCCCTGCAACATGCACGTTACCCAGTGCTCCACATTTCTGTGAAACCCCTCCTGACCTGCGTTTTTGCTTGGAAATCCAAGTACTTTCTGCTTGGGATTCCCAGTAGATCGACGCGGGCCGGAAGCTTGCTGGTCAGAGCCTTGCAGGAGGCCGGAGCAACGGCACGTTATCCCGCCGCCCGGGGCCACGGGAAGATGTCGAGGTGTCCGGTCTGCTCCCCGAAGAGCGGGCGCGCGCCGCGCGCGGCGCGCTGACCCTATGCTCCGCGCGCCGTCACGGCGGCGCATCTTTCGCACTTGCATTCGCCATGACCCATCGCGTGACCGAAAGCGACCACCGACGACTGCCTGTGACAACCCGCAGCTCACAGGGTTGGCGCTTGCCCTAGCATCTGCCGCGTGCCGCGCTCATGTTTACCCCCCCTCGTACCCCACGCGCCCCCTCTGGGCGCCCTGCTCCGGCTGTACGCCGCCGGTTCCGCACTCGCCTGCGAACCGGTCGAACAGGGCCTGCTCAACCGCGGCTACCGCCTCTGCACCACCCGCGGCCGCTACTTCCTGAAACACCACTTCGACCCCGACACCGCCGATCCGGCCGCCATCGAGCGGCGTCATCTGGCCACCCTGCGACTGGCCGCCCTCGGCGTCCCGGTCGCCCCGCCCCTCGCCGACCGCGACGGCCGTACGGTCGCCGTCGTCGGCGGCCACGCCTACGCGCTGCACCCCTGGATCGACGGCCGGCACCGGCACGGCGGCCAGCTCACGCGCGGGGAGTGCGCGCGGCTCGGCGCGCTCCTCGGCGCCGTGCACGCCTGCCTGGAGCGCGTGATGCCACCCAAGGGGCGCACCCGCCCGGCAACCAGCCCCCACCCCGTCGAGAGCGCCGACCCGGCCGACACCTTCGCCCTCATCGACGACCTGCTCGCCCACGTCAGTCGGCACCGCCCCGCCGACTCCTTCGACGAACTCGCCCGCCACCGGCTGCTCGAACGCCGTGCGCTCCTGGAGCAGCACACCGCCCGGCGCCCCCCGCGCGGCGCCTCGGTGGGCTGGGTGCACGGCGACTTCCACCCGTTCAACCTGCTCTACAAGGACGACGCGCCCGCCGCGATCGTCGACTGGGACCGGCTCGGCGTGCAGCCCCGCGCGGAGGAGGCCGTACGCGCCGCCGCGATCTTCTTCGTGCGCCCGGGGGGAGCGCTCGACCTGCGGAAGGTACGGGCGTACGCGCACGCGTACCGGCGCGCGGCCGGGGCCACGCCCTCGGAGCTCGCGGCGGCCGTGCATCGCGTGTGGTGGGAGCGGCTCAACGACTTCTGGATGCTGCGCTGGCACTACGAGCGCGGCGACACCCGCGCGGACACCCAGTTCCCGGCCGCCTCGGCACTGGCCGTGTGGTGGACCAGGGAGTACGACGCGGTGTGCGACGCGTTCGTGCAGTAGCGGCTGATCGGCGGCGGCCGGTCAGCCGAAGGGTGTCGGTGTCCTTCAACCGCCGCCGACACCGGTGCCGGCGATCGAGCCGGCGTCGGTGCCGCCGTCGTCGCCCGCGCCTGTCGTGTCGGAGGGCTGCGTGTCCGGCGAGCTCTCGGAGTCGGTGGGCTGCGAGGCGCTCGCGGTGTCGCTCGGCTCGTCGGTCGGCTCGCTGCTCTGCTGCTGGGACTGGCTGTAGGTCGGGGTCGGCGACGGCGTGTAGCCGGAGTTGTCGTTGTTGTTGCCCGAGCCGCTGTCGTCGGTCGCCGTGTCCGTGGCCGTGTCGCTCGACTCGTCCGACGGGCTGGAGCTCGGCGTCTCGTCCTTGGTGGTCTGCGAGGTGGTCGGCGACTGCGACGTACCGGTGCCGCCGTCGCCGCCGCCCCCGCCCTTGTTCAGCGCCAGCGCGACGCCCGCCGCGATGGCGATCACCGCGAGGACGGCCAGGATCCACAGCTTGCCGCGGCCGCTGCCTCTGTTGCCGTGCCCCTCGAAACCGCCGTCGTCGCCGCCCCCGTAGCCGCCCGGCAGGATCGGCTGCGGGATCTGCGTGGTCCCGGCGCCGGTCGTCGGGTGCGGCATCACGGTCGTACCGGCGAAACCGGCCGCCGGTGTGTGCCGGCCGTCGTGCACGGTGACCGGGCCGGTGTTCCAGGTGCCGGTGTGGCCGCCCTGGTCGTACAGCATCTGCAGGCCGTACTGGACCAGGCCGCGCATCTCCTCGGCGGTCTGGAAGCGGTCGTCGGGCTCCTTGGCGAGCGAGCGCATGACCAGGCCGTCCAGCTCCGGCGGGGCCGCGCCCTCGGAGGTCTGGGAGGGCGGCACCGGAATGTCCTGGACGTGCTGGTAGACCACCGCCAGCGGGGTCTCGCCGATGAACGGGGGCCGCAGGGCCAGGAGTTCGTAGAGCAGGCAGCCGGTGGCGTACAGGTCGGAGCGGTGGTCGACGGCCTTGCCGAGCGCCTGCTCCGGGGAGAGGTACTGGGGCGTGCCCATGACCATGCCGGTCTGCGTCATCGTCGTGGAGGCACCGTGCAGGGCGCGGGCGATACCGAAGTCCATCACCTTGACGGCGCCGTTGTGCGTGATGATCACGTTGGCCGGCTTGATGTCGCGGTGCACGATGCCGTGCTGGTGCGAGTAGGCCAGTGCCTCGAGGACGCCGGAGACGATGATCAGGGCCTGCTCGGGCCCCGGCGCCTCGGCGTTGATCAGCAGGTCGCGGATGGTGCGGCCCTCGACCAGCTCCATCACGATGTACGGCACGGACTGGCCGCCCACCACGTCCTCGCCGGAGTCGTACACCGCCACGATCGCGTGGTGGTTGAGCCCGGCGACCGACTGTGCCTCGCGCGTGAAGCGGGCCTTGGAGACCGGATCCTCGGCGAGGTCGGCCCGGAGCAGCTTCACGGCCACGGTGCGGCCGAGCCGTACGTCCTCGGCCGCGAACACCTCGGCCATGCCGCCCCGCCCGAGCCGGTGGGTGAGCCGGTACCGGCCGTCGCCGACCAGGCCCTGGTTGCCCCACATCTCCGGCGCGTCTGACATGCCGCCGCCAGTCGCCTCGGGGTCGGACGGGCCCTGGGCGCTGTGCGTCTGTGCCATCGGTCCTCGCCGTCGTTTCTGCCCGCGGTGCGCGCGGTGTTGTCACGGTCTCCGTCGGCCACGCTACAGCCTCCGCGCAACCCGTCGGTCCGGGATCCGGCCCGTGGACGGACCGGCCATCAAACCCGTACCACTCGCCGCCGTGCAAATTCTGTGTACCGGACGTACGGCCCCTGTAACTCTTCCGCGGCTGTTGTTTCGCGTACGGTCACGGAACGGGCACCGCGCTTGACGTGTCACTGCCCTCCGGCAGACTTGGCCGGGAATGAGACATTCGATCAACAAGGGTGCCTGAGTGCCGGGCGGGGGACGGGGAAAATGAGCCAGGACGGCACATACGGCCGTTACGCGGGGCGGGCTCTGGCCGGTGGCCGCTACCAGCTGCGCGACCTGCTCGGCGAGGGCGGCATGGCCTCCGTGCACCTGGCGTACGACGCGGTCCTGGACCGGCAGGTCGCGATCAAGACCCTGCACACCGAACTCGGCCGGGAACAGGCCTTCCGCGAACGCTTCCGCCGCGAGGCCCAGGCAGTGGCCAAGCTCACGCACTCCAACATCGTCTCCGTCTTCGACACCGGCGAGGACGCGCTCGACGGCTCGACCATGCCGTACATCGTCATGGAGTACATCGAGGGCCGCCCGCTCGGCTCGGTCCTGGACGAGGACGTACGGCAGTACGGCGCGATGCCCGCCGACAAGGCGCTGAAGATCACCGCGGACGTGCTGGCCGCGCTGGAGATCAGCCACGAGATGGGGCTGGTCCACCGCGACATCAAGCCCGGCAACGTGATGATGACCAAGCGCGGTGTCGTCAAGGTGATGGACTTCGGCATCGCCCGCGCCATGCAGTCCGGGGTCACCTCGATGACCCAGACCGGCATGGTCGTCGGCACCCCGCAGTACCTCTCCCCGGAGCAGGCGCTCGGCCGGGGCGTGGACGCGCGGTCCGACCTCTACTCGGTCGGCATCATGCTGTTCCAGCTGGTCACCGGGCGGCTGCCGTTCGACGCGGACTCGCCGTTGGCGATCGCCTACGCGCACGTCCAGGAGGAGCCGGTCGCTCCCTCCTCGGTCAACCGTGCCCTTCCGCCGGCGGTGGACGCACTGGTCGCCCGCGCGCTGAAGAAGAACCCGAACGAGCGTTTCCCGACCGCCGAGTCCATGCGCGACGAGTGCCTGCGGGTCGCCGCCTCGCTCCAGCCGGCCGCACCCAGCATCGTCCCGGGCATCCCGCCGACGCAGAGCGGCGCCGGGGTCGGCTCCGCGGTGTTCCCGCCGGTCGGCCAGGGCACGCCGACGCCTCCCGGGCCGGTGCAGACGCCGTACCAGCCGGCACCGGCCCCCAATCCCTACCGGGCCACGGGGCCCTCACCCGCCTACGGCTATCCGCAGCAGGCGGGCTACCAGACCCCGGCCGGATACGCTCAGCCGGCGCCGTCGACCCCGCCGCCGTACAACATCACGCCCCAGGCGCCGTCCGCCGGTGGCGGTGGCGGCGGGAAGAGCAATCGGCCGGTGGTCATCGGGTCGATCGCGGTGTCGCTCGTCGCGGTGGTCGGCCTGATCGTCGCACTGGCGCTGAACACCGGCGGCGGCGATGACGACACCGGCGGCAGCGGGGGCGGCGGGGGCAGCAGCGCGAGCACCGCGGCCTCGCACGCCTCGGGCTACCGCGGTCCGGACACCTCGAAGACCGTCGAGAAGACCGAGTGCACCGAACCGCAGGAGTCCTACGACGACCCGGACAAGATCCAGGTCCCGGACTTCAAGTTCAAGTACATCAAGTCGGTCAAGGAGTGCTTCCAGGCCGCCGGCTGGCAGATGAAGATCGTCTCCGTGGACGAGAACACCTACGGCGACGGCACGATCATGGAGCAGTTCCCCTCCTCCGGCACCGACGTCGACCCGCAGGACATGCCGACCGTCGAGCTCAAGGTGTCGACGGGCAACCCGCCGACCGGCTGACGCGAGACGCGGCGGGAGTGGCGGGTGCGGCGGGGGGGGGAAGCGGGAGCGGCGGGAGAAGGGGAGTAGGAAGGGCCCGGCGGTTTCGCCAGGCCCTTCGCCGTCTCGGGGGTGTCCGGGAGTCTCTAGAGGTACGGCCCGCCGGAGCGGCCGGCCGGGCCGTGCTCCTCGCCCTCGTGGCCGACGCCCGGCGGCAGCGCACGCCGCATCGACTCCAGCTGGGCGCGGGCCGCCATCTGCTGGGCGAACAGGGTGGTCTGGATCCCGTGGAACAGCCCCTCCAGCCAGCCCACCAACTGGGCCTGCGCGATGCGCAGTTCCGCGTCGGAGGGGGTCGCGTTCTCGTTGAACGGCAGCGAGAGGCGCTCCAGCTCCTCCACCAGCTCCGGGGCAAGACCGTCCTCCAGCTCCTTCACGGAGCTGGCGTGGATCTCCTTGAGCCGGGCCCGGCTGGCCTCGTCGAGGGGAGCCGCGCGCACCTCCTCCAGGAGCTGCTTGATCATGCTGCCGATCCGCATGACCTTGGCGGGCTGTTCCACCATCTCCGTCACCGGGATCTCGCGGGAGTCCTCGTCCCCGTTGCCGCCACCGAGTGCCATCCCGTCCTGGCCCACGACCAGGATCTGCGGATTCTCGGGCGACCGTTCGTTCCTCGGCATCTCCATGCCGCCATTCTCTCGCACCCCTGCACCTCACCACCGTGGTGCCCCCCATGAGGGCTGATCCACCCCTCAAAAGCGCCCCGGACCGGCCGTAGCCCCTTCGGCCGCATCAGAAATGCCGGGTTTGCCATCACATGTGAGGCTGGTGATCGTCGGCCCTGACGACGACTGTGCTCCAGGAGGTCACCGACGTGACTCCAAGGCTGCGACTCCCCCGCGCCGGCAACCGGCCCCTCGGTCAGGTAAGGCTCGCGCCCGCCCGCCCGCTGCTCATCCGGCTGCTGCTCGTCCTCGCGGCGGTCCTGCTCCCGTGCGGCACGGCTGTCGCGTACGGCCCCGAGCCGGCGCCCTCGGACTCCGCCAGCGCCTCGGCCACCCCCGAGCCGTCGCTGGCCGGCACCGTGGCCGGCGAGGGCCGGACACGACCGGGGCGGCCCCAGGGACCGGCGACGAAGGTCGAGGACCAGGACCCCGACGACCCGGACGACCCCAGCACCCCGGACCACTCGGACCACTCGGACCACTCGGAGGACGATGGCGGTCTCGGTGCGGGGACGGCGACGGAGTCTGCCGGGAGCGGCGCCGAGAGCCCCGCGGCCGCCTCCGCACAGCCGCCCCGGGAGGCCGTCCTGACTTCCGCCTCGCCCCAGCCGCACCCGGCGGGCCAGGCGATCGGCCCCGGCCAGGACGACGACACCGAGCCCGTGCTGCACATCCTTCCGCTCGGCAGCGGCCTGGTCATGATCGGCCTCGGGCTCGGCCTCGCCTTCGTCGGCCTGCGGGTACGGCGGGGCTGAGGCGCTACGGCGCTACGTGGCTACGGCGCTACGGCGCTACGGCGCTACGGCGCTACGGCGCTACGGCGCTACGAGGCTACGGGGCGATCAGCAGAACCTTGCCGATGTGCTCGCTCGCCTCGACCACCCGATGGGCCTGCGCAGCGTCCGCCATCGGCAGCTCCCGGTCGACGACCGGACGGACATGGCCCTGGGCGATCAAGGGCCACACGTGCTCCCGGACCGCCGCGGTGATGGTCGCCTTCTCGGCGAGCGGACGGGCGCGCAGCGAGGTCGCGCTGATCGCGGCCCGCTTCCCGAGCAGCGCGCCGATGTTCAGCTCGCCCTTCACACCGCCCTGCATGCCGATGATCGCGAGCCGCCCGTTGACCGCGAGCGCCTGCACGTTCCGGTCCAGGTACTTGGCGCCCATGTTGTCCAGGATGACGTCGGCCCCCGCGCCGCCGGTGGCCTGCTTCACCTCGGCGACGAAGTCCTGCTCGCGGTAGTTGACGAGGATGTCCGCGCCGAGCTCGGCACAGAAGTCCAGCTTCTCCTTCGTGCCCGCGGTGACCGCGACCTTGGCACCGACCGCCTTGCCCAGCTGGATCGCCATGGTGCCGATGCCGCTGGAGCCGCCGTGCACGAGAAGGGTCTCGCCGGGGCGCAGGTGGGCGATCATGAAGACGTTCGACCAGACCGTGCAGGCCACCTCGGGCAGGGCTGCGGCCTGCTTCAGGTCCAGGCCCCCGGGCACCGGCAGCAGCTGTCCGGCCGGCACGGCGACCTTCTCGGCGTAGCCGCCGCCCGCGAGCAGCGCGCACACCTCGTCGCCGACCGACCAGCCGGAGACACCGGGGCCGAGCGCGGTGATCCGCCCGGAGCACTCAAGACCGGGGTACGGGGAGGCGCCCGGCGGCGGGTCGTAGTAGCCCTGCCGTTGCATGATGTCGGCGCGGTTGACGGCACCGGCCACCACCTCGACCAGCACTTCGCCGTCCCCGGGCACGGGATCGGGAACCTCGTCCCACACCAGCGCCTCGGGCCCACCAGGTTCGGGAATCGTGATCGCATACATGCGGCCGACGCTACTCCCCGCCCGTCCGGGCCCCGCTGGTGACGTCACCGGCGGCTCGCCCGGTCAGGCGCGGGGTATCGGTCGTACATCGGGGGCGACCTGGCTGCCCGGCGAGGCCCGCACGATCGTGATCAGCCGGTCCGTCGCCTCGATGGTGCCGACGGCCGGATCGTCGTACCCGAGCACCCGGTGGCCGCGTACGACGCTCACCACCAGGTCGGCCGTCTCGCGTGGCGTCCTGCCGACCTCGGCCTTGACCGCGGGGCGCTCCACGAGGTCAAGGCCGCTGCCCTGCTGGATGAGGTCCTCTATGACCATGCCGGCGGCCGGACTGAGCACGGACAGCCCGAGCAGCCGCCCGGCCGCGCTGGCGCTGGTGATCACGGCGTCGGCGCCGGACTGCTTGAGCAGCGGCGCGTTCTCCTCCTCGCGGACCGCCGCCACGATCTTCGCGGCCTTGTTGAGCTGCCGGGCCGTCAGGGTCACCAGCACGGCCGTGTCGTCACGCTGGGTCGCGATGATGATCTGCCGCGCCCGCTGCACCTCGGCGCGCTTCAGCACCTCGCTGCGGGTCGCATCGCCCATGACGCCCGCGTATCCGTCGGCCGTGGCCGCCTCGATCACCTGGGAGCTCGGGTCGACCACGACCACCTGCTCCTTCTTCAGCCCGGTCGCACAGACGGTCTGGATCGCCGACCGCCCCTTCGTCCCGAACCCGACGACGACGGTGTGATCGCGCAAGGCCGACCTCCAGCGGTTCAGGCGCCATTCCTCCCGGGTGCGTTCGGTGAGGACTTCGAGCGTGGTGCCGACCAGGATGATCAGGAACAGCACACGCAGGGGCGTGATGACGAAGATGTTGGTGAGCCGCGCACTGTCGCTGACGGGGGTGATGTCGCCGTAGCCCGTGGTGGAGAGGGTGACGGTCGCGTAGTAGAAGGCGTCGAGGAGGTCGACCGAGCCGTCGGAGTTGTCGGTGTAGCCGTCACGGTCGGCATAGACGATCAACGCGGTGGCGACCAGCACCAGCAGCGCCATGGCGAGCCGTCTGGCGACCTGGCGGATCGGGCGCTCCACCACCTTCGTCGGGAGTTTCACCCGATGGGTCACCAGGTGTTCGTCCGCCTGGCGGGCGATGGCGTCATGGCCGGGAAGTTTCACGTGAAACAGACTCCGATGCCCGCGGCCGCCCACGGCAGGTCAAGGAGTTCCGTCTCCGTACCCTGCTGTGCTCCGCCCGGCGCCACGACCGCGAGCGCATCGGCGGCGGCGATGCCGCGGAGCATGGCCGGGCCGTTGTAGTGCAGCGGGACCGCGGTGTCGCCCCGCAGGACGACCGGGATGAGCCGGGTGTCGTACGGGTGCCCGTGCGTCGCCTCCGCCAGGGGCAGCGTGTACGGCTCGGGGGCCGGGTGGGCGGCGAGGGTGCGCAGCAGGGGTTCGGCGAGGGTGAGCAGGCCGGAGACGGCTGCGAGGGGGTTGCCGGGGAGGCCGACGAGGTGCTGGTTCTCCTTGGTGCGGGCCAGCAGCATGGGGTGGCCGGGGCGCACCTTGACGCCGTCGACGAGGAGTTCGGCGCCGATGCGTTCCAGGGTGGGGTGGATGTGGTCGACCGGGCCGGATGCGGTACCGCCCGTGGTGACCACGAGATCGGCCGTCGACGAGGTGATCGCCTTGTACAGGGCCTTGGCGTCGTCGCCGATCCGGCGGACGGCGGTGACCTCGGCGCCGAGCCCGCGCAGCCAGGGCGGCAGCATCGGGCCGAGCGCGTCCCGGATGAGTCCGTCGTGCGGGAGCCCTTCGGTGAGCAACTCGTCGCCCAGGATCAGGACTTCGACGCGGGGGCGGGGAACGACGGTGACGGTGTCGTATCCGGCGGCCGCGGCGAGACCGAGGACGGCCGGGGTGACCAGGGTGCCGACGGGCAGCAACTGGTCGCCGGTGCGGCACTCCTGGCCGCGCGGGCGGATGTCCTGGCCGTGGACCACCTCGCGGGTGGGGTGCAGTCGGCCCTGGGCGTCGAGACGGCCGTGCTCGCTGCGCAGCACCGCGGTCGTGTCCGCCGGGATCCGGGCGCCGGTGGCGATACGGACCGCCTCGCCGTCGGTGAGCGGCTCGGGCTGCGCGTGCCCGGCCAGCACGCCTTGCTCGCGGACGTCCCAGGGGCCGGGGCCGGCGACCGCCCAGCCGTCCATCGCGGAGGTGTCGAAGGAGGGCAGGTCGGTGAGCGCGTCCAGCGAGGCGGCGAGGGTCAGCCCGAGAGCGTCGCCCAGCGGTACGGAGACGGGGGCGCGGCGGGCTCCCGACCGGGCGGCGGACCGGGCGGCGCGGGCGGCGGTCTCGCGGGCCTGGGGCCAGGGGGTGGCGCGGTGGCGGTGCGCCGAGTGACCGCCGTGCGCGTGCTCACCGTGGGGGGTGGGCGCTGCGGTCGCGTCCTGCCGGGGCTCCCTGGGCTCTCTCACGAGGGCGAGCGCCTCCTCGACGTCGAGATCGTCGTCGGTGTCCGCGGTGGCGGGGGTGCCGGACCGGGTGCCGCGGGCGGTCACCGGCCGGGCCCGGGGGCGGGGTTGCCGGGGCCCGGCTGGTCGGAGCCCGGCCCGTCGGTGGCGGGCTTTCCGGTGCCGGCCTCGGCCTCTTCCGCCCAGCGCAGGGCCAGCGCGGCGGCCTTGTGGGCCGCCTCGGCGACCGCCTCGGGGCCGCCCTTGCCCTGTGCGGCCGCGTAGCCGACGAGGAAGGTGGTCAGCGGGGCGGCAGGGCGGTCCACGCCGTGCGCGGCGTCTCTGGCCAGGTCGAGCAGAAGGCGGATGTCGACGTCCAGGTCGATGCCCAGTTCGTCCTTGACTGCGGAGATCCATTCATCCAACACGTGCCCATGCTCCCTGATGCGTGCCCTGGCGTCGGCGATGTCGTCCCAGGTGTCGCAGTCGAAGGCCGCGAGGGGGTCCGGGACGCGGGTGAGGTTCAGTGCGGCGGTCAGGCGCCGCAGGGGGAGGCCGGTGAGGCCGTTGCCGCTGTCCTCGGCGAGGGCCGAGAGGGCGTGGCGGAGTGCGGTGGTGCGGTAGGCCGCGACGAGGGGCTGGTCCCGGCCGTCGGCGTCGGTGAGCAGGGCACCGTCCGCGGCGGACGCGTGCAGGGCCGCCAACAGGCGCTCCACGGTCGCCTCTTCGAGGAACGGGAGGTCTGCGGAGAGTACGACCGCGCGGTCGGCGGTGGTGTGACGCAGGCCGGCGTCGAGGGCGGCGACCGGGCCGCCGCCCGGGGGGTCCTCGCGGGTCCAGTGGACCGGGCGGGAGGTGGGGCGGGGGGCCGCCACGACGACGGTCCGCCGGGCTCCGGCGCAGGCCGTGAGGACGCGGTCGAGGAGGGGGCGGCCGCCTACCCGGACGGAGGGTTTGTCGGTTCCGCCGAGGCGCCTTGCGGCGCCGCCGGCCAGCACGATCGCGTCGTAGGGCGGGGGGTCGGTGGCGGTCACCTTTCGAGTATGGGGGGCGTTCTGATCACGGGGAACCGACGGGAGGCGTGGGATCTGCAGGGTGTGGTTGCGTGCGCCTGGGAGGCCGGGGGGAGCGGCCGTACGCGGGCGCGGGTTGTGTGTGGCTGGTCGCGCAGTTCCTCTCCCCAGCCTTCGGCGGGGGGGTACCCCCAGCGCCCCTATAGGCAGGGGCGCTCAAAGTGTCCTGAGAAGGACCGTCGGCTGTTCTACGCAGTCGGCCACGTACCTCAGGAAACCACCCGCTGTGCCGCCGTCGCAGACCCTGTGGTCGAAGGTGAGGGACAGCTGGACGACCTGGCGGACCGCCAGCTCGCCTTCGTGGACCCAGGGTTTCGGGACGATGCGGCCCACGCCGAGCATGGCCGCCTCGGGGTGGTTGATGATCGGGGTGGAGCCGTCGACGCCGAAGACGCCGTAGTTGTTCAGGGTGAAGGTGCCGCCGGTGAGGTCCGTGGGGGTGAGGGTGCCGGCGTGGGCCGACTCGGTCAGGCGGGCGAACTCCGCGGTCAGGGACTCGGCGTCGCGGGCATGGGCGTCGCGGACGACGGGGACGACCAGGCCGCGGTCGGTCTGGGCGGCGAAGCCCAAGTGGACGTGGTCGAGTTGGACGATCTCGCGGGCCTCGACGTCGACGTAGGAGTTCAGCTCGGGGTGGCGGGCCAGGGCGGCGGTGCAGATCCGGGCGAGGAGCGCGAGGAGGGAGATCCTCGGGCCCGCCGCCGCGTTCATCGCCGTGCGCGCGCGCATCAGCTCGGTCGCGTCGGCGTCCACCCAGCAGGTCGCGTCGGGGATCTCCCGGCGGCTGCGGGAGAGCTTGTCGGCGACCGCGCCCCGGATGCCCTTGAGGGGGGTGCGGATGCCGGAGGGCGCGTTCAGAGGGGTGGGCGGGGTCTTGGGGGCGGCGGCGCGGGCCGCGCTGACCCGCAGGGCGTCCTCGACGTCCGCGCGCAGGATCAGGCCGTCGGGGCCCGAGCCGGACAGCCTGCGCAGGTCCAGGTCGTTGTCCCGGGCGAGGCGGCGGACCAGGGGGGAGATCACCGGGACAGGGCCCTCGGTGAGCGGAGCGGGTGGTGCGGGCATCTGGGCGTGGGGCGCCGTTGCCGCTTCCGTGAGGGCGGCGTGCGGCGCCGGTTCCCGGGCGGTGTCCCGGTCGGCCGTGCCGTTGGCCCGCTCCGGGACGGCGTTGCGGACCCTGCGGCGGCGCGCCGGAGGCGTTCCCGTGCCGTATCCCACCAGGACGTTGCCCGAGCCCTCCGGCTCGGGGACGGTGGTCGCCTCGCCGACGGCGACCGTCAGGAGCGGGGCGCCGACGGGCAACTCGGTGCCCTCCTCGCCGAAGCGGGCGGTGACCACACCGCCGTAGGGGCAGGGGACCTCGACCATCGCCTTGGCCGTCTCGACCTCGACGACCGGCTGGTCGATCGCGACGACCTCGCCGACCTGGACCAGCCAGGTCACGATCACCGCCTCGGTGAGCCCCTCCCCGAGGTCGGGCAGTTTGAACTCCAGCACCTGTGCCATCAGCCCTCGGCCTCCCACTGCAGACGCGCCACCGCGTCCAGGATGCGGTCCACGCCGGGCAGGTGGTGGCGCTCCAGCATCGGCGGCGGGTAGGGAATGTCGAACCCGGCCACGCGCAGCACCGGCGCCTCCAGATGGTGGAAGCAGCGCTCGGTCACGCGGGCCGCGATCTCCCCGCCCGGGCCGCCGAACCCGCCCGACTCGTGTACGACGACCGCGCGCCCGGTGCGCCGTACGGAGGCGCAGACCGTCTCGTCGTCGAACGGCACCAGGGAGCGCAGGTCGACGACTTCCAGGTCCCAGCCCTCCGCCTGGGCGGCCTCGGCGGCTTCGAGGCAGACCGGTACGGACGGGCCGTAGGTGATGAGCGTGGCGCTGCGCCCTGTTCGGCGCACCACCGCGCGGCCGATGGGTTCAACGTCCGTCGGGTGCTCGGGGTTCCAGGTGTCCTTGGACCAGTACAGGCGCTTGGGTTCGAGGAAGACGACCGGGTCGTCGGAGGCGATGGACCGGCGCAGCAGCCCGTAGGCGTCGGCGACGGTGGCGGGGGTGACGACGTGCAGGCCCGGAGTGGCCATGTAGTAGGCCTCGGAGGAGTCGCTGTGGTGCTCGACGCCGCCGATGCCGCCGCCGTAGGGGATGCGGACGGTGATCGGGAGGGGCATCCGGCCGCGGGTGCGGTTGCGCATCCGGGAGACGTGGCTGATGAGCTGTTCGAAAGCGGGGTAGGCGAAGGCGTCGAACTGCATCTCCACGACCGGGCGCAGGCCGTACATGGCCATGCCGACGGCGGTGCCGAGGATGCCGGCCTCCGCGAGGGGGGTGTCGGTGCAGCGGGTCTCGCCGAACTCCTTGGCGAGGCCGTCGGTGACCCGGAAGACCCCGCCGAGGGTGCCGACGTCCTCGCCCATGACGTGCACGGCGGGGTCGGCGGCCATGGCGTCCCGCAGCGCGCGGGTGAGGGCCTGCGCCATGGTGGCGGGCTTGACGGCGACGGTCGTCATCGCGGGCCGCCTTCCTGGTCCTGCTGCTCGGCCTCCAGCTCGGCGCGGAGCAGGGCGCGCTGTTCGCGCAGCTGTGTGGTGGTTTCGGCGTACACCTGGTCGAAGAGGTGCATGGGGTCGAGTTCGGGGTCGCGGTTCATGCGCTCGCGGAGGTCGGCGGCCATGGTCTCGGCGTCCTCGCGGGCGCGCCGTACGGTGTCCTCGTCGAGGAGTCCGCGGTCGGTCAACTCGCGTTCGAGCAGCAGGATCGGGTCGTGGTCGCGCCAGGCGTCGACCTCGGTGTCACCGCGGTAGCGGGTGGCGTCGTCGGCGTTGGTGTGGGCGTCGATCCGGTAGGTCACCGCCTCGACCAGGGTCGGGCCGCCGCCCTCGCGCGCGTGCCGTACGGCGTCGGCGAGGACCTCGTGCACGGCGGCCGCGTCGTTGCCGTCGACCAGGCGGCCCGGCATGCCGTATCCGACGGCCTTGTGGGCCAGGGAGGGCGCGGCGGTCTGCTTGGCGAGCGGGACGGAGATGGCGAAGCCGTTGTTCTGGACCAGGAAGACGACCGGGGCCTGCCAGACGGCGGCGAAGTTCAGGGCCTCGTGGAAGTCGCCCTCGCTGGTGCCGCCGTCGCCGACCATGGCGAGCGCGACCACGTCGTCGCCCTTGAGGCGGGCCGCGTGGGCGAGGCCGACGGCGTGCGGGAGCTGGGTGGCGAGGGGGGTGGAGAGGGGGGCCACGCGGTGGGCGTAGGGGTCGTAACCGGTGTGCCAGTCGCCGCGCAGCAGGGTGAGCGCCTCGACGGGGTCCACACCGCGGGCGATCACCGCGAGGGTGTCGCGGTAGCTGGGGAAGAGCCAGTCGCGCTCCTCGAGGGCGAGCGCGGCAGCGACCTCGCAGGCCTCCTGGCCCGTGCTGGAGGGGTAGACCGCGAGGCGGCCCTGTTTGGTGAGGGCGGTGGCCTGGGCGTTGTACCTGCGGCCGCGGACGAGCTGGGTGTACAGCCGGCGCAGCAGTTCGGGGTCGGCCTTGGCGGCCGAGTCCGTCCCCAGGACGCGGTACGGGCGCTCGTCGGGCAGCAGCGGTGCGGGGTCCGTCCGGGGCTGCCAGGCGGGCGGCGGCGACGGGCGGTATGCGCCGCGCTGCTCCATGACCGTCATGACGGCACCTCCTTGTGGGGGTGGCTACGGGAGACGGGTCGCCTGTGACCCGTCCCACCTACCGATTGTTCGGTCGTCGGCACATTTTGGCTACAGGCGGCTCCAGGCTGTGGACAAACGGTTCTCCACAACCTGGAATGAACGCAGTACGTCCATGGTAGGGAGGTGGGGGGACATGGCACCTGAACAAATGGCCGAGGGCCCGCAGGACCGCGCGGCACTGCCGCCCGCGCGCCCGCTGGACGCCATTGATCAGGACATCCTGCAGATCCTGCAGGCGGACGGCCGGGCGTCGATACGGTCGGTCGCCGAACGCGTCCATGTCTCCCGCGCCAACGCCTACGCGCGTATCAACCGGCTCGTCGAGGACGGGGTGATCCGCGGTTTCGGCGCCCGTGTGGACCATGAGCGGGCCGGTCAGGGCACCTCGGCGTACATCACGCTGAAGATCGTCCAGAACAGCTGGCGGACCGTGCGCGAGCAGCTGCGGCAGCTGCCCGGCGCCTCCCACATCGCCCTGGTGGGCGGGGACTTCGACGTCCTGCTCCTGGTGCACACGCCCGACAACCGGGCGCTGCGCGAGCTGGTGCTGACCCGCCTCCAGGCCATCCCCGAGGTGCTCAGCACCCGCACCCTGCTGGTGTTCGAGGAGGAGGACCTGGAGCCGGAGGACGGCTGAGCACGGCTGAGGTCAGTGCGCGCGCAGGCCGGAGAAGACCAGCCGGACGACCGCTTCGGAGACCTCGCGCTCGCTCGCGCCGCGGCCGTCGGGGCGGTACCACTCCACGATCGAGTTGACCATGCCGAAGACCAGCCGGGTGGCGAGGCGCACCTCGACGTCACCGCGTATGTCGCCCTCGGCGGCGGCCGCCTTCAGCAGGTCGGCCACCCGGTGGTCGAAGTCCCGGCGCCGCTCCAGCGCCCACCGCTCGGTGCCGGTGTTGCCGCGCACCCGCAGCAGCAGTGTCACGTACGGCAGTTCGGTGATCAGCACCTCGACCATGCGCCGTACGACGTGTTCCAGGCGGTCGGCGGCGGGGCCCACGCGCGCGTGCTCCTCGTCGAGGATCGCGAACAGGCCGTCCAGGGCCCGGCTGACCGCGCGGCGCAGCAGCTCCTCCTTGCCGGCGACGTGGTGGTAGATCGACGACTTGGAGATGCCGGCCGCCTTGGAGAGGTGCTCCATGGAGGTGCCGTCGTAGCCGCGCTCGTTGAAGACCTGGACGGCCACCGAGAGCAGGGTCTCGGGGGTGTAGGTGTCGCGCTTGGCGGTGGTCATGAGGCGCCCTCCCGCTTCTCGGTGGCGTAGGCGTGCCGGTAGAGCGCGAGGGAGGGGGCGTAGCGGCCGCTCGGATCGCGCAGGTGCAGGTCGTCGAGGAGGTCGTAGGCGAAGTCCCGGCCGAGGCGGCGGCTCCACTCGAAGGGGCCGAGCGGGTAGTTGACGCCCAGGCGCATCGCGGTGTCGATGTCCTCCTCGGTGGCGACGCCCTTGGCGACGGCGTCGTGCGCCAGGTCTACGATCCGGGCTACCGTGCGCGCGACGATCATGCCGGGGACGTCGCCGATGACGCTGACCTGCTTGCCGAGCGCCTGGAAGAGGCCGATCGCCTCGCCGAGGGTCTGGGGCAGGGTGTCGTGGCCCGCGGACAGGGCGATGCGGGTGGCTCGGCGGTAGTCGAGGGCGAGGTCGAAGTAGACGACGTCCCGGAACTCCACCGACGTCTGGCCGTCGGCGAGGACCAGCTGGCCACCGCTGGGCAGGACAAGTCGGGTGCCGTGGTCCTCGCCCTCCTCGCGGACCTGGATGCCGGCCTCGCGGATCATCGCGAGCAGTTCGGCCGCAGGGCCCAGGCTGCCCTCGGCGACGACGTAGGCGGGCCGGTCGGCGGGCTCGGCGGTGTGCGGCTCCGCGGGCTCGGCGTCGTCCGCGTAGTCGTACCAGCCGTGCCCGGTCTTGCGGCCGAGCCGGCCGGACTCGACCAGCCGGCGCTGGGCCAGGGAGGGCGCGAAGCGGACGTCCTGGAAGAACGCCTGCCACACCGAGTGCGTGACGGACTCGTTGACGTCCTGGCCGATCAGGTCGGTCAGTTCGAAGGCGCCCATCTTGAAGCCGCCGCACTCGCGCAGCACCGCGTCGATGGTGGCCGGGTCGGCGGCCTGCGCCTCGTAGACCGCGAACGCCTCGGCGTAGAAGGGCCGCGCGATGCGGTTGACGATGAAGCCCGGGGTGTCCGCGCAGGCGACCGGCGTCTTGCCCCACGAGCGGGCGGTCTCGTACGCGCGCGTGGCCGACGTGACGTCGGTGGCGAACCCGGAGACGACCTCCACCAGCGGCAGCAGCGGGGCCGGGTTGAAGAAGTGCAGGCCGACCAGGCGGGAGGCGTTGCGCAGGGCGCCGCCGATGGCCGTCACCGACAGGGAGGAGGTGTTGGTGGCGAGCAGACAGTCCTCGCCGACGATGTCCTCCAGGGCCCGGAACAGCTCCTGCTTGGCCTCCAGCCGCTCCAGGACGGCCTCCAGGACCAGCGTGCAGTCGGCGAACTCGGTGAGCTCGCCGGCGGGCAGCAGCCGGGCGCGGGCGGCGTCCCGGGCGGCGGCCGTCATCCGGTCCTTCTCGACGAGCCGGTCGAGGCGGGCGACGATCGCCGCGGCCGCCTCCCCGGCCCGCCCGGGGACGGTGTCGTACAGCCGGACGGGATGGCCCGCGACGAGTGCGACCTGGGCGATGCCCTGGCCCATGGTGCCGGTGCCGACGACTCCCACGGTGCTGCTGAGGTCGAGTGCTGTCATGTGCGCGATCCTCCCGCACGGGGTTTTCCACAGATGCGGCAGGCCCCCTTGTCCCGACCGATCGTTCGGTTACTCTAACTCTGTCCGGCCGTTTCCGCCCAGGTCATGAGCTTCAAGGGGAAGCTCATCAGACGAGGAGTTGGTCCCGCATGACCGCCGAACTCACCGCGCACGAGCTGATCGCCAAGCACCGGCCCACGCTTGACCAGGCGCTGGAGGCGATCCGCACGCGCGCGTACTGGTCCCCCCACCCCGAGCACCCCAAGGCCTACGGCGAGCACGGCAGCCTGGACGCGGCGGCGGGCAAGGCCGCCTTCGACGCCCTCCTCGGCAACCGCATCGACCTCGGTCAGCCCGGCACCGACGACTGGACCGGCGGCGAGGTCTCCCCGTACGGCATCGAGCTGGGCGTGACCTACCCGCATGCCGACGTCGACACACTGCTGCCGGCCATGCGGGCCGGGCAGCGCGCGTGGCGTGACGCGGGCGCGGAGGCGCGTGCGGTGGTGTGTCTGGAGATCCTCAAGCGGATCAGCGACCGGACGCACGAGTTCGCGCACGCGGTCATGCACACCAGCGGCCAGGCCTTCATGATGGCGTTCCAGGCGGGCGGCCCGCACGCCCAGGACCGCGGCCTGGAAGCGGTGGCCTACGCCTACGCGGAGCAGGTCCGCACTCCCGACGCGGCCGAGTGGACCAAGCCGCAGGGCAAGCGCGACCCGCTCGCGCTGACGAAGACGTTCAAGCCGGTCCCGCGCGGCATCGCGCTGGTCATCGGCTGCAACACGTTCCCGACGTGGAACGGCTACCCGGGCCTGTTCGCCTCCCTCGCCACCGGCAACGCGGTCCTGGTGAAGCCGCACCCGCGCGCGGTGCTCCCGCTGGCCCTCACCGTCCAGGTCGCCCGCCAGGTCCTCGCCGAGGCCGGCTTCGACCCGAACCTGGTGGCACTGGCGACGGAACACCCCGGCGAGGGCATCGCCAAGACGCTCGCGACCCGTCCCGAAATCAAGATCGTCGACTACACCGGCTCGACCGCCTTCGGCGACTGGCTGGAGGCCAACGCCCGGCAGGCCCAGGTGTACACCGAGAAGGCCGGTGTCAACACGGTCCTGGTCGAGTCGACCGACAACTACAAGGGGATGCTCTCCAACCTGGCCTTCTCGCTCTCCCTCTACAGCGGCCAGATGTGCACCACCCCGCAGAACCTGCTGATCCCCCGCGACGGCATCCGCACCGACGAAGGCCCGCGGACGTACGACGAGGTGGTCGCCGACATCGCCCGCGCGGTCGACGGCCTGCTCGGCGACGACGCCCGGGCCAACGCGCTGCTCGGCGCCATCGTCAACCCCGACGTCAAGGCCCGTCTTGAGGCCGCCGCCGGGCTCGGCGAGGTCGCCCTCGCCTCCCGCGAGATCGCCAACCCGGAGTTCCCGAGCGCGGTCGTGCGCACGCCGGTGATCGTGAAGCTGGACGGCGCCAAGCCGGACGACGAGGCCGCCTACACGAGCGAGTGCTTCGGCCCGGTGTCCTTCGCCGTCGCCGTCGACTCGGCCGCCGACGCGGTGGAGCTGCTGCGGCGGACGGTCCGCGACAAGGGCGCGATGACGGTCGGCGCGTACACGGTCGACGCCGACGTGGAGCGCGCGGTGGAGGAGGTCTGCCTGGAGGAGGCGGCCCAGCTGTCGCTGAACCTGGTGGGCGGGGTGTACGTCAACCAGACCGCCGCCTTCTCCGACTTCCACGGTTCGGGCGGCAACCCGGCGGCGAACGCGGCGCTGTGCGACGGGGCGTTCGTGGCGAACCGGTTCCGGGTGATCGAGGTGCGCAGGGAGGCGTAGCGCGCGGGGCGCGCGACCGGCCGACGCAAGCGGCAGGGGCGGGGCGTGTGAGCGGCCGACGTTTTCGGTGGGCACCGGTTCCTGTCCAGGCCGTCACCAGTTCGTCGGTCTCCGCCGTCTCTTTGGCCGCCGCAACGGCGCTCCGCCACGACGGCGTTGACCGGCGGTGCCGAACCGGGCGGCACCCGCCGTTGCGGCGGACGGTCGTTGGGCGGGTGCGGCACCGCTGTGGCTGGTCGCGCAGTTCCTCCTCCAGCCTTCGGCCGGGGGTACCCCCAGCGCCCCTTTCGGGGCGCTCCGGTCCCGCCTCCTACAAAGCACTCCAGTGGTACAAGGTCATCGCCACGCTCGTCGCCAGGTTGTAGCTGCTCACCTGGGGGCGCATCGGCAGGCGTAGGAGATGGTCGGCACGTGTGCGTAGCTCCCCCGACAACCCGGTCCGCTCGGAGCCGAAGGCGAGGATCGCGTCGTCGGGGAGTTTCACCGCTCTGATGTCCTCGCCCTCCGGGTCGAGCGCGTACAGCGGGCCCTTCGGCAGTTCGGCCACCGTCAGCCGTTCCACCGCCGTGGCGAAGTGGAGGCCCGCGCCGCCGCGGACGACCGTCGGGTGCCAGGGGTCGAGGGTGCCGGTCGTGATGACGCCGGTCGCCCCGAAGCCCGCCGCGAGGCGGATCACCGCGCCCGCGTTGCCCAGGTTGCGCGGCTCGTCGAGGACCACGATCGGGGCCGTGCGCGGGACGCGGGCCAGCTCGCGCAGGCTGGCCTCGCGGGACGGCCGTACGGCCAGGGCGGCCACGGCCGTGGGGTGCGGGCGCGGGACCAGGGACGCGTACGTCTGCGCGGGCACCTCCGTCAGCAGCGCGGCCAGCGCCTCCCGCACGTCCGGTGCCAGCTCCTCGGCCAGGGCCAGCGCCGCCGCCCGGTCCGCCGTGACCGCCACCGGCACCTCCGCGCCGAAGCGCAGCGCGTGCTTGAGGGCGTGGAAGCCGTCGAGGAGGACGGCCGAGCCGGCCAGCCGCGCCCAGTGGTCGAGGGGGTCGGTCATGCCCCGAAGCCTACGCGGGGCTGTTCGTCGGGCTCCGGCGAGCGCTGCGCGGGCAGCTCCGGGGCGGTCCGGTGGGAAACCCGGTCGCGCGCGCGTGCCGCCCAGCCGCCGACCCGGTGCAGGAAGGAGGCCGGCAGGAAGACGGAGTCCGCCGCGATCATGGCCAGCGAGAAGAAAGGCAGCCCGAGGACCACCGCGATCACCGCGTGCTCGGTCATCATCACGGCCAGCAGCACGTTCTTGACCCGCCGGTTGAACAGCGTGAACGGGAACGCGACCTGCACGATGACCGTCCCGTAGGTCACCAGCATCACCATCGTGCCGTTGGCGGACAGCAGGTCGGCGAGGGCCGGCCAGGGCGAGAAGTAGTCCAGGTGGAGCGGGTAGTAGACGGCGGTGCCGTCCTGCCAGCGGGAGCCCTGGATCTTGTACCAGCCGGCGGTGGCGTAGATCAGGCAGGCCTCGGCCATGATCACGAACAGGGCGCCGTTGTGCAGGATGTTCGCGACGACGTCGAGCAGGATCCGGGGCTCGGACGTACGCCCGCGACGGCCGGCCGCCCACCACAGGGCGGTGCCCGCCCAGGTCGCCCACAGCACGGCCGGGACCAGCCAGCCACCGCCGGTGCGGCCGGTGAGGGCCGCCGCGAGCAGGACCAGACCCGACGCCGCCCACAGGGCGGGACCCGCCAGGTCGGGGGCCACGCGCAGGCCCCGCGCGCGTGCGGCGCTCGCGCGGGCCGCCCGGCGGGCGTCCAGGGACCACACCTGGCCGCAGCGCGTGAACACCAGGTAGAAGGACATCAGGTGCAGCACGTTGTCGCCGCCGTCGCCCACGAAGACGCTGCGGTTCTGCAGGGACAGCACACCGATCATGAAGAACAGCGAGGTGGCCCGGGTCCGCCAGCCCACCAGCAGCAGCGCGCTGGAGACGACGGCGAGGAAGTAGAAGACCTCGAAGAAGACCTGGCTGTCGGAGGCCAGCAGCGCCGTGAAGGCGTGGTTGTCGGCGGTCAGCTGCTGGGCGAGGTCGAAGCTCCAGGTGGCGTGGGGGCCGTACAGCTCCTGGCGGTGCGGGTACTCGCGCAGCAGGAACAGCAGCCAGGTGGTGGCGAAGCCGATGCGGACGACGGCCGTCTGGTACGGGCCGAGCGCCGCCTCGGTGACCCGGGCGATGGCACGGGACAGGCACAGGGCGAGACGGTTCACCGCACACCGCCGTTCGCTTCGTCCTTCGTGACCGTCCACCAGGGCAGCACCCGGTAGACGGGCGTGTCGGAGACCTTCTCGCCGCTCCAGTCCGGCGGGGTCACGTTGGTGGTACTGGAGCGCACTTGCACGCGTTCGATGGTGCCCTTCCGGCTCGTGGCGTCCCCCTTGTACATGCGCATCACGACGATCCGTCGCAGGTACTGCTCGGACAGGGAGCCGCGCAGGCCGATCGGCCGGTTGTCGGTGCCGTGCGTGGAGGTGAAGAAGTCCCAGGCCCGGCGCAGCTCGTTCTGCACGGTGTGGCTGGGTACCAGGCTGCCGTCGATGGCCCTGCCGTCCTGTGCGGACAGGTCGTTCCAGCCGGTGGTGCTCGTGGTGCCGTCCGGCATCAGCACATCGGCGCGCACCTGCACGGCGATGTTCTGCTGCAGCGGGTTCGGCGCGAAGAGCTTCCAGTTCTGTTCGAACTCCGGGTACACCCAGTCCTCGATCGCCTTGCCGTGCTGCTTGGTCACCGTGTTCGCCGGTGCCACGCTCAGGAACACCATCCCGAGGTGCACGCACGCGGCGACCGCGACCAGGGCGAGGGCGAGGGCCGCACCGACCTGGTAGCGGGGGGAGAGGGCGGCGACGCCGGTACGGGGGAGGGTGGGGGACTCCGCCGGTGGGCCGGGTGGCGGCTGTTCCGGAGAGGCCGGACGGGCCGGTGGGGCGGGCTCCGGCTCCGCACGCGTCCCGCTCGGGGCGTCCGGCCCGTGCCGGGCGTCCACGCCCTCGTCGTACGCGTCGTCCATGCCGCCCCGTTCCCCGATTCCGCCGCGTCGTCCGGGCGGCCGCCGATCCGGCACCGCCCGGTGTGCCGCTGCCCGGCACTCGCACGGAACGGTACTCAGCACCGGCCACCGGGCGCAGCCCCGGGGACGAGGCCGCCGGCGTGGCCATCACCACTCCGGGCGCGGCCGTCGGCCCTTGCGGTCCGGGGCGCCAGAGCCCGACGTCCGAGATCGCCGCAGGTCATACGGCGTACGAGCGCACCCACCGACTGCACTTCCGCGAGTTCTCCACAGGTCGCGGCCGAGGTTTTCCACAGGGATTGATCGTCGGTACGGGCACGGCGACCATGGGATTGGCCGGAACCGAACGATCGGGCGGGGCACGGCCCGGCTGGGCTGTGCCCCGCCGGGGTCAGGCCTTCGCGATCCGGGCGTCGAGCATGCGGCGGACGGCGTCCGAGCGTTCCAGAAGGGTTTTGCGGACCACGGGAACCGCTTCCCGGGCCGCCTGACGGACCTTCTCGATGTATTCGGCATCGACGGCGTACGACGGGAAGAGGTGGGAGGTGTAGGTCATCGCCGGGATCATGCCGCCCTGGTGCAGTTCGGGGATCAGGTCCAGGTAGCGCTCGGCGTAGGGGGCGAGCTGGGTGTCCTGGCCGGGACGCCAGAAGGCGGCCGCGACCGCGGAGACCGACGCGACGGGCACCTCGCGGTCCACGGTCAGCCGCTGCCAGACCTCGGCCTTCGCGGCCGGATCGGGGAGGGCGGCGCGGACGGTGAGGGCGCGGACCCAGGCGTCGGGGTCGGCGTCGCGTTCGAGCAGCGCGGCGGACTCGGCGGTGACGTCGCCGCCGAGTTCGGCCTCGCGGACGAGGGCGCGCCAGCGCAGGTCGACGTCGTCGCCGGCCTGCTCGCGGAGCCAGGCCAGGTCTTCGGCGCCGGTCGCGGTGCGGGCGAGGCCGCGCAGGGCGACCTGGCGGCGGCCCGGGTCGGCGGCGAGCCGCCGGCACACCGCGGCCACGGCCTCGGTCAGCGCGGGGCGTTCGGCGGGCGGGGCCCAGAGCTCGGCGATGTTGGTCACGAGCGTGAGGTAGGGCTCGATCACGGCGTCGGACGTCTCTGCCGCGAGAACCGCGGTGAGGCAGTGGCCGGCCTCGGCCGCCGTGGCCTCGCCGGCCGTGAGCATGTCCCAGACGGTGGCGGCGGCCACGCCCCGCGAGATCGCCGTGGGCAGCTGGGCCGCGGCGCGGAAGAGGGTGTCCCGGGCGGTGGGGTCCGGGCGCGTGGTGGCGAAGGTGAGGTCGTCGTCGTTGACCAGGAGGAGGTCGGACGTGGCGGGAAGGCCGGTGACCGGGGTGCGGGCCTCGGTGACCTCGACGCGGACCAGCGCGGTGCGTTCCAGGGCGTCGCCGGCGCGGTCGTACGCGCCGACCGCGAGGACCTGGGGGCGCGGGTTGCCGTCGGCGAGCAGGGCGAGGGTGTCGCCGTCGTGCTCCAGGGTGAAGCGGTCGGTGCCGGCGGTCTCCAGCCAGGCCTTGCGCCAGCCGGTCAGGTCGCGGCCGCCGGCCTCGGCGAGGGCGTCGATCAGGTCCTGGAGGGTGGTGGTGCCCCAGGCGTGGCGGGCGAAGTAGGCGGCCATGCCGGTGCGGAAGCGGTCCTCGCCGACGTAGGTCATCAGCTGGTGCAGGACGGAGGCGCCCTTGGGGTAGGTGATGTTGTCGAAGATCGACGCGGCCTGGGCGACGTCGTGGATGGGCTGGTGGATCGGGTGCGAGACCGGGCCCTGGTCGGAGAGGTACGCCCTGACCTTGCCGCTGAGGAGATGGCCGGCCCAGGCGTCGGTGTGGCGGGTGGCGCCCTCGGCGGCCCAGTGGCAGGCGAACTCGGCGAAGGCCTCGTTCAGCCAGAGGTCGTCCCACCAGCGCATGGTGACGATGTTGCCGAACCACATGTGCGCCATCTCGTGCAGCAGCACCACCGCGAGCAGCTCGCGCTCGGCGGGCGTCGGCTCGGCCCGCCGCAGGAAGGCGTCCGACCACGTCACACAGCCGTAGTTCTCCATCGCGCCGCCGAACTCGGGCATGAAGACCTGGTCGTACGTGCGCTGCGGGAAGGGCATCGCGAAGGCCTCGGCGTAAAAGGCGAGGCCCTGCCGGGTGAGGGTGAAGATTTCGTCGGCGTCGCGTTCCAGGACCTCGGCGAGCGAACGGCGCGCGTAGATGCCGAGGTCGTGGCCGTCGGCCTCGCGGCGGATCCCGTGGAAGGGGCCGGCGTTGACGACGGTGTTGTACACGGACAGCGGCGGGGTGTCCGGGAAGCTCCAGCGGCGGGCCGCGCCCTGCTCCTCGATCCGCGGGTCACCGGAGTTGCTGAGGACGGTCCAGGCGGCCGGGGCCGTGACGGTGAAGGCGTGCGGGGCCTTGAGATCGGGCTGGTCGAAGCAGGCCCAGACGAACCGGGCCTCGTCGGGTTCGAAGCTCGTCCAGACGTACACCTCGCCGTCGGCGGGGTCGGTGGCCTTGTGCACGCCCTCCCCGGCCGCGGTGTCGGCCTGGACGCTCTCGACGCGCAGCACGTTGTACGCGGCCAGACCGGGCAGCGGGATCCGGCCGTCGCCGGCGGGGGTGAGGGGGGTGCCGTTCAGGGTGGCGGCGTGGACCTCGGCCGCGCAGTCGACGAAGGTCTCCGCGCCCGGCTCGGAGCAGGTGAAGGTGACCGTGGAGACGCAGCGGACCTCCGGCCCGCCGGGCAGGGCGGTGAGGTCGATGTCTATGTCGTACCGCTCGACCGTGACCAGTGCGGCCCGGTGCTCGGCCTCGGTGCGGGTCAGGCTTCGGATCCCCATGTGTCCTCCCTCGTGTGTCCGGCCCCCGTCGGCGGACAGCGGCCGTCAGCCTATGACGGGAGGAGCTGGTGATCGCAGGGGTTTTGGGTTCCCTTCTTCTAGAACCTGTTCTATCTTGACGGACCGTCAGATCAGCGGGGACCCGCCGGGAGGACAGGACCGTGGACTTCACCTTCACCGAGGAGCAGTTGGCGGCGGCCGAAGCGGCGCGCGGGGTGTTCGCCGGGGTGGCGCCGGACGCGGTGCCGAGCCCGGCGCTGACCACCGGCGCCGTGGCCGAGGGCTTCGACCGGGAGCTGTGGGACAGGCTGGCGGGCGCGGATCTGCTGAGCCTGCTGCTGGGCGAGGAGTACGGCGGCGCCGGTCTGGACGCCATCGCGCTCTGCCTGGTGCTTCGGGAGTCGGCGAAGGTGCTGGCCCGGGTGCCGCTGCTGGAGCACGGCGCGGCCCTGGCGGCCCTACAGACGTATGGAACGGCGGAGCTCCGGGACCGGCTGGCGGCGCGGGCGGGGCGGGGCGAGCTGGTGCTGACCGTCGCCGCGAGCGGGCGCACCGGGCACGACCCGGCCGAGCTGGCGGTGACCGCGCGGCGGGACGGTGACACCTGGGTGCTCGACGGGGTGCAGACGGCGGTGCCGTGGGCGTATGACGCCGATCTCGTCGTCGTACCGGCGCGCACCGAGACGGACCGGAGCGTGCTGGCGCTGGTGGCGCCGGACGGCGAGGGGGGCGCGTCCGGCGTCTCGGCCGGGGTCACGGTCGCCGAGCAGGTGTCGACCAGCGGCGAACGGCTCGGGGAGCTGCGCCTGGAGTCGGCTCGGGTCGCGGACCGGGACGTGGTGGTGGCGGAGGGGGCCTGGGAGTGGCTGCGGGAACTGCTGGTGACCGGGACGTGTGCGCTGGCGCTCGGGATGGGTGAGCGGGTGCTGCGGATGACCGGCGAGTACGCCGGGAAGCGGGAGCAGTTCGGGCATCCCATCGCCACCTTCCAGGCGGTGGCCGTACAGGCCGCCGACCGGTACATCGACCTGCGGGCCATGGAGGCGACGCTCTGGCAGGCGGCGTGGCGGATCGCGTCGGGGGCGGCCGGGGCGCTGCCGGCGGCCGGAGACGTGGCGGTGGCGAAGATCTGGGCGGCCGAGGGGGTGCGGCGGGTGGTGCAGACCGCGCAGCATCTGCACGGGGGGTTCGGGGCCGACACGGAGTATGTGCTGCACCGGTACCACGCGTGGGCGAAGCAGATCGAGCTGGCGCTCGGGGGGGCCGGGGCGCATGAGGAGGCGTTGGGGGACTTGCTGGCTGCGCATCCACTGGGGTAGGGGATGGGAAGGGGGGCGCTCGGTCGTATGTGATCCGCGGGCCGGATGGGGGCTGGTCGCGCAGCTCCTCCCCCAGCCTTCCGCCGGGGGTACCCCCAGCGCCCCTGAAGGGGCGCTTCAGCGCGGCCTTCTCAGATGACGAAGCCCGGTTCTCCCCCGTCCGTGACGACCTCGCGGCCCGCTGCCTGCCACACCTGCATGCCGCCGTCGACGTTCACGGCGTCGATGCCCTGCTGGACCAGGTACATCGTGACCTGGGCCGAGCGGCCGCCGGAGCGGCAGATGACGTGGACGCGGGCGTCCTGAGGGGCCGCCTCGGTGAGTTCGCCGTAGCGGGCCACGAACTCGCTGATCGGGATGTGCAGGGCACCGGCGGCGTGGCCCGCCTGCCACTCGTCGTCCTCGCGGACGTCCAGCAGGAAGTCGCCGTCCTTGAGGTCCGCGACCTCGACCGTGGGCACACGCGCTGCGAAGTTCATGTCCCCGACGCTACCCGACCCGAGCGGAGGGCTACTCCTGGGTCAGCAGGGCCGCCAGTTCCGCCTCGCGTTCGGTCACGTCCTTCCGGAGCCGCTCCGCGATCTCGTCGAGGAGGCCGTCGGGGTCGTCCGGGGCCAGCCGGAGCAGGCCGGCGATGGGGCCGTTCTCCAGCTCCTTGGCGACCAGGCCGAGCAGTTCCTTGCGCTCGGAGAGCCATTCCAGGCGGGCGTACAGCTCCTCGGCCCGGCTCGGCCTGCGCTCCGGCGGGACCGGGCCGGCCGCCCACTCCTCGGCCAGCTCGCGCAGCAGGGCCTCGTCTCCGCGGGCGTAGGCCGCGTTGACCCGGCTGAGGAACTCCTCGCGCCGCTCCTGCTCGGCCTCGTCCTGCACCAGGTCGGGATGGGCCTTGCGGGCCAGCTCGCGGTAGAGCCGGCGGGCCTCCTCGCTGGGGCGGACCCGCTGCGGCGGCCGGACCTCCTGCTCGGTGAGCATCGCGACGGCCTCCGGGAACAGGCCGTCGCCGTCCATCCAGCCGTGCAGCAGCTCCTCGACGCCGGGGATGGGCAGGACCCGGGCCCGGGCCTCCTCGGCGGCGCGGATGTCCTCGGGGTCGCCGGTGCGCGCGGCCTTCGCCTCGGCGATCCGCGCGTCCAGCTCCTCGATGCGGAGGTAGAGCGGGCCGAGCTTCTGTTCGTGCAGCCGGGAGAAGTTCTCCACCTCGACGCGGAAGGTCTCGACCGCGATCTCGTACTCGATCAACGCCTGCTCGGCGGCCCGCACGGCCTGCTCCAGCCGTTCCTCGGGCCGCGGTGCCTGGGACTGCTCAGCTTCCGGGGTCGTCACCCGACCAGCCTAGGGCCTGTCGTCGCCGGCGGTGGCCGGGACCCACTCGGCGACCAGATCGGTGCAGGCCACGACGAGGGTGCCGGGGCGGCAGGCCAGCTCGTGGGTGCAGCCGCCGGGGTGCGGGAGGATCTCGTCGAGGATCACCTCGCCGAGCGAGGTGAGGTCGCAGGCGCCCAGGATGTCCGTCTGGAAGCGGGAGACGCCCGTGTAGCGGACGATCAGGTCCTCGTCGTGCTGGTAGCAGTTGCGGCGGAAGCGGATCTCGATGTCGGCGGGGGCCGTGCGGCGCATGTCCAGCGGGTGCAGGTCCTTCACGCAGCGGCGGCCGCCGAACTCGTAGTGGCGCGGGTCGGTGGCGAAGGCACGGGCGCCGGGCGGCAGGCCGTCGGCGAGTTCCGGCAGCCGCGCCAGGTAGGGGCCGGGGTCGACGGAGACCGCGGCCACGCCCTCGTCCGC
This sequence comes from Streptomyces sp. NPDC013157, assembly GCF_042899865.1. Lineage (NCBI taxonomy): Bacteria > Bacillati > Actinomycetota > Actinomycetes > Kitasatosporales > Streptomycetaceae > Streptomyces > Streptomyces sp. NPDC013157. The sequence continues at coordinate 34,390 of NZ_JBIBAK010000016.1, read as the reverse complement.
CGCGCCGTCGCCTATTTCGACGTACTTCACTTCAGTACCTCTCGGGAGACCGGAGGCCGGAAGCCGGAAGCCGGGGACGGGAAGCCGGAGAGCACGCGGATCACACCCCGAGCTCCGCCGCTATCCGTCCCGCCCGCACCGCGGTCACCAGCTCCTCGTGGTCCGCCTCCGTACGGTCGGCGTAGGTCACGGCGAACGCGGCGATCGCCTCGTCCAGCTCCTCGTTCTTGCCGCAGTAGCCGGCGATCAGGCGCGGGTCGGCGCTGTGCGAGTGCGCGCGGGCCAGCAGGGCGCCGGTCATCCGGCCGTAGTCGTCGATCTGGTCGGGGGACAGGGCGGCCGGGTCGACGCTGCCCTTGCGGTTGCGGAACTGGCGGACCTGGAACGGGCGGCCGTCCACCGTGGTCCAGCCGAGCAGGATGTCGCTGACCACCTGCATCCGCTTCTGGCCGAGGACCACCCGGCGGCCCTCGTGGTCGACGGCCGGCGTCTCGAAGCCGGCCGTGGCGAGATGGGGGACGAGCGCGGACGGGCGGGCCTCCTTGACCTGGAGGATCAGCGGCTCGCCGCGGTGGTCGAGGAGGAGGACGACGTAGGAGCGGGTGCCGACGCTGCCGGTGCCGACGATCCGGAAGGCGACGTCGTGCGGGGTGTGCCGGGCGAGCAGCGGGTGGCGGTCCTCGGAGAGCGTGGTCACGTAGTGCTCCAGGGCGGCGGTGACCGCCTCGGCCTCCGCGTCCGGGACCCGGCGCAGCACCGGCACGGCGTCCACGAAGCGGCGGCCGCCGTCCTCGGTGGGCGCGGTGGAGCGGGCCGCGAACCGGCCGCTGGTGTTGGCGCGGGCCTTCTCCGAGACCCGGCGCAGGGTGCCGACCATGTCGTGGGCGTCGGAGTGGGAGACCAGCTCCTCGTCCGCGATCGCGTTCCACGCGTCCAGCACCGGAAGCTTGGCCAGCAGGCGCATGGTGCGGCGGTAGGCACCGGCCGCGTCACCCGCGGCCTTGCGGCACATGTCCTCGTCGGCGCCCGCCTCCCGGCCGGCCAGCACCAGGGAGGCCGCGAGCCGCTTGAGGTCCCACTCCCAGGGGCCGAGCACCGTCTCGTCGAAGTCGTTCAGGTCGATGACGAGGTCGCCGCGCGGGTCGCCGTACAGGCCGAAGTTGGCCGCGTGGGCGTCGCCGCAGATCTGGGTGGCGATCCTGGTCATCGGGGTGCGGGCCAGGTCGTGCGCCATCAGGCCGGCCGAGCCGCGCAGGAACGCGAAGGGGCCGGCCGCCATTCTCCCGACCCGTATGGGGACCAGCTCGGGGATGCGGTCCCGGTTGGACTCCTCCACCGCGCTCACCGCGTCGGGACGGGAGCCGTCCAGGTCCAGGGCGTCGTGGCTGCGGCGCGGGACCGCCGAACGCAGCGCCTTGCCCTCCTCCTTGGGGGAGCCCTTCGAGGGCCACTGCGCAAAGCCCTTCGGCGCGGGCAGCCTGCGCCCGCCGACCGTCGTCAGCCCTTCCACTCCGGTCACGTCGACCGCCTCCCCCGTCGTACTCCACGCACACACGCACGAACATCAACTCGTGGAGACGGTACAGGTGGGGGCCGAAAGCCGTCAGACCCTGTGGATAACTTCGGGGTGGTTCAGGAAGGGTGGGTCACCGTCGTCGTATATCCACCGGCCGGTGGGGGTTGTTCGCGCAGTTCCCCGCGCCCCCAAGAAGGGTGGGGCCACTGGTCCCACCTCAAAGGGGCCCGGGGAACTGCGCGAACAACCACGACGCACCCGCAGCCGAAAACGTCCCGGAAGGCCCCCGAACAAAGTAGTCACGCCCTCAGATACGCCAGCACAGCCAGCACCCGCCGGTGCGAATCCTCCGCCGGCGGCAGGTCCAGCTTCGTCAGGATCCCCCCGATGTGCTTCCCCACCGCCGCCTCGGAGACCACCAGCTCTCTCGCGATCGCCCCGTTCGACTTCCCCTCGGCGACCAGCGCGAGCACCTCCCGCTCGCGCGGGGACAGCCGCTCCAGCGGATCCCGGCGCCGGCGCAGCAGTTGCCGTACCACCTCGGGGTCGACCACCGTCCCCCCGCCGGCCACCTCCCCCAGCGCCGCGACGAACTCTGCCACCTGCCCCACCCGGTCCTTGAGCAGGTAGCCGATGCCCGACCCGTCCCCGGAGTCGAGGAGTTCGGCGACGTAACTGCGCTGCACGTACTGGCTGAGGACCAGGATCGGCAACGTCGGCCTGGCCGCACGCAGCCGCACCGCCGCCTGCAGGCCCTCGTCCTGGAAGCCCGGCGGCATCCGCACGTCCGTCACGACGACGTCGGGCGCGTGCTCCCCGACCGCCGCGACCAGCGCCTCCGCGTCCCCGACCGCGGCGACCACCTCGTGACCGAACCGGCCCAGCAGCCCCGCGATCCCCTCCCGCAGCAGCACGCCGTCCTCGGCCAGGACTACGCGCAGAGGTCGATCGGCTCGCACGGCAACTCCACACGCAGCAGGGTCGGTCCGCCCGGCGGGCTGGACAGGGAGAGTCTGCCATCGAGGACGGACACCCGGTCCGCCAGTCCGGTGAGGCCGCTGCCCGCCCCGGCCGCCGCGCCGCCGCGGCCGTCGTCGCGCACCTCCAGGTGCAGCCGGCCGTCCCGGTGCCCGCCGGTCACCTCGCAACGGCCCGCACCACTGTGCCGGTCGACGTTGGCGAGCGCCTCCCGCACCACGAAGTACGCGGCCGCCTCGACCGCCTCCGGCAGCCGCCCGGGCAACCGGAGACCGACGTCCACGGGAACGGCCGTCCGATCCGCCGCATCCGCCACCGCCGCCTCCAGGCCATGGTCGGCCAGCACCTTCGGGTGGATCCCGTGCACGATCTCCCGCAGCTCGGCGAGCGCCTCGCCCGCCTCCCGCTGGGCCTTGGCGAGCTGGTCGGCGAGCGGACCAGGCGGGGCGTCCAGACGGGCCAGGCCCAGGGTCATCGAGAGAGCGACCAGGCGTTGCTGGGCCCCGTCGTGCAGATCGCGCTCAATGCGTCGCCGTTCCGCCTCGAAGGCGTCCACCAACCGCGCCCGGGACCGCGCCAGTTCGACGACCCGGTCCCCCAACTCGGCCTCGCGCGGCGCGATCAGCAGCCGGACGAGTCCGGCCCGCGCACCGGCCGCCACGCCCAGCGCATAGCCGCCGAGGGCCAGCAGCAGCACCCCGGCCAGCGCGATGCCGAAGGCGGCCGGCCAGCCGGTGACCGTCCACGCCTTCAGCACCTTCGTCTCCCGGCCGCCGCCGACCGTGGCCAGCAGCAGCGGGGCGGCGGCCATCGACAGCGGGCAGATCAGCGCGAGCGTCACGGCGAGCGCGTCCACCGGCCACAACAGGCCCGCGAACAGCAGCGCATGGCCGAGCTCGCGCCAGGTCGCCCGCTCCCGCAGCCGGGTCGCGAGCCACGCCCGCAGTCCCGGGGCGGACGGCCGGACATGGGGGTCGTACACCCGCTCCCGGTCGACCAGCCGCAGCCGGCACCGTTCGAGCCAGGCCACCGGAAGGCCCGCGAGCGCCGTGAGGAGCAGCAGCGGCAGCCCGACGAGTACCACGGCGAGCACCCCGCCGGCCGTGACCGCGACCACCAGACCCACGAGGAGTACGGCTCCGGTCACCGCGCCGGTCAGCAGGTAACCGGCGGCCCGCCAGGGCCAGGAGGAGATCAGGAAGCCGGGCCCGGCCATGGCCTGCCAGACGCTGCGGGGACGGGGCTGCATGCGGTCACCGTAGGCGGCGGGCGGACGGCGCGGCCATCCGTCCAGCCGCCGGAGCGGGGGTATGCCTGGCCCTACCCCGGGTCTCGGTCCTGCCGCAGTGCGCCGCCCCGCCCCCGAACGGTTTCGTGGCCGTACCGCCGCCGTCGAACCGACATGTGAGGACCCATGGACGCCATCAACCTGCGCTCCGTCAGCAGACGTCACGGCTCAGGCGACCGCGCCGTCACCGCGCTCGACGAGGTCTCCCTGGACTTTCCGAGGAGGACGTTCACCGCCGTCATGGGGCCGTCCGGCTCCGGCAAGTCGACCCTGCTGCAGTGCGCGGCGGGCCTCGACCGGCCGACTTCCGGGTCGGTGACCCTGGGCGGGACCGAGCTGACCGGGCTGAGCGAGACGAAGCTGACCCTGCTGCGCCGGGAGCGCGTCGGCTTCGTCTTCCAGGCGTTCAACCTGCTGCCCTCGCTCACCGCCGAGCAGAACGTGGCGCTGCCGCTGCGGCTGGCGGGCCGCCGTCCCCCGAGGGCCCGGGTCCGCGAGGTCCTCGGCCGGGTGGGACTCGCCGACCGCGCCCGGCACCGGCCGGGCGAGCTGTCCGGCGGGCAGCAGCAGCGCGTCGCGCTGGCCCGCGCCCTGATCACCCGCCCCGACGTCCTGTTCGGCGACGAGCCGACCGGCGCCCTGGACTCACGGGCCGGCCACACGGTGCTGACGCTGCTGCGCGCGATGGTGGACGACGAGGGCCGGACGACCGTCATGGTCACCCACGACCCGGTCGCCGCCTCCTACGCCGACCGCGTCGTCTTCCTCGTCGACGGCCGGGTCGTAGGCGAACTGACCGGCGCGTCGGCCGCCGACATCGGCACGCGCCTGACCGGACTGGAGGCGCAGCCGTCCGGGCCGCAGACTCTGCCCACTTTTCCGCAGCCCCCGCCCTCCGAACCACAGACTCCGCCCTCCGAACCGCAGCCCCCGCCCTCCGAACCACAGACCCCGCCCTCCGAACCCCAGACCCAGCCGTCCAGGCCGGAGGCCCAACCATGCTGAGCGTCGCCCTGCACACCCTGCGCGCCCGACGGGTCACCTTCGTCGGCAGCTTCGTCGCCCTCGCGCTGGGCGTGGCCCTGCTCACCGTGATGGGCCTGGCACTCGCCTCCTCGCTGGACGCGCCGCGGCGGGCCCCGGAGCGGTTCGCCGCCGCCCCGGTCGTCGTCAAGGGCGCCGACACCCTGCGGGTCGCCACCCCGATCGGCACCCGCACCCAGCGGCTCGCACAGCCGCGGGCCGTGCCACCCGCCGCCGTCACCGGACTGAACAGACTCGGCAAGGTCACCCTCGACCGCACCTTCGCCGTGCACGCGGAGAACGGGCCCGGCGACCTCGTCGGGCACCCCTGGCCGGTCGCCGCCTTCGCGCCGTACGAGCTCACCTCGGGCCGCGCACCGCGCACCGCCCGCGAGGTCGTCGTCACCGGGACCTGGACGACGCCCGGCCGCACCCTCCGCACGGATCACGGCAGCGTCACCGTCGTCGGCACGGTCGCCGACCGCGGCTTCGAGCACGCCGTCTTCTACACCGACGCGCGGGCGGCGCGACTGGCGCCCCGCAGCACCCAGCTGGTGGTGGCCGCGCGACCGGCGGCCGTACGGAACGCGGTGCGGGGCATCCCGGGCCTACAGGTCCTCACCGGCGACGGCCGGCGTCTCGCCGACCCGGACCCGGACCGCGACCGCGAGGCGCTGACCGCGCTGAACGCCCTGTTCGGCACCGCAGGCGGGGTCACCGGCTTCGTGTCGGTCTTCGTGGTGGCGTCCACCTTCGCCTTCGCGGTCGCCCAGCGCCGCCGCGAGTTCGGCCTGCTGCGCATCGCCGGGGCGACACCCGGGCAGCTCCGCAGGACGGTGCTGGCCGAGGCCCTGCTGGTCGGAGCGCCCGCCTCGGCGGTGGGCTGCGTGCTCGGCGGGTACGGCGCACCCCGCCTCGCCCGCTGGACCGCCGACGGCGGACTCGCCCCGGGCTGGTTCCGGATCGGCGGCCACACCTGGCCGTACGGCGCGGCCTTCGCGGCCGGTCTGCTCGTCGCCCTGCTGGGCGCGGCCACCGCGTCCCGGCGGGCGGGCCGGACCCGGCCGACGGAGGCGCTGCGCGAGGCGGACGTGGACGGCAGGCCGATGACCCGCGGGCGTTGGCTGTGCGGTGCGGGCCTGTTGCTGACCGCGGCCGTACTGCTGCTCCTCGACGCCCCCGGCGACCTGCTGCACCGCAAGACCTACGTGAGCCGGCCGATGGTGCTGATCACGGCGGCCGCGCTGCTCGCGCCCGTCCTGGTCCGTCCGCTGGTCCGGCTGCTCACCTGGGCCCCGGCCCGGCTCCCCGGCGCCACCGGCCTGCTGGTGCGCGAGCACGCGGCCGCCGGGGTGCGTCGTACGGCGGCCGTCGCGGCCCCCGTGCTGGTGACCGTCGCCCTCGCCGGCTCGCTGCTCGGCGCCACCGCGAACCTGAACGCGGCCCGGGCCGCCGAGACCCGCGACCGGACCACCGCGGCCTTCGTCGTCACGCCCCCGGACGGCGCCGGGTTCGACGGGGCGACGCTCCGGGCGATGCGCGCGGTGCCGGGCGCCGAGGTGTCGGCGACCTCGGCGAGCGCGGTGTACGTGCTGGAGGACGGGGTCGCCCTGATCAGGTCCGAGGCGCGGGCCGCCGATCCGGCCGCGCTGGCGGCCACCGCCCGCCTCCCGCTCGCCTCCGGCCGGGTCGGCGGGCTGGACGACGGCTCGATCATCGTGAACGAGGAGTGGGAGCGGCACACCGTCGGGCAGCGGGTCCGGGTGTGGCTGGGCGACGGCACCCGGAAGACGTTGCGGATCGCCGCCGTGCTGCGGACGGGCACCGGCGACAACGGCGTGTACGTCACCCCTGCCAACGCCCGGGGCGCGGCCGTCGACCGGGTCGACGTGGGCCTGCGGGTCGGCGCGGACGCGGACGCGGTGGCCGCCGGGCTGCGGGAGGCGGTCCGGGCGAGCGGTGGGCGGGTGCTCACGGCGGACCGGTGGGTGGCGGCGACCTACCCGCAGACCGACCGGACCACCCGGCTCGGCCTTCTCCTGGTCCTCGGCATCGCGCTGGTCCACACCGGGATCTCCCTGGTCAACACCATGGTGATGGCCACCGCCGACCGAGTGCGCGAGCTGGCCGCGCTGCGACTGGCCGGGGCCACCCGGGGGCAGCTGCTGCGGCTGGTCGGCGCCGAGGCGCTGACGGTGGTCGCGGTCGGGGCGCTGCTAGGACTGCTGGTCGCGGTGCTCCAACTGGCGGGAATGTGGCGGGCCTTGCACCTGCTGTCGGCGCCGGCCGCGATCCGGCTGCCGTGGACGGCGATGGGCGCGGCAGCCGGAGCCTGCGCGCTCCTCGCCACGACCGCCGCCGTCGCCACCGCGTGGCCCGCCCTGCGCCCCCGGAGAGACAAGGCCACGCCCGTGAGATAGCTCACGGGCCGGCGCCCTCCGGGCCTCCGCTTGCCTGGCAGCGCCGTGCGATGCCTCACAGCCGCACACCGCCGCCGACAACGAGAAACGGGCCCCACCGTGACTTCCGTCACCGGCGGAGACCCGTTTCATCGGTATCTCTTGTGTGGGGAACCGACGGAATGGGCTGGTCAGGGCCTACACCGGCACCCACGGAGATCGTTCCCGCGCTCTCGGGCCGATTTTCCCAGTACCCAGGCCAGCGGCTGCGGCAGGAGACGCCCGGCCTTCCTGACCGCCTTGCCGCCGGCGCCGACCAGGACCGGCCCACCGGTCCACTCCACCCCAGCCGCACCCACACACCCGTCCGCACCGACCGTCCCGGAGATCCGCCACCTTCTCGCCACCGTCTTCACCCCTCCGGTCACGTCCACAGCCAGGCTGCTGCACTGGTCCAAGCCAACTGGCGCAGATACCACCAGGCCACAGCCCGACGCTGTCACTACCAACGACGATCCGCGACGAACTCACCAGACAGATGACGAACTCATCAGACAGATCATGAAACCGCACCGGAGTACTGGGCAGGAGCGTCGGCAGGGCCGGAGTCGCTGAGTCTGTCCATCGCCTGTAAGGCGGCCAGGAATTGCCGGGCCGCCCGGCCCATCGCGCGGGGAGTGAGGGGCCGGGCGGCACCGGTCGGCGGTCAGGCTCCGGGGTGCAGGCCGAGCCAGCCCGGTGAAGGGTCGCCCTTCACCTCCCCGAAGTACAGGGCGAAGGTCTGCTTCCAGCGCTCGATCGCCGCACGGTCGGCCATGAAGCGAGGGAAGCCGTCGAGGTTGCCGTTGGGGTACTCCCAGACGGGCTTCAGCCCGCTCGGCGGGGTGACATCGGTGCGGACCGACCAGCCGTTGGTGGCGGCCTTCTGCTGCTCGACGGAGAGCCGCCAGTTCAGGTACAGCTTGGCGGCGGTGGGGTTCTTGGCCTGCTTGAGGATCGCGGCCCGCTGTCCCCAGGACATGAACGGCGCCTCCTCGGGCAGCACCCACTTGACCGGCCCGGTGGACAGCGGCGCGCCGGAGCCGCCGATGCCGACGGCCTTCTGGCCGCTGGTGACGGCCGCGCTCGGGGTGTAGCTGCCGCGGGCGAACTGCAGTTCCTGGGTGGCCAGTCGAGCGAGCCAGTCCCAGCCGTACTTCTCCACGTAGAGGGTGTAGAGGTAGAGGACCGCGTCGTCGTCGTGCGGGTAGGAGGAGGCGATCTTCCCCTTCCAGCGGGCGTCGGCCAGGTCGAGCGGACCGCTGGGGATGTCGGAGCCGACCGCGGCGGGACCGTACATGTAGCTGAAGGCACTGACCTGGACGGCGACCCACGCGCCGTGCGGGTCCTTGAAGGGAGCGTAGAGCTCGGAGAAACCGGCCGGCTTGTAGGCGAGCAGGCGGCCCTGCTCCTTCCAGCGCACGAAGTCCTGCACGGTCTGGAGCTGTACGACGTCGGGTATCAGGGTGTCGGTCGCGAACTGGTTGTCGACGCGGACGTCGTGGTACTTGCTGTAGTCGACGACCACCGTCAGGTCGATGTCCGGGAACCGGCTCTTGAAGCCGTTGCGGATTCCGTCCGCCTGACTGGAGATGTCACCACCGGCGTAGAGCACGAGCTTGCCGCCCTCCGCGAGGGCTGCCTGGTAGAGCTCGTCAAGAGTCCGCTTCTCCTCGCCGCCGCCCGTCGCCACGCGCCCCGCAGAGACTTGGCCGGTGGCGGCCTGAGCGGGGGTGACGGAGGCAGCGGCGACACCGAGACCGAGAGCGGCGCCCGCTCCGGTGGCAAGCAGGCGGCGTCGGCTGGGAAGGCTGGTCATGGTGGGGGGAGCCTCTCTGTCTGTTCTGTTCGGTTGTCTGTGTGGTGCGGCTGGACCACGGCAGCGGAGCAACACGGCGCCCGGGTACGGCACGGGCGCCGTGCTGCTGCTGTGGGGTCAGAACATGGTGTTGTCGTTGGCGCTCTTCTCGGGCACCTCCTGAATCACGTCCCAGTGCTCGACGATCTTTCCGTCGGCGACGCGCCAGAAGTCCGCGACGGCCATGCCCCGGTCGCCGGGCTTGAGGTGCAGGTTGCTGTGGGTGACCACCAGGTCCCCTTCGGCGATCACGCGCTTGATGTCCAGGCGCAGGTCGGGGAACTGCCCGCGCAGCCAGTGCACATAGCCGACGAAAGCGCCCGGGCCGTCCTGCGCCTCCGGGTTGTGCTGGGTGTAGCTCTCGCCGAGGTGTGCGGTGGCGGCCGCCTCGGGCTGGTAGTCGTTGAACGCCTGCTCGTAGAAGGCGGTCACGAGTGCCTTGTTGTCCGCAGCGGACATGTCTGTCTCCTGCCTCGCGGTGGGTGCGGTACGACTCAGTCGTTCATGGCCTCGCGGACGAGCGCCGTGTCGACGAACTGTTCGAAGCGGACGATGAGTCCGCCCCGTACGGTGAAGTGGTGCGCGACCCGGACGTCGATCGGCTTACCCGTGGCCTTGTTGGTCGCGGTGTAACGGGCGAGGACGACGACGTTCTCGCCGTCGACGACGTAGGTGTCGTCATGGGCGGCCCAGCCGTCCCACTCCTTGCCGAGCTGCTCCATGACGTTCGAGGTGACGCCCTCGGGCGTGCGATAGGTCCCGGCCAGCGGGAAGCCGGCCATTTCCGTCCACTCCACGTCGGGGGCGAGGGTGGCGCGCAGGGCCTCCAGGTCGCCGGCGGCCGAGGCCAGGTACTGGCGGCGGACGACGTCGGCGGGAGCCGTCGACGAGGCGAACTCGCTCATGGTCAGCCCCACTTCATCTCGCCCTTGGCGACCTTCGAGCCGATCTGGGCGGCGATCAGCATGCCGTTGTCCGGGAAGCGCTTTACCAGGGCGTCGTTCAGCGCGGCACCGTCGGCGGCCTTGCCGAGCTCCTCCTCGAAGGCGATCAGGTAGTCGCGGGTGGCGGTGATGGCGGAGCCGTCGGCCGCGGTGCCGGGCAGGCGGTGGCCGGGGACGACCAACTGCGGGTCGAGTGCGGCCATCTCGTCGAGCAGGTCGATCCAGGCGGCGCGGTCGCCGGCGGTGGGGGTGTCGGCGACCCAGACGTGCTCCTGCTGGAAGAGCAAAACGCCGCCGAGCAGGGCGCGGTGCTCGGCCTGCCAGAGGTAGTGGCGGTCGGGCAGGCCGGCCGGGCCGCCCTTGAGCTCGAAGCGGTGGCCCTCCAGGGTGAGGTCGCCGGTCAGCGGCTCCAGGTCGACCAGGCGGGTGGGGAGGTTGGGGCCGAGCGCGGCCCAGGCCTTGAGCTTGCCCTCGTAGGAGTGGGCGATGTGCTCGATGACGATCGGGGTGGCGACGAACCTCGCCTCGGGGAAGGCGTCGGCGATCACCTCGGCGCCGAAGTAGAAGTCGGGGTCGCCGTGGGAGACGAAGACGGTGGTCAGCGTCTTGCCGGAGTCGAGGATCTCGGCGACCAGGCGGTGGCCGTCGGCGCGGGTGAAGGCGGCGTCCACCAGCAGCGCCTCGCTCTCGCCGGTGACGAGGGTGGCCGTCTTGTTCTTGCTGCCGGCCGGGAAGTCGAGGTCCAGGACCTTGAAGGAGAGAGTGCTCATGTGTGCTTCCTCGGGTGAAGGGTGATGGTCGGGGAAACGCCTCGCGGCGAGGTGTACGACGTGAACTGGCTCGAGGTGGGCAGCCCGTGTCGAGCCGGGGTTCAGCCTTGGGTGCCCGGCTGGTCGATCGGTTGGAGGCTGAGGACGTGGGGTCGGACGAGTTGGCGCCGTGTACATCGCCGATTTAGAGGCTGAGGCGGGCCTCGTAACGGTCGAGGGCAGCGCGGGCGCTCATGAACTGGCCGAGGCCGAGCGGGTTCATGGCGGCGTGGTCGAAGATGCCCTTGCGGCCGGCGGGCGGGGCGATGTCCGTGCCGGCGCGATTGCGTGCTCCTGCGCGTCCCTGGACAGCAGTCGGCCCAGCTACAGCTTGACGGCGGCCTGTTACGGAGCGTTCTTGAGGAGGGATGCCGGTCTGCGGCCAGGCCACCCCGGGGGACTTGCCGCTGCCGAAATCCGCCACGTGGTCGCCGGTTCCCACCAGGTCGGCGGAATCCCGGGTGCCCCGCACGAACCTCGGGTGCTGGGCGAGCGGCTTCTTCAGGTAGTCGAAGCGGTAAGTGTCGGTGAGCTCCTTGATCTGCGGGGTGGACCGTCTTCCAGCCGACCGGTGTGCAGTTCTCCAGTGACCCTTCCTTCTTCCAGCGCGGGAAGTCGTCGAGGGTCTGCAGGTGGACGACGTCGGCGACCACGTGGTGCTCGGCTGCCTGCCGGTACAGCGCCCGCACCTGGGCCTCCTCGCTTGAGCCGGTCCGCTCGGCGGTGGAGGAGGTGGCGGCGTCCGCCGAAGTGGGCGCCGCAGACAGCCCGGACGCGAGGACGCCGCCCATGGGAGCTACGACGCCGAAGGCGGCCAGGACGCGCTTTCCCATGGGCGGACTCCACATCTGTGGGGTGGACACGGCGAAGTATCTGCCGACGCAGACAATATATCTGCTACAACAGATATTGCAACAGCAGATTCTTCCGCTCATGTCCTTCTGTCATCCTTGAGGAGTGAACGAGCAACTGCTGAACGACGACGACGTGACACTCTTCGGTCTCTTCGTGGAGGCCCACAGCCGTATCAAGCCCCTGGTGAACCGCGATCTCGACATACCGCACACCTGGTTCGAAGTGCTGCTGCGACTGGGCCGCACCCCCGGCCACCAGCTCCGCATGACGGACCTGGCAGAGGCCGTGTCCTTCAGCTCGGGCGGCTTCACCCGGCTCGCCGACCGCATGGAAAAGGAAGGACTCATCCGCCGCGACCCCGATCCTGCCGACCGACGAGCCGCACTCGCCGTACTGACCGACAAGGGCGGTCAGGCGCTCGACCACGCACTGACCGCCCACGTCTCCCACCTGCGCAACCACCTGGCCGGACCACTCTCAGCCGAGGACCGCCGCCACCTCGAGCGCATCCTGCGCACGCTCCGCGACGCGAACGCGTAAGTTCCTGTCCTTGATCCGGATCACCGTCGCGGGCTTCGGACGCCGCCAGAACCTGCCTCTGGCTCCCCATGACGGTCGTCGGTTCAGCAGGTGTTTTTGATCCCTGGCCGGTTCCTGCGCGGGCGCCGCTCTCCGGGCTGCCGCGGCCGACGGCACCCGCGCCCGGGCGGTGTTCGCCAACGTGCACGTCGACGGACCGGGGCGGGGCTGACGGGCGGGGCCCCGGCCTCTTAGAACATGCCGTTGCCGTTGGCCGAGGTCTCCGGGACGTTCTGGATGATGTCCCAGTGCTCGACGATCTTGCCGTTCCGCACCCGGAACAGGTCCAGGATCGCCGCGCCCCGGTCTCCGGGATAGTTGACGTAGTGGCTGTGGACGGCCACCAGGTCGCCCTCGGCGATGATCCGCTTCGGGGTGACCGTCAGTTGCGGTGCCGAGGCGAAGTAACCGCCGAGGCCGGCCTTCGCGGCGGGCACGCCGTTCAGCATCTGCGGGTTGTGCTGGAGGTAGCCGGGGTCCCAGTAGCGGTCGAGGGCGGTCAGGTCCTTGTGGACCATGAGCTCGTCGAAGGCCTTGGTGACCAGCGCCTGGTTGGCCTCGGTGAGCCGGTGGTCCAAGGGCTGCGAGACCTGCGGTGAACTCAGCGTGGAGAACATGTCGTTGCCGCTGGCCGTGGTGTCCGGGACGTTCTGGATCACGTCCCAGTGCTCGGCCAGCTTCCCGCCCTGGAAGCGGAAGATGTCGATGACGGACGCGCCCTTGGTGCCCGGGACCAGCACCACGTTGGAGTGGAGCAGCACGAGGTCGCCCTGGGAGATGGCCCGCTTGACGTTGTACCGGGCCTCGGGGAACTGCTGGTGGATCGAGGTGGCCAGGGCCTTGAGGCCCGCCGACCCGTCGGCCGCGGTCGGGTTGTGCTGGATGTAGTCCGGCCGTACGAAGCGGTCGACGACCGCGGCGTCCCCGCGCTCGAACACTCCCTTGACGACGGTGATGGCGACGGCCTTCTGGTAGCCGAGACGGGCGGCATCGCCGTAGCCGCCATGGCCGTGCGCCGCGTGCCCGGCGGCCGGGCCGTGCGGGGCCGCCACGGCGGGTACGGCGGTCGCGCCCAGGACCGCGGCGGCGGCGAGGAAGGCGACGACGGCTCTGCGGGCGGGGGTGGTGGGGGCAGTAGGGGGCATGGTGCGCTCCAAACATCTCATGCGTGCGAAACCGAGAGCTTGAAGTTTCAAACTCTGTAATGGCAGATAATCACCGCGGAGCGGTCCACGTCAACCGTCCTTGCCGCCCCTTGGCGCTCCTTGCCTCTCCTCGACGCTCTTGCCTGGAGCGCACTCGAAGCCGTGGGCTAGGTGGTCATGAAGTACACGCAGCTCGGACGCACGGGCTTCAAGGTCAGCCGACTGGCCCTCGGCACCATGAACTTCGGACCGCAGACGAACGAGGCCGACAGCACGCGATCATGGACGCGGCGCGGGACACCGGCATCAACTGTCGGCTCCGGCAGCGGTGACCTCGCAAGGCTCCTGGCTCGACGTGCCGCAACAGTGACAGCAGTCGATTCTGGCGGGGCGGCTTCGGAGGTGCCGCTGCTGCTGCCACTGGAGGCGATCGAAGTGGACGCCTTCCGGCACGAGCATGCGGGGGACACCTTCTGGTGTGGCTGGGATCAAGCCTGAGCTGAGGCGCCGCCCACACCGCGTTCTTCGCCGGGGGAACGTCGGCGGTCGGCCGGCAGGTGCGGCGTGGCAGCTCCCGGTCACTGTTTCCAGAAGCCCTCGAGGACGTACGGGTCCTTCACCTCGTCGAAGCCGATGGGGCGGAGTATGTAGTCGCAGGTGAGGGTCCGGTACGGGCCGGTCAGGCCGCGTGCTTCCCACGCGGCGGCGTCGTCGTGGAGTTCGGTCTTGTGGATCAGCTCCCGTGCGATGGCACCCTCGGTGACTATGTCGACGAGCGGATCGCCGTCGAAGTGGATCTGGTGGGTGAGCATGTGATGGTCGTCGTGGGTGATGTGCGCGTGGATGTGCCTCGCGCGCGCGTTGGCCCGTCCCAGCATGTGCAGGAGGTCGTCGAGCAGGCTGCCCGGCACGGCCGAGGCTTCCACCCCGGGCACGACGGTCCGGTACTCGTAGCGGCCGTCGGCATCCGTGACGATCTTGCCGCGGAGGTGGTACTTGGGCAGGTCGAAGTCGACGACGTCGAGGCCCTCCAGGGGTCCCGCCTGCTCGGGTGTCAGACCCGAGTACCGGCCGTCGGCGGTGGTCTGCCAGAGATCGATCACCGCGCCGGGCAGCGGCTTGCCCGAGGTGGAGCGTACGGTGCCGGAGACGAACAGGGTACCGCCGGGCTCGTCGGGCGCCATCGGCAGCACGCCGGGGTTGTCGATCTCCGGTGCCCCGGGCACGTAGGCGGGCCCGGTCGCCATCCACGTGGAGGCGCCGTCCTTCTCCGGGTGGGCGTAGGCCCTGCCGTAACTGACCTCGATCGTGCGATTGGCGACGAGCAGGGTCGTCGCCAGCATGAACTCCCCTGACCCGACCAGCTTCTGCACGTAGGTGATGGCCTGGCCCAGCTCCTCGTGCGTGATGCCGTGCCTGAGCGCCACGTCCCCGAACGCCTTCTGAAGATCGTCGAACACGACGCGCAGGCGCTGGTTGAACGCGATGTCGGTGCGGGGGGTGTCAGTTGTTGCCACGTCACTCCAGTCCGGCGTCGCCGTCGACGGACGGCGCGCCTAAGGTCGGACAGCCGTTGCGCATGAGGTGGGTGTGGATCATGGGGTGGGGGTGGGTCATCCTCGTGTGTTCCAGACGAGGGGGGCTTTGCGGATCCATGCGTCGTCCTCGATCGTCTGGACGAGGAACTGGGCGAGGACGGCGCGGTTGATCCGTGCGCCGGGCTTTTCGGTGCCGGCCTCGGCTGCCCGTACGGGACCACTCAGGGGCTTGTCGGTCAGGGTGACGGCGCGGGCCAGGGTCCAGTCGATGCCGGACGAGGCGCGGACGACCTGGTCGAGGCCGGTGTGGTCCGCGAAGCCTGCCTTGATGTTCGACAGGTTGATGAACGCCTTGACCAGCGGGTTGAGCCGGGCCCAGTCGTCGCCCGCGCCCTGCGTGGACGTCAGCACGATGCGGCGGATGCCCTGTTCGCGCATGACGGTGAGCGTGTTGCGGGCGGCGTCGGTCATGAACATCGGCGGGCTGACGGGCTTGGCCCACGGGTTGTCGGAGGCGCGGGCGTTGTTCAGCGCGCTGATCACTGCCTCGGTGCCTTCGGCGGCCCGGCGGATGTCGTCGATGTCCGCGGGGGTGCCCTGGATCAGCTCGACGCCGGCCGGTGCCTGCACCGTGTCGGGGTTGCGGACAAGGGCGCGGACGCGGTGGCCGCGCTGGGCCGCGTGCTCCAGGACGTGGGCGCCGGTGCGGCCGCTGCCGCCGAGGACCAGGAGGTTGCTCATGGTGATCAAATGCCTTTCGGGCAGTTCAGGGGTGGATCAGGCGGCCGGCCGGCCGGTCAGGGCAGAGCCCAGGCGGCGGGCCTCGTCGTGCGCCTTGGTCATGGACGCCTCGTGCATCGGAAGCATCGGAGCCATCATCGGCACGTACGGGGCCATGGTCAGTTCGGGCAGGACCGTCGTCAGGTCGAGGCCGAGGTTGGTCGGGTGGCCCAGGACGGTTTCCAGCGCCGGCACCAGGTGGTCCATGCCCTCCTTCGGGGCGCCGGGGCCGTAGCCGCCGCCGCGCGCGGAGATCAGCACGGCCGGGCGGCCGAGGGTGGGAGGGGGACCGTCGAAGCTCAGGGTGCGCCCGGCGACCATGATCTGGTCCAGCCACGCCTTGAACACGGACGGCATCGTGAGGTTGTACATCGGCACGGTGAACAGGTAGGCGCCGGCGCCGAGGAACTCCTCGATCAGCTCGTCCTGGACCGCCGCGGCCTTCGCCTGCTCGGGGGTGTGCTCGGCGGGGTCGGTGGTACGGGCGGTGATGCCCGCCGCGCTGAGGTGCGGGGCGGGGGAGACGGCCAGGTCGCGGTGGACGACCGCGCCCTTCCACTCGTCACGGAAGGACCGGGCGACCTGACGGGAGACGGATGCCTCGTCGAGCGAGGAGGCGTCGATGTGCAGCAGGTAGGACATGGGGAAGTCAGCCTTTCGAATCGATCAAGGGTGGGTCGGGGGGGAACGGTGGAGGTCAGCTGTGGGCCGGTACGGCGCAGCCGTCGGGGCCGCAGACCGCAGCGTCGCCGTCGGTGCCGAGGGTGAGCGGGTGGGATGCGTCCCAGGCCGTGCGCAGCACGTGGAGAAGGCCGTCGCTGTCCTGCGCGCCGGGGATGCCGTACTTGCCGTCGATGACGATGAAGGGCGCGCCGGTGGCGCCCAGGCGCTGGGCGCGGGCGGCATCGTCGCCCACCTGCCGCTGGTAGCGGTGCTCGGTGAGCGCCCGGCGGGTGCCCTCGCGGTCCAGAGCGATCTCCTGGCCCAGGTCGAGCAGGTCGTCCATGCTGAAGACGGGGCGGGCCTGGCCGAAGTAGGCGCGGAAGATCGCGTCCCAGGCTTCGCGGTTCTTGCCCTCGGCGGAGGCGTGGGCGAGGAACTCGTGCGCCAGGTCGGTGTTGCCGACCAGGTTGTCCAGCACCTTGTAGGGGGTGAGCCCCTCGGCCTCGGCCAGCGCCTCGATCCGACGCGTGGACGCCTCGGCCTGGGAGCCGCCCATGCCGTGCCGGCGCAGCAGCGCGTCACGGACGCTGAACGTCTCATCCACGGGGAAGGAGCTGCTCAGCGGGAACGAGTGGTGGACGACCTCCACCTCGTCGCCGTGCTCGAACCGCTCCACGGCCCGGTCCAGACGGTGGCTGCCCAGTCCGCACCAGGGGCAGGTGACCTCGGCCCAGATCTCGATCTTCATGACGCGCGCCTCCCGTGCCTGCGCTTTGATTCCTACGTTTTGTTCGTAGCGCCATGATGGGCCAGTATGGAAGTCGATACAAAAGGCACATCGGTGTTCGTGCCGGAGAGGAATGTGCGTCATGGAGGTCACCGGCAGTTCGGGCGGCGCGGCGGCGGTGGGGCCCTGTGCCCGCATCCCCGCCGAGCACATGGAGTTCATCCGGCAGGTCCTCGACCGCGTCGGAGACAAGTGGAGCCTGCTGCTCATCGCGGTCCTGGAGTCCGGCCCGCTGCGCTACACCGACCTGCAGCGCCAGGTCCCCGGAATCTCCCAGCGGATGCTCACCCTCACGCTCCGCCAGCTCCACGAAGACGGTCTGATCACCCGCACCGCATACGCGGAGGTTCCACCGCGCGTCGAGTACTCCCTCACCCCGCTGGGGCGCGGCCTCCACGAGATCGTGACATCCCTGATCGGCTGGGCCACCGACCACCACGACGAGATCCGAGCGCACCGGGCCCGCGCTGCGGCGCCAGCAGCCCGGTCCTGACCGCAGGATCAGCGATCGGCTGTCGGCGCCGGGTGCAGCGCGGATGCCCGACGCGTCGTCGAGGAGACATCAGGCAAGGCGGCAGAGCTTGCGCGGCGTGTTGGTGTGACGCCTTGCCTGGCAACGGTGCTGGTGGGTGAAGATCCGGCTTCGGTGACGTACGTACGGATGAAGCGGGCGCGTTGCGCGAAGGCGGGCATCGAGTCTCGGCTTGTCAGCCTGCCGGCCACCACTACAACCCCTGAGCTGGTGGACACCCTCCAATCCCTCTCACGGAACGCCGAAGTGCACGGCATCTTGCTTCAGCACCCCGTAGGCCCTCACATCGATGAGCGGGCAGCGTTCGAGGCCATCGGGCCGGAAAAGGACGTCGACGAAGTCACGATGAGCTCATTCGGGGCGATGAGCTTCGGGCTGCCTGGTTTCGCATCCTGCACCCCGGGCGGGAACATGCGGCTCCTGGACGAGTACGACGTCGATCTTGCAGGTCAGCATGCCGTTGTCGTGGGTCGAAGCACGGTCCTCGGCAAGCCCGTCGGAATGCTCCTGCTCACCCGGGACGCCACAGTCACCTACTGCCACTCCCGTACGACTGATCTGGCCGCGACCGTGCGGGAAGCGGACGTGGTTGTGGCGGCCGTGGGACGGCCTCGGCTTTTTCGCGGCGAAGACGTCAAGCCGGGGGGCCGTCGTGATCGCCGCCGGATACAACCCCGGCATCGTGCCGCCGCCGGACTTGGCGGCCACCTCCACCTGCCTGCTCCTGGCCGGCCGCACGGTGCGCCACGCCTGGATCCGCGCTGTGGACAACTATCTGGCCGAGGCGGACGCTGCCCGGCGTGCGGAGGCCGAGATCCTGGCCATGCATGTGTGGACCGCCGTGCATGGCCAGTTGGTCCTGTGGCGTACTCTTCCGAGCCCTGTGGCCGGCAGCGAATCCGTCCTGGTCGAGCTGGAGCAGTCCCTCCTGAATCGCCTTCTTCCCGTAGTGGGCCGTTCGGAGCCGTGAGGCCGGGGCGCGGCAGCACGCACTCCTCAGGGCACTCCCTCACCGCTGCAGCTGTATGCGGGCCGAAGATGGCCTTGGGTCATGCCGAAGGGGCGGGTGCGTAGGACACACCGGTCAGTTCCTCGGACAGCGCCCACAGGCGGCGTGCGGTGTCAGGGTCCTCCGCCGCAGGGTCGGGGCGGACGACCGTGGGATGTCCGCGCAACTCCTTCCATCCGTCGGGGCCGAAGAACTGCCCGCCCTCGACGTCCGGTGCCGTCGCGGCGCGCAGTTGGGGAAGCGTGCCGATCTCGACGTCCTGGGCGAACAGCCGGTTGACGAGGGCGCCTCCCACCCGGAACAGGCCGGTCGGGCCGGTGCGCTGGAGGTTGGTGGCTGTGATCCCGGGGTGGGCGAGCAGGCTGCGTACCGGGCTGTCGGCCGCGCGGAGCCTGCGGTCGAGTTCCAGGCCGAAGAGGACGTTGGCGAACTTCGACTGGTCGTAGTACTTCACGCGCTGGTACTTCCGGGCGCCGGAGAGGTCGTCGAAGTGGATCTGCCCGCCGTGATGCCCGATCGAGCTGACGGTCACCACACGCGGGTCACGCCCCTGCCGCAGCAGGTCCATGAGCAGGCCGGTGAGGGCGAAGTGGCCGAGGTGGTTACCGGCGAACTGTGACTCGTGGCCCTGGGGGCTCAGCGTTCGGGGTGGCGTCATGACACCCGCGTTGTTGATCAGGACGTCGACCTGCAGGGCGTCGACGTGCGCGCGGGCGGCGAACGCCTTGACCGAGTCCAGATCGGCGAGGTCGAGATGGCGCGTCTCAAGGCTTGCGTCGGGATCGGCGGCGCGGATGTCGGCGACGGCCCGGCGGCCCTTGGCCTCGTTGCGTACGGCCATGACGACGTGCCCACCGTGCCGCGCCAGGTGGCGGGTGGTGGCCAGGCCGAGGCCGCTGTTGGCTCCGGTGACGACGAAGGTCCGGCCCGTCAGGTCGGGGATGCGGGATGCGGTCCATTTGCTGTCTGACATGAGACCCAGACTGCCGTTCGTGGCACAGTGAGTCAATAAGGGCCTGGAGAGACTCATCTGGCTCGGACTAGCATCGGTGTCGTGGGAGATGCGAAGACGGCCCCGGCGGCCAACATGGCGGAGCGCAAGCGCCTGCTCGTGCGCAGCGAACTGGCGGAGGCCGCGGTCAAGCTGCTGGCCGACCAGGGATTCGAAGAGACGACGGTCGACCAGATCGTGGCCGCCGTGGGAATGTCACGCCGTACGTTCTCGCGCTACTTCGATTCCAAGGAAGACGTGATCGTGCACATGCTGGCGGAAGCCGGCGTGAAGTTGTGCGCGGAGCTGAACGCCCGGCCCGCCGACGAGCCGCCCGCGGTGGCGTTGCGTCGTGCCCTGTCGGTGTTCACCTCGATGAGCGTCGGCAATCCGGCCAAGATGCTGCGCGTGAGCAGGCTGATCCTCGACACCCCGGCCCTTCTGGCCCGCTTCCTGGAGCGGCAGTCCCAGTGGCAGGCCGAGATGACCGGCATCCTCGCCCTGCGTGCCGGACTGGACCCGGACGTCGACCTGCGTCCTGCCGTCGCTGCCGGCGTCGCCCTGACGGCCTTCCAAGCCGCCCTGCGCCGCTGGGTGGACAGCGACGGCAGCGAAAGCCTGGACGAGGTCGTCGATCAGGCTCTTGCCCTGGTCGGACCAGTGATCGAACTCGGAGTCGATGCGGGCTGACCGACTCCCGAACTGCATATCGGCCCGTCACACGGCGCCTGGTCAACGCGCAGAAAAACCCGGCTGTGGGCTGGATCCGCGACCTTCTCGCCCCGGCTGTGCCTGATCACCCAGGGCAAGATCCTCTACGCCCACGCATGAGGACAGACAGCTCGTAGCGCTCGCGGCCGTACTGATCCCACTCCTTTCGCCGTCATTGGTGCGCCGCGGTGATCCCCTTCTGCGATATGCGGTCCGCTCGCCGCGGGGCACTGCACAGCGGCAGAGGAACAGCAAAAGGCCGTGGACCGACTCTCTTCGGGTGGCGGCTGCGGTATACGCCGCAGACCAGCTCCTGGACCGCAGATATCCAGCCGGCGAAATCGCTGACCGGATCTTCGATCTCCGCCTTATCGATCACCGGCGCAGACCATGACACATGGACGTCGCGGAGCTGGCGTACGGGCCTGGACTGCGGCCCAATCCCTTCGTCGAGCCGCTGGTGCGCCGCGGGCTGATCACTCTCGGCGGCTGGCTCTGATCGGACCAGCGCCGCAGCTCCGGCGAACGGTTGTCAGTCCAGCGGCCGGACGTCTTCGTACGCCCCGCTGCCATCCGGTGGTGGCGGCGCGGGCGCACCGGGGTCCGGCCTGGGCACGTAACCTCGGCGGTGAGCATCCACCGCATCGCGTTACCCCAGCCGACGGCCTTCGGGAGGCGAAGGGCCCCCGCCGAAGGGAAAGATGCCGCAGCTGATCTCCAGTTGAGCGAAGGTCACTGACGCCGCGGCGACGGCGATGTCGGCGGCCAGCGCGACGGCGGTGCGGACAGCGCCGCAGCTGACGTCGTGGTCGCGGGCGAGGGCGGCGATGGACCGGCCTTCCAGGTACGCGGTGTGCACGATGTCGGTCTTGTCGGCCGCGATGGCGGTGCGGTGCCCGCCCTTGTTGCCCTTGGCCTCGGCGGCCCGCAGTCCGTCGTAGGTCAGCTCGCGCTGGAGTTCGCCGGCGGCGAGGGTCTGCACCATGAACTTCACCGTGGACAGCAGTTCTCCGGTCCGCGGGTGGCGGGCGGTGAGGTCCATCGCGGAGAACGCCCCGTCGTGGATGCGCAGGGCGAGACGGTCGCGGTGGAATCCTGGAGATGCCCTGCTTTCCTGCGCTGATTGGTGTCCTGAGAACAACAGTCATCGCAGGTAGCAGGGCATCTCCAGGGTGGATCCAGGCTCAGTGGGCCATCACGGGCTCGCCCTCGGACGGCTCCAGGGCCCGATTCGGGATCAGGAACGCGGCGATCACCGCACCGACCACGAAGAACCCGGAGCCCCACGCCAGGGTGGCCGTGTAGCCCTCGACCCCGGCCTGCGCCGCGGCCAGCGCGCTGGGCTTGTGCGACGTCATGTAGTCGGTCGCGGCCGACGAGGCAACGGTGGTCAGCAGTGCCGTGCTGATGGAGCCACCGATTTGCTGACCGGTGTTGATCAGCGCCGAGGCGACACCCGCGTCCTCGTGGTGAATGCCCGAGGTCGCCCCCTGGAACGCGGTGGACATCACCGCGCCGATGCCGAGACCCAGCAGGATCAGGCCGGGCATGATGTGGGCGGCGTAGGTGCTGTCCAGCTCGAGCCGGGTCAGCAGGGCCATCCCGGACGCGGCCACGAGGAAGCCGCCGCTGACGACGATCTTCGGGCCGATCTTGGGCAGCACCAGCGAAGACATCGTGGTCGACGAGGCGACGACGGCCGCGACCATCGGCAGGAACGCCAGACCGGTCTTGATCGGCGAGTAGCCGAGGCTGGCCGCGAAGTAGTAGGTCAGGAACAGGAAGATCGAGAACATCCCCATGCCCAGCACGAACACCGCCATGAACGAACCACCGCGGGTCCGGTCCAGCACGACTCGCAGCGGCAGCAGCGGATGCGCGACCCTGGTCTCCAGCCAGACGAACACCACGAGCAGCACCGCGCCAACGATCATGGAGCCGAGAGCGACCGGGTCGGTCCAGCTGGTGGACTCGACGTGCGCGAACCCGTAGACGACGGCGAACAGCGCGGCGCTCACCACGGCGATGCCAGGAATATCGAGTTTGGGCTTCTTGGTGATCGCGGGCTTGGCCAGCAGCAGCAACGCACCGATCAGGGCGGGGACCGCGAAGACGACGTTCACGTACATCACCCAGCGCCACGACGCCCATTCGGTGAGCATGCCGCCGAGCAGCAGCCCGATCGCGCCGCCCGCACCACCCAGCGCACTGAAGATACCGAAGGCCTTCGCCCTTTCGGACGGTTCGGTGAAGGTCACGCTGAGCAGTGAGAGTGCCGCGGGCGCGAGCACCGCGGCGAAGAGACCCTGGGCCACACGTGCCGCGACGAAGATCTCGAAGCTGCCGGCCGAGCCGCCGACGACGGACGCGGCCCCGAAACCTGCCAAGCCGATCACGAAGAGGGTACGTCGGCCCAACAGGTCACCGAGTCGGCCGCCGAGCAGCAGCAGGCTGCCGAACGCCAGGGCGTAACCCGTGATGACCCACTGCCGGCTGCCGTCGCTGAAGCCGAGGTCCTGCTGCGCCTCGGGCAGCGCGATGTTCACGACGGTCGCATCGAGCATGACCATGAGCTGTGCCATGCCTATGACGACCAGCACCCACCAGCGCACGGCATGTGAGCCGCGAAGGCCCGAGTCTCTCTTTCCGGGGGCGGCCGCCCCACGGTCGATGCTGGTACTCATTTTCTTCCCTTGCTTGGTGGGCATGACTGAAGGCCGTCTGTAAACTGATTGGTTTCCTCACCGATGAAGGTGAGGCGAGGGTGACGGGCTGAGATCTCAGGGCTTCGAGATCATCGTGTGGCCGCTTTGGCGCTTCCCTCGGCGATCTCCTGGAGGGCCGCGTCGGTGTCCGCGATGGCCAGCGTCTTGTTGATGTCAGCGCCAGCCAGTGCACCGGCCGCTGCGGAGGCCCCGACCTGGGCGACCGGATCGGTGACGTTGCCGGCCACCCACACACCCGGCACGTCGGTGGTGCCGGCGATACCGGAGGCGAAAGCGCGGCCCATGTTCGGCAGGTCCTGCACCGGCAGGTTCAGACCTTCCAGGCCCTGGGTGCGGGCCTGCATCTGCGGGGCGACCGCGAGGACGCGACGGGCCACGACCTGGCCGTCGGCCAGGCGCACTCCGGCGAGGGCATCGTCCTCGTCCTTGACGACCTCGGTGACCGGGGTGTCGATGACGCGGATGCCGCGGGCGGCGAAGCGGGCGCGGCTGTCCTCGTCCAGGTCGGTGCCGTGGGTGAAGTAGGTCAGGTCCTCGGTCAGCTGACGGAACAGATACGCGTGGCCGATGGAGGCCGCGCCGGTGGCGAGGATGCCGATGGGCTCATCGCGCACCTCCCAGCCGTGGCAGTACGGGCAGTGCACCACACTGTGCCCCCAGTGCTCGGCGAGCCCGGGCACCTGTGGCAGCACATCCGTGAGGCCGGTGGCCACCAGGATGCGGCGGGCGGTGATGCTGCGGCCGTCGGCCAGGGTGACGGTGAACCGCAGGTCCGAGTCCGCCGACGGGGCGGCGGACTCGGCCGAGACCACCTTGCCGAACACGACGCGTCCGCCGTACTGGCGTACCTGCTCCCGGCCCCGTCGAAGGATCTCGGACGGCGGGGTGCCGTCCAGGGCGATGAGGCCGTGCACGGCCTCCGCGGGCGCGTTGCGCGGGGAGCCGCTGTCGATCACGACGACCGAGCGGCGGGAGCGGGCGAGGATCAGTGCACCGTTCAGCCCCGCGGCGCCCCCGCCGATCACCACCGCGTCGACGGTCCCCTCGGCCAGTGCGTCGCTCGCGTACGGAGGAGTCGTCACAGCCATGGCCTCCTGCTTTTCCTGGTCAGTCATGGTTCGGTCAGTCCTTCGAGTTCTGGGTGGTTGCAGGGGGCAGCTGTTCAGGAAGCCCAGGATGGGGTCGGCGACCGTCGTGGGCCGTTGTGGAGAGTCCGGCCCCGGTTTGCTTGGGACGTTCGTGATGTAGAGATCCAGTACGGCGATGAAACTCGCCGTCGCCAAGATCGCGAGGATCAGGCCGTGCCTTGCCGGCCCTCGAAGGCGTCGCAAGGCCGGGCGGCGCGGAGGAGTTCAAAGGCATGGGTTGCCCTCAATCGCGCCAGGCGCGCACGCAGCCTGTCCGGTGAGCTCAGGACCGTTGTGTACTGGACTGTCAGAAACCTAGGCGGTTCTGTACTGAGTTGTCAAGTACGGCAGGCCGGCCCTCGCTCACCACGACGATGCCCGGAATGTCGAGTTTGGGCTTCTGGACTAGGTGATCACGGGCTTGGCCAGCAGCAGCAAGGCACCGATCAGGGTGGGCCGCGAAGGCGGTGTTCACGTACATCACCCACCGCCACGACGCCCATCCGGTGAGCGTGCCGCCGAGCAGCAGCCCGAACCGCTCCTTGGTTTCGGGCCCGAAGATGCCTGCGAAGTCCTCGCCGGGGCGAACAGCAGAAGACCGCAGTGCCACGCTCTGATCGAGACTCAGCTGGTGCTGTAGCACCGTGTCGAGTACCCGACCAAGTGCCGCGGCGGTGCTGACGGTGTCCAAGCAGGTCGGGGTAGGCAGAAGTCGTTGTGGCGCTGGGTCGCCCAGGCCGAGAGTGACGGCGGCGAGGCGCCCGGGGTCGCCGAGGAGAACGAGGAGATCCGCCGGCTGCGGGCGGAGAACCGTCGGCTGCGTGAGGACGTGGCGATCCTGAAGGCGGCCACAACTTTCTCCGTCGGGGAGCTCGACCCCCGCAACGCTGATGGTCGCCTTCATCGACGAGCAGCGTTCACCTGACGGTTCTGACCGGCCGGGTTGACGGCTGCATCGCTGGTTACTGCCCGCTTCGGGTCCAGGAAACAGGTCATGCCCTTTCCAGGGAAGATCTGCAAGTTGGGGTTGCTGAGCATGGCGTGGGCGTGCCGCTTGGTGCGCAGGACTTGGCCGGCGAAGCGAGTGGCGGCTGGACGCGGTGCCGGAGGTCTCCGCTGCCGGGCCGCTGACCTGCTCGCCTTCACGCAGGCGCTGGTGTGCGTCGGCGAGGGTGTCCAGCCGGGCCAGCCAGTCCCCGAAAGCGAGGTCGTCGGGGCTGTCCAGGTTCCCTCATCGGAGGGGGCGGTCCGGCAAGACCGCCCCTGATGGGCCACCAGCCCACTACACTCCCGACGATGCCTCTGACCAGACAGTGAAACGTTGCTGGAGTGCCAAGGGTCAGGCCGTGATCAGCTCCGGTGGTACCGGCAGTGTCATGAGGCGGAGCAGTTCAGCGACTTTGGCGTCGAGTTGTGCTCCGACCTCGGCGATGCGGGGATCGCCGAAGCTGGCGAATTTGCTCGAGGGCTGGTCGATGCTTATCTGTACGTGGCCGGAGGCGGTCTCGTAGATCGCGGTGCGCAGCGGGGCGTACAGGATGGTGCCGGGGTCGTGCCGGAACATGGTCTCCGCGATGACGTTGTTGCCCATCATGTAGGTGACGGCGCGCAGCTGGTGTCCCGACAGCCGCATCACCGGCATCGGGTCCAGCGTCCAGTAGATGGCAAACGAATTGGGTGTGTGTGCGGCGATGTAGGCCTGCAACGCCGCGAGGTCGCCTGTGCCGGCCACCTCGGCGAGTTCGGCGAAGTCGATGGCGGGTACCAGCGACTCGTAGCGCCGGCGGACGTCGTCGAAGGAGTCCTCGGTGTCGATGACAAGGCGGTTGACGAGGTGGGGGACGGCCTGAGTCATGGCGCTTCCTCATGTCCTGGCGGGGATGGGCGGGGTGCCGGTCGTTTGGGGTCAGGCCGCGTCGAGCAGGATCCGCGCCATCTCGTCGGGCCGCTCCAAGGCGGAGAAGTGGCCGGTGCGGGGCACGGTGATGCGGTGGACGTCCGTCAGCGCGTTGGCCACGCGGTCTCGCTCGGCGGGCCGGGACCAGTCGTTCTCGCTGTAGACGAGGGTGACGGGTGCCGACACGCGCGGGTAGCGCTTGCGGGCCCGGTCGAATCCCTTGAGGCTGCGGAAGATCCCTCGGGACACCTTGGCGTAGCCCTTGCGGCGGCCGCTCCTCAGTAGCTCGGTGATGAAGTCCTCGGGCAGCCGGGTCTTGTCGACGTAGCCGCCCTGCAGAATTGCCCGAAAGATGGGCCGCGGCTCAAGGGGGGCGAAGACGGGGCCCAGCACGGGCATCCGCACGCTGGAGATGATGACGCGGGAGAGCCAGTTTCCCCGCTCCCCGCCCTGGGGGTAGTCGTAGCTGTTGAACGCCACGACCCGGCTGACCCGGTCCTTCAGGTCGATCGATGCCGACAGGGACAGGGCGCCCCCGAGCGATTCGCCCGACAGGGTGACGTCGTGAAGATCCAGTCCGCGGACGAATTCCACGACCGCGGCCCGCAGTTGCGGCTCCTCGTACTGTGCGCCGGGGACGATGTCGGACCATCCCATCCCGGGCAGATCCAGCGCGTAGACCGTGTAGTGGTCCCACAGCAGCGGGATCACCCGCTGGAAGTAGTCGAGCTGGCCGCGCACGGTGTGCATCAGCACGAGGGCGGGGCCGGTGCCCACCGTGTAGTAGCGCAGCCGCGAGCCATCGGCCCGGGTGAAGAACCGCACCTCGCCGCGGCCGTCGCTCCAGGTTCTCGCGTACGTCGCGTCGGGAGACTCGTTGCGTTCCATGTTTCTGTCCTTTCAGGTGAAGAGAATGCCGCAATACGGGCATTCTCCTTATTTTGTTGGTCTGTGAAGTTGATCAGGGTGCAAAGAGGTCGGTCGCCCGCAGTGTCCTGTCTCAAAGGCCCGCGAGGGCCGTGTCAGTGATCCCGCGGAACGTCGGCCGGTCGAACGACTTGGCCATGACCCGCAGCCCGGCGCGGGTGCTCTGCAAAAGCAGCGCTTGCGCTTGGGCGTCTACGTCCTGGCCGATGTCACCGTCCCGCTGCCCCAGCCGCATGCGGGTGGCGAAGAACTCGATCATGCAGACGGGTCAGCTCGTCGTCGCGGCCGATGAGTGGAGTGCCGCACAGGTTCTGCGGCACAGTTGAGTCCTGACATCCACGACTGACAGCCCTGGTCGGCCAGGCTCAGCGCAGTGTGTCCGCCCAGTTCGCCGGCACGCGCCCCGCCGGTCCCGGCGTGGGCTGGTCGGCAGGGTGGGCGTCCGGGGGAGCCAGGGCCGGACCGGAGTCGTACAGCTTGGACGTCTCGAAGTTCCAGAACCAGGCCTCACCCGGCTCGTAACTGCGGATCACCGGATGGCCGGTGTCCCGGAAGTGGCCGGTGGCGTGCTTGGCGGGTGAGTCGTCGCAGCATCCGATGTGGCCGCACTGGGCGCAGCGCCGCAGATGGAACCACCAGCCGCCGTCGGCGTCGCACTCGACGCATCCGGCACCGCTGGGCGGGACGCTGGGGTCGATGCCGGGGTCCTTGGTCATGTGGGCTCCTGGGCCGGGCCGGGGTCGGTATCGGGCTTGGTGTCGGAGTCGGTGGCGGTGAGGGGGAGCAGCACCTGGAAGCGGGTGTCGCCGGGTACGGACTCGACTTTCAGGTCACCGTGGTGCTTGTTGACGACGATCCGCCAGGAGATGTCGAGCCCCAGCCCCGTGCCCTCGCCCACCGGCTTGGTGGTGAAGAACGGGTCGAAGATCCGGCCGCGGATCCCGGCCGGCACTCCCGGGCCCGTATCGCGGAACTCCACCAGCAGCCGGTCGTGCACCTGAGCGGTGCGTACGGTCAACGTCCCTTCGCCGCCCGCGCTCTTGATGGCGAAGACGGCGTTGTCGATCAGGTTGGTCCACACCTGGTTCAGTTCGGCCGGGTAGGCCGGAATCCTCGGCACCGAACGGTCGTACTCCTTCACGACCTTGACCTGTGGACCGATCTTGCCCGACAGCATCAGCAGCGTGCTGTCGAGGAGTTCGTGGACATCGGCGACCTGGTGGGGGGCGCGGTCCAGCTGCGAGTACTGCTTGGCGGCGTCGACGAGGTGCGAGATGCGGGTGGTGGAGTCCTCGATCTCGGACATCAACAGCTCGGTCTCGACCGTGTAGGTGAGGCACTCGAAGGCACTCGGCAGGATTTCCTGCTCGTCGACGGCCGCCGCGATCTGCTCCAGCCAGCCGACGTCGAGACCGCCCTGCACGAAAGTCGGCGCGATCTGCCAGCCGTTCTTGACCCCGTGGTCGTCCAGCCAGTCGGCGAGTTCGTCCTCCCGGTCGGACGCTTCGAGCGGGCTCAGTGCGGGCGCCTTGGAGACCCGCTCGGCCGTGCGCTCTTGGAGGTCGATCAGGGCCTTCAGGGCGTCGCCGTGGTAGGGGCCCGAGGCGATGACGCTGAGCTTGTTGCGCATGTGCGCGGCCCGGTCCCTGAGCGACGAGGTGGCCCGTACAGCCGCCGCGGCCGGGTTGTTGAGCTCATGGGTGAGACCCGCGGACAACGAACCCAGCGCCAGCAGCCGTTCGCGCTGCCCGACAGCACGCTGAAAGGTCTGCGAACCGAGGAAGAGCCCCTCCAGGAGATGGATCGCCATCGGAAACCACTCGCGCATGAAGTTCGCGAACGATTCGGCGGGCAGTACGAAGAACCGCGTCGGCTCCGACACCCGCAGCGAGTTCATGTACCGCTGCGGTTTCCCGTCCCCGAGGTACGCCTGTATGGCCCCCGCGTACACCCCTGGCTGGGACGTGCGGCTCACCTCGATGTCGTCGCTGCCCACTCGGCGCGACATGACGACCGCGCCCTCGATCATCACGTAGAAGCAGGTCGCCGGGTCACCTTCGGTGAACACCGGCCCCGGGTCGAACAGTTCGATCCGTCCCTCGCTGCACAACCTGCCGAGCTGTTCGGAGCTCAGCTTCTCGAACAGGAACAGCGAACTGATCTCGGCCGCTCTGCACGGCATTACCCGCCCGCTCACGACTGCTCCCGATACCGGTGTACGAGCATCACGGCCATGGCTCCCTCTCCGACGGCGGACGCGACCCGCTTCGCGGACTCCGCGCGCGCGTCCCCGGCGACGAACACGCCGGGGATGTTGGTCTCCAGGTGGTACGGCGGCCGGTCCAGCTCCCAGTCCGCTGGTGGCCGCCCGTCGGCGGTCAGATCGGGCCCGGCGAGGATGAACCCGCGCTCGTCCCGCAACACGGTGCCCTCCAGCCAGTCGGTCAGCGGGGCCGCGCCGATGAACACGAACAGCCACTGCGCGTCGACCCGTTCGGTCTGACCGCTCGTCGTGTCGCGCAACGTCAGCTGTTCCAGGTGGCCGTCGCCGTGCGCGGCCTCGACGACCGTGTGGGCCCGCACCGAGATGTTCGGCGCCTCGTTGATCTGCTGGATCAGGTAGTGCGACATCGACGCGGTGAGGTCCGCTCCGCGCACCAGCAGGGTCACCGACTTGGCGCCCCTGGACAGGTACATCGCTGCCTGCCCGGCCGAGTTGGCGCCGCCGACGATGTACACGTCGTGGCCCTGGCAGGCGGCGGCCTCGGTGAGCGCGGACCCGTAGAACACCCCGCGGCCCGACAACTCGTCGGCACCCGGCGCCTCCAGCTGCCGGTACGACACACCGGTCGCCAGAATCACGCTGTGCGCCGCGATCTGCGACCCGTCCGCGAACCGTACGAGCCGCGCCGCCCCGCTGCTCTCCAGTCCGGTCACCTCCCGCGCGGTGAGGATCTCGGCGCCGAACTTCGCGGCCTGACGTCGCGCCCGGTCGGTGAGCTGGCCGCCGGACACCCCGTCCGGGAAGCCCAGATAGTTCTCGATCCGCGAACTCTGCCCGGCCTGCCCGCCGGTCGCCGACCGCTCCACGAGCACCGTACGCAGACCCTCCGAGGCCCCGTACACGGCCGCGCCCAGCCCGGCCGGCCCGCCGCCGATGACGACCAGGTCGTAGAAGTCGGCCGTGGGTGTCGTCGCCAGCCCCACGTGCGCGGCCAGTTCGGGCACCTCCGGCTCGACGAGCGCCGTACCGTCCGCCGTGATCACCACCGGC
Organism: Streptomyces sp. NPDC013157; assembly: GCF_042899865.1. Classification (NCBI taxonomy): domain Bacteria; kingdom Bacillati; phylum Actinomycetota; class Actinomycetes; order Kitasatosporales; family Streptomycetaceae; genus Streptomyces; species Streptomyces sp. NPDC013157. Next base: position 3,995 of record NZ_JBIBAK010000016.1, on the reverse strand, counting down.
AGCCGCTGCCCGTCCTGGCCCGCGGCCGCGAGCAGCCGCTGCCCCTCGGGCTCCTCGGTGGAGTACCAGCGGTACGGCACCTGGTTGCGGGCCAGGAACTCCCGTACGTCCGACGAGCGGGCCGACCACCGGTGACCGACGACCTTGGTGCTCGGCACCGGTCGGAAGTCACTGCACCGCCACGCCTCCAGCAGATCGTCGAGCACCGGGTAGAGCTTCTCCTCCGGCGGGTCCCACGGCTTGAGGAGGTAGTGGTCGAGGTCGACGACGTTGATCGCGTCGATCGCCGCATTCGAGTCCGCGTACGCGGTCAGCAGCACACGCCGGGCGCCCGGATACACGTCCAGGGCCTGTTCGAGGAACTCGATGCCGTTCATCTGGGGCATCCGGTAGTCGGCCAGGATCACCGCGACCAGATCACCGCGCAGCTTCAGCTCCCGCAGCGCCTCCAGCGCCGACTCGCCGGACTCCGCGCGCACGATCCGGTACGACGCGCCGTAGCGCCGCCGCAGGTCACGGGCGACGGCACGGGAGACCCCCGGGTCGTCGTCCACGGTCATGATGACGGTCCGCGGAGCGTCCGCTGCCTGTGCCATACGTCCCCCACCTCGAGTGATCGGATCACCGGTCGGCGTCGGCTCGGTGCCGCGCCGCCTTTCAGCCGTCGTATGTTCGTCGCCCTGCTTCGCGCCCCGAGGGCCAGCAGCCGGTCGGCCTCGGCCTGCCGGTCGGCCCCGCGCCGCCCATCCCGGTGGTCTCGCCGCCAGAGTCGAGTGATCCGCTACCCGGCCCATGCCACGATCCGTTCCGCGATCGCCTCGGGGGCCTCGATGTGCAGGAAATGACCGACGTCGGGGACGACCTCCATCGCGTGCGGGGCGGCGAACCGATGTCGGTCGTCGACCTTCGGGGGGAGGAAGCAGCCGTCGTCGGCACCGTAAAGCTGCAGCAGGGGCACCGCGATCGGCTGAGACAGGCGGCGCGCCGCCCTGACCATGCCGGGTCGCATCATCTCCCGGTAGTACTTCAGAGGCGCGGGCATGCTCGCCCGCAGGTGCTCGTGCAGCTCCGCCTGCAGAGCTGGATCGAGCGAGAGGCCGGGCGACCGCCTACGCCAGAGGCGGTCGATGAAGGCGAGATCGCGGGCGGTGGCCATCCAGCCGCTTCCCGGCAGTTGAAAGAGCCCCATGTACCAGCTCTGGCGTAGCTGAGCGAGGCGCGGCCGGCTCAGGAACGTGAGTGGGTGGGGGACTGCGAGCGTGACCGCGCGTTCGATCCGCTCCGGCGCGGTGACGCAGGCATCGTAGGTGAGCAGGGCGCCCCAGTCGTGGCCGACCGACTCCACAGCTCGCCCGGGAGACCAGCGGTCGATCAGCGCGATCACGTCGCTGGTGAGGGATGCGAAGTCGAACGGCCCCACGGTCGGGGACGGCGCGTAACCGCGAAGCCAGGGTGCGACGACGTGACGGCCGCGGCGGCCGAGCTCGGCGAGGAAGGGCTTCGGGGTCGGCGGATGGTCCGGGAACCCGTGCAGGACGAGCGTCGGTCGACCATCGGGATCACCGCCCTCCAGCGCGTGGAAGGTGCCGTGTGGCAGGTCGAAGGTGACGCGTTCGAACTCCATGCGTGTCAGCCTTCTCCGAGAGCGGTCGGACGACAGATGCTCATGCTGGCTTCGGTGTCTCTGGTTTTGGACACGTGCGACTCCTCAGGCGCCGGGTGTACTGCGGAGTCAGCCGGCCAGTCGGTTGAGCTTGCGGATCTGTCTGTCGAAGGCGCGCGAGGGCACGATCCGGCGCAGGACGCTGACGCGTTTGGCCATCGAGCCGGCGGTGTACCGGAGCTTGGGCTTGGAATCGGTGGCAGCCGCGACGATCACCTTCGCGACAACGTCCGGGGCGTCGGCGTTGCGCACCGCCGTGGCCAGCACGTCTCGGGAGACCTCCCGCTGCGCAGCGTAGACCGGCAGGGGCGAGTCGGGTGCCATGCTGCTCGCCTCGAAACTCGTGCTTGTGTAGGCCGGCTCGACCAGCAGCATCCGGACGCCGTGCTCGCGAAGCTCGTGGTCGACGGACTCGGAGTAGCCCTCGACCGCATGCTTGGTGGCCGCGTAGACGGCCATGAAGGGGGCCGGGATCAGACCGAGTACCGAGGAGACGTTGACCACGCGGCCACTGCCCTGGGCACGCATGAGAGGCAACACGGCGTTTGCCATCCGCATCACGCCGAAGACGTTGATATCGAATACCTCCGTGGCCTGGTGGATCGAGCTCTCCTCGCCGGCGCCGACCGCGCCCACGCCCGCGTTGTTGACCAGGACGTCGATCCGACCGAACCGATCGATCACCTCTCCGACGAGGGCGCGGACCGACTTGTCGCTTGCCACGTCGAGATCGAGGAACGTCACCCCGGCGAGCGGCTCGGCGTTCGCCGCATTGCGGCTCGTGCCGATCACCGCGAAGCCGGCGCCCACGAGCGCGAGCGCTGCCGCCCGCCCGATTCCGGAGGAGGCGCCCGTCACGAGGGCCACGGGGGGAGCCGTCTGCATGGTGGTTCCTTCGGTTGTGCTCATGACTTCGTCGGGCGCTGTGCGGGGTCGCCTGTGCTCAGGTCGATACGGTCCGCACCGGTCCTGCACGTCCGGACCAAGCCTGTCCGGTGAGCCCAGGACAGTTGTGTACTGAACAGTCGGAAACCTAGGCAGTTCTGTACTAAGTTGTCAAGAAGGGTGGGTCGGCTTTACCGTCTTTGGATGGCCAGACCACGAAGCTTTGACCGCGAACACGTCCTGCATGCCGCCGAGCGGCAGTTCCGCGCCGCGGGCTACAACGGCACGAGCGTCGACGACATCAGCGCCGCCACCGGCATGGGCCGCGGCAGCCTCTACGGCGCGTTCGACGGCAAGCGCGGCGTGCTGATGCAGGCGATGGCCGAGTACTTCGCCCGGCTGGGGCAACTGCCGAAGGTACTCGCCGGACCGGACGAGGGCGCCCTGGAACGACTGCACGGGTACTTGCTCCGCGCCGCCGTCCACGGGGTGCCACTCGCCGCCGACGTCCCCCCCGCCCCTGACCGGGCGGCGGCGGCCTGCTTCGCCGCCAAGATGGCCCTGGAGGTCGGCGCCTCCGACCCCGAGGTGGAACGCCTGGCCAACGACTGCTTCTCAGTGGTCGTGACGGCGGTGGCCGAGTGTGTGCGAGCTGCGCAGCGCAACGGCGACATCGACCCCGACGCGGATCCCGACGACCTCGCGCACCTTCTGTGGACCATCATCCGCGGGATCGATGTCGCAGGCGCGTGCGGCAACAGTCCCGCCCGCCTGACCTCGATTGCGGAGAGCGCGTTCGCCTTGCTGCCTCGCCCGCGCCATCACTGAGAAGGGGCTGCCCTGCCTCGTTGCGCATGCATCTGAGGCGGTCGGCAACTTCGACGCTGCAGAGGGTTTTCGCGCCGCCGAGCGGTTGTCTGGGCGGTCGGCGAAGAACTGCGCTCGATTCCAGCAGCGTCATCCGGCGCTCGCGGCACACGACAACTGCACCACAACCGCCACGGTCCCCGCGATGCCAGTAGGCGGGCCGGGCCCGCCCGGCTGCCGTACACCTCCGGAGAGCGCTGCCCCCACGTTCAGCGACCCGCCTTCAAAGACCGACGGGTGCCAACGCACCCACCATCTGCCCGGGACACCTGTCGCCGCAGACACGGTCCTGCCGAGCCGCTTCGTCGCACCCCACCCCGGTCACCGGGGGCCGGTCATCCGCAGAAACGCCTCGAAGACGCAGCCCCGTCAGGTCCGCGACCTCCGTTTGAGGACTCTCATTTTTGCGTGCCAGGTTCACGGGCGGCGGCCGCCATCGCTGGGCGCTCTGTCCGCCTGCCCCGCCATCAAACCCGAGCAGGGGTGGTTGCGTCCAAGGAAGTGGTGTACGGGTTCGACCTGATCCGGGGGTTTGCTCCGGCGTTGGGATGGTGCCCGCATAGATGAACGGCCACCGGCT
>NZ_JBIBAK010000015.1:270537-321878 GCF_042899865.1 Streptomyces sp. NPDC013157 | reverse complement strand
GAGGGCGTGCAGAGGCAGACTGTCGGGTGCGGTCATCGTGCTGATCTCCTTCGTGACTCGACATCTCGAAGATCAGCCGGTGGCCGTTCATCTATGCGGGCACCATCCCAACGCCGGAGCAAACCCCCGGATCAGGTCAAACCCGTACACCACTTCCCTGGACGCAACCCGAGCCACATCGCTGTGCGTCAGGCCTTCACCTCGCCGACCGTGCATCGGCAGGCCCGAGAAGGTCCGGGGATCCGCGCGCCTGCGCCACGATCGCAGCAGCTCGGACAAAGACTCCTCGCCAGGATCGTCGATGTCACCCTGGCCGCCCCTGGACTCCATGGCGCGAGACTCTAGGCTTCACTCTCGCATGACCTGAGTCACAACACGCTCCAGAGTTCCTTGGGCCCTCACTCGGAGCAGTCGGATCTCACGGTGGCCATTCATTCGGCCGACGCGTCTCGCCGTCCCTCAACTCCGAGTCTCTGTACCGAATCCTCCGGAGACCTCAGCACCAATCCGGCTAAACAGCTCGCTCGATCTCCACGACACTTACCAGTAATCGATCACTGGGCGTAACCGGAACTGGGCGTTCCTGGAAGCGCGAGTTCCAGACATCCTTTGGCATTCTCCTACCGGGGCCGCGAGCAAGTCGGCGTGCAGACCAGGCCAAGGAGGAGTTGGTTTACCCTTGCCCGAGATTGACGGGAGCCAACTTCGCGAATGGTGCGAGGAGCAGGTCGAGCACCTGCGTCTTCCCTATCGCTTCAGCACGCGCGATTTGCGCGAATCCATAGCCGAGCTTCGCGGCAAGCCCATCGTGTTGAGACCTCTGAAAACGCTCGGTGCTGTCGATGCTCCGTGCGGCATCAGACTTGAGACGCCGACGGCAGACCTCTTGTTCTACGAGGAGGGAACGTCCGTCCATCATCAGCGCCATATCCTCACGCACGAACTGTGCCATGTCTTCTTCGACCACCCCGGCAGCATCGAAGTGGACGCGGATACGGCCCACTCGCTCGGGGTCAATCCGACGCTGGTCATGCGGATGTCCGGACGGACAAGCTACTCGACCGCCGACGAGCGATAAGCGGAAACCATGGCTAGCGTCATTCGCCATCGCATCTACCGCGAAAAAGAACTCCCGCCCCCTAATCCCCATAAGGGTGCAGACAGCTGGGATGCCTTGTTCTCACAACCAGTCAAGAAAGGTCGGCTTCGCTTCCGATGAATTCTCTCTTCCTTGGTATGGCCTGCATTCTCGCAGCCGCCGCCGGATACTGGATCTTCGGTCGAGGTACGCCCAGGCCCGCTGGCGCCGGCGCCATGGGGGCGCTCCTGGCATCGTTCGCCGCCGCCTTCGCCTCGTATGCGCCTCTGGTTGAGCACGCGGTCGAGGCGGTCGTCCCGCATGTGGCCCGTCTCCTGAGCAACAGCGCCTCTCTCGCAGCAGCCACCTCCGTCTTGGCGATCTCCTACCAGGTGAACCTTGCGCACGAGGAGGCCCGTCGCCGCACCCGCTCGCGCATCAGCCTCCTGGCCGCCGTCGTGTCCGGCATGACAGTCCTGTTCGCCGTGGAGGAGATGACGCACCGTTCCCCGCAGGTCTATGCGCTCTACCTGCTTCTCTTCATCTCCTACCTCGGCTTCGCCGTCATCGACTTCCTGCGCCAGGCCCTCCTGCGATCCAGGTCCTCCCGCAAGACCAGCGTCCGCTTCGGCTTCCGCACAGCCGCCGTGGGACGCGGCTTCGCCATCGTCTACACGGCCTACAAGCTCACGGTGCTCATCACCCTCGGGTTCGGTTTCCACCTGGTTCCCGACCACTCGGAGTGCTCGTCGTTGGTGGCAGGCCCTTGCGTGTTCAGCCTGACCTCGCCCGCTCTGGCCGTGCTCCTGATCTGTGTCGGCCTCACTCTGCCCGCTGTGGCCTACCCGGTCGCCCAGTATCGTCGGCGCCGTTGGGAGCAGCGTTCCTTCGAAGCGCTCGCACCGCTCTGGCGGGACCTGTCGCGGGCTATGCCGCAGATTGTCCTCGCCGTTGACAACCAGGGCGACGGCGCGGCCGCGGAGCCCGACTTCCTTCTGCAACGGCGGGTGATCGAGATCAGTGACGGCATACTCGCGCTCCGTCCGTACCGCTCGCGAGAGGTGGAGGAAGCAGCGAGGAAGGCTTCACCCGACTCCGGTGTGAAGAGTGCAGCCCTCGTGGAGGCGGCCATCGTCCAGGATGCGCTGGCCGCCCTGCGAACAGGCAGGCTTCCCCTTGTCGTTGCCGCCCCGACGACGAACGCTTCCGTCAGGAAAACCCTCCGGGACGACACTGAGTGGCTGCTCCTGGTAGCAGACTCCTACGCCCAACGCGGACCCCTGCGTGTCGCCGACGGCGGCCAGCCCGAGCCGGTCGGAGCCTGATGGCATGAGCGACCCGACTGCAAACCCGGCCTTCCTGCGTGCCCCCTACCCGACCTACGCCGCACTGCGCGCTCAGTGCCCGGTGCAGCACGTTCCGGCCGGCTCGGGTGGGCGCGGCAGCTACCTCGTCACCGGGTTCGAGGAGGCTCGGGAAGCCCTCGCGGACTCGCGGCTCTCGAAGGACACCGCAGGGTTCTTCGCGGGCAAGGAGTCGCGGCGGCGTCTCCATCCTGCCGTCGCACACAACATGCTGGCCACCGATCCGCCGGACCACACCCGCCTGCGCAGGTTGGTGATGAATTCGTTCACCACTCGGGCAGTGGAGGAGCTTCGGCCATTCATCGCCAGGACCACCGACGCACTGCTGGACAGGTGGCCGGCCGAAGGCCCCGTCGACCTCGTCGCGAAGTTGGCGGTGCCGCTCCCCGTCATCGTGATCTGCGAGCTGCTCGGTGTCCCGGAGCCGGACCGCGCAAAGGTCCGGCAGTGGTCTGGCGAGCTGTTCGCCTCCGGGGCACCCGCCGTCATCGACGCAGCCTCCCACTCCTTGGCGGACTACATGAAGGGGTTGATCGCTGAGAAGCACTCTTGGCCGGGGCAGGCCCTTCTCGACCGCCTCATCTCGGCCCGCGACGGGGACGAGCGGCTCTCCGAGGAGGAGTTGCTGTCCCTGGGGGTGCTGCTGTTGGTCGCCGGCCACGAGACGACGACCAACTTCCTCGGGAACGCGGTCTTGGCACTGCTTCAGCACCCGTCGGAATTTCAGCGGCTCCTTCGACACCCTGCCGAGATCGCTTCGTCGCTCGACGAACTACTCCGGTACGACTCGCCCGTCAGCATGGCGACGTTTCGGTTCACCACCGAGGCAGTCACGCTTGGCGGCGTCGAGATCCCGGCGGGCAAGCCGGTGTTGGTCTCCATCGGTGCCGCCAACCGCGACCCGGCACGCTGGCCGGAACCATCCGACCTCGATCTCGACCGAAACGCTGCCGGTCACTTGAGCTTCGGACACGGGATCCACCGGTGCATCGGGGCCCCCTTGGCCAAGGCCGAGGCGGACATCGCTCTCCGGAAGCTGCTCAGCCGGTTCCCCGACATGCAACTCGCGGTGCCGGTCGAACAGCTCACCTGGCGAAGGACTCGCCTGGTTCGGGGCCTGGCAGCGCTACCCGTCTGCCCGGTTCCTTCTTGACCTCGCGCTTTCATGAGGCGGACTGCCCGGTTGGTGATCAAGAAAGCAGAAGGCGCATCTGACCAGCGAGAATGAAGATTGTTGAGGTCCTTGTTCCCTCACCGTCGGAGGCCCTTTCCAGGTGGAGATGCGTATCGGGTCCTACCCGCGTGTCCGCGTTGAGGGCACCGGTCACGGAGTCGCCTCGCAAGCCGGGGCGGTGCTCCTGGTCGAGACGTGAGAAGGTGACGGCGGGGTTGAAGATCAGCTCAGTGCGCCGGGCGCGTTTCCATCCCAACGTCTGCACGGCCCGCAGCCGCCGCAGGGCCCGCCGGAGGCAGTGGCCCGGGATGTCGCGCCAGATCGAGTAGCCGACGACCGTCGCGTCCAGGCGGCCCACGTTCGACACGTCGGTCCACACCCATCACGTCCGTTGCGTCTTGCCGGGTGGCTACGAACTCGACACGACCACCGACCCGGCGAACCTCTGCGGTCACAGCGCTGGGAGCTGTTCCTCAGCCGGTCAGAGTGCGACCTCCTGAGCGCGACGGTCCGTGCAGGGGCCGTTCCGCCCCTTTCTGTGCGTTCAACACCACGATGAAAGTGCCCAGGCACCACAGGAAGGCGGCGCCGGAGATGAACACGCTCGCCGCGATCGAGGGCGCGGCCGCCGCCGCCGCGGCGACCGCCACCAGCGTGTTGGTCTGGCGGAGCCGGCGGAGGCTTTTGCCCGCGTACGCCTGGAGCGGCTCGGTCCTGTCCTGGTGGAAGCCATCCTTGGGTGTTTCCACCGCCGCCACGACACCCGCGATGAGCGAGCTGTAGACGACCACCAGGCTGGTGTCGAACGTCAGAAGGATCAGGGGCGGCAGCAGGGACAGCATCATGCACAGCACAGCCGTGCGTGCCGCGTCCCTGAACTCCCGGTCCGGCAGCCGGTAGCCCAGCTCGATGTTAATGCGGGCCGCAGCCTCCTCCTCGCGAGGTTCTGTCTGGACCTCGTACCGCCGCTCCGTGGAGGCAGGGCGCTCGCTGCGCACCGGCGTGAACTGGACTCCTTCCGCCACCGGGTGGAGGACGGGCACGAGGCCGTCGGGAGCGACGAATTCCAACTGGTTGCGCACCTGCAGGGGAAGGGTGAGGGGGATCGAGACGACCACACGTCCGAGGCCGTCCCGGCGCGCGGCGCACTCCTCTTGATGTTCGTACGACACCTCGGAGGGAAGTCCCGGATAGACGTCCAGCAGGGCCACGACGGGCGTGTAGCGCATCAGCTCGGCAGCGCGGTTCCGGAGCAGTTCCTCCACGTCGTCCGACTGCCGGGTGCGCTCTAGGAGATCGTTGAGCTCGTCGTCCCCGCCGTACCAGCCGAGCGAGTTCAGCCGCCGGGACAGTTCGGCCCGGCCCGAGGTGCCCGGGGCGTGGCCGCCGGGGTCCAAGAGGCGGCCGAGGCCCTGGGCCAGGATGCGGGCGGCTTCGGGCGTCCGGAGCACATCCACGGGCCGGACGCCCCGTTCGCTGAGGTCAATGCTGTCGAGCAGGTGCCAGTTGTTCCTCGGCAGGACGTCGGCGAGCACAGGGCTGCGGCCGGGCCGGTCCTCCGTGGCGAGCCTGGTGGTGACCCGGTGGTAGGCCACCTTTCTGGAAGGCAGCTCGACGCGCAGACTGCGAGTTTTGATGATTCTCGACGGATGAGACAGATCCTCCAGCAGACGGAGTTCGCCCCCGAGGACCGGTACGCCCCGCGGATCGACCGTGGCAGTGGCTGCAGGAGCGACCAACGCCGTCAGGGGGGTGGCTGGCGTCGCTCGTTCGGTGTAGTGGACGACGAGGTCACGGGCGAGCAGAACGAGCCGGGTCGCGGCCGGGCCGGCGGGTGTGCTGTAGCGGGTGAGGAGGTCGTTGAGTAATACGACCGTGCTGTGGTCGATGTGGGCTGGCGCGTTCAAGATCTGCGCGACCGCCTCGATAATGCCGGCCAGAGCCTGATCGTCGTCGGCTGCCGAGGGGGCGGCGGACACCTCGGCAGCGGCTCGGCTGGCCGCTTCGGCGCATCCAGCGACGAGGGCGGTGTGGGCGAACGCCGCGAGCCGCTCGACCGCCAGGTCCGGGCGGCAGGCCGTCAGGTGCCGGATCTCGTTCACGTACCAGGAGAGCCGCTCGGTACGCAGCGGATCCAGCGACTGGTTGTAGTAGGTGGCCGCGATTCGGTGTGATTGCCGGTAGCGCTCAGTCCGCTCTGTCCGCATGCGGTCGTGCAGCGCGACGCGAAGGACGGAGCGGAGGCCGTACTGTACGTCGCGGGACGGCCCCACCGGGAAGGGAACCCGGTCCTTGACGACGAAGCGGGTGGAGACCACTTGTTCGGGCGTTACCGCGACGCCGAGATCGGCCGCGGTGTGGGAGACGAGGTCCGCCGTGAACCACTGGTGTACGGCGAGTGCCTCCAGCAGTCGAGCCTCGGGGGGAGGCAACTCGTCGAAGCTTGCCAGAGCCTGCCGGATGACGGATTCCTGTGTCATGGGCTCAACCGTCCTGGTTCCCGGTACCGGCCCCGGGCCGGTGGGCGTCCGTACGTGCGGGGACTGCCGCCTCCGGCTCTATGTGACAGGCGAAGAATTCTGCGAGCAATCCCGGCACGCCGCCGTGCGTCTGCTGGATGGCCACAGCCTTGTCCTGAAGACTGGCCAAGCCAAGTGCCTCGATCCAGTCGCGCACGGCATCCACATCGAACGGCGGCAGCACCAGAGTGTGCACGGCACGGGAGTACGGATGGGACAGACGAGGCAGCTCCCTTCCTGCGACGAACACGCTGGCCTCGCGGCGGGTCAGCAGGTTCGGTAGCAGCTTTCGACCGAGCCACTGTCGCATCGGCTGTGCGCACGCCTCGAAGGAGTCCAGGCAGATCACGGGCCTGCGGGATTCACTCATCAAATTGTCCAGCAGGGCGTCGCTCAGCGCGTCGGTCTGCAGGCCTCGGTCCTCACCTTGGGTGAGCAGTTGTATCGCGGAGTTCCGGGCCCGTACGTTGGTGAAACTGACCTGCGTCGAAGCGGACTGCTCCGCGAACCGGCCTCGCGTGGTGCGATAGCTCGGCACGTCGACGCGCTGGCCACGCGCCTGCATCGCCAGTGCCTCCAGTACGTCCCGCTCCCCGTCGACGCGTGACAGATCGACGAAGTAGACCCCCTGGTCGGAGTGCCGTTCGTAAATCTCGAAGAGCAGGGACGACTTGCCGATGTCCGCGGGTCCCTCGAAAAACAGTGCCGCCCGCTCGTCGCTCTGTTGTGTGTCCCGGGCCGTGAGGCGTGCCACGCGAGCCAGTTGTTCGGCACGGTCGATGTGCTGGTGCTCTTCCACCGGTTCGGGCACCCGATCTCCCCGTCCCCTGATCTACTTCGTTTCGTCGATCCCTCATACCGTCATGTGGTGACGCTGCGATGTTTCACGGCGTGGTACGGCCCGGCTCGGTGCTCCCTTGGCTTCCATCTGCCCCCGGGTCGTCGGAAGTGCCGGGGTTATTCCAGGTGGGCGGAACCACGGGTTGAATGCTTCCGTCGTCCGGCAGGATCTGTACGGTGCTCTCGTTCAGGTGGGTCCTCTTGAGGGAGATCTTCGCGCTCTTCACCGTTAGCAGGAACGATCGCTTGGCCTTGAATCCGTCCGTCTGCAGGGTCTGGTCCGCCAGCGGCGCAGGTTCCTGCCCCCCTTTCACATCCGCGCGTACGCCCAGGCCCTGGAAGCTCGCGCTCTTCAGCGACCCGCGCCGCAGGCCGAGAACGATCAGCGCCACGACGACAACGACGATGACGGCTATCACGATCAGTTGAGTGGGACTCAGGTCTGCCATGGACTAGATGCCTCCCCCGGTGTCACTACTGACGGCCTGTGAGAACAGTCCCATAAGGGATGCTTTTGGGGGAGGAGTTGAGCGAAATGGCGTGCGGTCGTTGACGGCAGGGCGGCGTCTGCCGCTGGCGGACACGCGCCTGGGTGCACGCCCGACCGACGGCGCTTCCTGGTCATGACCACCGTTGTGGTTTTCCGAGTGATCTGTCCGATTCCCGCTGTGGGCTGATCGAGCAGGGTCCTCATGCAGAGTCCCGCTGCGCCGTCGACGGCCGGCCTGGTCCGTTCCCGTCGGCTGATCGTCGCCGCCCGGGGCCGCGACACCATCCCCTCGGACGGCGGAGGCATTGACAAGCACGACGGCAACGACTGACGATCGGGAGCCCCATGCGATGACGCACGTGTCCATCGCGGCGTGCCTGAGCGGGGAGGCGTTCCTCGCCCAGGCACCGCACCACGAACACCGCCACGTCCCCGGCGCCCTCGGTGTCGCCGGACTGATGACCTGGGACGACCGCAGCCAGATCCTCGCTGCCCACCGGCTGGAGCCGCCGCGCGTGAGGCTGTCCCGCGATGGCGAGACGCTGCTGGTCGGCGGTTACACCGCGCCGGTGGCCACCCGCCGGCACACCGTGTGGCACCGCCTCCACCCGGCCGAACTGCACTCCCTCCTGAAGGAGGGCGCCTCCCTCGCCCTGGACAGCGTCGACGAGATCCATCCGCCGCTCGGCGATAGGCACCGGGACGCTGCGTCAGCCGTCCGCGAGGCCGGATGTTTCCCAGTCGAACACGAGGTGGGCGTGGGACTTCCTGATCACATGCGGGTTGGACTCGACGGGGTGACAGGCGTGGGCGGGGTGGACGGTGAGCGTGGGGGTGCTGTCACGGGCCGTGCGGTCCCAGGCCGTGACGAGGTCGGCCATCGTGTCGGCCAGGCCGTCTGCTTGGGGCCGTAGGCGTGTACGCCGAATTCCCAGAGCAGATCAGCCAGCCCTGGCTGCGCAGAGCCGCCCAGGATTGGGCGGTCGACGACGCTCCCCGCCACAGAGGCACCAATCCCTGCGGAGCGATGCAGACGCAGATCAACTGCATTGTCAGGCTCTCGGAGAGCCTCCGTCTGAACCGGCCGGACAAGGGCACGGACCCGCGGCTCCTGGGCCGCGACGACATCGTGGCTTTCCTCAACCGGATGCGCTACCTGGTGCAGAAGGGAGAGGTCGCCGCCACGCGTCACGTCGTCGATGTCCGGCACCTGCGGCGCATGCTCATCCGGATGTGAAGCCTCGGGCTGACCCAGCCCGGCCAGCTGCTGCACGGCCTGTCCGAACAGTTCACGTTCCGGCCCGAGGACATCCCCGACGATCCCGAGGACACCGAGGCCGGCCGTGACCTGCCGCCCGAGGTGATGCGCCAACTCTGCGATCACCTGGACGTCTTGGGCAATGGCGCCCCGCAGGCCCGGACAGCGGTCGAGCTGCTGATGGACACCGGCCGGAGACCGGATGAGATCTGCAAACTGCCCTTCGACTGCCTCGAACGGGACGGCGACGGCGAGCCCGTCCTGATCTACGACAACCGCAAGGCGTTCAGGAACGGCCGAGCCTGCCGATCGCCAAGGCACCGCGGCCCTCATCACCGAACAGCAGCAGCGAGTACGGACCCGCTTCCCCCACACCCCGGACAAGGACCTCGCACTCCTGCCGTCGCCGGTCGCGAACCCGCACGGCACGAAGTCGCTGACCGCCAGCTGGCTCGGCGACAGCCACCGAGGGTGGGTCGACTCCCTGCCAGACTTCCTTCTCCCACCGTCGTCGCGGTCGCCGGCGAGCGCGTCACGAAAATGCTGCCCTTCGACAAGGCAAAGATCTTTGCCTACGCCTACCGTCACACCTACGCTCAGCGTCGCGCCGATGCCGGCGTCCCCGTCGACGCCCTCAGAGCCTTGATGGATCATCGCCAACTCGCCACTACGCAGCGTTACTACCGGGTCGGCGAGAAACGCCAACGGGAAGCGGTCGAGCGGGTCACGGCGATGCAGCTCGACCGGCACGGCAACCGCGTGTGGCGCCAGGCCAAGGCCGTCCTCGACTCCGAGCACGCCCGCCGGGCGATCGGCGAGACCCAGGTCCCCTACGGCACCTGCACCGAACCCTCCAACGTCGCCGCCGGCGGCCAGGACTGCCCCGTCCGCTTCCGCTGCGTCGGCTGCAGTCACTTCCGCACCGACGTGTCCTACCTGCCCGACCTGGAAGCCTACCTGGCGGATCTCCTGCGCAACCGCGAGCGGCTGGCCGCCTTCACCACGGCCGACGACTGGGCCAAGGACGAGGCGATGCCCTCGAACGACGAGATCAGCCGAGTGCGCCGCCTGGTCAAGCGCGTTCGCGGAGAACTCGACGACCTCACCGACGAGGACCGAGCCCAGATCCAGCAGGCCGTCACCGTTGTCCGCATAACACGGGCGGGCGTCGTCCCGCTCGGCATGCCGAAGGTAAGACAGCCCCTGCCCGATCTCCGCCCCGAGAGGACCGCATGACCTCCAGCATGATCGAAGGCAAGCGAGCCGACTCCGCACGGCGCCGGGAGCGCGTGCTCAAATCTCTGGACGCTGTCCTGCGGACCGGTGGCGACATCACCGTTTCCGGCCTCGCCCGCGCGGCCCGAGTCGATCGCAGCTTCCTCTACCGTCACCGCGATCTGCTCGAACGCGTCCACGCTGCCGCCACCACGCCTGTTACGGAGGGCGGGCAGGCTGCTGTCACGCGAGCCTCCCTGCAGGCCGACTTGGCCAACGCACTGGAGCGGAACACTCGACTCTCCGCACGAGTACGCCAGCTGGAGAAGCGCCTTTCCGGACTGTTCGGCGAGCAGACATGGCGAGAGTCGGGGCTCGGCGCTCCGCCGGATATCGACCAACTCCATCGACGCATCGTCATGTTGGAACAGGAAGTCGCCGAGAAAAACGAAGAGCTTGAAGAAAGGACGGAAGAAGCCGAAGCGGCTCGCGCCGCAAACAGAGAGTTGACCCTTGCATTGAACCAGCATCGCCGATTCACATTTGATTCCCAGGACCCGTATCAGTTTCAGTTCAGAGATGGCTTCGCCGATGAGACACTCTGGAGTACCGAGATAATGAGACCGCGAGGGCGAGTTTATCCGCCCTCCCTCTCCGGCTCGCCTATCATATTGAAAATTCGCGATTCCATTGCTTCTTGCGCCAGCGCAATATCTCAAAGGTACTAAAGCGCCATCGATTGGTGAAGTCGATTCGGAGACTCCGGAGCGGCACCATCGGTACGCCGGGCAACTAGCACAGCCGCCCGGCGCAGGCCATCAGTTCGACATTATGTCCACCGACTCACGACTTTCTAGGAATTTGAGCAGCTCCACGAAGAGCCGCGACACTACCTGCATCTCAGCCGCCCCGGAAATATCATCCACGTGACGGATCTCGTTCGGAGCAACTCCCAGTTTGGCAACTAGAAGCGCCCAGTAGAGATTTCCGCCGCTACCGAAGCTCTGCGCTAGGTAGGCAGAGAATCCGTCCAGTAGACGGCCACCGGTTGCCGAATTGCATCCGTTTACGAACGCGACAAACTCGCGATATCCTCCGTTGAGTCCGTAGGCGTCTGGACGCTTTTGCACGTCCCTAAGCAACCGGCTGAAATCCATTTCCGCGACCTCACGGTGTGTACGGGCTAGGCGTCATTTGCAAGTATTCACCGTACTGCCAATGGCTCATATAATCGTCCATGGCCTCACCGTGACGACCTGTCCAAGCATCATAGACCCTGCCGTCTCGGACGACGACGTCGTGATGGGCCCAACCTGTCTCCTGGTTGCGGTACTTTCCGAGATTTGGCGCACCCATCGAATCCGTGATGCGCATTCGGTCGCCGCCGATCTTCGACTGGATATCAACCGCCACGTCCTCACATCCGTTACTGCCGCAGATGTTTGATGGCTTGGACGGCTTCCAGCTGGCGCCCAAATCCGCTGGCTTGGGCTTCGGCGCTGGCTTAGGGGACGCAGCGCCAGACTCTGAACTAGCCTCGTTGAGAGCCTTGTTGAGGCCGTTGTCGATGCGGTTGATGCCGTCCGCGGCGCCCATCGCGCCGGCGCCTGTGATGGCCAGGCCGCCTGCTGCTGCGGGGGCGCCGATTACGCAGCCGGCGACGGTGGTGCAGAGCATCGCTCCGCCGACAGCTATATCGCCGCCGAGATTCATGGCGAAGATGCTGAGGGCTGTCTCGAAGCCGCCGGTCAGGATGTCGGTGTTGGTGAGGATGGCGGTGCCGTAGTTGATGGTGGTGTCCACGGCGCTGGACACCCAGTGCAGGAGCCCGCCGCCACCTCCGTTGCTTTTGCTGCTGCTCTTGCTGGTGCTGCCGGTGTTGCTGGTGGTGGCGGTGCCGTTGTTGGTGTGGCTGGTGGATGTGGTGCCGCCGCCCGTGTACTCGGGGCAGGACGGGTTGATCAGGCTGGGGCAGCTGACTGGCGCGGAGCCGCCGGGGTCCGGTACCGGTTTCAGACCGCTCGGGTCCGAGTTCGAGACGGGGCTGCTGTTGCCGTAGGTGTAGCCGTTGAGGGACTGGTGCTGGTCGAGGGTGAGGAGCGGGTCGACGCTGATGAAGCGGCCCAGGGTTGGGTCGTACTCGCGGGCGCCGAGGTGGATGAGGCCGGAGGAGGAGTCGGCGGTCTTGCCGAGGAAGGTCTTGTCGTCCGGCCAGGTTCCGGTGCCGCCGGTGCGGGAGGCTCCGAAGGGGGTGGTGTAGCGCTTGGTCACGGCCTGGGTGGTGGCGTCCAGGGACAGAGTGGCGGTGCCGTGCTGGTCTGCGGCGAGGTAGGAGAGGGTCGAGGTGCCGGACTTGTTGGTGCGGACCGCGATGGTGGTGGATCCGGCGGAGTAGTAGCGCTGGGCCCAGTACTTGGTGGTGGATGTGCTGGTGTCCAGGTGGACTTCGGTGGCGCCGAGGTAGAGGACGGTCTCGCCCGCGGTGTTGCGGCGGATGAGGAGGTTTCCGTCGGCGTCGTAGACGTATCCGGTGGTGGAGCTGCCTTCCACCAGTTTGCTCAGGCGGCTTTCGTTGTCCCAGGCCAGGGACTGGGAGGCGGTCCCGTCGAGGCGGGTGGTGGTGTTGCCGGTGTCGTCGTATCCGTAGGTGGCGGTGACGCCGGTGCAGGTGCTGCCGGTGGTGGTGGCGGCGAGCTGATGGGGCTTGGTGGTGCTGTAGCAGTAGGTCTTGGTGGTGGTGGCACTGGTGGTGTGGGTGGTCTCGGTCTTGCGCAGGCCGGAGTCGGTGTAGGTGTATGAGGTCCAGTACGGGCTGGCGCCGCCGAGGTTGGCGGTGGTGCGGTTGCTGGTGGCGCAGTCGGCGGTGGAGGGGGTCCAGGCGTTGGTCAGGCGGCGGTAGCCGTCGTAGGTGAAGCACTGGTTGTCGGCCGCGCTCGTGCCGCCCAGGGTGGTGGGGTCGTTGATCGCGGTGACGTTGCCTGCGTCGTCGTAGGTGTAGTTGAGGTCCTGGAGTTGGTAGCTGTGGGTCTGGTCGGTGACCGAGGACTCCATCAGCCGGTCGGTGCCTTCCTCGTACTTGTTGGTGATGTACGCCTTCTTGGTGCCGGACGCGGACGACGTTCCCAGGGTGAGCTGCTCGGTCTGGCCCAGAGCGGAGTAGCTGGCGCCGAGGAGGTAGCCGGTGGATCCGGTGACGGCTGTGGGCAACCCCAGGCTGTTGTAGTCAGTGTTGATGGTTTCGGCGCCGAGGCCGCCGGCTGCGGGCTCGGAGGTGTACTGCTGGGTTCCGTCGAGGTTGTAGTACGTGGAGGAGGTAAGCGTCGGGGACGAGAGCGCGCCGGACGTGACCAGGGTGTCGCTGGCGGGCAGGACGAGTTGCGTGGTGGTCGCGCGGTAGAGGTTGTCGTACGCCGTGACCTGCCTGGTGTAGGCACTGCCGGAGACTCCCCCGACATAGCGGGTGGAGGAGTCCAGTTGGCCCTTGGCCAGGGTGTCGTAGGCGTAGTGGGTGAGCTTGTTCGCGTCGACCTGTTCCTCCAGTGTGGAGGTCAGGTCGGCGTTGGAGGCGGCGCTCCAGGTGTCGGTGGTGCGGCCGAGGACGTCGTAGGCGAAGACGGTGACGCGTCCTGCGCCGTCCTTGGTCCAGGAGGTCTGGTCGAGGGTGGTGTAGCCGGTGGTGGTGGCGCCCTTGTCGGGATCGGTGGCGGATATTTGGCGGCCGAAGAGGTCGTAGATGTAGGACCAGTTGCCGTCGGGGCCGGTGATCGTGGACTGCTTGCCGTCGCGGGTGTAGGTGTACGCGGTGGAGGTGTAGGCGGCGCCGACGGTGGCCCCGAAGCCGGTGTCGGCCGGGGAGGTGCCGGCGTACTCGCGGCGTTCCACGGTCCGGCCCTGGGCGTCGGTGATGGTCCGTACCGCCGAGCCGCCCAAGACGGCGGTGGTGGCGGTGGAGTCACCCGTGTAGGTGCTGGACGTGGACCATTTCTGCGAGCCGTAGACGAGGAGGGTGTTCGATGTGGGGCGCTCGGCTCCGTCGAAGACGATCTCGGTCTGCTTGGGTGCCTCGCCGTACTCCGCCCGGGTGTAGGTGCCGGACGGGGTCGCCGTCGAGTCGAAGATGTCGGCGAACGTCTCGTACGCCAGGCCGCGGCTGTCGTACCGGGTGTCCGTGAGCAGCCTGCCCCCGACCGCGGTCGGTGACTGCGTCTGGAGGGTGCGCAGCATGGAGTCGTAGAGGGTGTAGGTGGTGTTGTACGTGGTGCCGTCGGCCTTGAGCGTCGACACCGACGTCCAGGACGGGGCGTCGTTGGTGACCGAGTAGGCGTAGGTGTAGTTGGCGCTCTGCGACAGCGAGTGCGAGCGGTTGGGCAGCCAGGTGGCGGTCTTGCGGCCCAGCGCGTCGTAGGTGCTCTCGGTGATCTTGTTGTTGACGTCGTAGACCTTGGTGGGCGTGCCCCGGGCGTAGTCGGCGTAGGTGTAGATGCTCTGCGACTTGGGGTTGGTGACCTTGGTCCGGGTCAGCGGGCCGGCTGCGGTGGGGGTGTAGGCCGTGGTCGTGGTGTTGTTACCGGCGTCAGTCGAGGTGAGGACACGGCCGAGGGTGTCGTACGTCAGCTTGGACTGCGTCTGCCAGGAGCTCGGGGCGCGCTCGCCGCTGGTGACCGTGGCCGGGTAGGCGGAGGCACGGCCGGTCCAGGTGATCTCGGCCTTGGTCGGTGTCTGGGAGGTGGTCCAGGCGGTGGCGGTGGTGTCGTCGTAGACGGTGGCCGTGTCGGACAGGACATCGCCGCGGGTGGCGGAGGAGGCCGGCAGGGCCAGGGAGGTCTCGGCGACCGAGCACGCTTTTCCGACCTTGCGGGTGCGGGAGACCAGGGAGTTGATGCCCAGAGCGTCGTTGCGCGCGTACCAGGTGCGGGTGCAGGTCTCGTCGCCGGTGACGGAGGTGTCGCCCTCGTCGTAGACCTTGGTGGGCATGCCGTAGTCGTCGAAGTCCGTGGTCGAGGTGGCGCTGGTCCGCCATTTCGCCGTGGCGTTGAGATAGGTGTGGGTGTAGGTCTTCGCGGTGCGGACGTAGTACGCCTCGGTGTCGGCGTACGACTTGTGCTGGGTGGCCGTCTTCTTCAGCCAGGGGTCGTTGACCTTGACCGTCACGGGCGTGGCGCCGTTGTAGGTGATCTGCTCGCGCAGTTGGCCGGCGTAGGGGTCGCTGTCGGTCTGGTCGGTCACGTCCAGGCCGGTGAAGTCGATGCCGGCGACGGAGACGGACCGCGTCGTGCCGTCCTTCTGCTTGTCGCCGTTCATGCCCTGCAGGTAGAGCGAGACCGTCTTGGACTGGGTGCCGTCGGAGTCGCCGGTAGTGTCGGTGACCTTGCCGTAGCCGCGCCAGATGGACCAGGTGCGTTCGTCGGCCGGGGTGATCGGGTCGTCGTTGTAGTGCCAGGCAGGGGCGGAGTAGCTGTAGGCGTGCTCGACCGCGAGGTTCTGGCCGGTTGGGTCGGAGGAGAGGACCGCCGTCACGCGGTATTTGTGGAACCAGTCGATCGACGATTCGCTGGCGCCGTTGATGTGCCAGTAGCTCGGGTAGCAGCTCTTGGTGTCGTTGTCCTCGGCGGCCGGCATGTTGGAGCCGCGGACGCATTCCGGGTCGGACAGGGTGACGGTGGTGATCGCGCCGGTCTCGGACGTCACCGTCT
This sequence comes from Streptomyces sp. NPDC013157, assembly GCF_042899865.1. Classification (NCBI taxonomy): domain Bacteria; kingdom Bacillati; phylum Actinomycetota; class Actinomycetes; order Kitasatosporales; family Streptomycetaceae; genus Streptomyces; species Streptomyces sp. NPDC013157. The sequence goes on along the minus strand of NZ_JBIBAK010000015.1, from coordinate 306,247 downwards.
CGATGCGCGGGCGGGTCAGCGGGAGGATGTCGTCGGAGTTGGAGTCGACCCGGTTGACCCGCATCTGGTAGCCGAAGGTGACCGGGTCCAGGGCGATGTCGGTGCCGTTCTTACCCGTGTGCTTGATGGACTTCAGCACCAGAGTCTGGTCGGAGGTGTCACCGATGTCGCCGCCGTCCAGGAACGCCTGGGTCAGCGCCCAGGAATCGACGGCGGTGAAGGCGCTCGACGCGGCCGACCAGGCGTAGGTGTCGATGCCGGTCAGGCGCTTCCGGGTGAAGAACGCCGGGCTCTTGGCGTCGCAGTCCGCGTCCTTGGCGCAGATGGAGTCGTAGGGGACATCCGGCCAGTTGTCCGCGGTGGAGTCCGTCAGTGACGAGCAGTCGGCGGCGGTGCAGCGCTCGTCATAGGAGAAGGTGACCTTGTCCGAGGTGACCCCGCTGAACAGACTGTCCTTGTTCTGCCCATAAAGGATCTTGGTGAGGTAGCCGCCTCGGGTGTATGCGGTGGTGGCGGTGGCGGCGCCGTTCTTGGCGTAGTAGTTGGTCTCTGCGGTGTACCAATAGGTCATCGCGTTGCCGACCGGGTCCTGGACGTAGTCCAGGTTCCAGCGCCAGGCTTGGTTGAGGGAGCGGCCGGAGAAGGAGTCGCCGTTGTCGTAGCCGGGCTCGCCGGAGTCGTCGCCGTAGACCGGGACCGTCCATACGGAGTTGGTCCGCTCGCTGTCGGCACCGCTCAGCTTGTTGAGGCCGAAGACGTACTTCGTGCCGTCGCCCGTGATCACCGTCCAGTACTCGCCGTTGTCGTCGCCGTTGTCGGCGCCGGTGGAGTGGGTGACGGTGGACGCGTCGTCGTCGCTGAGCCGCCACACGCCGGTGGTGTCGTCCTTGACCAGTTCGCTGGACTTGCCGTTGAGGACGAGCGAGGCGTTGTCGTACTTCCAGCACTGGTCGTACTTGGCGTCCTGGCCGTCGTCGTCACAGGCACCGTAGGAGCGCTCGACGTAGGAGGACGTGATGTCGAAGCCCTCGCCGATCTGAGTGGACTGGTTGTTCGTGGACGCCGTCTTTCCGTCCGAGCTGCCGGAGTCGTACGAGAGCGAAAGTGTCGGGGAGGGACCGGCCGCGGCCGGGGGCGTGTTCAACGGGTAGGACCAGGTGAACGCGCCGGAAGAGCCGCCCGCTTCCCAGCTGGAGGAGGACGACAGGGGCGAGGCGGAGTAGTTACCCGAGCCGGAAGCGGACTCGCCGGCGGCAGCGGTCACCGCGAGGACGGTGGCCGAGGACGCAGAAGCGCTCATCAGGCTGGTGGTGGCGGTCGAAGTGGAGGAAAGGCTCACCTCGGCCGAGACGGACTGGCCGGAGATGTCGTTGTGCGAAGCGAGCGGGGTTCGCACCCGGCACGCCGCCTTCTCCGGCGTGGTCAGGGCGCAAGCGGGCAACCGGACCAGCTTCAGGCGGCCGGACCAGCCACCACCGTATGCGGACGCGAACGCCGAGTAGTCCACGCTTAGATCGGCTTTGCCGGGGCTGGCTGCCGTCGCGGTGAGCAGGACTCCCTTGATGCCAGCGGCCTCGGCGGCCTTGTGGCTCAGGACGCGCACCCGCGCCGGGCCGGCGACAGTGTCCTTGCCTCCGGACCGGGTGATCGTCACCGGCAGTCCGCCGGCGGTGAGCTTCGCCTTCCCCCGTGCCGGGATCTGTGCTGTGTCCTCGGCCGCTGTGGGCCAGGTCGTCTTCTGTTCCGCCAATGCCTTCTTGGCCTGGGCGGTGTTGTCGGCCTTGGCCTTGGCGACCGTGGCACGGGCTTTCTTGGCGCCCAGCCCCGTCACCGTCCGGACCTTGCTCACGCGCTGCTCGGCCACCGCGGGCTTGCTGAGGCCACCCGTCGCGGCGGCCGCGACCGGTGTCAGCGCGGCCGGGACGCTCAGGGCCAAGGAGAGGGTCACCACTAGCGGCGCCCAGCGGGCTGGTATTCGGGAACGCACGAAACCCCCAGGTGAAGAAGGATCGGGAAAGACCGAGAGCGGGGCGGAGCGGCTGCGGCAGGCGTCAACACCTCGGCGTGACTGGGCCGGTGGTGGCACGGGCCCCAACCCGTGTGATGGTGAAGTGGGGTGGCGGCGACTGCCGCCGCCACCCCCAGGTGATGTAGTGGCGGGCTTAGTCCCCGACGGTGTTGGCGATCTGGTCCTGACTGGCCATGGCACCGGCCCAGACCCGGATGTCGGTGATGGATCCAGGGAGGTAGTGGCCCCAGGAAGAGCCCACAAAGCCCTTGCCGACCGCGAAGTCACCGGATCCGACGACGGCCGTGTAAACCGTGTCGTCACCGTTCTGGTTGAGCCCGAGATAGAGACTGATCGTGCCGGACTGAGCGTCGTACACCCCGGTCATACGCACCGGACTGCCCAGCGTGGCCGCGTCGTTGGAAGTGACACCAGTGAAGGTGCCGTCCGCGTTGAGGCGCCCGAAGTGCCACACGCCGACAGGCACCGTCGTCTCCGTCTCAGGGTCGTCCTCGATGCTCTTCAGCTCGTACCAGAAGCCCCAGGCGGAACCGTCGGCACTACGCTGTCCGATCACCTGAGCCGTGTAGCCCACGCTCTTGGCAAGGAGCGCGTCACTGTCCAGCTGTACAGCGGTGGTCACGGTGAACGAGCCGGTCTCGTCCACCAGTGGCCCGGAGGCCGTGGCTGCGTCGTCCGTTCCATCGAGCACGATCCCCTCACCATCGAGGGACGCACCGCCCGACAGGGCGAGTGAGCGGCCGTAGCCGGAGTCGGTGTCCGCGAGGGTGGTGCCGGCGGCGGTGGCCGGATTCCAGGAGGCCACCAGTTCGGCCCCCGCATAGCCGGTGGAGTTCAGCAGCCGTGCATCCTGAGAAACCAGGTCATCGCTGAGTTTGACCTGCCAGGCCCGGACCTCGTCGATCTGGCCACCGAAGTAATCGGTGGGAGATCCTGCCGTGTAAAGGGTCCGGCCGATCAGGAAACTGCCGTTTGCGGCCGTGGGCTGCCCGGTGTCCAGCACGACGGGGAAACCCTGGGGCTTTCCGTTGACGTACAGCTGGATGGTGTTGGCGTCCGAGTCGTAGACGCCAGCCAGATGGGTCCATACCCCGAACGGAATCGACGTCTGGTTGGCGTACGACCGGATGATGTGTGAGGTTCCGGCCGAGTCACGCCAGTGCCAGTTGAAGATCCAGCCCTTGTAGGAGGTGGAGTAATAGAGCGAGAATCCCGACGCGGTGGCATCTGCGCTCACCTGTGACACAACGGCGTAGTTGTGTGCCGGGGCCAAGGCGATACGGGCCCAGGCCGACACCGTGTAAGAGGCCCGTGTCTCCAGCACCGCCCCAGAGGTGGCCGCGTAGCCGGCGGAGCCGTCGAGAGTCAGCCCGGTGTCGGTGATCGGGGTAGCGAGGTCGTTGCCGCTGGCGTCCTTGGTGATGACGCCGCGCCGACCGCGTCCGTCGCGGGAGGCTCCAGAAGCGGAGAGGGTGGCGTTGTCCTGGTTGGCCGTCACGGTCGTCGAGGTGTCGATCGCGGCACCGCTGGACTCATCGAAATGCCACTGCCCGACCGGGCCTGGGCCCTCGGCAACCACGAAGTCGATCGCGTTCTGGGCGCCCCAGCCGATGGTGTCCTTGGCTCGTACGAAGATGGTGTACGTGCCCGATGTGGTGGGGGTGAGGTCCGTGGTCACCGTCGCGCCGGAGATCGCGGAGGACCAGGCGTTCTCAGTGGAGAGCTTGTACTGGTAAGCGGTGTTGGTGTCCCCGGAGTGGGGGGTGAAGGTGAAGGTCGCCTTGGTGCCAGGGCCACCGCCCGGTTCGCAGGCGTTGGTCATGCACCGGGAGTAGGGGCTCGCCACCGTGATACCGGGAGCCTTCGGACGGGTCGAGTCGACCCTGAAGTAGCACCAGCTGTTGGTGGAGGCGTTGGATGCTGAGGAGAGATGGCTGGCGTAGCTGTTGTAGTACGAACGGGTCCAGGACCGGTATCTATACAGGGTGCCGTCGGTCAGCGTCGGAGTGTCCGCGTACAACTTCTCGTTGTCGGAGGCATGGCCGCTGGTGGGCCGTTCCATCTCATCGATGGCCTGGGACCAGGAGTCGCTGCTGGCGGTGTACTTGTCGACGTCGAACGCCGCACGCAGCAGGGCGTCGTCCTCGCCGCCCTTGGCCGTCTGCACGGTCGCTGTCAGCCGCGCATTCGGGGTCGAGACGATCAGCGGGTCACTCTGCTTCGTCTCGCACTGGGTACCATCGCCCGTGACCAGGCCAATCGAGGTGGGCTTGGCCGGGATGCCGACGAAATCCACGACCAGGACCGCGTCGTCGTCGAACCGCTTCCAGCCATTGGGGTCGGACTCGTCGTGAGCCTTCAACATCAGCGTGAGACGGGAAATGTCACCGGCGGCGAACTTCTTCACCGTCGAGGTGAGGTTTTCGTTGGTCTCGGTGGGGTTGTCGTTGAACTCGATGGCCTTGTCCGGCTGGCTCGGCTCGCACGCCGAGCCCCGGCCGGCCGAGACGTACCGGTCGACCATCAGGTCCCAGTTCTTCGTCGGGCCCGGCCAGGTCGTGGACGACGATATGTTCCCGGTGCGCACCAGATCCACCCAAGACGGCTCGCACGACATCGAGAACCGCTCCGTGACCTTGAAGGTGGCATCCAGCACCTGCTTGCCCGCCAGCTGGGCCGGCGAGAACTCGAAGTACATCCGGTTCCTGTAGCCCGAACCGCAGGGGTAGGCGTACCCGCCGCTCACATAAGTGCCGCAGTAGCCGACGCCCTTGCCGTCGTCGCCACCGGAGAAGTTGTAGAACGTGTCCCCGTCGGACGACAGCAGTGTGCGCTCCGACTCGCCCCACGACACTTCCGGGTCTATGTACAGCGGGTACACCGTGTCCGCGCCGGTCAGCAGATTCGCGTCCGGCACCACCGTGACCGAATCCGTGTCGGCCGACACGGGCAGCACCACAGAAGTGTCACCGTCGCTCGGGCCTGCCGTGGGGTCCGCCGACGTCTCGCCGGAGCCGTCCTTGGCCGGCGTCTCCTGAGCAGACACCGATGCATCACTCACCGACCTCAAGCTGAACGAAGCCTGCGACGCGGTCGCCGTTGAGGCAGTCCCCGACGGGGCGATCGCATCACCCGCGGAGTCCCACATCTGCGCAGCCGGGGCACGGAAGACCGTGTTGCCATCCGCGTCCACTGCCGACAGGCCACCGCCCCCGTCCCGCACAGTGAGCCCATCGGCCCGCATTGAGAAGTCGAGCTTCTTCAACTCCGGGTTGGCAGCCGCCTCCGCGTTCTTGACCACCAGCACCTGCCGAACGCCCTCGACGGTGGCCGTCATCCGCAGGTCCACACCCGGCAGCACGTCCGCGTACAGCGCGGACGCACCATCCAGCGTCGGCTGCGGAAGCTTGCCCGGCCAGCCCAAGGACAGTGACGCCCCACGCTCGGACAGCTTCACCAGCGCGTCATCATCGCCACCATCGGACAGCGAGATACCCAACACGGCGGCCTTCGGCCCGATCGAACCATCAGCTCGCCGCTCCAACGTCGCGTCCGGTGCCGCCCACGAACCGTCAGCGAGCCTGGCCCGCACGGGAACCGCCGACTGCACCAGCTTGAACGTCAAGCCGTCAGGATTGGCATAGGTTGTCGAGTACTCGGTGCGTTGGCCCACCACCTCGACCTGCTCGCCGGACTCAGTTGCCTGCGCCGAGGCGGCCTGCGCCTCCGACATCGCATCCGCGTGAGCCGTCGGTGCTGACACGACCACCACGGGGAGTCCTGCCAATAATGCCGTTGCCACCGCGCCTGAAAGGACTCGTCTCGCGCTCCGCCCGTGGTGTCCGGCGGAACTGCGTTGCCCCCCGTGCGCACCGGCATGACGGCGCGACACACCCCACCCCATAGCCCCCACCCTACTTTTATAAGATCTTTACGAGTTGAAGATCTAAGCCGCCGCACTGTAACGAGTCAACACTTCTGGGCTATCCAAATTGGCAGGGACAGATCATGGCTTGAATCAAACCCATCAACCGGCGGCCCCCAGCCCGCACACTCTCGAACCGGCTCGGCTGCAGTGCCCCGGTCCGGTCTTCGACAAGCCGAACCGGTGGCAGTCGTACGACGTGCCAGGTACGAGCGAGCGACGGATCGGCCGCGGCGCTGTGCAGCACGGCGAGCGGGCCCAGGGTTCGTTCTGCCCAGGCCATGACGGGTGCCGGTGGTGATTGCTGTCCGGTCATGCCCCCACCTCGGTGTCATGCGTGGCGTATCCAGCGCGCTTGCCGAGCCACGGAACGTGGCCGAATCGCCGAGAGTGGATAAGCGAGTGACCTCTGGGACTGGTGGGGTGGCGGCCCTGGTATAGAACCGAAGCCCGTCCCATCCGTGACGGGGGCACGGACGGGACGGGCGGCCTGTGGGTCTGGCGCATCGGTCGGCATGCAGGCGTGGAAGGCGGCCAGGTCACGGTTTGACGGCGATGGCCGCGAACGCTGCTGACCGACCGGGGGGACAACTGGGAGATGGCTGGCGCTGCTCTGGCAGGAGTACCTCGCCCAAGAGGACTGGATTCCGTGGAGACCCCATCCGCCGCGCAAGACGTTGCAGTGGGAGAAGGATGGCGTGGCTCGGCTCAAGGAACTCGGCGCTCCAGCGTTCCTCGGCAATGGCTATGGCGAGGGGCAGGCCAAGCTCAGCGGTGAGGTCGAGTTTGGCGCGCGCTTCGTGCTGCCGCCCTCAACCACACTCAAGGAAGCCGCCGAGGTGCTCAGCAGGGTGGCCGTGATCGGGTCACGGATGGCACAGCACGCGACTCAGCCGCAAGCCAAGGAGACTGTGATCGCGTTGATCGACGGAGAATCTGATAGCGGCGATGCAGGGGTGGACGGATAGATGACAGGCGACTTTGGACCCGACCGCTTGCGGCAGCTCTTCGGCGACCCGAACGAGGACGGGGTCTACCTTGTCGGCGTCGTGGAGTTCTCGGACGATGCGAGCGAGGACCAGTGGTCGTACGTCGGGAACACTCAGATGGGCACCCTGGAGTCAGTTGCCAACAGGCTCGGCTATGAACGACGTGACATCACGATTGCGGAGCCTTACCGAGAGCCTGGCCGTGGGGTGCTGCCGGACGGCACAGAGCTGGCAGTCACGTCGACCACCGTGCGAGGGAGCGCATCCTGGCATCGGAGTAGCCGGGAGCCAACGCCGGAGGAACGGCTCCGGTGGGCAGGGCATCCAGTGCCACCGCCACCTCCGCCCGAGCCGGCGCCGGTCGGTCCCAACATGGAGACGGCGAGGCCTCGGATCGAGGAGCACCAGGGAGAGGTCTTCTACACGAAGACCGGCAAGCCCTTCACCTACCGGACCAACCGCTACACCCTGGTCATCGTCGAGAGCCGGCGCAACGTGCAGTGGCACGAGATCAGGTCAGCGCTGGAGGCATGGCCGATCGCGGGGCCGTCGGAGATTCCACGATGCCCCGAACGTTCCGGGCGGTACGTCTACGGGATCGTGTCCGACGAGCGGATCCGGCAAGGAGACTGGTGACAACCTTGGACCTGCGGCTCTGTGGCGGCTCATGCGATGCTCGCCGAACCTGCCGAATCGTCGGACGGTACAGCTACGGTTATGGATGAGGTTCTACTACCGCGACATCCTAGTCGACCGAGCGCCGAGGAAGACCCGAGCACTGACGAGGACGCATGGCCGAGGACCAGGAGTACGACGAGGTCGACGCAGTTGTTCGCATCCCCAAGGGTGAGCGTCTCGCCGACTCGCGGAAGAGCGAAGGCTGGAGTCGTGGGTTCACTCCCAAGACGAGTGACAAGGGACCGGAGCACGTCGAGATCCGCCTGAAGGCCGAAGACGAGTCAGGTTTCGCAGACAGGCCCGAGATCGTCTACGTCACCGAGTACGTAGAGGATCAGCGTCCTCAGCTCACCCCCGGCCAACAGTTCGTGGCTGACATCGCGGGCCAGATCATCGATGGTCTCGTAGAAATCGCAAAACCTCTCTTTGCCCACTGGTGGCACACCCAGGCCGTGCCGGTCCTCGTTGCCAAGCGCGAAGCCTTGGTGCTGAAGCAGCAGGCCCGCAGAGCCCGGAAGAAGGCCTTGCGGGCCGGGATCACGACGACACCTCCTGTTGCTGTCCCGGGGGTCGAGGCTGACGCGCCTTCCCAAGATGTGGCCACCGCGCCCAGCGACCCGAAGGTCACTGTGACGAGCGAGCAGTTCCAGCAGATGTTCATGACTTGGCTCGCTCGTGAGGACGCCCAGCAGGCGCTCTGGAGCCTCATCGTAAATGCCGAGGTCGAGGATGGCGGTGCTGCCACCCTGGCATGGCAGCAGGAACTGAAAGAGCTTTCGCCTGAGCAGCGAACCGAGCGGGTCATGGAGTTCCTCGCTACCACCCCTCGATCCTGGAGGACTTCGCTCGTCAGCTCATAGGCAGCATGGCCCTCGGACTCGGCGAGACGACTCTCAGGCACGACCGGGTGTAGGGCCGTGCCGTTTCAGGACGGCGCGTCACTAGCCTCGCCCTTTCATGGGCTTGGAGGGGCCCCGGCCGACGAACCCGCCCACCACGCCATCGGACGTTCGTGCGGCGGGCTGAGCACGAAGATCCACCTCGCCGCAGACGGCCAGTGCCTCCCGCTGTGCTTCCACCTCACGCTCGGCCAGGCCGGCCCAGTGGATGGACCAGCTGGCCGCGTTCATCGAAACGGTGGCCGGGCAGCTGGGAGAGCCTCGAAGGATGCACCCCCGACTCAGCCAGCGCCGAATGAGCCGTGCGGGCTGACGCGACGGCCGACACCGAGGCCGCGTAATCCCATCGGGCCAAGGCCGCACCAAGCTCTGCGACCCCAGGATGCTGCTCCAATGGCTGTCGCGAATGCCCAGGCCAGGAGCCTCGCCCGCCCCTCCGCTCCAGGGACTTTTCAGGGACTTTCAGTGCTGTCTGAGGGACTTCCGAGGGACTTTCCGCCGCGTAACGCGGCAAGCCTCCGAAAGACCGGAAAGGGCCTCCGACGCAGGTCAGAGGCCCTTTCCCAGGCAAAGCCGCAGGTGGCGGCAGACGAGTCGGGCTGTACGCCGGGTTCTGTACCCCGGTCCCTCGCGGGAGTCGGGGCGACGGCCATCCATCTAGGGCCGGTGTTGCCACCGGCCTCGTGCGGTCTACCCGGGGGCTCGGGCGGGCAGCCCTCGAACGTCCCCGCAGGGCCGCCTTTTACAGCGGCCCCTCTTGACCTTGCTCCGGGTGGGGTTTACCTAGCTGCCCAGGTCACCCTGGGCACTGGTGGTCTCTTACACCACCGTTTCACCCTTACCGAGGACCGAGGTCCCCGGCGGTTTGCTTTCTGTGGCACTGTCCCGCGAGTCGCCTCGGGTGGCCGTTAGCCACCACCCTGCCCTGTGGAGCCCGGACGTTCCTCGGGAAGCCCCCCGTCAAGGGGACTCCACGCGGCCGTCCGCCCGGCTCGTCTGCCGTGTCGACCATGTTACCGGGCGTGCCGCCCCCTTCGGTGCCGAGGCCATCGTCGCCAGCACCGACCCCGTCAGGATCAGCGCGAAGGACACGGCGATCGTCGCGGTGAAGCTCTCGCCCAGGAAGAGGGCGCCCGCCGCCACCGCCACCGCCGGGTTGACGTACGTGATCACCGTGGAACGGGTCGGGCCTATCTCCTTGATCAGTTCCAGGAAGGCCACGAAGGCCACCGCCGTGCAGAGGACGCCCAGGGCGAGGAGGGAGAGCAACGCGTTCGTGGAGGGCATCGCGGTCGGCCAGGTGGCCGCGGCCGCCGGGGCGTAGACCAGGGCCGCGAGGGTCAGGCACGGTGCTATCAGCTGCAGCGTCGGGACGTCCTTGAGGCGGCGGGCCGCTATCAGGGGTGCGGTCGCGTAGCCGATGACGGTGAGCAGGACCTCGCCCAGGGAGCGGGCGTCGCCGCCGGTCAGGTGGGGGACGGTCAGGACGCCGACGCCGGCGAGGCCGATCAGGAGGCCCGTGATCCGGCGTACGCCCAGGTGTTCCCGTTCGCCGCCGAAGTAGCGTGCCGCCACTACGCCGACGATGGGTACGCCCGCTATCAGCAGGCCCGCCGTCGAGCTGGACAGGTGGCGTTCGGCGTCGGTCAGGGTGAACCACGGGCCCATGATCTCTATGCACGCGAAGGCCAGCATCGGGCGCCAGTGGGTGCGCAGGGTGCGGAACAGGCCGCCCTGGCGGATCGCCAGGGGGAGGAGGAGCAGGGCGCCGACCGCGCACCGCGCGAACACCACCATCGACGGGGACACCTCGTCCACCGCCACCTTGATCATCAGATAGGGGATGCCCCAGATCACTCCCATGAGGGAGAACAGGAACCAGCCGCGTGCAGTCATACCGGAAGCTTCGCTGTCAGGACCGTGCCGCGTCTTGAACGCTGTTGCGGTAGGCCGCCGGGGTCACCCCCAGCACCCGGCGGAACCAGCGGGTCAGGTGCGCCTGGTCCGCGAAGCCCACGAGCGTGGCCGCCTCCGCGGGGCGCACGCCCGCCTCCAGCAGGCAGCGGGCGCGGTTCACCCGGTACTGGGCCAGCCAGGCGTACGGCGGTACGCCCATCGTCGTACGGAAGGCCCGCAGGAGTTGGTAGCGGGACAGGCCCAGGTCGGCCGCCAGGTCGGCGAGGGTCGGCGGGGAGGTGAGTTCGTCGGCGAGGCGGTCCCGGACCAGGAGGGATATGCCGTGGGCGCCGGGGACCACGTCCCGCGCCGGTCGTGCCGTGGAGTGGCGGCGGGACAGGGCCGTCAGCAGCCAGGGGAGGCGGGTCTCGGCCTCCAGCGGGTCCGGGCAGGCGGCCAGGTCGGTGTGGGCCTGGCGGATGGCCGCGGTCAGTTCCGGGTCGTCGACGACCGGGTCCCGGAAGTGCGGTACGGCGTCCAGCGTGCCGTCCGCCAGCAGGGACGGGTCCGCGTACAGGGCGCGGTAGGCGTAGCCCTCGGCCGGGGTGGCCGGGCCGCCGGTGTGCATCTCGCCGGGGGCGAGGACGACGATCGCGCCGGGTCCGGTGTGGATGTGGCCGCCCCGATAGGCGATCACCTCGGCGCCGCCCACGGTCACCCCGATCGAGAACTCGGCGTGGGTGTGCGGGGCGTACACGTGTTTGTCGAAGCGGGCCGTCAGCATGTCGAGCGACGGGCCGCAGCGGCCCAGCCGTGCTCTTGTCCACCGTGCGTGTTCAGCCATTCTCGGCACCCCCCTTGCGCTAAGGGTGCAACGCCTTCAGGCCCCGTTTCCATGCCGCGTCCAGGTCGGCGTCCTGCGGGAAGCGGCCGTGGATCTCCAGGACCACCATGCCGTGCGCGAACGCCCAGGTGGCGCGGGCCAGGTCCCGGTCGCCGCCGCAGGCTCGCAGGAGAGGGAGGGCGGCCCGGTCCTCCAGGCCGGCGGGCAGCAGGGAGCGCGGCAGGGGGCGTTCGGTGGCGAGGCAGTAGAGGTGCGGGTGGGCCAGGGCGTAGTCGCGGTACGCCTCGGCCAGGGCCTCCAGTGAGCCGGGGTGCCGGGACGCGGCCGTCTCCAGTGCCTCCCCCGACTCCTCCAGCATCTGCGCGGCCAGTTCGACCTCCACGGCGTGCTTGTCGGGGAAGTGCTTGTAGAGCGACGGGGCCTTGATGCCGAGGCGGTCGGCGAGGGTGCGCATGGTGAGGACGGTGGGTCCGGACTCCTCCAGCAGCTCTCTGGCCGCCGCGACGATCTCCCGCGCCCTCGGCGTCAGCCGGTCGGTCGCGTCGGTCACGCCACCGGTCCCACCGGTCCCACCGGTCCCACCAGTCCCACCAGTCCCACCAGTCCCACCAGTCCCACCGGTCCCACCGGTCATGCCAGTCGCCTCAGTCACGCTGGAAGCCCTCCTTCGTCCGCAGCCCGTACCCGAAGGCGCGATCGTACGAGATGTGGGCCAGCCAGCCGCACAGCGCGGCGAAGGCAGGGGGCCAGGCGAACGGCCCCAAGGCGTAGGCCACCAGCAGCGCCAGCGGGACCGGCGCCCGGTGCATCGCGTTGTAGTACGGCACCGCGCGCGGCGCCAGCTGCCCCTTGGCCATCCGGGGCGCCTCGTCGAGGGCGACCAGGAAGGTGAGGTCCGGGAGGAGAAGGAAGAGCAGGGCGAGGGCGCCTGCGAGCCAGCCGTGGTTCACGCCCTCCAGGACCGCGAACGCCGTCCAGAACAGGGCGGCGGCCAGCCAGGCGGTGCGGCGGGCCACCGTGGTGGCGGTGCGGAGGGCGGGGGTGACGTTCGTGGTGCCGGTCATGGCTGCCTCCAGAGGCAATTCAGCTAACGCCGTTAGCCATAACGGTAAGGCTAACGGTGTTAGCCGTCAAGGGAGAGGGGCGACTACCGCACCATCCGCTCCAGCGCGTCGAACGCCGCCCCCATCCGCCGCCGGTGGTCCTCGACGATCTCCGCGAACGGGTCGCCCGCGAGCTGACGGCTCACCGAGGTGACGCACACCGAGCGGTACGCGGCCACGGTCACGGCCGCCACCAGTTCCGGGTCGGCCACCCCGGCCTCGGCGAGCGCCCCGGCCAGCGCCCGCTCCACCTCCTCGACCGCCTCACGGGCGCGGGCCCGCAGCGCCGGCGAGTCGGCGACGACCGGCCAGAAGCCACCGAAGTTCTCCCCCACGCCGCCCAGCGGATGCCGCGCGTCGATGAACCGGAAGGCCAGGCGGCGCAGCGCCGCGAGCGGGGCCTCGCCGGGCGCCCGGTCCCGCACCGCACCGGCGAAGGCCGCGACGGCCTCCGGGATGCGGTCGAGGAACAGGTCCTCCTTGCGCGGGAAGTAGTTGAACACGGTCATCGCCGACACCCCGGCCGCCCGCGCGACCTCCGCGACGGTCACATGGTCGAAGCCGCGCTCCCGGAACATCACCGTCGCGACGTTCGAGATCCGCTGCCGCGTCTCCCGCTTCTTGCGCTCCCGCAGGGACTCCCGCGGCCCGCCCGGCCTGTTTTCATCGATCACGAGAAAACTATAGCCGCTCGAAAGTTTTAGTGACTACAGTGAAGTCATGAACGAGAGCATGACGACTGCGGACAGCAGGAATGACAAGAACGGCGACACCGGCACGGACTACGACGTGGTGGTGGCCGGCGGCGGGCCCGTCGGTCTCTTCCTCGCCGGCGAGCTGCGGCTCGGCGGGGCGAAGGTGCTGGTCGTGGAGCGGCTGGCCGAGGTGGACGAGACCATCAAGGCGGGCGGGATCAACACGGCCGGCGCGGTGAGCCTCTACCGGCGCGGGCTGCTGCCCGACCTCGCGGCGGCCTGGGAGCGGAACCGGTGGCGGATGCGGGCCTTCCTCGGGGACCGGGACCGGGACCGGGAGCAGGGGGCCGGGGCGGCCGACGCGCCCCGGACTCCCCCGAAGTTCGCCGGGCACTTCGCCGGGATCATGATGCGGGGTGACCTGTTCGACGGCTCCGACCCGGCGTTCGCCGACATCGGCCCCGCCGACGGCGTCGGCCTCGGTGTGCCGCAGGTGGAGCTGGAGCGGATCCTGGGCGCCCGCGCCGAGCGGCTCGGCGTCGAGGTGCGCCGGGGCGTGGAGCTGACCGGCTTCGACGCCGACGACGAGGGGGTGTCCGTACGTCTCGGCAGTGACCACACCGTCCGCACCGGCTGGCTGGTGGGGTGCGACGGCGGGCGGAGCACCGTCCGCAAGCTCGCCGGGTTCGACTTCCCCGGGACCGAGCCGGAGATCACCGGTTACCAGGCGGTCGTCGAGATGAGCGGCGGTGAGCGGCTCGGGGCCGGGTGGAACACCACCGACGTGGGGACGTACGTCAACGGGCCCTTCCCGGGCCGGATCCTCACCGTCGAGTTCGACGGGCCGCCCGCCGACCGCTCCGCGCCCGTCACCGCCGGGGAGTTGCAGGCCGCTCTGCGCCGGGTGTCGGGCGTGGCCGAGGTGACCATCCACGAGGTGCACTCCTCGACCCGGTTCACCGACAACGCCCGGCAGGCGAGCGGTTACCGCAAGGGCCGGGTGCTGCTCGCGGGGGACGCGGCGCACGTGCACTCGCCGTTCGGCGGGCAGGGGCTCAACCTCGGGCTCGGGGACGCCATGAACCTCGGCTGGAAGCTGGCCGCCGTGGTGCGCGGAGCCGCCCCCGACTCGCTCCTCGACAGCTACACCGCCGAACGGCACCCGATCGGCGCCTGGGTGCTGGACTGGACCCGCGCCCAGATCGCCGTGATGCGCCCGGACCGGCACGCCCGCGCCCTGCGCCGGGTGGTCACCGACCTCGCGCTGACGACGACCGGGACGACGTACCTCGTCAAGCAGATCTCCGGTGTCTGGCAGCACTACGACCTGCCCGGCGACCACCCGCTGACCGGGCAGAGCGCCCCGGACCTGGAGCTCTCCGACGGCACCCGGCTCGGCGACCACCTGCACGACGGCCGCGCCCTGCTCCTCGACCTCGCCGACGACCCGAAGCTGCGCGCCCGCGCGGAGGGGTACGGCGACCGGGTGGACGTCGTCACCGCGGCCTGCCCGGGGCGGCCGGAGCTGACCGGTCTCCTCGTACGGCCCGACGGGTTCGTGGCCTGGGCCGCGGACGGGCACAGCCAGGACGAGAGCAACCAGGGTGCGAACGGCCAGGGAGCCGACCTCGACGCCGTCCTGACCCGCTGGTTCGTCGCCGCCTGAGCCTCGCCTCGCTCGCGTCCGGCGGCTCCGCGCCGCCGGACGACGGCTCACGCGGGCGCGAACCGCACCTTCGTCGTCCCCGGATCGGCCTCGGTCAGCCGCACCGGCAGCCGCTCGCCCAGTGGGAGAGGGTGGGCGGCCTCGATCCGGCCTATGACGGCGGGCTGCTGCAGCAGCACCCTGCCCACGGTCGGCCGGCGCGGCTCGACCTCCACCACGCACCCGTCGAAGACCTCTCCGACCCGGTCCTTGAGCAGGGCCGCCTCGACGATGTCGACGCACTCCCGCTCCACCGTGCCGGCGCGCCGTGCCCCTTCGGCCATCTGCTTGGGGAGCGTGTCCAGCGCCATCAGCACCCAGTCGGGCGGCTCCTCGCCCGCGGCCGCCGCCAGGCACAGTTCCGAGGCGTAGCGGTCGGCCAGGCGGCGCAGTGGCGCGGTGCAGTGGGCGTAGGGGGCGGCGACGGCCGCGTGGGCGGTGTTCGAGGGGAGGACACCGTCCCGGAAGACCGTGTAGCCGGCGCCGCGCAGCAGCGTGGTGCACTCCTGGAGGAAGGCCGCGTGGCGGGGGCGGCGCGGGTTCAGGGAGCGGATCAGGGCGGCGTACGAGACGTGGTGCGGCCACTCGATGCGCAGGGCGTGCGCGGTGCGGCGCAGGCGGGCGACCGCGCCGTCGGGGGCGGTCGGCAGGGTGCGAAGGACGCCGGTGCCGTAAGCAAGCATCAGGTCGGCGGCGGCCATGCCGGTGAGCAGGGAGATCTGGGCGTTCCAGGCGTCGGCGGGCAGCGGGGCGCGGTAGGTGAGCTCGTAGGTGTGGTCGTACTCGACGATCTCCTGCTCGGGCACGTTGAGGGAGATACCGCCGCGCGCGACTTCCAGGCGTTCGCGGGCCTCGCCGATCTCCCTGAGCAGGGCGACGGGCTCCTCGGCGGTCCCCTCGTCGATCCGCTTCTGCACACCCGCGTAGTCGAGCTTGGCCCGGCTGCGGACGAGGGCCCGGCGGACGTCGGCGGTCACGGTCCGGCCCTCCCCGTCCAGGCCGATGGTCCACAGCACGGCCGGGCAGGTCTGGCCGGGGAGCAGGCTGGCCGCGCCCTCGCTGAGGACGGCGGGGTGCAGGGGGACCTTCTCGTCCGGGAAGTAGAGGGTGTTGACGCGGTGGTGCGCCTCGGAGTCCAGCGCGCCGCCCGGTACGACGAAGGCGGCGACGTCGGCGATGGCGTACCGGACGCGGTAGCCGCCGTCGTGCCGGGACAGGTGCATCGCCTGGTCCAGGTCGTTCGCGGTGGGCGGGTCGACCGTGAAGAAGGGGATGTCGGTCGCGTCGTGGCCGGGTACGGCCGGGAACCTGGCGGTGCTCTCGGCCTCCGCGAGGACCTCGGACCGGAAGGTCTCGGGGACGCCGAGGTCGGTCCGGAGGGCGGCGAGCGCAGCCCGGAGGGGCGCCTCGGGGGCACCCTTGACACGGATGTGGCGGCGGGGCATAGGACGAGCGTAGTCACATCGCACCGCTCCGGCGCTCTACGCTGGCGCGGAGCGTTGATGATGAACGTCCTTGGTGAAGAGGAGTATCCGTGCTGGTCCTGCTGCCGCCGTCGGAAGGCAAGGCGTCCTCGGGCCGTGGCGCCCCGCTGAAGCCGGAGTCGCTGTCCCTGCCTGGACTCGCGGCGGCGCGCGAGGCCGTGCTCGGCGAGCTGGCCGACCTGTGCGCCGGTGACGAGGAGAAGGCGCGCGAGGTGCTCGGGCTGAGCGAGGGGCTGCGCGGCGAGGTCGCGAAGAACGCGGCGCTGCGGACGGCGGGCGCCCGGCCGGCCGGGGAGATCTACACCGGGGTGCTGTACGACGCCCTGGGCCTGGCCTCCCTCGACGCGGCCGCGAAGCGGCGGGCCGCGCGGTCGCTGCTGGTCTTCTCCGGACTGTGGGGCGCGGTCCGGGTGACGGACCGGATCCCGTCGTACCGCTGCTCGATGGGGGTCAGGCTGCCGGGTCTCGGCGCGCTGGGCACGCACTGGCGCGGACCGATGGCCGAGGTGCTGCCGGAGGCGGCCGGGACGGGGCTGGTGCTGGACCTGCGGTCGGCGGCGTACGCGGCCGCGTGGAAGCCAAAGGGCGAGGTGGCCGGGCGGACGGCGACCGTGCGGGTGCTGCACGCGCCGACCCGGAAGGTGGTCAGCCACTTCAACAAGGCGACGAAGGGGCGGATGGTGCGGAGTCTGCTGGCCGCCGGGATCGCGCCGGCCGGTCCGGGCGAGCTGGTGGAGGCGTTGCGGGAGCTGGGGTACGAGGCGGAGGCGGAGGCGCCCGCGAAGGCGGGGCAGCCGTGGGCGTTGGACGTGCTGGTGACAGAGGTCCACTGAGGCGCCCGTAAAGCCGCATTGCAGCATGCGCAATGCCCTTTGCGTGCTCTGCATCGCGTGGGCAGGATGTTCGCCATGCCCACCTCCGTGCTGGATCTCGCGCCCGTCGTGCCCGTCGTCGTGGTCGAGGACGCCGCCGACGCCGTACCGCTGGCGCGGGCGCTGGTGGACGGTGGGCTGCCCGTCATCGAGGTGACGCTGCGGACGCCGGCCGCGCTCGACGCGATCCGGGCCGTGGCCGCCGCGGTGCCGGACGCGGTGGTCGGCGCGGGTACGGTCCTCACGCCCGCGCACGTGACGGAGTGCGTCGCGGCCGGGGCGCGGTTCCTGGTCAGTCCCGGCTGGACGGACGGGCTGCTGACGGCGATGGCCGCGTCCGGGGTGCCGTACCTGCCGGGGGTGTCGACCGCCTCCGAGGTGGTGGCGCTGCTCGAACGCGGGGTGCGGGAGATGAAGTTCTTCCCGGCGCAGGCCGCGGGCGGCACGGCGTATCTGAGGTCCCTTGCCGGACCGCTGCCACAGGCCCGGTTCTGCCCGACGGGAGGGATCGGCCCGGACAACGCACCCGAGTACCTCGCCCTCCCGAACGTCGGCTGCGTGGGCGGTACCTGGATGGTCCCCGCCGATGCCGTAGCCGCCCGGGACTGGGCCCGCGTCGAGGTGCTGGCCCGGGCGGCGGCGGGCCTCAGGGACGCAGGTGGGACGTGTCGTTGAAGAGCCGTACGCTCGCGTTGCCGTCCGCGTAGTACGCCACCGCGGACAACGAGGCCGCCGACAGTTCCATCCGGAACAGGGACTGGAGCGGGGCGCCGAGGGCGAGTTGCACGAACGTCTTGATCGGCGTGACGTGCGTGACGAGCAGGACCGTGCGGCCCGCGTAGGCCGCGATCAGCTTGTCGCGGGTGGCCGCGATGCGGGTGGCGGTCTCGGCGAAGCTCTCGCCGCCGCCGGTGGGGTGGGCCGACGGGTCGGCCAGCCAGGCGGTCAGGTCGTCGGGGTAGCGCTCGCGGACCTCGCCGAAGGTGAGGCCCTCCCAGGCGCCGAAGTCCGTCTCCTTGATGCCCTCCTCGATCGTGACGCCGAGGCCGAGGCGCTCGGCGACGGCCGCCGCGGTCTGGCGGGTGCGGGTGAGGGGGGAGGCGAGGATCGTCTCGATCGTGCCGCGGCGGGCGAGGGCGACGGCCGCGCGCTGCGCTTGCTCCAGGCCGACGGGAGAGAGTTCCGGGTCGGTACCGCCGCTGCCGGAGAAGCGTTTCTGGGGGGTGAGGGGGGTTTCGCCGTGGCGGAGGAGGACGAAGGTGGCGGGGGCGCCCATGTCTGGCGACGAGGCCCAGCCGACGGTGGGCCTGGGTACGGGCGCTGTCGCTACGTTGCGCGCGGCGCGGAAGTCGACGCGGGGCGTCTCGGCAGTCGTCACCGTGCCGGCCGGTGGGGGCTTGTCGCGCAGTTCCCCGCGCCCCTTACGGGGCGCTGTGGCGCGGGCGTCGAATTCCGCGGCAGACCCCGAAGCCGACCACTGCTCGCCCCGCTTGCCCGCGTCCATCGCCTCGTTCGCCAGGCGGTCGGCGTGTTTGTTCTCGGCTCTCGGGATCCACTCGTACGTGACCTGGCCCGGCGGGAACACCCGGGACGCCTCCGTCGCCAGCGGCTTCAGGTCGGGGTGCTTGATCTTCCAGCGGCCGGACATCTGCTCGATGACCAGCTTGGAGTCCATGCGGACGTGGACCGTGGCGGCCGGGTCCAGGTCGTGGGCCGCGCGCAGGCCCGCCAGCAGGCCGCGGTACTCGGCGACGTTGTTGGTGACGACGCCGAGGTATTCGGCCGCCTCCGTCAGCGTCTCGCCGGTCGCCGCGTCGACGACCACCGCGCCGTAGCCGGCCGGCCCCGGGTTGCCCCGGGAGCCGCCGTCCGCCTCGACGATGAACTCCCTTGCCACGTACGCCCCTTAAGACCTCGACTGTTTCTACAGGCCCGACTCGGACGTGCGCACCAGGATCCGGCGGCAGTTCTCGCAGCGGACCACGGTGTCGGGCGCGGCCTTGCGGACCTCGGCCAGCTCGGTGATGGCGAGCTCCTGGCGGCAGCCCTGGCAGGTGCGGGCGTAGAGCTTGGCCGCGCCGATGCCGCCCTGCTGCTCGCGCAGCTTGTCGTAGAGCTTGAGCAGGTCGGCCGGGACCGAGCCCGCGATGACCTCGCGCTCCTTGGTGACCGTCGCCGCCTCGCCGTCGATCCCCTCGAAGGACGCGTCCCGGCGCGCAGTGGCCTCGTCGATCCGGCCCTGGACCGCGCCGACCCGCTCGGTCAGCTCGGCGACCCGCTCCTGCGCGGACTCGCGGCGCTCCATGACCTCCAGGACGACGTCCTCCAGGTCGCCCTGGCGCTTGGCGAGGGAGACGATCTCCTTCTGGAGGTTCTCCAGGTCCTTCGGGGAGGTGACCGCGCCGGAGTCCAGGCGCTGCTGGTCGCGGGCGGCGCGCTGGCGCACCTGGTCCACGTCCTGCTCGGCCTTGGTCTGCTCGCGGGCGGTGTCGCTCTCCTCGGTCTGCGCGGCCACCAGCAGGTCGCGCAGCTGGGTCAGGTCTTTGGTCAGCGACTCGATCTCGGCGTGCTCGGGCAGTGACTTCCGCTTGTGCGCCAGCTGCTGGAGGCGTACGTCCAGGGCCTGGACGTCGAGGAGTCGGATCTGGTCGGCGGGCGCTGCGTTCAGTTGGGGGCTCCAAGGGAGGGAGAGTGGCTGGTCCAGGGGTCGGTGACCGTCCTGGAGACGTGCACGCGCAGGTCCCAGCCGTGGCGGTCGGAGATTTCGTCGAGCTGGGTCGCGGCCAGCTCGCACCAGGGCCATTCGGTGGCCCAGTGCGCCGCGTCGAGCAGCGCGAGGGGGCTGTGGGCGACCGCTTCCGACGCCGGGTGGTGGCGCAGGTCCGCGGTGAGGAAGGCGTCCACGCCGGCGGCGCGTACGACGTCGAAGAGGCTGTCGCCGGAGCCGCCGCTGACGGCGACCGTACGGACGAGGGCCTCGGGGTCGCCGGCGACGCGGATGCCCTGGGCGGTGGCGGGGAGGCGGGCGGCGGCCCGGTCGGCGAGCTCGCGGACGGTCACCGGGTGGTCCAGCTCGCAGACGCGGCCGAGGCCCCGGCGGCCCTCCGGGTCGGTCGGGTCCGGGACGAGGGGCCGTACGACGCGCAGGTCCAGGGCGCCCGCGAGGGCGTCGGAGACGCCCGGGTCGGCGGTGTCGGCGTTGGTGTGGGCGACGTGCAGCGCGATGTCGTTCTTGATCAGGGTGTGCACCGCCCGGCCCTTGAAGTGGGAGGCCGCGACCGTAGTCGTACCGCGCAGGTAGAGGGGGTGGTGGGTGACCAGCAGGTCGGCGCCGAGCTTCACCGCCTCGTCGACGATCGGCTGGACCGGGTCGACGGCGAAGAGGACCCGCGTGACCTCCTGGTCGGGGTCGCCCACGACCGTACCGACCGCGTCCCAGGACTCGGCCCGCTCGGCGGGCCACAGGTTCTCCAGCGCGGCGATGACTTCTGACAGACGGGGCACGGGGAAAAGGCTACCTGCCTGTTCCGCGGGGCTGTACCTGCTCGCCCACCGGAGGCGACGCCCAGCACACCCGCCCCGGTTTCCTCAGGCGAATCGTCGAGTGTGCACCCGTATGTGTGAAGCCGTCTGCAGCCGGTGCCCCGCCTGTGCGTACGAAAACTAGCTTCGTGGCCGGAGGTGACCGAACGATGACGGCCTGTGCGATCGAACCCCCGGCTGCGGACGAGGAAGACAGCGTGCCGGGGGCGGGCTGCACGATCACGGTGGACGGGGCGTACGCGGCCCGGCTGACCCAGCAGGAAGGTTCCTGGTACCCGGAGCGGTGGACGCTGGACGGCCCCGAGCCCTACGCCGTACCGCTCCCCTGCAACCAGCCGGAGGAGCCGGACACGGAGGTGCAGCCGCTGGGCGACGGGCGGGTGCTCATCCGCCGGCTGGTGGACGGGCGGCACCACTTCGCCCTCCTCTATCCGACCGGACCGGGCACCGGTGAGCTGCCGCTGGGCGCGGTGGAGTGCCGGGACGAAGGTGCCTCGCTACGGCTGCTGCCGCCGGCGCCGGGGGGCGTGCACGCCTACGCGCTCGCGGTGGGGCCGCGTTCCTCCGCCGTCTGGCTGGTGGCGGGCGGGGCCTTCGGGCCGGAGCAGCTCGCGGTGGTGCCGGGGCGGTGTTCGGGCGGGGTCTGGCTGGACCGGGCCCGGCGGATGCTGGCCCTGGACCGGGAGCTGGGCGGGCGGACCAAGGCGGTCGTGGTCGATCTGGAGCGCGCCGGCGAGGTGTCGCCGCTGCTGCAGATCGCGGCGGACAGCGACGACCGGCTGCTGCTCGCCGACCCGGACAGCGGGCTGATCCTGGTCGGCTCGGACGCACCCAGCCCCGGGCAGGAACGATTGGGCTGGGGTGTCCTCGGCTCCACGCTGCCGGTGCGCTTCCCGGAGAGCCTGCGGGTGCCGGAGTGCCCGGACTGCGTGGTCACCCCGTTCGCCGCCCAGCCGGGGCAGGTGCTGGTGCCGGAGAGCTGCGCGGTGGCACTGCGGATCGACGGTCCGCTCGGCAGCTGGGTGGGGGCCTGGCGGCCCAGAGCGCGCAGGATCTGGCATCTCCCGGCGCCCGAGGGGTGGTTGACGGGCGCCGGGGTGTGGACGCAGGACGGGGTGCTGCGACTGCCGTACGCCACGGGGGAGGTCCCGTGCGGTGTGGCGGCGGTGGCGGTGCCCTGGGGGGAGACGGGGGAACACGGGGGGCCGGGGGACGCGGGCCCGGGGGATCCGGTTCGGGACGGCACGGCTGCCGGGGCGTCGGGTACGCCCGGGGAGCCGGCGGAACCGGATCCTCCGGGACCTGTCGCGGCCCGGCCGGTACCCCTCCAACAGGCCCCGCTGGCACGGCTTGTAACGAACTAGCTGCGGTCGGCGTGGCCGCCTGGATTCGCCCCGTGGTGGGCCGGTTAGACTCGCCGCGCTGTAAGAAAGATCATGTTGACGGGGTGAATTCTTCCGATGAACGACGCCAGCACGTCCCAGCAGCTGTCCGCCGAGCCTCCGGAGACGGACGGCCACGGCAAGCACCGTGGTCACGTCTCGGCCCAGGACAGCGAGACGGCCCCGAGCGGCCGGCACCGCAAGCCGGAGCCGGTCGAGTCGGCGGCCTGACGGTACGTAAGGAGGAGGGGCCCACCGGGTGACCGGCGGGCCCCTCCTCTGTGTCGTGCGCGCGTTCTGTGTCGTGCGCGCGTTCTGTGTCGTGCGCGCGTTCTTCGCCTTGCTCGCGTTCCGCGCCTCGCTCACTGCGGCATACCAACCGGTGGTATGTCACATGTCACTGGCGCTTCAGCCCCAGCACCTCCGCCGCCGCGAACGTCTCCCCCGCCGGCCGCTCCGCGTAGTGCGGCGTGAGCACGGCGTCGAGTTCGGCGTAGTCGAAGGTGTCCTGCTTGCTGTCGAACTTGGCCTGCACGCGCGGTCGTTCGACGATCGCGACCATGCCGCCGTGCACGACGAGCAGCTGCCCGTTGATCCGTCCGGCGGCCGGGGAGGCCAGGTAGCCGACGAGTGGGGCGACGTGCTCGGGGGCCAGCGGGTCGAGGCCCTCGGCGGGCTGTTCGAAGCCGGCGAAGACGTCCTCGGTCATCCGGGTGCGGGCGCGCGGGCAGATCACGTTGGCGGTGACGCCGTACTTGGCGAGGGCGAGGGCCGTGGAGGTGGTCAGGCCGACGATGCCGCCCTTCGCGGCCGCGTAGTTGGGCTGGCCGGCGGAGCCGGCGAGGAAGGCCTCGGAGGAGGTGTTCACGATCCGGCCGTAGACCTTCCCGCCCCCCGCCGCCTTGGCGCGGTCCCGCCAGTGCGCGGCCGCGAAGTGGGTGGTGTTGAAGTGGCCCTTGAGGTGGACCCTGATCACCGAGTCCCACTCGTCCTCGGTCATGGAGAAGACCATGCGGTCGCGCAGGATCCCGGCGTTGTTGACGAGAATGTCCAGCTTTCCGTAATGGGCTGTCGCCAGGGCGAGAAGGTCTCGCGCCTGGGAGAAGTCGGCGACGTCCCCGGTGTGGGCGACGGCCCGGCCGCCCGCCGCGCGGATCTCCTCGGCGACCTGCTCGGCGGGCGCCGCGGAGGCCGCCCCCGAGCCGTCCCGGCCCGGCTGGCCGAAGTCGTTGACGACGACGGCCGCGCCCAGCCGGGCCAGTTCGAGCGCCTCGGCCCGGCCCAGGCCCCGGCCCGCCCCCGTGACGACGGCGGTCAGTCCTTCCAGCGGCCTCTCCTGCATACGGCGGCCCCTCAGATCTCTATGCAGGTACGCAGGGAGGTGCCCGTGCGCATCTGGTCCAGGGCCTCGTTGATGTCGGCCAGCGGCACCCGGTGGGTGATCAGGCCCTCCAGGTCGATCCGGCCCGCCCGCCACAGGGCGATCGTCCGCTCGTAGGCGCGGACCACGTCCCCGCCGCCGTACATGGACGGCAGGATCCGCTTCTCGTCGAAGAACAGCTCGAACATGTTCAGCTGGAGGAAGTCGTCCATGGCTCCCGCGCCGACGACCACGAGGGTGCCGCCGCGCCGGGTGTTCTCGTACGCGGCCCGGGCGGTGGCGGACTTGCCGACGACCTCGAAGACGTAGTCGAAGCCCTCGCCCGCGGTGACCTCCTGCTTGGCGCCGGGGAGTTCGTCCGGCGACACCGCCTTCGTCGCCCCGAACCTGAGCGCCGACTCGCGCCGCGACTCGACCGGGTCGACGGCGACGATCTCGGCCGCACCCTTGAGCCGCGCCCCCTGGATCGCCGAGATCCCGACGCCTCCGCAGCCGATGACGGCGACCGACGAACCCGCCTCCAGGTCGGCCGTGTTGAGGGCCGCGCCGAGTCCGGTGGTGACCCCGCAGCCGATCAGCGCGGCGATGTCGAAGGGCACGTCGTCCGGGATCGGCACCGCGCACCCGGCGTCGACCACGACCTCCTCGGCGAAGGTGCCGGTGCCCGCGAAACCGAAGACGTCGCCGGTGGGGCGCCGGAAGTTGGGGGTGCCGGCGTTCATGAACCCGGCGAGGCACAGCTCGGTCTGCCCGCGCTTGCACGCCGGACACGCACCGCAGGCCGGCAGCCAGCAGACGACCACCCGGTCGCCGGGCTTCACCCGGGTGACGCCCTCGCCCACCTCCAGGACCTCGCCCGCGCCCTCGTGGCCCGGCACGAACGGTCCCGGCTGCGGCAGCACCCCGCTCATCGCCGACAGGTCCGAGTGGCACAGCCCCGTGGCGCGCACCCGGATCCGCACCCTGCCGGGCCCGAATCCCACCGCCTCGACGTCGTCGAGGACGTCCAGCTTCTCCTGGCCGATCTCGTGCAGTACGGCTGCGCGCATGGTGCGGCTCCCCTCAACTGCTCAGCTGCTCAACTGATCAAGAGTGTTCGACGATCGTGTCGGCGAGGACGGGCGCGTCCTCGCGCTCTACGGCACTGACGGCGACCCGGATCCGCCCGTCGCCCCGCCACATGCGGACCCGGAGCGTCTCCCCCGGGTACACCACTCCGGCGAACCGCGTCGTGTACGACCGCACCCGGCCGACGTCCCCGCCGAGCAGCGTGTCCACGACCGCCTTGAGCGTGATCCCGTAGGTGCACAGCCCGTGCAGGATGGGGCGGTCGAAGCCGGCGAGCTTGGCGAACTCGGGGTCGGCGTGCAGCGGGTTGTAGTCGCCGGAGAGGCGGTAGAGCAGGGCCTGGTCCTCGCGGACCGGGCGCTCGACGGTCCGGTCCGGTTCACCGGCGGGCGGCTCCAGCCGGGTCGAGGGGCCGCGGTCGCCGCCCCAGCCGCCCTCCCCTCGTACGAAGATCTGCGCGTCGTTGGTCCACAGCGGGCCGTCGGCGTCCGCGACCTCGGTGCGCATCACCAGGACGGCCGCCTTGCCCTTGTCGTAGACCGCGGCGATGCGCCCGGTGGCGGTGGCGGTGCCGGCGGCCGGGATGGGGCGGTGCAGGGTGAGGGACTGGCCGCCGTGCAGCACCTTGGCGAGGTCGACGTCGACGCCGGGCATGGACAGTCCGCTGATCACCCCGGGGGAGCCGGCGCCCGCGACGGTGGCGAAGCTGGGCAGGACGTGCAGCCGGGTCTCCAGGGTGTAGCGCAATTCGTCGGGGTCGGTGGCGGGGCGGCCCGCGCCGATGCCGAGGTGGTAGAGCTGGACGTCCCGGCGCTCCCAGCGGATCTCCCCTGACCTGGGTTCGGCGGCGAGGGCCTTGGCGGCGTCGATGGGCATACGGCTCCTGAGATGTCTCAAGACCTCGGCACGGCCGTCCGCACCGTCGGCCGCACCGAGGTCGTCCACGGGTGCAGATCTAGAACGCGTTCCATTCCAGCGCACCTTGTATAGCCCAGCGCTCCGCACTTGTGAAGGCTCCTGACGTAGTGTCAGATGCTGCGCCGCCGGACCATGACATTTGTCCTGCCCGCCGCCGTACATCCGCCTCTGCCGAACCCGCGCCGCCTTCCGTAGGGTCGTACCGCCGGACAGTACGGCCGGATGGAGCACAGCGGGTCAGATCCGTACAGATCGGGGGAAGAGTGGCATGGCGTGGTGGCAGCAGGTGAAGTGTCAGGCGGACGGGTGGCGGACGGCCCGTGCCCAGTGGCGGGAGGACATGACCCGCTTCAAGGAGCAGCAGAAGGCCGCCCGGAAGAAGGGTGAGCTGCCCGAGCAGGCGGGGCCGCCACCCTCCGGGTTCGCCCTGCTCCCGTGGCTGCTGATGGGGCTGGGCTCCCTCTCCAACCTGCTCCAGGGCAAGACGGCCGACCCGTGGATCGGCGGGGTCGGCCTGCTCGCCTTCAACTCCCTCTACATCTACGTGACCTTCCGCTCCTTCCGGAAGGAGGCCCGGGAGGCCGCCTCCACCCGTGTCGCCCTGCTGCTGATGGGCCTGCTGACCACGTGCCTGGCCCTCGGCTACGGCGGCAGCTGGCTGATGTTCTTCCCGCTGCTCGGCCTGGCCGCGGGCGCGGCACTGCGCGGACCCTGGCTGGGCCGGACCGGCATCCTGCTGGCCTGCTTCGCGGGCGCGGTCTCCTGGTACCGGGACGGCTCCGACGCCATCACCATCGCCTACGGCACCTTCCTGTCGACGATGATCACCGCCGCGATCCTCTCCCTCTCCGAGGCCGTGCGGGAACTGCGCGCCGCCCGCGAGGAGCTGGCCCGGCGGGCGGTGGAGAAGGAGCGGCTGCGCTTCTCGCGGGATCTGCACGACCTGCTCGGGCACACCCTGTCGGTGATCGTCGTGAAGTCGGAGGCGGCCCGGCGGGTTGCGCCCCGGGACCTGGACGCGGCGCTGACGCAGATCTCCGACATCGAGTCGGTCGGCCGGCAGGCGCTGACCGAGATCCGTGAGGCGGTCACCGGCTACCGGGAGGGCAGTCTGGCCGCCGATCTCGTCCGGGCCCGCTCGGCCCTGACGGCGGCGGGCGTGGAGCCGGTGGTCCGGCAGACGGGGGCGCCGCTCGTCCCGCAGACCGAGACGCTGCTGGGCTGGGTGGTGCGCGAGGCGGTCACCAACGTGGTCCGGCACAGCGACGCCACGCGCTGCGAGATCACCGTCGACAGCACCGCCGGGCGGGCCCGGCTGACGGTCACCGACGACGGCTCGGGCGCGGTGGCCGCCGAGCCCTGCCCGGAGGGCATCGGCGGCACCGGCCTGAAGGGGCTGACCGAGCGCCTCGCGGCGGCGGGCGGCTCCCTCACGGCCGGCCCGGCGCCGCGCGGCGGCTTCACGGTCACCGCGGAACTTCCCACCGAGGCGCTGGAACTGCTCGCCTCGGCGGCGGCTACGGCGCCCAGGGCGAGCTGACGACCCAGCTCACGTCGTCGGTCCAGGACGTGGCGCTGTCCCAGGCGTTGGAGCCGCCGTCACTCGCGATGTAGAGGTTGTAGTTGTAGTGGCGCAGGTATTTCGTCGGATAGTTGTACGAGGCGAAGGACGTGCCCGTGCCGCTCTTGCCGGTCGTCGGACAGAAGGTCGCGTCCTGTCGAAACGTGGTGGTGCCGTCCATGGGCTGCCGGTAGATCTTGTAGTTGTAGTGGCGCAGGTAGTCGCCGGGGTAGTTCCGGGACTCGAAGGAGACGCAGGAGCTGTCGGCGAGGCCGGGGCGGACGATCCAGGTGGCGTCGTTCTTGTCCAGGGTGGCGCTGCTGGAGGTGATGGCGGACAGCACGCCGGCGTTGTTCTGGTGGCGGACGTAGTCGGTGGTGCAGCAGGACGTGGTGGCCTTCAGGGAGATCTCCGAGGCGGAGCCGAGGCTGCCGGTGGAGCCGGTCGCGCCGCCGTAGCCGACGGAGACGATGTCGGACTGGACGGCGTCGTCGGCGGCGTCGGTCGGGATGCCGGAGGTCATCACGCCCTCGAAGAACGAGCCGATGGAGCCGTTGCTGTTGTCGCCGCCGGTGCCGAGGACGATCGCGCCCTCCTGGTGCATCGGCGAGTAACCGCTGCTGGTACTGGGCTCACTGCCGGAATAGGTGGTGGTGAGACCGCCCGATTGTGCGTTTCCCCATTTCAGTGCGAAATGGTCCTGCCCGTTGTTCTTCAGCAGCGCGGTGACGAACGGTATCGCGCCGGTGCCTGTGTTGGAGGAGTTGGTGCTGTAGCCGAGGTTGGACTCGAACAGCCCGTTCTCCAGGTCCGCCTGGACCCAGGGGCCGGAGCCGTAGCAGGGCGAGAACCAGCACTCGGTGCCGAAGTTGATGGCGTCCATGTGGCCGTTGCCGGTGTCCTTGTTGTTGGTCTCGGCGTTGCCGTAGTCGAAGCAGCAGCTGCCGTTCACATGGGTGCCGGAGGTGACCATGTACATCCCCTCGGCGGCGCCGTTGGTGGCGACTCCCGAGGTGGAGTTGTCCCGGTAGCCCATGCCGGCCGAGATCTCCAGGCCGTAGACCTGGTGCCCGCCGACGGTCACCGGCAGCGCGTCCGCCGGGGCCCCGACATCGGCCGCGCCGGCCCCGCCCGCACCCTCGACCGTGAGGTCGTTGTGCTTGCTCGACTGGTCGTAGATCCTGGTGACGATGCAGGTCGTACCGGCACAGAAGGAGTTCTGCGCGGCCGCGTTGGCGTAGCCGCCGGTGGACAGCAGGCCGATGTTGGCCGTGGCGCCGTCCGAGGCGCGCTGCACCTGGTAGAGGGAGCCGCTGTACGACGAGTACAGCGCCCGGACCATGCTGTGCGCGGCGACGCACGGGGTGCCGGCGGCGGCGTAGACGTCACAGGGCAGCGAACTCGCGGCGGACGCCTCGGGGGCGCCGGCCCCGACGACGAGCGCGGCGATCGTGGCGAACGCGGCGAGCACGGACAGGACGGCTCTCCGGATGCGCGGCGGACAGGAGCGCAGGGCTCGTACGGGCACTGAGAACACGGTGCACCTCTTCTTGGTTCCTCGTAGGGCGGTGCGGGTTCTGGGCGTCCGGTATCCCGAACGTCGTTCGATCGAAATACCGAACCTATTCAGCTGTCGAAATGCCGACCATTCGCCGACCATTCGGGGAATTGCAGAGGCGATTGTTTGAGCACCGTCAACCGCCGTCAAGACCTGCGGCGCAGAACAATGGCTATTCTTTAATTGCCGGGCCCGAGGCTACGCTTGGGCTGTGTACGAGCCTGCGAACGAGATGCCCCGGGACCACCGGCCCGCCAAGTCCATCAGGGTGCTCCTCGCCGAGGACCAGGGGATGATGCGCGGGGCTCTCGCCTTACTGCTCGGGATGGAGCCGGACATAGAGGTCGTCGCCCAGGTCGGGACGGGCGACGCGATCGTGGACGCCGCGCTCGTCCACCGGCCCGACGTGGCCCTCCTCGACATCGAACTGCCGGGCATGAGCGGCCTGGACGCGGCGGCGGAGCTGCGCGAGCAGGCGCCGGACTGCCGGGTCCTGATCCTCACCACCTTCGGCCGGCCCGGCTATCTGCGCCGGGCGATGGAGGCCGGGGCGGCCGGGTTCCTCGTCAAGGACGGGCCGGTGGAGGAACTGGCCCGGGCGATCCGGCGGGTGCTCACCGGGGAGACCGTGGTCGATCCGGCGCTCGCCACCGCCGCGCTCAGCGCCGGGCCGAACCCGCTCACCGCCCGCGAGTGCGACGTGCTGAAGGCGTCGGTGGACGGCGCGACCGTCGCCGACATCGCGGCGAAGCTGCATCTGTCGGAGTCGACGGTCCGCAACTACCTCTCCGCCGCGATCGGCAAGACCGGCACCCGCAACCGCGCGGAGGCGGTACGGGAGGCCCGGCAGCAGGGGTGGCTGTGACCTCCCGGCGGGTCGCCGACGGCATCACTTCGTCACTTTCACCTCCTTGAAGGTCTTGCCCTCCGGGGAGACGCACACGAACCAGTCGGCCCACGAGGAGCCGGCGGCCGGCCGGATCGCCGACACGGGGTCGCCGGGGGTATGGCCGGTCGCCACCCGGGCGACGGTCGAGGTGCCGTCCTTCCACCAGCAGGTGACTTCCCGCGCAGTCGTGGCCACCTCGCCGATCACCAGTTGGCCGGAGCTGGCTGCGTCGGGCGTGAAGCGGGTCGCCATGGACTGAAGGTCCGTGCCGACCTGCGGCTCCGGTGCACTCACCGAGTTGAACATCAACTGCTGCGGGTGGTCACCGCCATGGGCCCGGACCGCGAAGTACGAGATCTTTCCGACCAGTTCCGCGGGCTTGCCGACGGCCGGCGCCATGCCTAGCGCGGACATGGCATGCCACTGCCGCTCTGCCTCCGCCCTGGTACGCGGCGCGCCCCAGACCTGCACCGAGACGTGCCACTCCTGACCCTTGTAGACGCCCCTCGACAGCTCGGTGACCTGCGGCTCGTACACGTGCCGTGCCTCGGGAGACGCCGGCTTCGCCACTTCCTGCGCCCGGTGCTCCCCGGGCAGCCCGGCGAACGCCAGCGTCACCCCCGCCGATCCGCCCAGCACCGCCACCGCCGTGGCCGCCGCCACCGCCCACCGCCGGGACCTGCGCCGCCGGCCGCCGCGCAGCACCGCCTGTACGGGGGCTATGCCGATCTCGACCTCGTCCGCGGCGTCCGCGAGGAGGAGGGCGATGTCCGACTCCGCCTGTGTCATGTCGTGGTTCTCCCGGTCCGCGCTCATCAGTTACGCCCTCCCTGCGTCACCATGTCGGCCAGTCCCGGTATGGCACGGAGTTTCGCGATGCCCTTGGCCGCGTTGCTCTTGACCGTGCCCGCCGAACAGCCCATCGCCTGCGCCGCCTGGGTCTCCGTCAGGTCCTCCCAGTAGCGCAGCACCACCGCCTCCCGCTGCCGTGGCGGCAGTTGGGCGAGTGCCTCGATCAGGGCGCTGCGGTCGTCGGCCTGGGCGATCCGGTCACCCGTGTCCGGCACCTCGCGCACCAGGCCCGAGTCGTCCTTCGGCGCGAGGAACTCCTTGAGTTTCCTTCTGTGCCTGCGTGCGTGCGCGTTGATCATCACGCGCCGTACGTACGCCTCCGGGTCGTCGGCCGAACCGACCTTCCGCCATGCCACGAAGACCTGTTCGAGCGTCGACTGGACCAGGTCCTCGGCGGCGTGCTGCTCCCCCGTGAGGAGAAATGCCGTACGCATCAGCCGCGGCCAGCGGCCGATCATGAAGCTCTGGAACTCCTCGTTCCGAGCATCCTTCCGCTCCCCCATGGGCACCTCCTAGATACACAAAGGAGTCCACGAGCCGCCCGGACCGTTGCCCGCCGTCCCGGAATTTCCGCCCTACTTCGCGGGGACCCTCCGGCGTGGCAGCCACAGCAGCATCAGCACCGCCCCGCCCAGCAGCACCCCGGTGCCGGCGCGGAAGACGGCCGCGTACCCCGCCGTCAGGGCGGCCGCCCCCTCGCCCCCGCCCGTCCGGGCCGCCGCGACCGTCGACATCACCGCGAGCCCCAGCGAACCGCCCATCGTGCGCGAGGTGTTGACCAGCCCGGAGAGCAGTCCGGCCTCCGCCGGCGCCGCCCCGGACGTGGCCAGCGCGGCCAGCGGGGTCGCGGCCAGGCCCGCGCCGAGCAGCATCAGGATGCCGGGGAACATGATGGCCGTCGCATAGGCGCCGTGCGGGCCCATCGTCGACTGCCAGGCGAACCCGGCCGCCGCGACCAGCGTGCCGGACACCGCCACCGTCCGCGCCCCCGCCCGCCGCATCAGCCGCGGCGCCGCCTTGGAGCCGACGAGCACCGCGACCGAGCTGGGCACCAGGGCGAGACCGGCCTCCAGCGGGCTGTAACCGAGGACGTTCTGGGCGTAGAGCGTCATGAAGTACCACATGCAGAACATGGCCGAACCGGAGACCAGCATGGCCGCGTTGGCGGAGGCCACCGGCCGCCTGCCGAGCAGCCCGAGCGGCATCAGCGGGGCCGCCGTACGCGCCTCGACCGCCAGGAACAGCCCGAGCAGCGCAAGTCCGGCGGCCAGTGGGACCAGGGCGGCGGCGGCCGTCCACCCCTCGGCCTCGGTCTGCGAGATGCCGTACGCCAGCGTCCCGAGGCCCGCCGTCACCAGCAGCGCGCCGGGCAGGTCGAGCCGCCGGCCGTCCCCGGCCCGGCTCTCCGTCAGCCACCGCAACGACCCGGCGAGGACGACCGCGCCCACCGGCACGTTGATGAGCAGCACCCAGCGCCAGGACAGCACGTCCACCAGGACGCCGCCGACCAGTCCGCCGGCCGCGCCGCCGCCTGCGCCGACCGCCGTCCAGGTGGCGATCGCCCGTGCCCGGGCCGGTCCCTCCGGCACGGCGGCCGTGAGCAGGGTCAGCGTCGAGGGCGCCAGCACGGCGGCGCCCAGCCCCTGCACGGCGCGGGCGAGCAGCAGCTGCCAGCCGTCCTGGGCGAGCCCGCCGCCGAGCGAGGCCAGCGTGAACAGGCCCAGCCCCACCAGGAACATCCGCTTGCGCCCGTACAGGTCACCGGCCCGGCCGCCGAGCAGCATGAACCCGGCGAAGGCGATGGCGTACGCGTTCACCACCCACTGCAGGCCCGAGGCGCTCAGCCCCAGGTCGGTCCGCATCGACGGCAGCGCCACGTTCACCACGGACACGTCGAGCACGACCAGGAACTGCCCGGCGCACGCGAGCGACACCACCAGCCAGGCGGGGGACGCGACACGGCGGGATATGTGTGAGGTGTCCGCGGCTTCGAGCATGGGTGTGATGCTCTCAAGCCGGTTGCGGTCCTTGCATCGGCTTTTCGGCCCATGCGACCCGCCCGGCCCTCGGTCCCCGGCCCTCGGTCGTACGGCCTACGCCGCCCGCCGGAACAGGGTCACCACGGCCGCGCCGCCCAGCCCGATGTTGTGCGCGAGCCCCACCCGGGCCCCGGTCACCTGCCGGTCGCCGGCCGTGCCGCGCAGCTGCCAGACCAGTTCGGCGGTCTGCGCGAGTCCGGTCGCGCCCAGCGGATGCCCCTTGGAGATGAGCCCGCCGGAGGGGTTCACCACCCACCGGCCGCCGTACGTGGTCGCGCCGGACTCGACGAGCTTGCCCGACTCGCCGACGGCACACATGCCGAGCGCCTCGTAGGTCAGCAGCTCGTTGACCGAGAAGCAGTCGTGGAGTTCGACGACGTCGACGTCCTCGATGCCGAGGCCGGAGCGGTCGTACACCTGCCGGGCCGCGGCCCGTGACATGGGCTGTCCGACGACGTCGATGCACGAGCCCGACGCGAAGGACTCCTCGGTGTCGGTGGTCATCGCCTGCGCGACGATCTCGACCAGACCGGTGAGGCCGCGCCGTTCGGCGAACCGTTCGGAGACGACCACGGCCGCCGCCGCGCCGTCGGAGGTGGGCGAGCACTGGAGTTTGGTGAGCGGGCGGTGCACGGTGCGGGCGGCGAGGATGCCGGCGACGTCGTACACGTCCTGGAACTGGGCGTACGGGTTGTCCGCGGAGTGCCGGTGGTTCTTGGCGGCCACGGCGGCGAGCTGCGCCTCGGTCGTGCCGTACCGCTCCATGTGCTCGCGGGCCGCGTCGCCGAAGATCTGCGCGGTGGGCGGGGTCATCTCGAAGCCGTGCCGGGCGGCCATGACGCCGTAGTGCCGGGCGACCGGAGAGGTGGCGAAGTCGCCGCCGTCGGCCCCGCCGCCCAGCGCGCCCCGCTTCATCTTCTCGAAGCCGAGGGCCAGGACACAGTCGGCCGCCCCGCCCTCGACCAGCTGGCGGGCGAGCATCAGCGCGGTCGCACCGGTGGCGCAGTTGTTGTTGACGTTGTAGACGGGGACGCCGGTGAGACCCAGCTCGTAGGCGGCGCGCTGGCCGGCGGTCGAGGGCTGGAAGCAGTAGCCGACGGGAACCTGTTCCACATCGGTGTAGGAGATCCCGGCGTCGGCGAGCGCGGAGCCGCCGGCCTCCCGGACCATGTCCCAGTACTGCCAGTCACGGCTCTCGGGCTTCTCGAACTTGGTCATTCCGACCCCGGCGACGTACGCCTTCGCAGCAGCCATGACGCGGAAGAGTAGAACACGTTCCACCAACAGACCAGACCTTGACGGTGGGTCAGAAACCCATGGGAGGGTCAAGGATTCGTTAGCAGCTCGAAGCAACGGAATAGTTGCCTGTGCATACGAGGTTTACCGAGCACTTATCCCGCACGCATGCCGTACTTCCCGTCACTCTCTCGGCCCGGAGGCCCCACCCCATGACGCACACGACCGACCAGCCCGCCCGGGGCGCGAGCGGGGCCGTGGTCCCGGTCCTCGCCTTCGCGGGCATCGTGGTCGCGGTGATGCAGACCCTGCTCGTTCCGGTCATCAAGGACCTCCCGCAGCTGCTGGGCACCGAACCCAGCAACGCCACCTGGGTCCTGACGTCGACGCTGCTGTCGGGCGCCGTGGCCACCCCGATCATGGGCCGCCTCGGCGACCTCTACGGCAAGCGGCGGATGCTGATCCTGAGCCTCGCCGTGATGGTGGTCGGCGCGCTGATCAGCGCGCTCACCAGCGACCTGCTCACGATGATCGTGGGCCGTACCCTCCAGGGCTTCGCCATGGGCGCGATCCCGCTGGGCATCGGCCTGATGCGCGACATGCTGCCGCGCGAGAAGCTCGGCTCGGCCATGGCGCTGATGAGCTCCTCGATCGGCGTCGGCGGCGGCCTCGCGCTGCCCGCCGCGGCCCTGGTCGCGCAGCACATGGACTGGCACGCCCTGTTCTACGGCGCCGCCGGCCTCGGTGTGCTCTCCATAGCCCTGACCCTCCTCGTCGTACCGGAATCCCCGATGCGCGCGGAGGGCTCCTTCGACGTGCCCGGCGCGATCGGCCTGTCGGCCGGTCTGGTGCTGCTCCTGCTGCCCATCACCAAGGGCAGCGACTGGGGCTGGTCGTCCGGCACCACGCTCGGCCTGTTCGCCGCCTCGGTGGCCGTCCTCCTGCTCTGGGGCGTCTTCGAACTGCGCCACTCGGCCCCGCTGGTCGACCTGCGCACCACGGCCCGCCCGGCCGTGCTCTTCACCAACCTCGCCTCGATCATGGTCGGCGTCAGCTTCTACGTCGTCTCGCTGGTCCTGCCGCAGCTGCTCCAGCTCCCGAAGGCCACCGGCTACGGCCTCGGCCAGTCGATGGTCACCGCCGGCCTGCTGGTCGCCCCGCTGGGCCTGACGATGATGTTCACGGCCCCCGTCTACGCCCGCCTGTCGGCCAAGTACGGCCCGAAGACCACCCTGATCCTCGGCATGCTGATCATCGGCATCGGCTACGGCGCCGGTCTCGGCCTGATGAGCGCGCCCTGGCAGAGCCTGGTCATCGCGGTCGTCCTCGGCGCGGGCATCGGCCTCGCCTACTCCTCGCTGCCCGCGCTGATCGTCGGCGCGGTCCCGGCCTCGGAGACGGGCGCGGCGAACGGTCTCAACACGCTGATGCGGTCCATCGGCACGTCCGTGTCCAGCGCCGTCATCGGCATGGTGCTGGCCAACACGGCGAACCACGTGGGCGGCGTCGCGATCCCGACCATGCACGGTTTCCGGGTCTCGTTCCTGATCGCCACCGGGGCGGTCGCGGTGGGTCTGGTGCTCGCCCTGCTCCTGCCGAAGCGGGGCCGGCCGGCCGAGGTCGCCCAGCACACGCAGCTGCGGGCGAGCAGCGAGGAGGAGGCGGTGCTCGCGGGCGCCGAGGCGGTGCTGCGCGGCTTCCGCGGCCGCGTCCTGGACGCCACGGGCGTGCCGGTGGCCCGCGCCAAGGTGACCCTGATCGACCGGCGCGGGCGGCAGGCGGGGGCGACGCTGTCCGCGGAGGACGGCACGTACGCGCTCGCGGTGCCGGCCGAGGGGGCGTACGTGCTGGCCGCGAAGGCGGCGGGCCACGGTCCGCTCGCCTCGTCCGCGACCCACGCCGGGGACGACCGGGCGGTCGACCTTGACCTCGCGCTCCCCGGGGAGACGGTCAGCGCGTGACACTCCGTGGGGGGCGGCCGCTGGTACGACGCGGCCGCCCCCCACTTGCCACGGGGCCCGAGCGCTCCCGTGGGAAGTGCCGCGACGCGCCGACTGCCGACCGCCGCGCCGTCATGGCAGGTCGCGCAGTTCCCCGCGCCCCTTCAAGGGCGCCGCCGGACCCGCGTGCTCCGCCGCGAAGTGCCACACTGCGCCGACTGCCG
>NZ_JBIBAK010000015.1:194080-270439 GCF_042899865.1 Streptomyces sp. NPDC013157 | reverse complement strand
CGCCGTCATGGCAGGTCGCGCAGTTCCCCGCGCCCCTTCAAGGGCGCCGCCGGACCCGCGTGCTCCGCCGCGAAGTGCCACACTGCGCCGACTGCCGACCGCGGCACCGTCATGGCAGGTCGCGCAGTCCCCGCGCCCCTTCAAGGGCGCTGCCGAACGAACCGGTGTCAGCCCGCCGCCGCGCGTTCCCCGGTCGGGCGCCTGCGGGCGGACTGGTCGGTGAGGGACGGGGGCTGCCAGACGCCGTCGGCGCGGTAGAGGTCGGTGCCGGGGGCCACGATCTCGTCGATGCGGTCGAGCACCTCGTCGTCGAGGACCAGCTCGGCCCCCTTGAGCGACGCGGTGAGCTGGTCCATCGTGCGCGGGCCGATGATCACCGACGTCACGGCCGGGTGCACCAGCGGAAAGGCGACAGCCAGCTCCGGCAGGGTGCAGCCGACCTCCTCGGTCAGCGCGACAAGCCGCTCGACGGCCGCGTACTTCGCGGCGTTGCCGGGGGCGGCGGGGTCGAAGCGCTGCGGGGAGAGCCTGGCCCGGCCGGTGGTGAGGTCGACGGGCCGGCCCTCGCGGTGGGAACCGGAGAGGAATCCCGAGGCGAGCGGCGACCAGGTCAGCACGCCCATGCCCAGGCGCTGCGCGGTGGGCAGCACGGCCCGTTCGATGCCGCGGGCGAGAACCGAGTACGGCGGCTGCTCCGTGCGCATCCGCATCAGCCCGCG
Source organism: Streptomyces sp. NPDC013157 (assembly GCF_042899865.1). Lineage (NCBI taxonomy): Bacteria > Bacillati > Actinomycetota > Actinomycetes > Kitasatosporales > Streptomycetaceae > Streptomyces > Streptomyces sp. NPDC013157. The sequence goes on along the minus strand of NZ_JBIBAK010000015.1, from coordinate 269,720 downwards.
CCGCTCCGCCACGTGGTGCGCCTCGACGAGGTCCTCGGCGGGGAACGTGGAGCAGCCGAACGCACGGATCTTCCCCGCCGTCACCAGGTCGCCGAGGACGGACAGGGTCTCCTCGATGTCGGTGGTGTGGTCGGGGCGGTGCACCTGGTAGAGGTCGATCCAGTCGGTGTCCAGCCGCCGCAGACTGTCCTCGACGGCCTTGAGGATCCAGCGCCGCGAGTTGCCGCTGCGGTTGCGGCCCTCCCCCAGCGGAAAGTGCACCTTCGTGGCGAGCACCACGTCGTCGCGCCTGCTCTTGAGCGCCTTGCCGACGATCTCCTCGCACTCACCGGCCGAGTACATGTCGGCGGTGTCCACGAAGTTGATGCCGGCGTCGAGCGCCGCGTTGATGATGCGGGCGCCGTCCTCGTGGTCGGGGTTGCCGATGCCCCCGAACATCATCGTGCCGAGACAGTGGGTGCTGACCTCGATTCCGGTCTTGCCGAGGACGCGATAACGCATGTCGGTGCTCCGTCACAGGTGGGGTGGGTTGGCGGCGTCAGTGTAGGTGCTGGAGTGCACTTGAAAGCCAGCTCCCGCGGCCAACTTCGCTGACCCCCAACAGACTTGGAGGCCGTGGCCCGCCATGACGGCCCCGGGCGCCGGCGCCCGGGGCGGGCCGGCGGTGCCGCCGCGCACCCCCGGTCGACCGGTCGGCGAAGCGCGTGCGGCAGCATGGACGCCCGGAGAGTCGTACGAGTGAACGAGTGAGAGGACGCCCATGACCGCGGCACCCCCCAAGCCCGAGATCCTGGCCGCCTTCGAGGCGGCGAAGGGGTTCATGCCCGTCGGCGAGGGACTCGCGCTGTACGCGGCCGCCGTCGAGGCGGGGCGGCTCGGCCTGCCCTTGCTGGAGGTCGGGACGTACTGCGGGCGTTCGACCGTCCTGCTCGCCGACGCGGCCCGTGCGGCCGGGGTCACCGCGCTCACCGTCGACCACCACCGGGGCAGCGAGGAGCAGCAGCCGGGCTGGGACTACCACGACCCGGAGACGGTCGACCCGGAGATCGGGCTGATGGACACGCTGCCCACCTTCCGGCGCACCCTGCACCGGGCGGGCCTGGAGGACCACGTCGTCGCCGTCGTCGGCCGGTCCCCGCAGATCGCCGCGTTCTGGAACTCCCCGCTCGGCCTCGTCTTCGTCGACGGCGGCCACACCGACGAGCACGCCACCGCCGACTACGAGGGCTGGGCCCCCCATGTGGCCCAAGGCGGGCTCCTCCTGATCCACGACGTCTTCCCGGACCCCAAGGACGAGTTCACCGGCCAGGCCCCTTACCGCGTCTACCTCCGCGCCCTGGAGTCGGGCGCCTTCACGGAGGTCTCGGCCCACGACTCGCTGCGTGTCCTGCGGCGAACGGGGGCGGGGATCTGAGGTCGCGGTTAGAGTCGCAGACGTGTCGTACACAGGCCCGGAATTCCATTCCCCGCAGCAGCGCCGGTTCCGGCGGGCGCCGCTCGCCGTCGGTCTTGCCGCGCTGGTGCCCGGTGCACTGCTCGGATGGGTGGTGTACGAGGGGGTGGGCAGGCCCGGCGGGAACTCCGGCGCGAGCAATGCCGGGCAGACGGACGCGGCGACGCCCAAGTCGGCGGCCGCGGTGCCGGGCGACGACGCCAAGGTGCCGACCGCGAGCCCGAGTGCGGCCCGCCCGCTGCAGGGCAAGGTCGTCGTCATCGACCCGGGGCACAACCCGGGGAACTTCCAGCACACGTCCGAGATCAACCAGAAGGTGGACATCGGGACGAACTGGAAGGAGTGCGACACGACGGGCACCTCCACCAACGCCGGGTACAGCGAGGCCCGCTTCGCCCTCGACGTCGCGCACCGGCTGCGCACCCTGCTGGAGAAGCAGGGCGCCACCGTGAAGCTGACGCACGACGGGGACCAGCCGGCCTGGGGGCCGTGCGTGACGAAGCGCGCGGAGATCGGCAACGCCGCGCACGCCGACGCGGCCATCTCCATCCACGCCGACGGTGCTCCCGAGGGCGACCGCGGCTTCCACGTCATCCTCCCGGCCTCCGTGCACGCGGGCGCCGCCGACACCCGCCCGATCGTCGACTCCTCCCGCACCCTCGGCGAGCACGTCGAGAGCGACTTCGCGAAGGTCACGGGCAGCGCGCCGTCCAACTACGTCGGCAACGGCACAGGGCTCGACGTGCGCAAGGACCTCGGCGGTCTCAATCTGTCGACGGTTCCCAAGGTGTTCATCGAGTGCGGCAACATGCGCGACAGCAAGGACGCGGCACTGCTGACCAGTGGAGCGTGGCGGCAGAAGGCGGCACAGGGCATCTCGGACGGCATCGCCCACTTCCTCGGGAAATAGCCGCCGGCTGCCGATCGGTCCGTCAGTACCGGGAACCGCCGGGATGCTGAGGAATCACTGAGTCCCGGGTGACGGAATCGTGAGTTTCCTGCGCGAGGTGGCCATGGGCGGGCAGGACCGGGCGGACACCCTGATCGACCTGACGATAGTGTCCTTCCTACGATGAGAGGCCACGCGCGACGCCTCCTCCGCCGAGACGACCCACGAAGGACCTGAAGTGAATATCCGCTCCCTCACTAGAGGCGACGGCGCGGTGATCGGAGCAGCGGTATTGCTGTTCATCGCGTCGTTCCTCGACACGTTCGACAAGTCCGGCCCGAATGCCTGGGACAACCTCGGCCTCGTGATGAGCATGTACGTCGGCGGCATCGTCGGCGCGGTCCTGATCGTCCTCGCCCGCGCACTGCCGCAGCCGTTCAAGTTCGCCGGGCTCGACCTGGGCCAGATCGGCGTCGGCCTCACGGTGTTCTCGCTGTGGACCGCGTTCTGGTCGACCATCGACCCGCTGGGCGCGTTCTCCGACCAGTTGGGCGGCGCCGACGTCGGCGCGGGCTCCGGTCTGATCCTCGGCCTGATCGCGACGCTGGTCCTGGCGGCGGCCGCCATCGCCACCCCGCTGGTCCCGGCGCTCCAGGCGGCCCTGGTCCCGGCCCCCAAGCCGCAGGCCCCGCAGCCCTACGGCGCCCAGCCCCCCGGCGGCTACGGCTACCCCGGTGCCGGCGCCCCGCAGCCCGGCCAGCCCTACGGCGCGCAGCCGCAGCCCGGTCAGCCCTTCGGCCAGCAGCAGCCCCCGGCCGCCGCGCAGCAGCCGCCGGCCCCCGACTTCTCGCCGTTCTGGTTCGCCGTACCGGTGTCGCGGCCGCTGTTCGCGGAGGACGGCTCGACCGCGCCGATCGCCGAACTGGCGCCCGGCACCTGGTACTTGGCGGTCGAGCAGCGCGGTGCCGCCCTGGTGGCGCAGACCCAGGACGGCCGCCGCGGCGTGCTCCAGGACACCTCCGGGATCCAGCGCGGCTGAACAGCCCCGCACGTGCGGCCCCTTGCCCTTCCGGGTGAGGGGCCGCTGTCGTACAGTCACCCGGCACATCGTCTGACGTGACGTCAGGAGGCGGCCATGCGGCTCGGGTTGGCGCTCGGCTACTGGGGGCGCGGGCCCTCCCCCGACCATGTGCCGCTGGCACGGGAGGCGGAGCGGCTCGGGTACGACTCGGTGTGGACGGCGGAGTCCTGGGGCTCGGACGCCTTCACCCCGCTCACCTGGATCGCCGCGCAGACCTCGACGATCAAGCTGGGTACGGCAGTTGCCCAGATGGCGGCCCGGTCACCGACCACCACCGCGATGCACGCGCTGACCCTGGACCACCTGTCCGGGGGCCGGATGCTGCTCGGGCTCGGGCTGTCCGGGCCGCAGGTCGTCGAGGGCTGGTACGGCCGCCCGTTCCCGAAGTCGCCGCTGACCGCGACGCGGGAGTACGTGGACGTCGTACGGCAGGTGCTGCGCCGGGAGGGACCGGTGACGGTGGACGGGCGCTTCCACCCCCTCCCCTACCGGGGGCCGGACGCCACCGGTCTCGGCAAGCCGCTGAAGCCGATCACCCACCCCCTCCGGGCCGGCCTGCCGGTCCTGCTCGGTGCCGAGGGGCCGAAGAACGTGGCCCAGACGGCCCGGATCGCCGACGGCTGGCTGCCGCTGTACTGGGCGCCGAGCCGGCCCGAGGTGTACGGCCCCGCGGTCGCCGATCTCCCGGAGGGCTTCCTGGTCGCCCCCATGGCCCAGGTCAGGGTCTGCGACGACGTGGCGGCCGGGCTCCTCCCCGTGAAGGCCATGCTCGGCTTCTACATCGGCGGCATGGGTCACGCCGCCCGCAACTTCCACGCCGACCTCATGGCCCGCATGGGCTACGAGGAGGAGGCGCGGCGGATCCAGGAGCTGTTCCTGTCCGGGCGGCGCGAGGAGGCCGTGCTGGCGGTACCGGACGCGTTCGCCGACGAGATCTCACTGGTCGGCCCCCGCGACCGCATCGCCGAGCGGCTGGAGTTGTGGCGCAAGGGCCCGGTGACCGACCTGCTGGCCCTCGCCCCGGACCCTCACACCCTGCGGGTGCTCGCCGAGCTGAACTCCTAGCCGCCGGTCAGCTGACCGGCCGAGGGCACCTGGTTGTGCACCGGGGCGCCGGCGCTCTGTCCCGCCGACTTGACCTTGTTGATGACGTCGTCGAAGGCACCGGCCGCGTTCCCGTCGCCCTTGCGGAGCTTGGCCGGCAGGTCCTTCAGCCCGTCGATACCGGCGGAGAGCGGTGCGAGGGCCTTGGAGAGCAACGGGTCGCCCTGGGCGTTCCGCTTGGCGGCCTTGAGCCGGTTGTAGGCGAACCCGCCCGCGGCGGCCGCCTTGATCAGGGCGAAGGTGCGGCCGTGGGCGCCCTTCTTGAACTTGCCGGCCTTCCACGGTTTCACGATCCACTGGTACGTCGCGCCCGCGGCGAGACCCGCGTTGGCGACGAACCGGGTCTTGGCGAACTTCTGCTTCTCCGCGGACGTGCTCGGACTGGGCGTGCCGGCCACCGGGGCCGCTGCCAGGCCGGTGTCGACGGACTTGCTCCGGGTACTGCCGGCGCAGGCGGTGACACCGGCGACCAGGGCGCAGCAGAGGGTGAGCGTGACGACGAGGCGCCGTATCGGTACGGGCACGGGATCCTCCCGTGTGTCTCGGTGTCGTCCCCGAGCGGGTTGCTTCCTCCGGCAGCCTCACCCAGATGGCGGCACCTCGCCACTCGGGGAGCACGCGCTTCAGGTTTCAAGGACCGTTCAGCGGCAAGCCGCAGGGTATGTCCTCTGAACGCGGTGCCAATCAGGCCGGTAGGGTCGTCGCGATCGTCGCCGACGTCATGGCCCTCATCCTGGGCCTCTGGATCCTGATGTATCTGCTGGACGCGAACCGGGCGAACAGCCTGGTCCAGTTCGTCCACGACGCGGCCAGCTGGCTCGCCGGCTGGTCACACGACCTGTTCACGTTCGACAAGGCATGGGCGAGGGTGGTGGCCGGGTACGGCCTCGCAGCGGTCGTCTACCTGTTCATCGGCCACGCGATCGCGAACCGCATGCACCGGCACTGACGAACGCCGGTCGGCGGAGCGCCCCGAAGGGGGCGCTGGGGGTACCCGCGGCCGAAGGCTGGGGGAGGAACTGCGCGACCAGCCCCTACGGCGCCGCACCCGCCGTAGCGCAGCTCCCCCCGCCCCACTAGGCGCAACAATCCACCTCGAGCCCAGAAGGAAGCTCCCCGCCCCCGAAAACGGCGCAGGTGGCGTCATGCCCCCCGAGCGCGGCAACGGCCAGCAGCAACGACCCCGCCGTCCACGTCGTCAGCTCCCGCGGCCACACCGCGTCGTCCTCGAAGACGTACCCGGTCCAGTACAGCCCCGACTCGGCGTCCCGCAGATGCTGGATGGACTGGAGGATCTCCAGTGCCCGGTCGGACTCCCCCACCGCCCACAGCGCCAGCGCCAGCTCGGCCGACTCGCCGCCCGTCACCCACGGATTGGGGACGACGCACCGCACCCCGAACCCGGGCACGACGAACCGGTCCCAGTCCTTCTCGATCCGCGCACCCGCCTCCGCACCCGTCAGCGCTCCGCCGAGGACCGGGTAGTACCAGTCCATCGAGTACCGGTCCTTGTCCAGGAACCGCTCCGGGTGGAGCCGTATCGCGTGCCGCAGCGCGCCCACCGCCAACTCCCAGTCCGGCTGCGGCTCCTCCCGCTGCTCGGCGATGGCGAGCGCGCAGCGCAGCGCGTGGTGGATGGACGAACTCCCGGTCAGCAGCGCGTCGTCGGTGGGTGTGCCGTCGTCCTCACGGCGCCACCCGATCTCACCGCCCGGCTGCTGCAGCCGCAGCACCCACTCGACGGCCGCGTAGACGGCGGGCCACATCCGGTCGAGGAACGTGTCGTCGCCGGTGGACAGGTAGTGGTGCCAGACGCCGACGGCGATGTACGCGACGAAGTTGGACTCGCGGGCGCGGTCGGTGACGTCGTCGTGCGCGCCGTCGGCGTAGGCCGCGTACCAGGAGCCGTCCTCGTTCTGGTGCCGGGCCAGCCAGGTGTACGCCCGCTCGGCGGCCGCGTGCTCACCGGCCGCGTCCAGCGCCATCGCGGCCTCGGTGTGGTCCCAGGGGTCGAGGTGGTGCCCCCGGAACCACGGGATCGCGCCGTCCTCCCGCTGCACGGCGAGGATGCCGCGGACGGTCGCGGCGGCCTGCTCGGCGGTGAGGACCCCGGGCAGGACGAGGTGTTCTGTCCGGGGGGTGGTCACTTGGCGGCCACCCCGGTCCTCGCGGCCTTCCCGGCCCTCCCGGTCTTCCCGGTCTGCTCGGGGAGCCGGGGCAGGTGCGGCTTGGTGGCGTAGACGACGAAGCTCTTGCCCATGACCGGGTTCAGCGCCTGCTCGGCGACGCGCGTGGCCAGCGGCTTCTTCATGATGTCCCAGACCAGGAGCTTGTGGTACGCCCGCACCGGCAGCGCCTTGTCGTTGTCGACGCCGAACGCGCACTTCAGCCACCAGTACGGCGCGTGCAGCGCGTGCGCGTGGTGGCTGCCGTAGGGCCGCAGACCGGCTTCCCTGATCTTCCCGACCAGCTCGTCGGCCTTGTAGATGCGGATGTGGCCGCCCTCGACCTCGTGGTAGGCGTCGGAGAGCGCCCAGCAGACCTTCTCGGGGCCGTAGCGGGGCACGGTGACGGCGATCCGGCCGCCGGGCTTGAGCACCCGCACCATCTCGGCGAGCACGCCCTTGTCGTCGGGGATGTGCTCCATCACCTCGGAGATGATGACGACGTCGAAGGACTCGTCGGGGAACGGGAGGGCCAGGGCGTCGCCCTCCATGGCGGTGGCGGTCGCGCCCTCCGGGGCCTCGCCGGCCTCCTTCATCGCCGCGAACCACTTGGCGACCTCGCGGATCTCCTCGCCGTTCTGGTCGAGGGCCACGACCTGGGCGCCGCGCCGGTAGCACTCGAAGGCGTGCCGGCCGGCCCCGCAGCCGAGGTCCAGGACGCGGTCGCCCGGCGCGAGCGGGAACCGGGAGAAGTCGACGGTCAGCACGTGGCCCTGCTTTCGGAGGAGACGCCTGCAACACTTGCCGGGGCCGCGGAGCGGCCGGGAGTCTGGGCCGCGGAGCGGGCGGCGGTCGCCGCGGCGCGGCGGGGGCCCGCGGAGCGGGCGATGGCCTCGCGGTACCGGGCGACGGTCCCCTCGGCGGCTCGGGCCCACGTGAAGTGCTTCAGCACCCGCTCACGGCCCGCGTGGCCGAGCCGCACCCGCAGCTCACGGTCGCCGAGCAGCCGGCCGAGCCCGGCGGCCAGCGCGCCCGCGTCGCCGGGCGGTACGGCCAGACAGGTCTCCCCGTCACGGCCGGCGACCTCGGGGATCGCGCCGCCGGTCGTGGCGACCAGCGGGGTGCCGGTGGCCATGGCCTCGGCGGCGGGCAGCGAGAAGCCCTCGTACAGGGAGGGCACGCAGGCGACCTCGGCCGAGCGGATCAGGTCGACCAGCTCGGCGTCGGAGATGCCCTTGACGAACTCGACGGCGCCTTCGAGGCCGTAGCGCTCGATCGCCGTGGCGACCGGGCCCTCGGTGGGCCGCTTGCCGACCACGACGAGGTGGGCGGCGGGGTGCTCGGTCCGTACCTTGGCGAGCGCCTCCACGAGGTACACCAGGCCCTTGAGGGGCACGTCCGCGCTGGAGGTGGTGACGATCCGGCCGGGCACCTGGGGGACGGCGGGATTCGGCGCGAAGAGGTCGGTGTCGGCGCCGATGTGGACGACGTGGATGCGGTCCTCGCGTACGCCGAGATGGTCGACGATCTCCTGGCGGGAGGTGCCGGACACGGTGAGCACGGAGGGCAGCCGGCGGGCGACCCGCTTCTGCATCCGGGTGAAGGCGTACCAGCGCCGTACGGAGTACCGCCGTTTCCAGCCCTCGGCGGCGTCCAGCTCCAACTGCCGGTCGACGGTGATGGGGTGGTGGATGGTGGTGACCAGGGGGGCGCCGATGTCCCCCAGCAGGCCGTAGCCCAGCGTCTGGTTGTCGTGGACGACGTCGAACTCCCCGGCGCGGGCGCGCAGTTGGCGGCGAGCGCGCAGCGAGAAGGTCAGCGGTTCGGGGAAGCCGCCGGTCCACATGGTGGCGACTTCGAGGGCGTCGACCCAGTCCCGGTACTCGTCCCGCTTCGGCGTCCGGAAGGGGTCCGGGGAGCGGTACAGGTCGAGGCTGGGCAGCTCGGTGAGGGTGAGGCCCGGGTAGCCCTCGTCCAGGACGGGGTACGGCTGCGACCCGATCACCTCGACCCGGTGCCCGAGCCGGGCCAGCTCGCGCGACAGGTGCCGTACGTAGACACCCTGGCCGCCGCAGAACGGGTTCCCTTTATAGGTGAGGAGCGCGATGCCGAGCGGTCGCTCGCCGTCGGCGGCGGGTTCCTCGTCGGCACCCGCCCGACTGGCCTCAGCGGTCACTCCGGGCCCCCTTCTCCCTGCACTTTCCCGTGAGATTACGCCGGGACGCTAATCTAGAACAAGTTTCAGACTTGATCGTTCAAGAGGCTCTGAATCTACCGGCAGGTAGGGGCGGAGTGAGCAGTGGATCGGGTGATTCGCGCCACGGCGGGAACCCCTGCCATGCTGTCTGATCACTCGCCCTGAGCACTGCCCTCACCGACTGTCACGGACGGGACCCATGCCTGCGGAAGCCAAGGTGGACATCGGCGCCAGATCGGCCACCCCGCCGCTCACCGAGCGGCAGGAGGCCAGGCGCCGCCGGATCCTGCACGCGAGCGCCCAGCTGGCCAGCCGGGGCGGTTTCGACGCGGTGCAGATGCGGGAGGTGGCCGAGTCCTCCCAGGTGGCCCTCGGGACGCTCTACCGCTACTTTCCGTCCAAGGTGCACCTGCTGGTCGCGACCATGCAGGACCAGCTGGAACACATGCACGGCACGCTGCGCAAGAAGCCGCCGGCGGGCGAGACGGCGTCCGAGCGGGTCGCCGAGACCCTGATGCGGGCCTTCCGCGCCCTCCAGCGCGAGCCGCACCTGGCCGACGCGATGGTCCGCGCCCTCACCTTCGCCGACCGCAGCGTCTCCCCCGAGGTGGACCAGGTCTCCCGGCAGACGACGGCGATCATCCTGGACGCGATGGGCCTGACCGACCCCACCCCGGCCCAGCTGTCCGCCGTCCGGGTGATCGAGCACACCTGGCACTCGGCGCTGATCACCTGGCTCTCGGGGCGCGCCTCCATCGCCCAGGTGAAGATCGACATCGAGACGGTGTGCCGCCTGATCGACCTGACGGAGCCGGAGAAGCAGCAGCCGTAGGAGAAGCCGCAGCCGCCGCAGGGCATGCGAAGACCTACGAGACGGGTTCCCTTCGCCGGCATGGTCCGGATCAGGTACTGGGGGTCGCCGTCCGGCCTTACTGCTGCCTTCCGGCCTCTCAGCCCGACCGTCGACGTCGGCACCGGCGGATGCTTCTGCATCTGCGTCACGCCTGAGTCGGCTACTCCGCTCGGACTCCCTCACTCGCCTCGTAGGCTGATTCCAGGATAGAACGCCTGGAGCAGAAGAAAACCCCTAAAGAGGGATTTTTTGGACTTTTCTGTTTGAGGGCGGCCGCCGGGGCGGAAACCGCCTGGCGAGACACCGCCGCCCGAACGCAGAATCCCCCCATGGCACTCATCCACCACACCACCCTCAAGCCCACCAAGGTCGAGCTCCTCGCCGGCTGGCTCCCCACCCGCCCCTGGTACCACGGCTCCGCCGCGCCGGAGTTGGCGAAGGCCGGCGGCTTCCGGCTGGACGACCCGGCGGGCGAGGTCGGGATCGAGTTCATGGTCGTCACGGAGGGCTCAGCGGCCTATCTCGTACCGCTCACCTACCGCGGCGCCCCGCTGCCCGGCGCCGAGCACGCGCTCGTCGGCACCATGGAGCACGGGGTCCTCGGCACCCGCTGGGCCTACGACGGGTGCCACGACCCGGTCCTGACCGCCGGGCTGCTCGCCCTGATCGAGGGCCGCGCCGAGGCACAGGCACAGAGCGTCACCGACACCCCCGACCGCGAGGTCGCGCGGTCCTACGCCGGTGCGGGCCCCGTGCCCGGCCTCGGTGCCCCCGTCGACACCGACGAGAGCACCGAGTTCGCCGTACCGGACGGCGGGCTGGTGCTGCGGCTGCGGCTGCGGCGGGTGCTGACCGCCGGTTCGACGGCGCCCGACGGTGCGGTCGGGCACGTCACCGGTGCCTGGGAACAGCCGGACGGCACCCGCTCCCGTGGCCTGTTCGCGGCCCTGCAGGCCGGCTAGCCCCTTCCGGCCCGCTCAGTCCTCCGGCGGGAACACCGGCTCCCCGCTGTCCAGCAGGGTGATGGTGATCGCCTCCACCGGGCAGTTCTCCGCCGCGTCGAGGACCCTTCCGCTGGCGTCCGTCTCCGGGTCCACGGGGTGGGACTGCATGGCGGAGTCGAGGCGGAAGGCCCCGGTGGCGCGGTGGACGCACTGGGCCGAGCCGATGCAGATCGAACGGTCGACCTCGACGTGCCAGCGGTCCCCCATGCGTGCTCACCCCTCCCAGCCGGCCGGGAGGTGGATCATCTTGTGTTCGAGGAACTCGCCGTAGCCCTCCGGCCCGAACTCCCGCCCCAGACCGGAGTTCTTGTAGCCGCCGAAGGGGCCCAGCATGTCGAGGCTGAAGGTGTTCACGGAGTAGGTCCCGGTACGGACCTGCCGCGCGACCTCGATGCCGTGCGCCACGTCCGCCGTCCAGACGCTGCCGCTCAGGCCGTAGTCCGAGTCGTTCGCGATCTTCAGAGCCTCGGACTCGTCGCCGTACGGGAGCAGGCAGATCACCGGACCGAAGATCTCCTCGCGGGCGATCCGCATGGAGTTGTCGACGTCGCCGAAGAGGGTGGGTTCGACGTACCAGCCCTTCTCCAGGCCCGGCGGCCGTCCGCCGCCGGTGAGGATCTTGGCGCCCTCCTCCTGGCCGATGCGGATGTAGTCCAGGTTCCGCTGCTGCTGGCGGCGCGCGACCAGCGGGCCCACCTGGGTGGCCGGGTCCAGCGGGTCGCCGACCTTCAGGGCGCTCGCCGCGGCCGCGAAGGCGTCGGCGAACTCGTCGTAGCGCGAGCGCGGGACGAGGATGCGGGTCTGGGCGACGCACGCCTGGCCGTTGTTCATCCAGGCCGCGGGCACGATGCCGGCGACGGCGGCGGCCACGTCCGCGTCCGGCAGCACGACGGCCGCCGACTTGCCGCCGAGTTCCAGGGTCACCCGGGTGAGGTTCTTCGACGCGACCTCCATCACGCGCTTGCCGGCCGCGACCGAGCCGGTGAAGGAGACCTTGTCGACGCCCGGGTGGGAGACCAGGTACTCGCTCACCTCGCGGTCCGCCGGAAGGATGGAGAGCACGCCCTCCGGCAGCCCGGCCTCCTTCGTGATCTCGCCGAGGATGTACGCGTCCAGCGGCGACTCCGGGGACGGCTTCAGCACCACCGTGCAGCCGGTGAGCAGCGCCGGGGCGAGCTTGGCGGCGGCCACGAACTGGGGCACGTTCCACGGCACCACGGCCGCCACCACCCCGACCGGCTCCCGCCGCACCAGGATCCTCCCGAGCACCCCGTCGCGGGTCTCCTCGTACGTGAAGTCACGCGCCACCCTGATCGCCGCGTCCCACACCATCATCGCGCCGAGCGCCTGCGCGAGGATGCTCCAGGAGTACGGCGAACCGTTCTCGGAGGAGATCACCCGGGCGATCTCCTCGTGCCGTACGGCGATCGCGTCCTTGATGCGGGTGACGACCTCGATCCGCTCGTCGAGCGTCATCCGCGGCCAGGGCCCCTCGTCGAAGGCCCGCCGCGCCACCGCCACCGCCCGGTCCACGTCCTCCCGCGAGGCGTGCGGCACCCGCCCGAAGACCTCCTCGGTATGCGGAGAGACCACCTCGATGACGTCCTTGCCCAGGGGGTCGGTCAACTCCCCGCCGATGAACAGCTGTCCGTGTTCCAGGAACTCGGTCATGGCGCCCCGCCACCCTTCCTGACGATGTCTCAGAACTGATACCAGTTCTAGTTGAACTAAGCCAGGGGCAGGGCCGAATAGGCTCCCACCAGCACTTTTGACGCCTTCGAAAGGGCCGCCATGCGCGCCGACCGGGCGCCCTGCCCGGTCAGTCGGTCAAGTGACGGCGGAGGAACTCCAGTTGGTGCCCCAGCAACCGGGCGAACGTGTCGTCGGTCGGTGCGGCGTGGGTCATGCCGCTCAGGGGCAGCACCTCGTGCGGTTTCCCGGCGGCCAGCAGGGCGCTGGAGAACCGCAGCGTGCCGGCCACGAAGACGTTGTCGTCCGCCAGCCCGTGCACCAGCAGCAGCGGACGGCTGAGGTTCGGAGCGTCGGCGAGCAGCGAGGACCGCTCGTAGTGCTCCGGGTACCGGTCGGGCAGGCCGAGGAAACGCTCCTTCCAGCAGGCGTCGTAGAGCCGCTGGTCGGTGAGCGGGGCGCCGGACACCGCGGCGTGGAAGACGTCGGGCCTGCGCAGCACCGCGGCGGCGGCCAGGATCCCGCCGAATGACCAGCCGCGGATACCGACCCGGCCGAGGTCCAGCTCCGGGTGGCGTTCCGCCGTCGCGTGCAGCGCGGCTACCTGGTCGTCCAGGGTCGGGCCGATCAGGTCGCCGAAGATCTCCTTCTCCCAGCGCGGCCCGCGGCCGGGCGTACCGGCGCCGTCCGTCACCAGCACCGCGAAGCCCTGTTCGGCGAACCACTGCGAGACGAAGGCGTGCGAGGCCTGTTCGGCCAGCACCTTCTGCATGGCGGGGCCGCCGTAGGGGTCGACCAGCACCGGCAGCGGGGCGTCACCGGCCTGGTGCCAGGACGGCAGGAAGAGGCGGGTGCGCAGTTCCCGCGGCCCGACGACGGCGGACTCGGCACGCAGCCTCAGCAGTGGTCGCTGGGCGTGCGAGCCGATCTTGACGGGCGCGGGGCCGTCCGGCTCCGGCAGGCCGTCCCGGGTCAGCCGGTGCACGGTGGTGCGCGAGCCCGGCAGATCCGGTGTGCGCGTGACGCGGACGAACGTGCCGCCGCCGAACGCGCCGGAGTGCACGCCAGGCTGCTCGGTCAACCGCTGTACGCCCTGGCCCGGACGGTACCTCCACACATGGCGCTCGGTGGGCTCAGCGGCCGCCGTGAAGAACACCGTCTCCCCGTCCACCGCGAGCACCTCGTGCAACTGCAGGCCGTCCGGCGTGACCGGTGCGCCGTCGATGCCCAGGTGCCGCGTCTCGCCCCGGTCGAGGTAGTCGACGACGGCGCCGCCGGCCGTCCGCGCGGGCACTCCGGGCACCAGCAGCTCCACCCATCGCTCGTCGCGCCGCTCGGCCAGGAGGCCGGTCGCACCGTCCCCCGGGTCGACGGCCAGCACCCGGAGCGTGCGCTGGTCGCGGCTGAGGACGGCGGCGAACGGGCCGTGCCCGTCCCAGCCGGCCGCGGGCAGGTACTCGAAGGCGGCCCGGTCCCAGCGGACCTCGGTGCGGTTGCCCGCCAGGTCGGCGATCCACAGCGTGACGTCGGCGTTGGCGGTACCGACGCGCGGGTACCGCATCGTGCGCGGCGGCTTGGCGGGGTCGGCCGGATCGGCGAGGTACCACAGCCCGACCTCGCGGTTGTCCACCCGGGTCGTCAGCAGCCGCTCCCCGTCCGGTGCCCACCAGTACGCGCGGTGGCGGTTCATCGACTCGCTCGCCACATGTTCCGGCAGGCCGAAGAAGACGTCCGGGCCTTCCGCCGGCTCGGGCGCGGCCACCGCCCGGTCGCCGCCGCCGTCGGCGCCGATCACCCGGAGCGCACCGCCGCAGACGTAGGCGACGTACCGGCCGTCCGGGGACGGGCGCGGGTCCACCACCGGCTGCCGGGCGGGCAGTTGCCGTACGGCGCCGGAGACCGTGTCCACCACCCACAGGTGTCCGGAGAGCGCGAACGCGGCCGTCCGGACGGCCGCGTCGGTGGCGTAGTCGGTGATCCCGGCGCCCTGCTGCCTGGCGCGCTCGCGCCGGACGCGCTCCTCCTCCGGCACCTCGTCGGTCGCGTCGCCGAGCAGTCCGGCGGGGTCGGCCAGCAGCCGTTCCGCGCCGGTCGCCGCATCGAGCCTCCACAGGCAGCCGACCGGGTCGTCCCCGGCCCGGCTCCGCAGGAACAGGACACAGGCACCGTCCGGCGCCACGGTGAGACGGGCGGGCGCGCCGAGGGTGAAGCGGCGGGTGCGGGCGATCTGTCGCAGCAGCGGGGAAGTCACCATGCCCGGCACTGTGTCATTCGTCCGGGACGACGGCACGGAATATCGCGACCGCCCGTTGATCACCCCGAGTACGGGCCCTGTACGGGCCCTCGTACGGGCCCCAGGCCCAGACACGGACCTGGACCTGAGGTCCGGGCCTGGACCCAGACCTAGGACTTCGAGGCCTGCTGCCACTCCTCGGCGAGGAGTCCGAGCAGCACCTCGTCCACGAACTCGCCCATCACCCAGGCCGAGGAGCGCAGCACGCCCTCGCGGACGAAGCCGTTGCGCTCGGCGGCGCGCAGCATCGCGGCGTTGCCTGCCAGGGTCTCGATCTGCAGGCGGCACAGGCCGCGCACGACGAAGCCGTAGTGGCACAGGACCGCGACCACGTCGGTGCCGTAGCCCTGGCCGCGGGCGGCAGGCAGCAGGCCCAGTCCGAGGTGCGCGAGGCGGTTGTGGGTGTCGATGCCCCACAGCGTGGCGGTGCCGACCAGCGTGCCGCCCGCCAGCTCCACCACGGAGAACCTGACGCTCCCGTCGTCCTTGTGGTCCACCGTGAGCCGCGGGTCCTTCGACCCGGCCGGTACCGGCCGCCACGGATCGCTGTCGACCAGCGAGGAGTAGACCACGTCGTCGTAGAGCTCGGCCCGCAGGACCGGGATGTCCTCTTCGTGCCGGGCCCGGAGCCCGACCGTGCTGCCTCTGAGCATGCGTGCTTCCTATCCGGCCGGACCGGCCGGCGGCAAACCGTTTTGCGGCCGCCGCAGGCCGGAGCGTCGTCAAGTGAACTTCGCCCACCGCCTGTCTGACGTGTCATCAGGTCTCGTTATAGTGGGCAGTGGCCGTGGGGCCGGCGGGACCGGGCGGGGGCGGAGGAAGGCTGATGACGGACGGTCTGGGCGAGTCGGCGGAGGTGCGGCCGGAGGTCGCGGTGCGGGATCTCGGCGGGGGTGTGCGGTCGGTCGCAGTGCCCATCCCGGACAATCCGCTCGGCCACACGCTGGTGTACGTGATGGACACCGACCGGGGGCCGGTGCTGGTCGACACCGGCTGGGACGACCCCGAATCGTGGGACGTGCTGGTGGCGGGGCTGGAGGCGTGCGGTACGGGCGTCGGCGAGGTGCACGGGGTCGTCATCACGCACCACCATCCCGACCACCACGGCCTGTCGGGGAGGGTGCGCGAGGCGTCCGGGGCCTGGATCGCGATGCACGCGGCCGACGCGGCGATCGTGCGGCGGGCCCGGGAGACCCGGCCGGAGCGGTGGTTCACGTACATGGCGGCGAAGCTGACGGCCGCCGGGGCGCCGGAGGAGCACGTCGCGCCGCTGCGCGGCGGACCCCGCCGCAGCACCCCGCCCGGCCTGGCCCCCGCCCTACCCGACCGGGAGATCCTCCCCGGCGAACTCCTCGACCTCCCGGGCCGCCGGCTGCGCGCCGTCTGGACGCCGGGGCACACCCCCGGCCACGTCTGCCTGCACCTGGAGGAGGAGCACCCCGCCCAGCTGCCGGGCCACGGACGCCTGTTCTCCGGCGATCACCTGCTCCCCGAGATCACCCCGCACATCGGCCTCTACGAGGACCCCGACGACGGTGGGGGTCCCCCCGCGCGAGCGCAGCCGAGCGTGGGGGACGTCACCGACCCCCTCGGCGACTACCTCGACTCCCTGGAACGCGTCGGCCGCCTCGCCCCCGCCGAGATCCTCCCGGCCCACCAGTACACCTTCACCGACGCACCGGCCCGGGTACGCGCACTGCTGGCCCATCACGAGGAACGCCTCGCCGGCCTGCTCTCCCTCCTCCAGCAGCCGCTCACACCCTGGCAGTTGGCGGTGCGGATGGAGTGGAACCGCCCGTGGGACCAGATCCCCTACGGCTCCCGCAACATCGCCGTCTCGGAGGCCGAGGCCCATCTGCGGCGCCTGGTGAAGCTGGGCCGGGCGGAGGCGGTGGCGGGGAGCGAGCCGGTGACCTACGTGGCGGTACAGGCGATGCGGCTCAGTTGACCGCACCCTCGGCGGTGATCAGCATTTCCGCCAGGTCGGCGAGGGTGGCCAGTTGGCGGGGGTTCATCTGGGGTGCGCGGGCCGCGAGGCGGACCAGGCCGCTTTCGCGGAGGCGGGAGAGCGGGTCGGCCCGGGCCTCCAGGCTCTGGAGCACCGGCTGGAGCGCCTCGTACAGTGCCTCGGGCTCGTCGGCGGTGAAGAAGCCGGGCGGGAGTCCGAAGAACCGCCGCAGCCGGTCGGTGTGTTCGAGGCTCGGCAGCCCGCTCTTGCGCCACTCGCTCAGCCACTGCCGGCTGGTGCCGGCGATCGCCGCGAGCTCGCCCAGCGAGTACCGCTTGCCGTCCGGGCGGCGCCGGTTCTCGCGGATGAAGTCCAGCCGCTGCCGCACCCGTTCGGCGAGCCCCGCCTCGGGCGCGGCCCCGCCTGCGAGAAGTTCGGCGACCACCCCGACCGGGATCCCGGTGCGGTACGACAGGTCGGCCACGTCCAGCGCCTCGGAGAGCCGTCCCGGACGTCCGGTCAGCTCCCCGAGCCGTTCCAGTACGCCGGTCAGCGGGGCATGGGCGTCACTCACCAAGGTCCCCCTGGACGCGCGTGATCGGTCGGCCGGCCGAGCGGGGCCGGGCAGACGCGAGGCTATCGAATCACCGGTCCCGCCCACCAGACATGACAAGAACCGCTGCCCAAGAGGGCAGCAATTGTTGACATATGACGGACCGACACGAAAGGATCACGTCACCAGGCCACGGTCGAACCGACCCGCCCCGGGTGCCGCCTATGGGGGAGTGGCATCCGGGGCGACCAGCCGCCCCGCCTCCTCCCGGAAGGTGAGGCGACCGATGCCGCAGCCCGTGCTGCTCCTCGGTGCCGGACACCGGTGCGCGTACGACGAGTTCGTGCTGACGCGCATCGCCGCGGCCCGCCCGGTGCTGCTGGTGGACGCCGCGCCGCCCGCCTGGGCACAGTCGTGCCTGGCCGGTCACCTCGCGGCGGACCCCGGCAAAGGCGGCGCGACAGCGTCGGCGGTGGTACGGTTCGCGGCCCGGCACCGGGTCCGCGGCGTGCTGACCTACTCGGGCGAGTACGCGGTCGCCGCCGCGAGGATCGCCGGGCAGTTGGGGCTGCCCGGCCCCTCCCTCGCCGCGGCCGAAGCCTGTACCGACCCGCCCGTGTTGCGCGCGCTGCTGGCCGCCCGCACCGTTCCCACCGGCGACCCCGGCGACCTCGGCGCCCCCGGCGCGCCCCGCGTCTCCGCCGAGACGGTCGTCCTCGACGGCGAGATCCGCATCGCCGCCATCACCCGTACGACCCTGGGCCCGGCGCCCGCCCGGCAGCCGCTCCGGCACACCGTGCACGCCCACGACGGCCTGCTGCACAACCGTTTCCTGCGCCTGGCCGTCGACCGCACCGTGCACGCCCTCGGCGTCGACCGGGGTGTCCTGCACATCGGCCTCACTCTCACCGACCGCGGCCCCCGGGTCACCGACGTCGCCCCGCATCTGCCGGGCGACCTGATCCCGCTCCTCGTCAAGCGGGCCACCGGTGTCGACCTCGCCCAGGCCGCGGCCGCCCTCGCCACCGGCGAGGTGCCCGACACGACGCCCACCCGGCAGCGGGCGGCCGCGATCCAGTTCGCCTACCCTGCCGCCACCGGCCGCCTCGACCGCCTGGACCTCTCCCCCGACGCCGCCCACGAGTCCGGCGCCGACCGCATGCTCCTCACCCAGCACACCGGCACCCACGTCACCGCGGGCCCGCACGCCACCGCCGCCGACCGGCTGGCCCTCTGGGTGGCGCTGGGCGAGACCCCGAACGCCTGCGACGACGCACTGCGCCGCATGGCCCGCCACCTGTCGGCGGAGATCACCCCGCTCGCGAACGCGGCCTAAGGGTTTTGGCCAAGAGTCAGGAGTTCGATCCCGTGTGCATCCCGTTCGGGAAAGAAACTGGATCGCCGGGCGCGTCCCGCCCTACGGTGCCGCCATGAGCAATCACCCGGAAGCGCCTGTCGCGCCCGTCGAGGCCTACGAACCCCCTTACTACGTGGCCGTCTTCACCACGGTGCGGACCCAGGACCAGAGCGGCTACAGCGAGACCAACGCACGCATGGAGGACCTGGTCAAGGACATCCCCGGCTACCTGGGGATGGACCACGCACAGACTCCCGGCGGGCTGGGCATCACCGTCGGGTACTTCCGCGACGCCGAGGCGCTCACCCGGTGGCGGACCGACGCCGAGCATCGCGCGGCGCAGCAGCGCGGGCGGGCCGAGTGGTACGAGAGCTACACCCTGCACGTGGCGAAAGTGGAGCGGAGCCACGGCTTCACGCGGGGGTCGGCGCTCGAAGGCTAGAAGGCGATCGACCGTATCAACTGCCCCGCCGCACCCAGGACTTCGACTTCCCCTCGGCTCATCGTCGGATTGGCCGCCCGGCGGCGCAGGGCCTCCGTCAGTCCCTCCTCTGTCAGTTCGCCGGGGTCGGCGAGCAGGGCCGGCAGCATGTCATGGGCCAACGGGTACGCGCCGAGGGCCACTTGGGCGAGGATCACCGCGGACATGCCCCAGTCGAGTCCGGGCGGCCCGTCCTCGGCGTTGCTCCAGTCGATGACCCGGGGACCGTCGGGGGTCATCATCACGTTGTCCGGATGCAGGTCGAGATGGAGGACCCGGGCGCCGGGGTCGGCCGGGTCCCGGCCGGGCACGGTGTGCAGCTCCCGCAGCAGCGAGGCGAGCAGCGCACCGCCCTCCGCCGGGCCCGTCTCCCCCGCCAGCAGCGCCGCCAGCATGGTGGGCCCGGACAGCCGCTCCATGACCAGTTCGGTACGGGACCCGGTGGGCCGTACCCGGGGCGCCGGGTACCCGTACTCCCGTACGTACGTCATCACCGCGCCCTCGGCGGCCGCGTCCCCCCAGCCGTCCCGGTCCCGGCGCAGCACCCAGGCCTCGTCGAGCTCGTACACGTCGGCCGAACGCCCTGAACCGAGCAGTCTCCCCGTCATGGCAGGACCATAACGAAACGGTCCCCGCACAGCCCCCTCTCAGCTTCCCCGGGGCGGCCGGTAAAGTAGCCGGGTCGTCATCACCCGTACGGGGGGAAGCCGGTGCAATTCCGGCGCTGACCCGCAACCGTGAGCCACACGCCCCGTGGCAAGCCGGACCGCCGCGCCCGGGACGTTGATCGGCTCGTGTGCGCCGGCACCCGTCGTCGCACGGCACCGTCGAGGTTTACGGAGCCGAGCCGCCGGGGTCTCCCGCGCTGCCCGGCTCCCCGCAGGGAGAGGCACCCGCCGACCATGACCGTTCTCCGCCGCACCGCCGGAGTGCTGGCCGCCACCGCCGTCATCGGTACCGCCACGCCCGCGACGACCGCACTGGCCGCCGGCAGCACGTCCCCGTCACCGTCCGCGTCGGCGGTGCTCCCGTCGGGGCTGTACGGCGCTACGGACCCCAAGTTCGACGGCGTCTGGCGCCAGTCCCTCGCTCTGCTGGCCCAGCGCGCGGTGGGGGTGACCCCGGCCGTGAAGGCGGTGGACTGGCTGGCCGGGCAGCAGTGCGCGGACGGCGCGTTCGCCGCGTTCCGCGCCGAGCCGACGGCGGCCTGTGACGCCAAGGTGACGGTCGACACGAACAGCACGGCCGCCGCCGTACAGGCACTGAAAGCGGTCGGCGGGCACGACGCCGCCGCGGACAAGGCCGTGACCTGGCTGAAGTCGCAGCAGAACAAGGACGGCGGCTGGGGCTACACCCCGGGCTCGCCCAGCGACACCAACTCCACCGGCGTGGTCGTCGGCGCGCTCGCGGCGGCCGGCGCGAGCGCGCCGAGGTCGCCGTACGACCTCCTCGCCAAGTGGTCCCTCCCGTGCGGCCAGGACGGTGGCGGTGCTCTCGCCTACCAGCCGGACAAGCAGGGGAAGCTGGCCGCCAACGCGGACGCGACGGCGGCCGGCGTGCTCGGAGCCCTCGGCAAGGGGTTCGTGACGACGGCCGGGAAGGCCCCGGCGAAGGGCCCCGCGTGCGCCGACTCCGGCAAGACGCTCACGCGGGAGGAGGTGGCCCGCAACGGCGCCGCGTACCTGGCGGACGCCATGTCCACGACCGGCCACCTCGTCTCCGCGCTCCCCGGCGCCACCCCGCAGCCGGACTACGGCAACACCGCCGACGCGGTCGTCGCCCTGGCCGCGCAGGGCTGGACCGCGCAGGCGCGGAAGCCGTACGCCTGGCTGGAGGCGCACGCCGCGCCGTGGGCGGCGCAGAGCGGGCCCGCGGCCTACGCCGAGCTGGTCCTCGCCGCGCACGCGACGGGCGCGGACCCGCGCGACTTCGGCGGCACGAACCTCGTGACGGCGCTGAACGCGACGGGACCGGCCCCGCAGGCCGCCACCGCGAAGCACGCCGAGAAGCACAGCGAGGGGAAGAAGTCGGGCAACAGCGTGTGGTGGATCGTCGGCACCGGGCTCGTCGCCGGTATCGGCATCGGCTTCCTGTTCAGCGGCCGCCGGAAGCAGCAGCAGCCGTGACCGCGGTCCGTCGTGCGGCGCTGCTGCTCCTGGCCGCGCTGACGCTGTGCGCGACGGCCGCCGGGCCTGCGGCGGCCACCGGCTACCGCTACTGGTCCTTCTGGGAGCGGGCCGGCGCGCACTGGACGTACGCCACGCAGGGCCCCTCGACCGCGCAGCCCGCCGACGGGTCGGTCGAGGGGTTCCGCTTCGCGGTGAGCGAGGACTCGGCGGACGCGTCCCAGCCGCGCGGCACGGCGGACTTCGGGACGATCTGTGCGGACACCCCCGCCGTCGCTGGCCGCAAACGGGTGGGGCTGGTCGTCGACTTCGGTACGACGGGGGACGCGCCGTCGGGAGAGCGGCCGCCTGCGCGGCGGACGGCCTGCGCGGTGGTGTCCGAGGACGCGACGACGGCGGAGGCACTGGCGACGGTGGCGAAGCCGCTGCGGTACGACACGAACGCGTTGTTGTGCGCGATCGGGGGGTATCCCTCCCGGGGCTGCGGCGAGAAGGTGACGGCGACGGCGGGGGCCGGGGGTACGCCGGGCAGCGGACCGTCGCTCGGACCGGCGGCCGGTGTGGGAGTTGTCGTGCTCCTCGCCGCGGGAGCCTTCTGGCAGACACGGCGGCGCAGAAATGCCTGACACCGCGGGCCGGTGGGAGCTTCCCGCGCAGTTCCCCGCGCCCCTGACGGGGCACGTTCCAGCCTTGGACAGTCGCACCACCGCGGGCCGGTGGGAGCTTCCCCCGCAGTTCCCCGCGCCCCTGACGGGGCACGTTCCAGCCTCGGACAGTCGCACCACCGCGGGCCGGTGGGGGCTTCCCGCGCAGTTCCGCGCGCCCCTGACGGGGCACGTTCCAGCCTCGGACAGTCGTGCCGCCGCGAGCCGGTGGGGGCTTCCCGCGCAGTTCCGCGCGCCCCTGACGGGGCACGTTCCAGCCTCGGACAGTCGTGCCGCCGTGGGTCGGTGGGGGCTCGCGGCCCTTGCGGGGCACGTTCTGGCTGCGGGCAGTCGTGCCGCTGGGGCGGCACGGGTGGGCGCAGCGGCACCCCGCGAGCGCGGGCGAGTGAAACCCGCCGTCCCCCGGCACCAGCGTCGCTCACCCGTACACCCCGGCGCCTGGTGGCTCTGGTCGCTCTCGATGGGGGTCGCGGCGTCGCGGACCACCAACCCGCTCCTCCTCGGGCTGCTCATCGCGGTCACCGCCTACGTCGTGGCCGCCTGTCGCAGCCGGACCGCCCCCTGGGCGCGCTCCTACGCCGCGTTCGCGCGGCTCGGCCTCGCCGTCCTCCTCGTGCGGCTCGCGTTCACCGTCGTCCTCGGCTCGCCCGTCCCCGGCGCGCACACCCTCGTCACCCTCCCCGAAGTCCCGCTCCCGCACTGGGCCCAGGGCATCCGCCTCGGCGGCCGGGTCACCGCGGAGGCGCTCGTCTTCGCCCTCTACGACGGGCTCCGGATCGCCACCCTCCTCATCTGTGTCGGTGCCGCGAACGCGCTCGCCAACCCGGCCCGGCTGCTCAAGTCCCTGCCCGGGGCCCTGTACGAGCTGGGCGTGGCCGTCGTCGTCGCGCTCACCTTCGCCCCGCACCTCGTCGCCGACGTACAGCGGCTGCGGGCCGCCCGGCGGCTGCGCGGCCGTCCCGACTCCGGCATCCGCGGCCTGCTCCAGGTCGCGCTCCCGGTCCTGGAGGGCGCGTTGGAACGGTCGGTCGCCCTCGCCGCCGCGATGGACGCGCGCGGGTACGGCCGCAGTGCCGACGTCCCGGACCGGGTCCGCCGTACGACGGCCGGGCTGACCCTCGGCGGTCTGCTCGGCGTCTGCGCGGGGCTGTACGGGCTGCTCACCACCGAGGGCGGCGGCTACGGGCTGCCCGTCCTGCCGGCCGGGGTGGCCGCCGCGCTGGCGGGGCTGCGGCTGGGCGGCCGGCGTTCGCCACGCACCCGGTACCGGCCGGACCCGTGGGACGCGCGGGCCTGGCTGGTGTCCGGGGCGGGCGCCGCCGTCGCCGCCCTGCTCACCCTGGCGTCCGTCCGCGACCCGGCGGCCCTGCAGCCCGGTGTCGTACCGCTGGTCGCCCCCACGCTTCCGCTCTGGCCCGCGGCCGCCGTGCTGCTCGGCCTGCTGCCCGCCCTGATCGTTCCCGAGGGTCCCGAGGAGGAGCCGTCGTGATCCGTTTCGAGGACGTCTCCGTGACCTACGACGGCGCGGCCCGACCCGCCGTGCAGGGGGTCGACTTCGAGGTGCCGGAAGGGGAACTCGTCCTGCTGGTGGGCCCGTCCGGGACCGGGAAGTCGACGGTTCTGAACTCCGTGAGCGGGCTCGTGCCGCACTTCACCGGCGGCACCCTGCGCGGGCGGGTGACGGTCGCCGGCCGGGACACCCGGACCCACCGGCCGCGTGAACTCGCCGATGTGGTGGGCACGGTGGGGCAGGACCCGCTCGCCCACTTCGTGACCGACACGGTGGAGGACGAACTCGCCTACGGGATGGAGTCGCTGGGGATCGCCCCGGCCGTGATGCGGCGGCGGGTGGAGGAGACCCTCGACCTGCTGGGGCTCGCCGAACTGCGGGACCGGGCGATCGCCACGCTCTCGGGCGGACAGCGGCAGCGGGTCGCGATCGGGTCGGTGCTCACCCCGCATCCCGCGGTCCTGGTGCTCGACGAGCCGACCTCCGCCCTCGACCCCGCCGCCGCCGAGGAGGTGCTGGCCGTGCTGCAGCGGCTGGTGCACGACCTGGGCACGACCGTGCTGCTGGCCGAGCACCGGCTGGAGCGGGTCGTGCAGTACGCCGACCGGGTCGTGCTGCTCCCGGGGGCCGGGGCCGCGCCGGTGTGCGGGACGCCCGCCGAGGTGATGGCCGTGTCGCCGGTGTGTCCGCCGGTGGTGGAGCTGGGGCGGCTGGCCGGGTGGTCGCCGCTGCCGATGACCGTGCGGGACGCCCGGCGCCGGGCGACGGCGACCGGGCTGCGGGAGCGCCTCGGCGGACGGGTCCCGGAGCAGCGGCCCGCGACCGCCGCGGCCGGCCCCGCGGCTCCCCTCGCCGAGGTCCGTTCCCTCGGCGTCCGCCGGGGCCGGGTCGACGCGCTGCGGGGCGTCGATCTCACCGTCGCCGCCGGGGAGACCGTCGCCCTCATGGGGCGCAACGGCGCCGGGAAGTCCACGCTGCTGGGCGCCCTGGTCGGGCTGGTCGAGCCGGGCTCCGGCGCGGTGCGGGTCGGCGGCGCGGTCCCGCACCGCACCCGCCCGCGCGACCTCGTGCGCCTCGTCGGGCTGGTCCCGCAGGAACCCCGTGACCTGCTGTACGCCGACACGGTCGGTGCCGAGTGCGCGGCCGCCGACCGGGACGCCGGGGCGGCGCCGGGGACCTGCCGCGGGCTGGTGTCCGGCCTGCTGCCCGGGGTGGCGGACGACACGCACCCCCGCGATCTCTCCGAGGGGCAGCGGCTCGCCCTCGCGCTGGCCGTCGTCCTCACCGCCCGGCCGCCGCTGCTCCTGCTCGACGAGCCGACCCGGGGCCTGGACTACGCGGCGAAGGCCCGGCTGGTGGGCGTGTTGCGCGGGCTCGCCGCCGACGGGCACGCGATCGTGCTGGCCACGCACGACGTGGAGCTGGCCGCGGAGCTCGCGCACCGGGTGGTGCTGCTCGCGGAGGGCGAGGTCATCGCGGACGGGCCGACCGACGACATCGTCGTCTCCTCGCCGTCCTTCGCGCCGCAGGTGACGAAGGTCCTCGCGCCCGAGCGGTGGCTCACCGTGGCCCAGGTCCGCGAGGCCCTGGCGTGACCGGCCCGGTGCGGCTCGGCCCCCGCTCCCTCGTCGCCCTGCTCCTCGTCAGCGCGGTCGGGGTGGTCGCCGTCGGCTGGCCGTTCCTCGCCCCGCCGTCCTCCCGGATCGCCTCGCACGCCCAGGACGCGCCCTGGCTCTTCGCGGGTCTGCTGGTGCTGCTGGTCGCCGTGCTGGCGGCGACGATCGCGGAGTCCGGGCTGGGTCCGAAGGCGGTCGCCATGCTGGGCGTGCTGGCCGCGACCGGGGCGGCGCTGCGGCCGGTCGGCGCCGGGACCGCCGGGATCGAGCCGATGTTCTTCCTGATGGTGCTGAGCGGGCGGGTGCTCGGGCCGGGCTTCGGGTTCACCCTGGGCTCACTCACCATGTTCGCGTCGGCGCTGCTCACGGGCGGGGTGGGGCCGTGGCTGCCGTTCCAGATGCTGGCGATGGGCTGGTTCACCATGGGGGCCGGGCTGCTGCCGGGTGCCGGGCGGCTGCGCGGCCGCGGTGAGCTGGCGCTGCTGGCGGCCTACGGCTTCCTGGCTGCCTTCGCCTACGGCCTGGTCGTCGACCTGGCCGGCTGGCCGCTGCTGGCCGGCAACGCCTCGAACCTCGCCTTCGACCCGCACGCCGGGCCCGCCGCCAACCTGGCCCGCTTCCTCGCCTACAGCCTGGCCACCGCCATGGGCTGGAACCTGGGCCGGGCCCTGTGCACGGTCGTCCTCACCCTCCTCCTCGGTCCGGCACTGCTGCGGGCGCTGCGCCGGGCCACCAGGCGGGCCGCTTTCGAGACCGCGGTCACATTCGACGGTCCCGGGACGTGAGCCGTCGTACGCGCCCGGTGACGCGACCGGTGAAGCACCCCACATGACGCACGTCACCTACGATCCGGAACAGTAGTCGGACTTTGCCGCTATGTCTGTTTTGCCACCCATGCCGACCTGCGGTTTGAGAGCCACGCCACACACCGGACCAAACCCGCCTATGCGACCACCACTAGTAAAAGGGGTGATTGCGGACGGCTTTCGGGCCTGCTTGTCTGGACGACGTCGCCAGGCGCCACGAGCCCACAGCGGGCCGCGGCGCCGACGCATACGGACAGCCCCCACGGGTGGTTCCGGAGCACACGGCGACTCCCTGTCCCCGACGAACGAGGTTCTCCGTGTCCGTGTCCTTCATCCGCCGCATCGCTTCCCCGAAGAAGGCCCTCACCACCGCCGCCGTGGCCGCTGCCGCCGCCGGCATGGCCCTGACCGCGGCGCCCGCCCAGGCCGCCACCACGTCGGCCTCCTCCGCCCAGGCGATCGCGCACAAGATGATTCCGGACGCCGCGCAGTTCAACGCGTTCAGCAAGATCGTCTCGCACGAGAGCGGCTGGAACCCCTCCGCCACCAACTCCTCCTCCGGCGCCTACGGCCTGGTCCAGGCCCTGCCCGGTTCGAAGATGGCGGCTGCCGGCTCCGACTGGAAGACCAACCCCGCCACCCAGATCAAGTGGGGTCTGGACTACATGAACTCCCGCTACGGCAGCCCCACCGCCGCCTGGAGCTTCTGGCAGGCCAACGGCTGGTACTGAGCCGGCCGACCCGCGCGCACCCGCGGTCGATCGCGGCCGAGCCGCGCACCCGCCGCTGATCCCCGGCGCCGCGCGCCCCTGAACCCCGGCACCCTCGCCCCTTCTGCTGGGCGAGGGTGCCGACGCATGTCCGGACACCGCCGGAGAGGGCGGTGACCGGCGTCTCGGGGGAGGCAGGAACGGGGCGTAGGGAGGGGGTGCTCCTGCCTCCCTCGGGACGGGCCGGCGGCGCCGGGAGCCGTCGGCCCGGGTCGGAGGGGTGTCGTGCGGCGCGCCTCGGGTCCGAGGCGGCCTACGCGGTGGTGACCTGGAGGTGCTTCACACCGTTGATCCATGCCGAGCGGAGCCGGTCCGGGTCGCCGGTCAGGCGCAGGTTCGGCATCGCGTCGGCGATCGCGTTGAAGATCAGGTCGATTTCGAGGACGGCCAGGGACTTGCCGAGGCAGTAGTGGGGGCCGCCGCCTCCGAAGCCGAGGTGGGGGTTGGGGTCGCGGGTGATGTCGAAGGCGTCGGGGTCGGTGAAGACCTCGGGGTCGTGGTTGGCGGAGGCGTAGAAGACGCCGACCCGGTCGCCCTTGCGGATCAGCTTGCCGCCCAGTTCGGTGTCCTGGGTCGCGGTGCGCTGGAAGGAGTTGACCGGTGTGGCCCAGCGGACGATCTCCTCGGCCGCGGTCGCCGGGCGCTCGCGCTTGTAGAGGTCCCAGGCCTCGGGGTGGGTCAGGAACGCGTGCATGCCGTGGGTGATGGCGTTGCGGGTGGTCTCGTTGCCGGCCACCGCGAGCATCAGCACGAAGAATCCGAACTCGTCGGAGTTGAGGTTGCCCTCGTCCTCGGCGGCGACCAGCGTGGAGACGATGTCCTTGGCCGGGCACTGCTTGCGGTCGGCCGCCATGTTCATCGCGTAGGCGATCAGCTCGGTGGCCGACTCTGCGCCCACCTCCTCGGTGATCGCGTACTCCGGGTCGTCGTACGAGATCATCTTGTTGGACCAGTCGAAGATCTTGGCCCGGTCGTCCTGCGGGATGCCGATCAGTTCCGCGATCGCCTGGAGGGGAAGCTCGCAGGCGACCTCGGTGACGAAGTCGAAGGGGCCGGAGTGCGCACGGGCCGCCTCGACGATCGCCCCCGCCCTGGCGCGCAGCCGCTCCTCCAGGGCGCGGATGGAGCGCGGCGTGAAACCGCGCTGGATGATCTGGCGGACCCGGGTGTGCTCGGGCGGGTCCATGTTCAGCAGGATCAGCCGCTGGGCGTCGATCGCGTCCCGCTGCATGTGCTCGCCGAAGCGGATGATCGCCGTGTTGAGCCAGGACGAGAAGAGCTCGGGGTGCGTGGAGACGTACTTGACGTCCGCGTGCCGGGTGACGGCCCAGTAGCCGTCGTCCGCGAAGCCGGCGATGCCGTGCGGCTGTTCGATCCAGCGGACCGGTTCGGCCTGGCGCAGGGCTGCGAACTCCGGGAGCGGCACCCGGTGATGGAGCAGATCGGGGTCGGTGAGGTCGAACCCGTCGGGCAGCGCGGGACAGGGCATGGCGACTCACTCCCACCGTGTACGGACCTGGACGTGTCGGCGTTCCTGCGGCCGTTCCGACAGCCGTTCTGACGGACCATCAGAAATGCCGGTTGCCGAGAAGGTAATAACGGGTTCTACAACTCGCAAGGGGCACGGTCACCCCAATTGCATGCACCCCTCTTGCGATTGTGGACGGCCTGTCAGCAGACTGCACCCAGAACTAGTACGCGTTCTAGTTCTGCGTGGCGGGCCGGGCCGGGACGCCCCTGCGCCGCGCGGGTGACCGAGGAGAGGACCGAGCCCCCATGGCCGCGGAACCCGTGATCGTCGAAGCCGTACGCACCCCCATCGGCAAGCGCGGCGGCGCGCTCGCCAACCTGCATCCCGCCTACCTCCTGGGCGAGACCTACCGTGAACTCCTCGGCCGCACCGGCATCCCCGCCGACGCGGTCGAGCAGCTCGTCGGCGGCACCGTGACCCACGCCGGCGAGCAGTCCATGAACCCCGCGCGTACCGCCTGGCTGACCATGGGGCTGCCGTACGAGACCGCGGCCACCACCGTCGACTGCCAGTGCGGCTCCTCCCAGCAGGCCTCGCACATGACCGCCAACATGATCGCCGCCGGGGTCATCGACGTCGGGATCAGCTGCGGGGTCGAGGCGATGTCCCGGGTGCCGCTGGGCTCCGGC
The DNA here is from genome assembly GCF_042899865.1 of Streptomyces sp. NPDC013157. NCBI lineage: Bacteria > Bacillati > Actinomycetota > Actinomycetes > Kitasatosporales > Streptomycetaceae > Streptomyces > Streptomyces sp. NPDC013157. The sequence continues at coordinate 241,000 of NZ_JBIBAK010000015.1, read as the reverse complement.
TCCAAGCACGGGCCGGGCAAGCCGTTCCCCGACGAGTGGAACGTCGACCTGCCCAACCAGTTCGAAGCCGCCGAGCGGATCGCCCGCAACCGGGGCCTGGGCAGGGAGGACGTCGACGCGCTCGGCCTGCTCTCGCAGGAGCGGGCGGCGCACGCCTGGGCCGAGGAACGCTTCAAGCGGGAGACCTTCGCCGTCCAGGTGCCGACGACGGAGGAGGAGCAGCACGCCGGGCAGGGCATGTGGCGCCTGGTCGACAAGGACGAGGGGCTGCGGGACACCTCGGCGAAGGCGCTGGCGGGACTGAAGCCGGTGATGCCGACGGCCGTGCACACGGCGGGCAACTCCTCCCAGATCTCGGACGGTGCCGCCGCCATCATGTGGGCGTCGAAGCGGATGGCGCGTGCGCTGAAGCTGCGGCCCCGGGCCCGGATCGTCGCACAGGCCCTGGTCGGCGCCGACCCGCACTTCCACCTCGACGGCCCGATCGACGCGACCCGCGCGGTGCTCGGCAAGGCCGGCATGAGCCTGAGGGACATCGACCTCGTCGAGATCAACGAGGCGTTCGCATCGGTGGTGCTGAGCTGGGCCCGGGTCTTCGAGCAGAACCTGGACAAGGTCAACGTCAACGGCGGCGCGATCGCCCTCGGCCATCCGGTGGGGGCCACCGGCGCCCGCCTCATCACCACCGCCCTGCACGAACTGGAGCGCACCGACAAGGAGTTCGCCCTCATCACCATGTGCGCGGGCGGCGCCCTGGCGACCGGGACGATCATCCAGCGGCTCTGAAAAGCGCCCGGAGTTCAGCGCCCCGAAAGGGGCGCTGGGGGTACCCCCGGCCGAAGGCTGGGGGAGGAACTGCGCGACCGGCCACGACGGCGCCGCAGCCGAACGACGTCCCACCGCACCACCTACAACCGCACGTTCACCCGGGAGCCGGTGCCGTCACCGGCTCCCGGGGCTCCCGGACCTCCTTGTCGGCCCCAGCCACCCGCAGGGCCCGCGGCCCCTGCAGCAGATACCCCACGCCGAAGCCCGCGCCGACCACCGCGGCACCGCCCACCGCGTCCAGGACCCAGTGGTTGCCGGTGCCGATGATCGCCGAGACGGTGAAGAGGGGGTGGATCAGGCCGAGCGCCTTCAGCCACCACCTCGGGGCGACGACGGCGATGACGATCCCGCACCACAGCGCCCAGCCGAAGTGCAGCGAGGGCATCGCCGCGTACTGGTTGGTCAGCTGGGTGAGGGTGCCGTAGTCCGGCTTGGCGAAGTCCTGCGGGCCGTGCACGGTGTCGATGATGCCGAGGCCCGGCATCAGACGGGGCGGCGCCAGCGGGTAGAGCCAGAAGCCGATCAGGGCGAACGCGGTGGCGAAGCCGAGGGCGGTGCGGGCCCAGCGGTAGTCGACCGGGCGGCGGACGTAGAGGACGGCGAGGACGGTCAGCGGGACGACGAAGTGGAAGGACTCGTAGTAGAAGTCGAGGAAGCTGCGCAGCCAGCCGATGCCGTACACGGTGTGGTTGGCCCAGTGCTCGATGTCGAGGTGCAGGAACCGCTCGATGTCGTGGATCTGGTGCCCGTGGCGCTCGGCACGGGCCCGCCCGGAGGTGCCGTTCCCGTCCCCGGCGGCGGCGAGCCGGATCTGCTGGTAGACGAAGTAGACCAGCCGCATCGCGACCAGTTCGAGGAAGAGGTTGGGGCGGGTCAGCACCCGGCCCAGCGAGGGGGCCAGCGGGACCTGCCGGAGGCGGGCCGGGACCGGCTCGGCGTAGTCCGTCGGGACCGGGCGGGCGAACTCCGGGGCGCTGCGGGACAGGAACGGGACGACCGTGGCCGCGGCCAGGGCGGCGAGCAGGATCACGTTGTCGCGCACGGGTATGAAGAGCGACTGGTTCGGCAGCATCGCCTTGGCGGGCAGCGTCATCACGAGGACGACCACGACCGGCCACACGGTCCGGTCGGCGGCACGCCGCCCGGCCCGGCCGACCACCGCGAGCAGCACCCACAGCAGCTGGTGCTGCCAGGCCGTCGGCGACACCGCGATCACCGCACAACCGGTGATCGCGACCGCGAGCAGCAGCTGCCCGTCACGGGCGTAGCGCACCGCGCGGCGCAGCGCGACGACGGCCACGGCCGCGCCGAGCGCCAGGAACAGGACGATCTCCAGCGGGCCGCTCAGCCCGAACCGCAGCAGGGCACCGTGCAGCGACTGGTTGGCGAGCGCGTCCGCCTCGCCGCCGAGGCCGGTGCCGGCCATGTGGTGGATCCAGTAGGTGTACGAGTCGTGCGGCATCGCCGCCCAGGCCAGCACCGTGCAGACGGCGAAGGTCGCGCCGCCGGCGACGGCGGCCCGGCGGCGGCCGGTGAACCACAGCAGCGGGACGAAGAGCAGCAGGGCCGGCTGGAGGGCGGCGGCCAGCCCGACGCACACTCCGCCGTCACGCTGCCCGCGGGCAGCGAAGCAGCCGAGCAGCACCAGCAGGACCGGGATGATGCTGGTCTGGCCGAGCCAGAGAGTGTTGCGGACGGGCAGCGAGAGCAGCAGCAGGCTGATCGCGACCGGCGCGGCCAGCAGCGAGGTGCGGCGGCTCACCGGCTGGGGCAGCGCGCGGGCGGCGACCAGGCCGAGGGCGACCACCAGCAGCAGCGTGCCGAAGGTCCAGCCCCAGCCGAGGGCCTGCTCGGCGGCTCTGGTGAGCGGCTTGAGCACCAGCCCGCCGAAGGGGGTGCCGGTGAACTGCGTCGAGTCGTACAGGGAACCCTTGACGTGCAGCACGCCGTCGGGGCCGACCCAGGTCTCCAGGTCCGTCAGCCGTTCTCCGCTCGGGGTGCCGAGGACGGCGGCCAGCTGCCGTACGACGAGGATCGCGGCCACCGCCCACAGGCCGAGCCGGGCCATTCTGAACCGTGCTCCGGCCTCCGCCCCGCCGAAAGCCTCCCCCGCTCGTCCTCCGTGTTCCACGTTCGCCACGCCTCGCCGGCCTCCCGCCCCGTTACGCACACCCACTGGTCCGCTCGATCGCTCCGAGAACCCTACGAGGCTCCCATCACCTCTGGACAGAGACGCAGGCAACCCCCACTTCACCTGACGTCCCTCCGCCTTTTGTCCGGAAGACGACCGTGCCCCGGGGGCAGGGTTGACACCACGGAGCGCGACAAGGATCACACTGCGCAACACGCATACCCCCGCGGGAGCGGGCAGACGTCCCTGCGTACAGCGCGTTTGGCTGCACTGTGCAGGTAAGCGCGTACGCGACGTAACGCCCCCAAGTACTCCTATCGTCGCTTTTCGTCCCGTCCGCCGCCGTACGGGCCGCGCCCCTGTCCCCCACGAAAGGTAGGCGAGCCCCGTTTTGGCGACCGTCACAGCAGTCACCCCGTCCGTCCAGGTCCCCGGCCCCCGTGCGACCGGCGCCCCCGCCCCGACCGTCACCGACCCCGCGCTGGTGAAGCGCGCCGTGAAGGCGGCCGCGCTCGGCAACGCCATGGAGTGGTTCGACTTCGGCGTCTACAGCTACATCGCGGTGACGCTGGGCAAGGTCTTCTTCCCGTCCGGCAGCCCGACCGCCCAGTTGCTGTCCACGTTCGGCGCCTTCGCCGCGGCCTTCCTGGTCCGCCCGCTGGGCGGCATGGTCTTCGGCCCGCTCGGCGACCGCGTGGGCCGCCAGAAGGTCCTCGCCCTCACCATGATCATGATGGCGGCGGGCACCTTCGCGATCGGCCTGATCCCCTCCTACGCGACGATCGGCGTCGGCGCCCCGCTCCTGCTCCTCGCCGCCCGCCTGGTCCAGGGCTTCTCCACCGGCGGCGAGTACGCGGGCGCGTCCACCTTCATCGCCGAGTACGCGCCGGACAAGAAGCGCGGCTTCTTCGGCAGCTGGCTGGAGTTCGGCACGCTGGCGGGCTACATCGGCGGCGCCGGCCTGGTGACCCTGATGACGGCCCTGCTGTCCTCGCACGACCTGACCTCCTGGGGCTGGCGCATCCCCTTCCTGATCGCGGGCCCGATGGGCATCATCGGCCTCTACCTGCGGATGCGCCTGGAGGAGACCCCGGCGTTCGCGGCGGAGGTCGAGAAGGCGGAGTCGTCCCGCCCGAAGGTCCCCCTGCGCGAGATGATCACCAGCCAGTGGCCGGCCCTGCTCCTGTGCATGGCCCTGGTCCTGGTCTTCAACGTCACCGACTACATGCTGCTGTCGTACATGCCCAGCTACCTGACGAGCGAGCTGAAGTACGACGAGACGCACGGCCTGCTGGTCGTCCTCGGCGTGATGGCGCTGATGATGATCGTCCAGCCGTTCGCCGGAGCCCTGACCGACCGTGTCGGCCGCCGCCCGGTGATCGCGGCGGGCTGCGCCGGCTTCCTGTTCCTCTCCGTCCCCGCCCTCCTCCTGATCCGCCAGGGCAGCCTGCTCGCGGTCGCCCTCGGCATGGGCGCCCTGGGCCTCCTCCTGGTCTGCTTCACGGCGGCCATGCCGGCCGCCCTCCCGGCCCTCTTCCCCACCCGGGTCCGCTACGGCTCCCTGTCGATCGGCTTCAACATCTCGGTCTCCCTCTTCGGCGGCACCACCCCCCTGGCGGTGACGGCCCTGATCGGAGCGACGGGGAACCTGATGATGCCCGCGTACTACATGATGGCCGCGGCAATCGTGGGCGGCTTCGCCGCCTGGCGGATGGCAGAAACAGCGGGCAAGCCCCTGCCGGGCTCGGCGCCCTCCGTGGAAGCGCCCCGATAGAAGCGCCCCGAAGGGGCGCGGGGAACTGCGCGACAAGCCCCCACCGGCCCGCACCCACAGAACCCGCGGCCCCCCTCCAGAGGCGCGGGGAACTGCGCAAATCCCCCACTCACCTGCACGTTCGAACGATCGGCCCCCTCCGCCCGTACCGTCGGTAGACAGACGGTGGCTGTCCGGAACGGCCCAGGAACCACGCCCTCCGCTATACCGTCTGCAGTCCTGATCGACGGTAGGGCGGAGGGCATCGGTTCATGATCGGCCAGCGGCGACCCCGCCGACGCACACGTTTGCTCGCCGTCCTCCTCATCCTCACCGGCATCCAGCTCGGCCGGCTCGCCGCCCCCGCCTTCGCCTGCGCCTGCGGCGCCCTCGTCCCCGACGCCGCCCAGCGGGTCACCGTCGGCCGCGAGGAATCCGTCCTGCGCTGGGACGGCACCCGCGAACAGATCGTGATGCGTCTGACGGTCGGCGGCGACGCCGACCGCGCCGCCTGGATCATGCCCGTCCCGCACCGCGCCACCGTCGCCCTCGCCGACCCGGCCCTCTTCGACCAGCTGCACACCCTCACCGCCCCGGTGCACCGCACTCGCTCGCACTTCTGGCCCGAGGACGGCGACTGGCCCCTCACCACCGGCGGCGGCACCGCCACCGGCCCGCCCGGAGCCGGCGCCACCGCCCCCCGCGTCGGCGTCGTCGGCCGCCAGCGGCTCGGCCCGTTCGACGTGGCCCAGCTGACCGCCACCGACTCCGGCGCCCTGGACGGCTGGCTGCGCAGCAACGGCTTCCCCTTCCCGCCCCGCCTGAACACCGCGCTCCAGCCCTACGTCGCGGACCACTGGGAGTACGTCGCGGTCAGACTCGCCCCGCAGACCGCGGACACCGCGCTGCGCGGCGCCCTCGACCCGCTCCGCCTCGCCTTCGCCAGCGACCGCCCGGTCTACCCGATGCGGCTGTCCCGGCTCGCGGCCACCCCGCAGTCACTCGGCCTGTACGTCCTCGCCGCGCACCGCATGGAGCCGCGCTCGGCGATCGGCGGCGACCGCCCACGGGTCGTCTACGCCGGCCGGCTCAGCCGCCCGGCCGGCGACCTGGGCGAGCTGGCCGCAGGCGCCCCGTACCTGACGGCGATCGGCCAGGAGTTCCCGTACCCGTCCCAGATCTCCGCCGACCTGGTGCTGCGGCGGGCAGCCTCGGACACCCCGTTCCAGCAGGTCGTCTACGAGGACCGGCTGCGCCAGGTGGCCGGGATCCCGGCCTGGCTGCTGACGGTCGGCACCGCGCTGCTGCTGGTCGTCACCGTCACCTCGCTCGCGGCCGTACGCCGCTCCCGCCACCCGGCTCCGCCGCCCCCGCCGGTACAGCCCCCGCCGCCTCCGACGCAGCCCCCCACGCCCCCTGCGCCGATCGGCTGAGTTCCGTACGGCACCGGGGCGGTCGATCACCGGCGCGTCCGTCGCCTGAGTAGTGCTATCCAGGTAGCTGTCACTGGACAGCCATCTGCATAGGCGAAAGGCAGCGGAAGCATGAGCGGCTCTCAGCTCTGGGACGACGTCGACTTCTACTTCACCAGCCACCTGTCACCGGACGACGAGTCGCTCCAGGCGGCCCTGCGGGAGAGCGAGGCGAACGAGCTCCCGCACGCCAACGTCACCGCCAACCAGGGCAAACTTCTCCAGCTCCTCGCCCAGATCCAGGACGCCCGGAACATCCTGGAGATCGGCACCCTCGGCGGTTACAGCACCATCTGGCTGGCCCGCGCCCTGCCCGCCGACGGCAGGCTGATCTCGCTGGAGTACAGCGCCCGGCACGCCGAGATCGCCGTCCGCAACATCGCCCACGCGGGCCTGGAGAAGGTGGTCGAGGTGCGGGTGGGGCCCGCCCTGGAGTCGCTGCCCAAGCTCGCCGACGAGAACCCGGCCCCCTTCGACCTGGTCTTCATCGACGCCGACAAGGCCAACAACCCGCACTACGTGGAGTGGGCGCTCCGGCTCACCCGCACCGGCAGCCTGATCATCGTCGACAACGTGGTGCGCGGCGGCCGGGTCGTCGACGCCGAGAGCGCCGAGCCGGACGTGGTCGGCACCCGCGCCGCGATCGAGCTGATCGCGGCGCACCCGAGGCTGACCGGCACGGCGATCCAGACGGTCGGCAGCAAGGGCTACGACGGCTTCGCGCTGGCGCGGGTCCTCGACTGACCCGGCCGAGCCGGCCGGGAGACGTTGCTCAACCCTCCTGGTAGAACCCCACGTTGACGCTGCGCGGGGCGGTGCGGTCCCGGATGACGATCTCGCCGGAGCCGCCCCGGGGCAGCGCGACCGTGCCGCCGTAGGCGATGGCCTGGGCGTACTCGCCGACGGTCAGCAGCACCTCGGAGGACGGTTCGGTCTGGGAGCCGCGCAGCCAGGTGACCTGCCAGCCGCCCTCGGGCCCGCACAGGAACTCCAGGTGCACCCGGGAGACGAACAGCCAGTCGTCGGGCGTGGCGAGCCGGCAGGCGGCGGCGTCGCGGCCCACCCGCAGCACGGCACCCGGGTCGCTGGGCGCGTCGGCCATGAGCATTCCGGCCGTCTCGCCCGCTTCTCCGGACACGGAGGCCATGGTGAGTTCGAGCACGTGCGTTCCCCCTGCGCGGTTCCTGGATCCTTCGTGATCCGTCGTGGATCTCCGGCGCATGATAAAACGCCCGGCCGGGCCACGTCCGGCACAATGGAGTCATGACCGAGCGAAAGCCACCCGGGGTGCCGTTCGAGTCCTGGGTCGACAAGCAGATCCAAGACGCCCAGCGGCGCGGTGAGTTCGATCAACTGCCGGGCGCGGGCGAGCCGTTGCCGGCCGCCCTGGAGACGTCGTACGACGAACTGTGGTGGATCAAGCGGAAGATGGCCCGGGAGGGCCTGGCGATGCTGCCTCCGACGCTCGCCCTGCGCAAGGAGGCCGAGGACGCGCTGGAGGCCGCCTGGGCGGCACCCTCGGAGCGGATCGTCCGCAAGATCATCACGGACGTCAACGTCAAGATCCGCGACATGATGTTCAAGCCGCCGCCCGGGCCCCCGCTGGGCAAGAAGCCGTACGACGTCGAGGAGGTCGTACGCGAGTGGCGGGAGCGCCGGACGGCGGCCGGGGCGGAGCGGAACCCGGAGCCGGACCCGCACGGGTGACTCCGGGTCCCGGGACTCCCCGGGCGGCTCACATGTGCAGCAGCCGGTCCGCCAGTTCGCGGTAGTCGCGCAGGGCCAGCCGGAGCTGCTCGGTGTCGGCGCTGCCGGGGTGGTTCGCGTCGGCGGACTGCCAGCTGCCGCGCAGGGTGCGGCGGCGCCGGTCGACGGCGTCGGTGAAGCGGGCGGTGATCTCCTCGACGGCCCGGTCGGCCTCCTCGACGGCCGTCCGCGGCTCGTCGACGAAACCGGTGACCGCGTGCTGGAGCCGGCGCTCCAGCTGTCCGCACTCCTCGCTGGGCATCAGCTGCCCGCCGCCGAGGCCCGCGTCCTTCTCGTGCCCCGGGCCGTCACCGGCCACCAGCACCGCCTGTCCGGGCGTACCCCGGTCGTCCCGGTCATCCCGGTCGTCCATGCGTTCGGGTTCCTCCTGTCCCGGGGTGACACCGCTCACGGAGGCGTCGCCCCAGTCGGTCGTCCCCTCCTCACGTCCCGGGGGCATCGCGGTACCGCCGGGATACACGTCGCCGCCCACGGGGCGGCGGCCCGATCCGGTCCTGGCGTCGGTCATGTCGGTCAACTCTCCTTCGGGCGGCTCTGGTCGGCGGACCAGGGCAGGTGTCCGCCGGTGTCGGCACCGACACCGGCGCGGTGCCGGCCGTGCTCGTGGGACGACGGGGTGACCAGGTCGTCGAAGAGGGAGCGGGCCTCGATCATGGCCGTCCGCATCTCCTCGGTCCCGGCCCGGCCCGTCGGGGAGCCGCCCGCGGGTGCCATGGCGGCGCGGTGGACGCGGCGGTAGCCGTCGACGTGGTCCGCGTGGTGCACGGAGAGGGCGTCGACCTGGTCGTCGTACTGGGCGCCGGCCGGGAAGCCCCGGGCGGCCGCCACCTCGGCGAGCAGCCGGTCGATCTCGGTCACGGACTCCCGGGGCGAGTCGACGAAGTGCTCCTGCGCGGTGGTCCAGCGGGCCGCGTAGCGTTCGCGCTCCGCCGGTTCCAGATCCCGCTCGTGCAGTCCGCCGTGGCGCTGCACCCGCTCGGCGAGTTCCCGCTCGGCCGCCTTGGTGTCGCCGCCGTGCTGGGCCACCGTCCGCTCGTACTCGGGCCCGAAGCGCCGCTTCAGACCCTGCGGGCCGCTGCCCCTGGCGCGCACGGCCAGCAGGGCCGCGACGACGACCACGGCGGCCACGATCGCGATGATCAAGCCTGTGGACATGGTTGCCTTCCGGTGTCTCGGCCCGACGGGCCGTCTCCCCGTCCGGGTGACCCGCACGCCGCCGCGCAAACGGCCCGGCCGGACGGAGCCGGCCCGAGACCGCAGATATCCGGTTGCGTGGAACACCCCGGTCCGCCGGAGACTACGGCCCATGACCTCCTGGACGATCACCCCGGAACGCCCGGACTCCCCCGCCGCCGTCGCCCTGTGGCGGGCGTACTACACGGAGGTCAGCGACCGCTGGTACCTGCACCACGAGGGCCGCCGCACCGACCCGGCCGAGCTGGAACGGGAGATCGCCGCCCGGCCGGGCTCCGAACTGGCCCCGCCCACCGGCCGCTTGCTGATCGCACGGTACGACGGTGAGCCGGCCGGCTGCGCGGGCGTACGGCTCCTGGACCCGGCCACCGCCGAGCTCACCCGGGTCTTCGTGAGCGAGGAGCTGCGCGGCCGGGGTGGCGCGGCCCTCCTCGTCGCGGCGGCCGAGGACGCGGCCCGTGCCCTCGGGGCCGCGCGGATCGTCCTGGACACCCGCACCGACCTGGTGGAGGCCCGCGCCCTGTACGCGCGGCTCGGCTACACGGAGACCGCGCGGCACAACGACGACGTCTACGCCGAGCACTGGTTCCGCAAGGAGCTCGTCAGCTGACCTGGCCCGCGGCGGGGTGCTGCGGCTGCTCGCGTTCGGTGCCGCACAGTTCGTCGGTCAGCTCCCGCACCAGGCGGTCCAGGTCGGTGGGCCGGTCCGGGCTCCACCAGTCGCCGAGGAGGCCGGCGAGGGACTCCTCGCGGGCCCGGGCGAGCCGGGCGGCGACCTCGCGGCCCTCCTCGGTCAGGGTCAGGTCGAGGCCCAGGCGGTCGGCGAGGTGCCGCTCCTCCAGCTGGCGGGCGCCCGCCAGGACGACGTTCATCGGGACGGGGCCGCGCTCGGCGAGCCGCCCCGGCTCCACCGAGCCGTACTTCCGGATCCGCAGCAGCAGCCAGCCGGACGCGGGCAGCAGGTCGGCGTACCCGGCCCGGGCGTTGATCTTCCGGTAGACCTCCCGGCGCCCCTCCCGGGTGCCGAGCAGGGACAGTGCCCGGGAGCACTCGTCGTACGACGACCGCTGGACCGGGTTGGGCGGGATGGTCTCGGACGCGTCCGGCGCGGTGACCGAGCCGCGCAGCGGGTCCTCCTTGAGGAACCAGGCGAGGACGAAGCCGAGGACGGCGACCGGAGCGGCGTACAGGAAGACGTCGGTGATCGAGGACGCGTACGCGTGCAGGGCCGCCGGGCGCAGCGCGGGCGGCAGGGTCGCTATGCCCCGCGGGTCGGCCTTGAGGGCGGACGGGGTGACGCCGGGCGGGAGGCGGACGCCCCGGAAGGCGTCGGCGAGCTTGTCGGCGAGCCGGCCGGCGAAGACGGAACCGAAGACGGCGACGCCGAAGGAGGCCCCGATGGAGCGGAAGAAGGTCGCGCCGGAGGTGGCGACGCCGAGGTCCTCGTACGAGACGGAGTTCTGGACTATCAGCACCAGCACCTGCATGACCAGCCCGAGGCCCAGGCCGAAGACGAAGAAGTAGCCGCTCATCGCGGCGGTCGAGCTGTGCTCGTCGAGCCGGTGGAGCAGCAGCAGACCGATGGTCGTCACGCCGGTGCCGGCGACCGGGAACACCTTCCAGTGCCCGGAACGGCTGACGATCTGCCCGGAAACGGTCGAGGACAGCAGCAGACCGACCACCATCGGCAGCATGTGCACACCCGACAGGGTCGGCGAGATGCCCTGAACGACCTGGAGGAAGGTCGGCAGATAGGTCATCGCGCCGAACATCGCGAACCCGACGACGAAGCTGATCACGGCCGCGAGGGTGAAGGTGCGGATGCCGAAGAGCTTCAGCGGGAGCACGGGTTCGGCGGCCCGCCGCTCGACGACGACGAAGGCGACGGCGAGCACCACCCCGACGACCACGAGCCCGATGATCTGCGCCGACCCCCACGCCCACGTCGTCCCGCCGAGCGAGGCCACCAGCACCAGGCAGGTGGCGACGGCGGCGATCAGGAGGGTGCCGAGGTAGTCGATGACGTGACGGGCGGTCCGGCGCGGGATGTGCAGCGCGGCGGCGATCACCGCGAGCGCGACGACGCCGACGGGCAGGTTGACGTAGAACACCCAGCGCCAGCTCAGATGCTCGGTGAGCACCCCGCCGAGCAGCGGCCCGAGCACGCTGGTCGTACCGAAGACGGCGCCGAACAGCCCTTGGTACCGCCCCCGCTCCCGCGGCGGCACGATGTCCCCCACGATCGCCATCGACAGCACCATCAGCCCGCCGCCGCCCAGCCCCTGCAAGGCGCGGAAGCCGATCAGCTCCCCCATGTTCTGGGCCATCCCGCACAGCGCCGACCCGACGAGGAAGATCAGGATCGCGAGCTGGAAGAGCCGCTTGCGCCCGTACTGGTCGCCGAGCTTGCCCCACAGCGGGGTGGCGGCGGTGGAGGCCAGCAGATAGGCGGTGACCACCCAGGACAGGTGTTCCAGCCCCCCGAGGTCGCTGACGATGGTCGGCAGCGCCGTCGACACGATCGTCTGGTCCAGCGCGGCCAGCAGCAGCCCGAGCAGCAGCGCGCCGATCGGGACCAGCACGTTGCCGGGTACGCGCTCCGCGTCCTTCGCCTGGGTGTGCGTCGTTTCCAGGGCCATGGAGACCTCCCGGGGCTTTGGGCCATCTTCCATCGTGGACGGTGTCACCCGGTATGGCCCGTCGGGTCCTTTTCGGTGCCCCTGAGACGAGGGGTTCGGGGGAACGTACGTGTGGGTGCTCTGCATAATCTGTGGAGTTCGTGAGGGGAGGGCGAACGCCGTGACGGACACGACGGGGAGCGGGGGCCACCAGTGCCCGGAGTGCGGGACGCCGAAGAGGCCGGACGGCTCCCCCGCCTGCGACTGCAACCAGCGGACCGCCGACGCGTTGCGCGACGCGCGTACGGCCGAACAGGCGGCGGCGGAGGACTTCGACCCGCTGCGGATACGGCCGTACATCGACATAGAGCGCGCCGGCGGCGCGGAGACCGAACCGGTCCGGGCGGTGGGGGAGCCGACGATCCCGTTGCCGGCGGTGACGGGGCCGGAGCGCGGGCCGGTCTCCGACGCCGAGCCGACGGCCTCCCCGGAGGAACCTCGCCGGCGCTCCCGGCGGGCCCTGCTGCTGTCCGTCGCCGGAGCCGTGGTGGCGGTCCTCGCCGCGGCGGGCTTCGTGAGCGGCCTCTTCTCCCGGCTGACACCGGAGCGGGACGGGGCGGCGCCGCAGGACGTACGGGAGAGCGTCCCGGACGTGACGCCGAGCACGGCGTCGCCTTCGGCCGCGGCGCCGACGGCCTCGTCGCGCCCTTCGGAGTCGGCGTCCGCGTCGGCGTCGGCGAGCCCGAGCCCCTCCGCCACGGCGTCGAGCGCGACGCCCTCGCCGACCGTCTCCCGCTCGGCCTCCCCCACCCGGTCGACGCCGGCGACCAGCACGTCAGCAACGGCCCGGCCTTCCGCACCGCCGATCCTCCGCCCCGGCGACAGCGGTGCGCAGGTCACGGAACTCCAGCTCCGGCTGAAGCAGGTGGGCCTCCACTCGGGGACCGCCGACGGCCGCTACGACAGCAAGACCGAGAGCGCGGTGCGCACGTACCAGCTGACGCGGGGGATCCTGACCGACGAGTCGGGGGTGTACGGGACGGCTACCCGGGCGGCACTGGAGTCGGAGACGACGAAGCCGTAGGGGCGGACCGAGAGAGGGGTCCGTTGCCGGGGGTCGGTGAGTGGTGCGGGTCGGGACGGTTGTGGTGGTGGGGTGGGGTGCGGTGGTGGGGTGCGGTGGTGGGTGTCCGCGGGTGGGTGGAGCGGTTCGGGGTGGTTGCGGTGGTGGTGTGACTGCGGGTGGGTGGAGCGGTTCGGGGTGGTTGCGGTGGTGGTGTGACTGCGGGTGCGTGGGGGCTGGCCGCGCAGTTCCCCGCGCCCCTGGCGGGGCGCTGTCCAGCCGTTTCTCTCTAGCCGCGGGCAGTCGTGCCCCCGTGCCTCAAGGGCCTGGGAGGTGCCCCCAGGTCCCCGGCCTCAGCCCCCGCTCACGGTCAGCCGGATCGATCCGTCGGCCACCGCCTCGACCCGCACCTCCGTCAGGTCCCGCACCACCGCGTCCGGCCCGTGCGCCCCGGCCCGCGCGCCGACGCCGACGACCCGCATCCCGGCCGCCCGCCCCGCCGCGATCCCCGCGCCCGAGTCCTCGAACACCACGCAGTCCGCCGGAGCGACCCCCAGCTCCGCCGCCCCCTTCAGAAAGCCCTCGGGGTCCGGCTTGCTGGCGCCCACCGACTCCGCGGTCACCCGCACCGCCGGCATCGGCAGCCCGGCGGCAGCCATCCGCACCGTGGACAGCGCCACGTCCGCCGAGGTCACCAGCGCGTGCGGCAGCCCCCGGAGGGAGGCGAGGAAGGCCGCGGCGCCCGGGACCTCCACCACGCCCTCCACGTCGGCCGTCTCCTCCGCCAGCATGCGCGCGTTGTCCGCGAGGTTCTGCTTCATCGGCCGGTCCGGCAGCAGCACGGCCATGGACGCATGCCCCTGGCGCCCGTGCACCACCTTCATGACCTCGTCGCCGTCCAGCCCGTGCCGCTCGGACCAGCGCCGCCAGATGCGCTCGACGACGGCGTCGGAATTGACGAGGGTGCCGTCCATGTCGAGCAGGAGGGCGCGGGCGGTGAGGACGGTGGCCGTCATCGGGCAGCTCCTAGTGCACAGGCCGAAAGCAGGCCGGGAAGAACAAGGCGGCCCCGCCCGCCGGTCAGGGAAAACGGGCGGGAGCCACTTTGTTTCTCTACGGTACAAAAAAGAACGCCGATCCCGCCACCGCCTTAGCCGACCGTTCACCCACTCTTCAACCCGACCGGGCCGCAGCGAGCCCCCGCTCAGCCCGTGATCGCCTCCCACAGGCTCCACACGCCGAGCGCCAGCATCAGCACCGCCGCGATCTGCGTGATCAGCCGCAGCGGCACCTTCTTCATCAGCGCCTTGCCGCCGACGATGCCGAGGCCGGCCACCGCCCACAGGCCGAGCACGGCGCCGAGGCCGACGGAGAGCGGGTCGTCGTAGCGCGCCGCGAGGTTCGCCGTCATGATCTGCGTGAGGTCCCCGAACTCGGCGACCAGGATGAGCGTGAACCCGGTGCCGGCGACCTTCCAGAAGGACTGGTCGGCCGGCTTGCGGATCTCCTCGTCCTCCTCGCCCTTCTTCAGCAGCAGCACGGCCGCGCCGCCGAGGAAGAGCACGCCGGTCAGGGCGTGCACGATCTGCTGCGGGAGCAGGGTCAGGACGCTGCCCGCCGCCACGGCGAGCACGACATGCAGCAGGAAGGCCGCGGCGACGCCGGCGAAGACGTACGACGCCCGGTAGCGCGTACCCAGGACCAGACCGGCGAGCGCGGTCTTGTCGGGCAGTTCGGCGAGGAAGATGACGCCGAAGACGATCGCCGTCACGGTGATGCTGATCAAGGGTCCTCAATCGGTCGGGGCCACCCCACCGAGAGCACCGCACTTCGCGGACGACACACCTCGGCACGGCAGCACACACGGTCACCCGTGCCGTGGGGCACGGGCGTGCACTGCTTGCCGAAGGTCTCGCTGGCGGCGCCGTGGCCGAAATGACCGAGGTCCGCCTCCGGGCGCCGGCTCAGACGGGCTGAGCAGTATGTCGACGGTCCGGCGAAGAGCTACTCCCCTTCAACGCCGTCAAGAGTACGTGACCGCGCCATCGGTCCCAAGGCCGGGAGTCCCGCCTGTGAGTCACGTCGCACGCCTTGTCATGTCATGAACGCGTCATTAGCTTCTTACCGAACGCTCACCCACCGGCAACACGGCGGCGCGAGCATTCCCTCGCTCGCGCTCCAACACCCCACCCCCACCAGGGAGTTCGCATGGCACGCACCTCAACGTTCTACGCGCGTCGACGAGTCAGCATACTCGCGGCTCTTACCGGACTCATAGCCTCTGCCGCCCTCTTCAACTCGCCGAGCGCCTCCGCCGCCCTCCCCACCCCGGTCAGCGCCGCCACCGCCCGTACCTACCTCGCCTCGCTCACCGTCGCCACCGAGAACCGCACCGGCTACAGCCGCGACCTCTTTCCGACCTGGGACACCATCAGCGGCACCTGCAACACCCGTGAGTGGATCCTCAAGCGCGACGGTACGAACGTCGTCACCAACTCCGCCTGCACCGCCACCAGCGGCTCCTGGTACTCCCCCTACGACGGCGCCACCTGGACCGCCGCCTCCGACGTCGACATCGACCACCTGGTCCCGCTGGCCGAGGCCTGGGACTCCGGGGCGAGCAAGTGGACCACCGCCCAGCGCGAGGCGCTCGCCAACGACGTCACCCGCCCCCAGCTCCTCGCCGTCACGGACAACGTCAACCAGTCCAAGGGCGACAAGGACCCGGCCGAGTGGATGCCCTCGCTCACGTCCTACCGCTGCACCTACGTCCGCGCCTGGGTCCAGGTGAAGTACTACTACAACCTCTCGGTCGACTCCGCCGAGAAGAGCGCGCTCACCAGCTACCTCTCCGCCTGCTGAGCACCGGAACCTCCCCGCGGGCCTCCGTCGTTCCGTACCGTACGGGGCGACGGAGGAGGGGACTGTGGCCGGACTGCGCCTGGGACCGCTGCTGAGGTACACCGACGGCTCGTCGGCGACCGTCTGGGTCGAGGCAAGCCGTCCGGGTACCGCCGAGGTGCGCTGCTCGGACGGCGCCGGCGGCACCGCGCGCACCTTCCAGGTGGCCGGCCACCACTACGCCCTCGTCCCGGTCACCGGGCTGACTGCGGGCACCGCACCGTCGTACGACGTCCTCCTGGACGGCACCCGCGTGTGGCCGCCGCCCGGCTCCCCCTTCCCGCCCCCGGTGATCCGCACCCCGGCCGCGGGCGGGCCCCTGGACGTCGTCTTCGGCTCCTGCCGCTGGGCCGCGCCGCCCGCCGACGGCCGGGACCCGGTCGGTCCGGACGCCCTCGACAGCCTCGCCGCGCGCATCGCCGCCGGTGGTGAACGGCCGGACGTGCTCCTGCTGCTGGGCGACCAGGTGTACGCCGACGAGACCTCGGCGGCCACCCGGCGCTGGCTGGCCGCCCGCCGCGACCTCTCGGACGCGCCCGGCGCCGAGGTCGCGGACTACGAGGAGTACACCCGCCTCTACCACGAGTCCTGGCTCGACCCCGAGGTGCGCTGGCTGCTCTCCACCGTGCCCAGTTGCATGATCTTCGACGACCACGACCTGATCGACGACTGGAACACCTCCGCGGCCTGGCTGGCCGACCTGCGCGCCACGCCCTGGTGGCAGGAGCGGCTGCTGAGCGGGCTGATGTCGTACTGGGTCCACCAGCATCTGGGCAACCTCTCCCCGGCCGAGCTGGCCGCCGACCCGCTGTACACCGCCGTGTGCGACGCACCGGACGGCACGGACGAGCTGCGCGCCTTCGCCGCCGGGGCCGACGCCGACCCGGCCTCCGTACGGTGGAGTTACCGGCGTGACTTCGGGCGGGTGCGGGTGCTGATGGTGGACACCCGGGCGGCCCGGGTCCTGGACGAGCAGAACCGCGCCATGCTCGACCCCGGCGAGGCCGAGTGGCTGCGCGAACAGGCCCTGGACGCCCGGGAGTCGTACGACCATCTCCTCGTCGGCACCTCGCTGCCCTGGCTGCTGCCGCACCTGATACACGACCTCGAGACCTGGGACGCGGCGCTGTGCCGGGGCGAACGGGGCGTCCGCTGGGCCCGGTTCGGGGAACGGCTGCGCCGCGCGGCCGACCTGGAGCACTGGGCGGCCTTCCCCGCGTCCTTCGCCGAACTGGCCGGCCTGTTCGCCCGGACCGGCTCCGGGCCCGGGGCACCCGCCTCCGTCTGCGTGCTCTCCGGAGACGTCCACCACGCCTACGTCGCCGAGCCCGCATGGCCCGCCGGGACCGCGCCCGAATCCCGTGTGCTGCAACTCACCTGCTCCCCCGTCCACAACTCCGTGCCGCCGACGATCCGGATCGGCTTCCGGTTCGGCTGGAGCGCCCTGGCCCGGCTCCTCGGGCGGTGGCTGGTCCGGCACGGGCGGTGCGCGCGGCCTCCGGTGACGTGGCACAGAAGGGGCGGCCCGTGGTTCGGCAACCAGCTCATGACGCTGACGCTGCACGGCCGTTCGGCCCGGCTGCGGCTGGAGCGGGCCCGGCGGGACGGGGCCCTGGAGACCGTGGCGGAGTCCGTCCTCACCGCCCGATGAGGTCAGCCGAGTGACAACTGCGTTACGTGGGGGGCGCGTTGGCAACCGTTGACCACGACGGCATGATGAGGCGGACCGTCCGCTTCCTGATCCCGTGCGGGCGGTGTCACTGCCCTGCGCCCCCACTCGCCCGGGAGTCACGTCTTTGTCCTCCTCCCCCCAGGAGTCCCCCCAGAAGTCCGTCCGGGAATCCGTCCAGGAGTCCGAGCCGGTCTCCGTCGCCCTGGTCGGTGCCGGTCCGCGCGGCACCAGCGTCCTGGAACGCCTCTGCGCCTCCGCCCCCGAACTGCTGCCCCCGGGACGCCGTCTCACGGTCCACGTGATCGACCCGGCGCCACCGGGCCCGGGCCGGGTCTGGCGTACGACGCAGTCGGCCGAGCTGCTGATGAACACCGTGGCGAGCCAGGTCACCCTGTTCACCGACGACAGCGTGGACTGCGCGGGCCCCGTACGGCCCGGCCCCAGCCTGCACGCGTGGGCGGCCGGTGCGGCCGGCGGCGCACTAGGCCCCGACGACTATCCGACCCGCGCCCACTACGGCCGCTACCTGGAGTGGGTGTTCGCGCGGACGGTCTCCCGGGCACCGGCGGCCGTCCGCGTCGAGACCCACCGCGCCCGTGCCGTACGGCTCGACGACGACCCCGACGGCCGTCGTCAGACCCTCACCCTCGACGACGGCCGCACCCTGCCCGGCCTGGCGGCGGTGGTGCTGGCCCAGGGCCACCTCCCGGCGACGGCGTCCACCACGGAACGCCGGCTCGCCGCGCACGCCGCCCGGCACGGCCTCAGGCACATCCCGCCCGCCAACCCCGCCGACGTCGACCTCACCCCGCTCGCGCCCGGCGAACCGGTGCTGCTGCGCGGCCTCGGCCTCAACTTCTTCGACCACCTGGCCCTGCTGACCACCGGCCGCGGCGGCCGTTTCACCCGCACACCCGACGGCGCCCTGCACTACACCCCCTCCGGCCGCGAGCCCCGCCTGTACGCGGGTTCCCGGCGCGGCGTCCCGTACCAGGCACGCGGCGACAACGCGAAGGGCCCGTACGGCCGCCACACCCCGCTCCTGCTCACCCCCGAGGTGATCGCGGGCTTCCGTGAACGCGCGGACTCCGGCGCGGCGCCCGACTTCCTCACGGAGATCTGGCCGCTGGTCGCGAAGGAGGTGGAGACGGTCTACTACGCCGCCCTGACCGGCGACCCGCGGTTCACCGCCCGCTTCCTCGCGGCCGCCGGCCGGCGCGCGGAGACGGCCGTACTCGACGCCCACGGCATGCCGGAGCCGGACCGCTGGTCCTGGGCTCGCCTCCAGCACCCGTACGGGGACCGGACGTTCGCCGGTCCCGCGCAGTGGCGGGCCTGGCTCCTGGGGTATCTGCGCGAGGACGCGGCACAGGCCGCCCTCGGCAACGTGCGCGGCCCGCTCAAGGCCGCCCTGGACGTGCTGCGCGACCTGCGCAACGAGATACGGCTGATCGTCGACCACGGCGGCCTGGCCGGCGCCTCCCGGCGGGCCCATCTGGACGGCTGGTACACCCCGCTCAACGCGTTCCTGTCCATCGGCCCGCCCCGCCGCCGTATCGAGGAGCTCGCCGCGCTGCTGGCCGCGGGCGTGGTGGACGTGCTCGGACCGGGGGTGGAGGTGTACCACGCGGACGGCGCCTGGGTGGCCCGCTCCCCCGAGGTCCCCGGTTCGGAGGTCCGGGTGACCACCGTCGTGGAGGCCCGCCTCCCGGAGCCGGACCTGCGCCGCACCGCCGACCAACTGCTGGCCGGCCTGCTCCGCGAGGGCGCGTGCCGCCCGCACGCGGTGGACGGCCACGAGACCGGCGGCGTCGACGTCACACCACGCCCGTACCGCCTCGTCGACCGCCACGGCCGCCCGCACGCACGGCGGTTCGCCTTCGGGGTGCCCACCGAGGGGGTGCACTGGGTGACCGCGGCGGGAGCCCGGCCGGGTGTGGACTCGGTGACCCTGTCGGACGCGGACGCGATAGCACGGGCGGTGCTGCGGACGGCGGCCGAGGGGGAATCACGGACGGCGGCGGACCCGGAGCGGCCGGCGGCGGCCGAACGGCCGGCGCCGGTCGCCGTATGACGCCGCACGACACCCGCATGACCGTTCGCCGATAACCCTTTGCCGAACATACGAGCCCCCCGTGACACTCCTGTCACACCCCCCGCGTACGCTGTATGGCTGGCGTCGGGGGGCACAACAGGACAATCGCGGGGGAACCGTCGTGTGGGAAAGCATGGGGTCGCTGGAGGCCGGACCATGGATATACGCCATGGTGGCCCTCTCCGTGCTCCTTGATGTGTTCCTGCCGGTCCTGCCGAGCGGAGTGCTGGTCATCACCGCGGCCACGGCAGCGGCGGCGGGCACCGGCGCGTCGGCCGGACGGGTCCCGCCGCACGCCCTGCCCGACATCCTGGCGCTGACCCTCTGCGCGGCCACCGCGTCGGTCCTCGGCGACCTGTTCGCCTACCGGCTGGCCCGGCGCGGCGGGGCCCGCCTGGACCGTGCGATCGCCCGCTCCCGACGCCTGACCAACGCGCAGGAACGTCTCGGCGAGGCCCTCTCCCGGGGCGGCGGCGCACTGGTGGTCCTGGCCCGTTTCGCCCCGGCCGGCCGCTCGATCGTCTCCCTCGGCGCCGGCGCGACCCACCGCAGCGTCCGCGACTTCCTCCCCTGGTCCGCCCTGGCAGGCCTGACCTGGGCGGTCTACAGCGTCGCCCTCGGCTGGCTGGGCGCCCAGTGGCTGGGCGCGACCTGGATGGCAACGGCGGTGTCGGTGGCGGCACTGTTCGGCGCGGGCGCCGGGGCCGGCTACCTCATGCGAAGACGCCGCCCGGCGTAGTACCCGCCGCCTCCGGCCGCGGGCGACGTCGCGGCTCCTCAGCCGCGGGCAGTCGTGCCTCCGCCGGCGCCGGTAAGCGTCCCCACGCCCACCTCAGCCCCCGCTCACAGCCCCCTGCCCCCTCACCTCCAGTCCCCCCAGCAACGCAGCGGTGGCCTCCGCAACCGCGTCCACCGCCCGCTCGAACACCTCCCGGTTGTGCGCGGCCGGTGCCCGGAACCCGGACACCTTCCGCACGTACTGCAACGCGGCAGCACGGATCTCCTCCTCCGTGGCCTCCTCGGCCAGCTGAGGCGGACGCAGGGTCTTGATACTCCGGCACATGTCCCCAGTCTCCCGCAGACCCCCTCCTTCCTGCGAGGATCTTCCAGAGGCGGCCACCGCTCCCGGGGCCGACCGACGAGAGGACAACTCATGCCGAACACCCCGAACACCCCCGTCCCCCGCCTCACCGTCGCCGTCCTCGGCCCCGGCGGCGTCGGCGGCCTGCTCGCCGCCCTGCTCTCCCGCTCCGGCCACCGCGTCCTCTGCCTCGCGGGCGAGGAGACGGCAGGCACCCTCCGTACCACCGGAATCCAGGTCCGCAGCGCCCGGTTCGGCGACTTCACGGCCTCCGTCGACGCCGACACCGCCCTCCGCGAACCCGTCGACGCCTGCCTGATCACCGTCAAGGCCACCGCCCTGGACGCGGCCCTCACCCGGATCCCGCCCGAGGCCCTCGGCGACGCCCTCCTCGTCCCGTTCCTGAACGGCGTGGAACACCCCGCGCTCCTGCGCGCCCGGTACGCCCCCGATCGCGTGGCCCCCTCCGTGATCCGCGTCGAGTCGACCCGCACCGCCCCCGGCCTGATCGAACACACCAGCCCCTTCGCGGAGATCGACCTGACCGGCGACAAGGTCCCCCGCCTGGAGTCCCTGGCCGAAGCACTCACCGCCGCCGGCCCGGCCACCCGCGTCCTGGACGACGAAACCACCGCCCTCTGGGCGAAGATGTCCTTCCTCGCCCCGTTCGCCCTCCTCACCACCCGCTACGCCCTCCCCCTCGGCGAGGCCCGCACCCGGCACCGCGAGGAACTGGCCTCCCTCGTGGCGGAGACCGCAGCCGTCAGCCGTGCCTGCGGCGCGCCCGTCGACCCGGCCCAGGCCCTGGCCCGGTACGACGCCTTCCCGCCCGCCGCCAAGTCCTCGATGCAACGCGACGCGGAGGCCGGACGCCCGCTCGAACTCGACGCGATCGGCGGCGCGTTGCTGCGCGCGGCGGACCGGCACGGCGTACCCGTGCCGGTGACGGCCCGCATCGTCAGGGAGTTGCGCGAGGCCGGACGCTAGCGGCTGTTCCGCCCGGGGTGCGGGCGGCGGCGAGGAAGGCGGCCATCTTCTCGCGGCTCTTGACCCCCGGCGCGGTCTCCACGCTGCTGGAGACGTCCACGCCGTAGGGCCCGAACTCCTCGATGACACCGGCGACGTTGTGCTCGTCGAGGCCGCCGGCGATCACCACCCTCCCCGGCACCTCGCCGACCCAGTCGGGGATGTCCGCGAACACGCCGCTGCCCGCGCTGGCGTCGTAGAAGAAGTACCGGAGCGCCTCCGGCTTCTCGGGCGGGGTGCCGGAGGCGAGCGCGAGGTTCGGGATGTCGGCCGGCTCGTAGATCTGGACGACGTCGACGTGGTCGGCGACGGCGGCCGTCTCTGCGTGCGTCAGGGCCACCGCGAAGACGGGGATCCGTCCCCGGGCGTATCCGGCCAGCGCCACGGCCCGTTCGGGCGGGCAGTACCGCTTGCTCTTCGGCGTCACGACGATCCCGACCGCGTCGTACCCCAGCTCGACGGCCCAGTCGATCTGCTCCTCCCGGGTGAGCCCGCACACCTTCACGAACGCCGGCTGCCGCTGCCCGCTCATCCTGTCCCTGCTCCGTTCTCCCGCCCCGCGGGAACACCATCCTGCCCCCCCCCCAGCCTCTCAGCCCGCGGGCAGGGCCGTTGTCAGTGGCGGCTGCCAGGATCACCGGCATGACGGACACGAGCGAGGACCGGCGTCAGGAGCACCGTGCCCTGGAGGCCCCCGCGGCCGAGCCCGCCGTCCGGCTGCCCCGGTTCGCCGCCGCCCGAGGCCGCCCGCACACCCTCCGCACCCACCGCTACCACCCCGGGCTCCCGCTCGCGTCACCGTGGCGCGGGTGGACGCGTGTCGGCCGGGTCCACGGTATGAGTGCCGGGACGCGGGCGCGGTAGGCGTCATAGGCGGCCCCGAACCGGCCGGCCATGAGCGCGTCCTCGGTCCGCACCCGGCTCAGCAGCCACGGGACGGCGACCGCCAGGACGGCTGTCCAGACGCCGAAGCCGCAGGCCAGCATGGCGCCCGCGACCAGTCCGAGCAAGCCGGTGTATATGGGATGGCGAACCAGCCGGTAGGGCCCGTCGGTACGCAGTTCGTGGTGTTCCTGGACCGTCGGGACGCTGGCCCACATCGTGCCCAGGACCCAGCGGGCCCACAGCAGCAGCGCGGTGGCGGCGATGGCCAGCAGGGCGCCCAGGAGCGCGAGTTCAGGCTGCCAGTACTGCAGCCGGTGCCAGAACCCGCCGGTGTGCCCGACCAGCCAGGAGAACAGCCCGGCACCGGCGGCCAGCAGGACCCGGCGGGGCAGCGTACGGCGCAGCCCGCGCACCCAACCGCGCGCACCGGCCCGGCTCTTCAGGCCGAAGTAGACGGCACCCGCGATCCAGGCCACGACGAAGACCAGGACGCAGACACCGGTGAGAGCGACGAGTGCCGAGTGCAGTGATCCCATGCCTCAAGGCTCCTCCGGCACCTAGCCGATCACCACCACCCACGGGTCGATGGAGAGGGCCTCCACCCACCGGTGGGGTCCCGGTCCGGTATCGGTATGAGGGCGGGGCCGACGGAGTCCGCGGCTCCGGGAGACGCTGGCGCGGTGGACGGCGGAATCAGACGGTACGCGAAGTGGGCCGGGGACGCGTTCGCGGCGGTGGCCATGGTGGTGGTCGAGGCCGTCGCGCTGTTCGGAGTCCTCGCCATTTTGACGCTCTACACGTTCGCGGCGGCGTGGGTCCCGCCGGCGTGCCTGGGAGGTCTCGCCCTGGGTGCGGGGATGATCGCGGCGGCAGCGTGGAGCGTACGGATGTGGGTCATGGCGGTGGTCCAGGGACTGGTCACCGGGGGTTGCCTGGTGGCGGTGATCGACCTCTGGGGCGGCGCGTGACGACGTGGACCGACGGCACCGCGCATCGAACACATGAACCCCACGAACAAACTCGCCACCTAAAATCGAACAGGCGTACCATTGCCGCGTGGCTGCGACCTATGACTTTCCGAGTGACCTCCTCGCCGGTCAGGAGGAGCTGCATCAGGTCCGGGCCGAGCTGTCGGCCCTGCTGAAGCGGCTCCCCTGGTCGGTCGAGCCGCTGGACGGATTCAGCGACGAGGGCGGCTGGCGCAAGGTGGAGCGCCCCGCCTCCCCGGGCTGGACCGAGGACGAACAGGCCGAGGTGGAGAAGCTGCGCCGCCGCGAGCACGAACTCGCGGTGTTCGTCAGCGGCCACCGCTTCTGGGCGGAGGTCACGGCCCCGGACCGCATGGACGCCCGGAGCCGGCTCAAGCACGCGCACGAGAAGGGCTGAGAGCACCGGAGGACCCCGGCCGAATCGGCCGGGGTCCTCTGTTCACGTGGGCGCGGACGGTTTCGAACCGCCGACATCCTGCTTGTAAGGCAGGCGCTCTACCACTGAGCTACGCACCCGAGACGAGTCGACAGCCTACATCGTCCAGGGCTCCGGCCCGCAATTCCGTTTCCCGGATCGGCCAGGCGCAGCGGTTCCTACGGACTGAGCGGCGTCACGGCCTGATGCCCGGCCGCGTGCTCAGCCGCGTGCCCCGAGTGGTCTTGGGCACGCTGGTCCCCCACGTTCGCTCCGCGCCCGGGCGACACGAGGCGGGTGCGGAGGGCTTGGAGGCGACGGGACTTGGCATGCCATTCCGTTCGACCGGCACAGCCGCGCGCCAGCCCCGCCCGTTTGTCGGCTTTCACGCCCAGCGGTCTGGCCAACCGGGCCGCGATGCGTGCGGTCTCGCCGCGGAGCCAGGCCATCTCAGCCGCCTGCGCTCGCCGGGCCGGCGCGCTGGTCATGCGTGGCCCTGGTGATGCTGCCCGCCCATCGCGCCGACGACGAAAGGGTCAGCGCACGCTTCCGATCCGCCCAGGCGGCGGTGTCGGCGGCTGTCCCCTGCCGGGACCGTGTCGCGAGATCCCGAGCGGCCGGCGAACCGAGCAACACGCCCGCCTCGGTCGGTACCGCGGCGTCCGCCTCGGACACCCGCAGTCGCGTCCGCGTCGTCACACCGGTGGGAGCGGGCGCGACGAAAGGCGCCCGGAGTTCACGCACCGCTCCCACCCCCCAGTCGCGACCGTCAGGACCGGAGATCCTTTCGTCTCACCCGACGACCCTCACCTCGAAAGGTCACGCGTTCGACAGGCGGACGATTGCCGCCCGCTCGGCGAAGTGATCACGCGTACCAGTGCCGGCCGACCGCCCGCGCCGCCACCGGCCGCACCCCGAACCGTCCCCGACCGATCGCCCCGACCGCGAACTGACAGGCCCGTGTGTTCGTCTTTCACGAGTGGGAGAATTGCAGCGACCGCCAGGACAGAGGGCGCAGCGTGGTACGGGAGAGGGAGAAGTGACGGGGACATCGGCGACTTCGGCGGTATCCGAGCAGTCGTACCCGCCTCCCGTACGGGCCCGGCGCACGCCGCTCCGGGATGTTCTCGGGCTGGTGAGCCTGCCGTTGCTGGCGGTGCTGGTGGTGCCGGGGGCGTTCGCCGGTGGCGGGACCCGGCGGTGGTTCGGGGGGCGCGCGGAGAGTCAGCGGGCGGAGGCGCAGGCGGCCAAGGACGCCGCGGCCGCCGCGTTCTACGAGCTGGACACCGCCCAGCGGGACCTGCGGATCTCGATAGAGACCATCTCCGCCGTCGACGACTCGCCGGCGGCCCGTCGTGCCGTCTCCGACTTCGAGGCGCTGGGCCGGCGGATCGACGAGGTGAGCAACCGGTACATCCAGGCCATCGACGCCTATGACCTGGACCGGGACGACCTGGAGGCCGCCACGGCGGCGCGGGCGCGGGGGGAGATCTCCGGGGCCAAGGACGAGCTGGTGCGGGTCCGGGGGGAGCTGGACCGGTTCGGGGAGTCGCTCGGGCCGTTGCTCGGCAAGGCCGAGACGCAGCTGGCGCGGCTGGCGCCCGCCGTGGAGCGGGCCCGGCAGGCGCTGCTGGCGGCCAGTAATGCGCTGGATGCGGTGCGGAAGACCCCGCTCAGGGCCGATGAGCTGGCGGCCCGGCTGGCCGCGCTGTCGCCCGAGCTGACCAGGCTCAACCAGGGCGCGGGGCAGCATGGCGTGCAGGCGACGCTGGAGCGGGCCGGGCGGGTGCAGCGGGAGGCCGAGGCGATCCGGGTCGAGGCCGAGCGGCTGCCGGAGCAGGCCGCGGAGATCGATCACCGGCTGGTGAGCCTGCGGACGCGTGCGCAGGCGCTGACCACGCGGGCCGGGCAGGTGGACCCGGTCCTCAGCGAGCTGCGGCGGCGGTTCTCGGCGGCCTGCTGGCAGGACCTGCAGCAGGTGCCGCAGCAGGCGGCGGAGAACGTGCGGCAGGCCGAGGTGAAGCTGCGGGAGGCGCAGGCCGCGCGGGACGCGCAGAGGTGGGCGGACGCCACGTCGCTGCTGTCGACCGTGCGGGCGCTGCTGAACAGTACGGACGAGGCGGTTTCCGCGGCCGGTGACCGGTTGGGCCGGCTGAACGCCGTGCAGAAGGATCCGCAGGCGGAGATCGAGCGGACGCGGTTCGCGATCCGGGACGCTCAGCGGCTGGCGATGGCCGGGCGGTCCAGCCCGGATCCGCGGCACGCGCGGCCGCTGGACGACGCGGTGGCGCGGCTGGACCGGGCGGTGGGGACGCTGGAGGGGCGGCATCCCGACTACTGGCACTTCCTGACGGAGACGGAGGCGGTGCGGCAGTCGGTGGCACGGACGGTGGCGCAGATGCGGGAGGACCGGGGCACCGGTCACCCGTGAGCCGTTTGCCGTCCGGTCGGCGCAGGCGGATATTGGGAGGCGACCCGCAATCCAGATGGGGAGGCGGAGATGGCCTCACACACGGCTCATTCGGGACACTCAGCACATTCGGGGATGTCGCGGCCGCGGATCGTTTTCGACGAGGCGCTGCCCGTCGATCACCGGCTGAACCGGGTCTACCGGATCGGGGCGGGGCTGATGGGCCTGTTCCTGCTGGCCTTCGGGATCCTCGGGCTGACCGACAACATCGGCTTCTTCGACACGGGCGGGAACTCCGCGATCGGCCTGAACACCAACGGCGCGCTGAGTGTGCTGTCGATCTGTGTCGGGCTGTTGCTGTTCGTGGGGATGGTGATCGGCGGCAACTTCGCGTCCACGCTGAACATGGTCCTCGGGGTGCTGTTCATCCTGAACGGCTTCCTGTTCCTGGGCCTGCTGGACACGGCTTCGGACTTCCTGGCCTTCAAGATCCAGAACGTGCTGTTCAGTTTCGTGGTGGGTCTCGTGCTGATGGTGTTCGGGATGTACGGCAGGGTCAGTACGAACCTGCCGCACGACAACCCGTACTGGCGGGCCCGCCACCCCGAGGCGGAGCAGCGGGCCGTGACGGCTGCCGATGATCAGGTGCGGTAGGCGTAGTAGTACGCGTTCGGGTACGACGCGACGAGGCTCGCCAGCGACCTGCGGTAGGTGTTGTTGGAGTGGTAGGTCACGTACGGGATGCCGTTGGCCACGTACGTGACGATCATCGTGTGGTCCTTCGAGCCGTCCCGGTCGAAGTCCATCTGGATGACGTCGCCGACCTGCGCCTGGAAGACGTTGGCGAGCGGGGTGGTCCGCTTGGAGTTCTGGGCGAACCAGGACCACTCGTTGACGCCGACGAACGAGTCCGACTGGATGTCGGCGGTGCCGAACCACTTCGTGTAGTCGTACACGTAGCCCGGGACGTGCTTCCAGCCGCCGGCCTTGAGCGACTGGCTGACGAAGTTGGTGCAGTCGCCGCCGGCCGTCTCGTTGTTGTAGTCCGGGTAGGCCGGGTTGTAGTTGTAGACGTACTTCTCGGCGTAGGCGGCCATCGCCTTGTAGTCGTACGTGCCGCCGGTGAGGGTCTTCGGCACGGGCGTCGGGTTGCGCGTGATGGCCGCGCGCGGGGCGTCCGGCGTGGTGTTGCCGTCGTCGCCGGTGGCGGGCGCCTTGACCGAGGGCTTGGACAGCGTGTTGACGGCGAGGCCGCCGTCGTCGGTGTCCTGGATGTTCGTCAGCTGCCAGGTGCCCTGCCGGTCGGCCTTGAAGGTCAGCTCGTGGTGGGCCTGGAAGCCGGTGGTCTTCGGCGTGCCGGAGGCGGCCTTCGCGTAGGTCAGCGTCGTCGTCTCGGTGACGTCGGCCTTGGCGGTGCGGCCGGTCACGCGGGTCGCGTCGAGCGTGACCTGGGTGCTGCCGGCGCTGTACGTCTCGCCGGCCTTGGCGATGCTGCTCTGGCGGCCGCGCAGCTGGGTCAGCGCCGCGTT
Organism: Streptomyces sp. NPDC013157; assembly: GCF_042899865.1. NCBI lineage: Bacteria > Bacillati > Actinomycetota > Actinomycetes > Kitasatosporales > Streptomycetaceae > Streptomyces > Streptomyces sp. NPDC013157. The sequence continues at coordinate 213,171 of NZ_JBIBAK010000015.1, read as the reverse complement.
CTCGTCGCGCGACTGGGTGCCGGAGAGCCGGACGTCACCGGAGAAGCGGGACGTCTGCTTCTTCTGCGAGGCACCCTGCACGAGGGCCTGGGTGCGGTCGGTGAAGACCGCGTCGGCCAGCTTCTGGAAAGTCGCCTTGGTCGCGGCGTTCACGGTCGGGTCGTCGACGACGGCCGCGCCCGCGCTCCAGTTGGCCGCGAAGGCGACGCCCGCGACGACCGAGGCAGCCGTCGCCGTGACTATGGCCGCGCGGCTGCGCTTACGGCTCAGTTTTCTGGATTTCAATGATGTTCCCCTCTACGCCGGTACTCCTACCGGGCGACGGCATCTTCGCACGGCGTGTGTGACTCCTGTGAAGGGGGTTGCAGGATTGGAATCCGCTTGCTGCCGCGCCGACTTGAACCGCCTGCCATAAGTCGGTACAAGGCTCACTTCACGATGCTCGACCAGTCCGCCGGGGCCTGGGCGGGGTCCAGGGTGCGCAGCCGGGCGAGGGTCGCCGGGTCCTGGGCGTCCATCCAGTCGGCGAGTTCCTTGAAGGAGACGCACTTGACGCCCTTCTTGGTGCATATCTTCGGGATGATCTGGTCGATGGCCTTCATGTAGATGCCGCCGTTCCAGTCCTCGAAGTGATTGCCTATGAAGAGCGGGGCGCGGCTGCCGTAGTAGACGCGGTTGAAGCCGTCCATGTAGGAATCGACGGTCTGCTGTTCCCATTGGGCGTACTTGGAGGGGTCGCCGTCGGTCTCGCCGTTGGACTGGTTGTAGAGGAAGTTGAAGTCCATCGACAGGCCCTGGTAGTCACCGCCGGGGTAGGGGATCAACTCCAGCGGGAAGTTCCACAGGCCGTCCTTCTTCGAGGGCCATATCTGGAAGTCGCCGGAGGAGCTGGCGTCGTACTTCCAGTTGTAGCCGTACTTCTGAAGGGCCTTCAGCAGGTTCGACTGGCCCTCCAGGCAGGGGGCGCGGCCGCCGACGACCTCCTGCTTGAAGTCGAAGGGCAGGGCGGGGATGTCCTTGAAGCCGGTGTTGGTCTTCCAGTTCTCGACGAACTTGTAGAACTGGTCGATCTCGCTCTTCCACTGTTCGACACTCCAGTCGCCGCCGCCCTTCTTCTCGCAGAAGTGGCCGTTGAAGTGGGTGCCTATCTCGTTGCCGTCGTCGTAGGCCTCGCGCAGCTGTTCCAGGGTGGTGCGGATGTGTTCGTCGGTGGCGTAGTCGATGGCGGCGTCGCCGGGCTTGTGCATCGGCCCGGTGTAGAGGGTCTTCTTGCTCTTGGGCAGCAGGTAGATGCCGGTGAGGAAGAAGGTCATGTGGGCGTTGTACTCCTTGGCCATCTCCCGGTAGTGCGAGAAGAGATGGTCGGAGCCCTCCAGGGCGCCGTCCCAGGAGAAGACGACGAACTGGGGCGGCTTCTCCCCCGGCTTGAGCTTCTCGGGCTTCAGCTGGTCCTTCTGCGGCCCTGTGTAGGACGTCGAGCCGTCGCCCAGGACGTGGGTCTTGCCGTCCCACTTCGGCGACGCCGACGCCGACGGGGAGGCCTTCGTGGTCCCGGCGGCGGTGGGCGCGGTGTCGTCCTGTCTGGTGAGCACCAGGTAGCCCGCGACGAGGGAGGCCACGACCAGGAAGGCGGCCAGGGTCATGACCTCCGGGCGGGCTGGACGGCGGTCACGGGCGGGCGCCTTGCGGCGGTGGCCGCCGGTTGTCGGCTTCGTGCGGGGCTTCATGCTCGGCTCATTCTGCGGGTGGGTGGCGTGGGGAGCTTCGTGGCCTCGGGGGTCAGCCGAGGCCCAGGGCCTGTGCCCAGACCGTGTACGGGACGTTGTCGGTGCCGGATCCGGCGATTCCCTTGAGCGGGAGCGGCTCCAGGGACTTGTTCAGGTCGATGCGGTATACGACGACCGACGTCGTCACGTTCGAGAGCGTGCCGGTGTACCAGGCGGCGGTGTCCTCGCCGCCGGCATAGGTGCTGCCGGCCTTTCCGGCCGCCGCGTTGGTGAGGGCGGGGGTCGGGTGGGCCAGGCGGAACGACTCGGAGAGTGCCTGTTCGACGTCCTCGGCCACGTCGTCACGGACCGCGCGGGTCGGCCGGGGGGTGTCCAGGAGGATCCTCTGGCCGTTGCGGGTGATCTTGGAGACCGAGTACGGCTCGGTGTGGTCGCCGCCGGCCGCGAAGGTGGCGTATCCGCTCGCCATCCGGATCGCGCTGGGCGTGGAGCTGCCGATGGACAGCGCGGGCACCTGGGGTCCCATGCTCTCGGAGAGCAGCCCGGAGGCCACCGCGGTGGCGCGCACCTTGTCGAGTCCGGTGTCCATGCCGAGTTGCATGAACGGTGTGTTCACCGACTGGGCGAGGGCGTTGGCGAGGCTGATCTGCCCGTAGGACTTGTCGTCGTCGTTCTTGGCGTAGACCTTCTTGCCGCTGCGGTCCCAGTACGGTCCGTCGAGTGTCGTGACCGGGACCTTGTCGTCGCCGTCGTAGACCGTCTCGGGCAGGACGTCGGTGGCGGCAGCGCCGCGTTCCTTGTGGACGCCGTTCTGCAGCCCGGCCGCGTAGACGAAGGGCAGGAAGGCGGTACCGGCCGGGACGGTGGTGGCGTTGGACTCGTTGTAGCCCTGGGTCCGGTGGTCGGGTCCGCCGTACACGGCGACGATCCGCCCGTCGGTCGCGACCGAGGCGGCGCCGTAGTGGGCGGCCGCGGCGTTCTTGGGGTCGCTCGCCTTGGCGTCCTTGCGGGCCTTGGTGACGGCCTTGGTGAGGGCGTTCTCCTTCTTCCGGTCGAAGGTGGTGTAGATCTGGTATCCGCCCAGGTCGAACTGTTTGTCCGAGATGTGGGCGGACTTCTTGGCGTACTGCTGGGCGAGCTCCACCAGGTAGTCGCTCTGGCTGCCGGTGTCGTACACCTTGTTGGTCGCGATCGGCTCGGGGAACTTCGTGTACTTGGCGCGCTCGGCCGGCGACAGCTTGCCGATCTTGACCATCCGGTCAAGGATCCAGGACCAGCGTTCCACCGCCCGCTTGTGGTTGGCCTTGCCGAGCGTCGGGTCGTAGAGGCCGGCGCCCTTGAGCAGCGAGGCGAGCACGGCGGCCTGGCTGACGTTCAGCTGGCTGACGTCCTTGCCGTAGTAGGCCTGGGAGGCGCGCTGGATGCCGTACGTGCCCCGGCCGAACCAGCTGGTGTTGAGGTAGCCCTCCAGGATCTGGTCCTTGCTCATCTTGTTGTCGAGCTTGAGGGAGATCATCGCCTCGGTGAACTTGCGGCTGATGGTCTGGTTCTGCGTCAGGTAGACGTTCTTCACGTACTGCTGGGTGATGGTGGATCCGCCCTCGGTGTCCCCCTCGCCGACCGTGCGGTACAGGGCCCGGGCGATGCCTTTGACCGAGATGCCGGGGTCGGTGTAGAAGCTCTCGTTCTCCGCCGCGAGCACCGCCCAGCGCACGTCCACGGGTATGTCCTTGAGCGGCATGTCCTGCCGCTGCACCCAGCCGGTCCGGGCCATCGGCGTCCCGTCGGACCAGAAGTAGACGTTGTCCTGCTGGGTGGCGTACGTGTTGAGGTTGGAGGGTATGTCCGTCGCGGCGTAGGCGACCACGAGGAACAGCCCGGTCAGCCCGATACCCCCCAGCCAGGCCCCCAGCCACTGCCGCCAGGACGGCACCCAGCGCCGCCAGCCGCTCCGGCCGGGCCGCGGGTACAGCGGCCGCAGCTTCCGCGCGTACGGCGCCAGAGGCTCGAGCCGGGGCCCCACGAGAGCCCGGAACCCCGCCACCGCCTCCAGCACGCGCTCACGCGGCGACGGGCGGGCGCTGCGGCGCCGCTCCGCACGGCCGCCGGAGGCCGTCGGCTCCGGCTCCGTCTGCCGCTGTTCGGGCACCCGGATCTGCATCGTGACGTCCGCCCGCAGGGCGTCCACCTTCAGATGCAGGGTCTCGTCGTGCACCGGCAGATCCGGCTTGTTCCGCCGGACCCCCTCACGAGGCGCGGGGATGCTTCCCTTGCTCTCGCCCGCCTTCGCGGCATCGGCATCCGAGGCCCGCAGCGCGTGCAGCTCGTTCCACAGAGCCTCCGCCTTCTGCCGTGCGGCCTCCTGTGCACGCTGAGCGTCGTCGCCCTTCTGCCACAGAGCATGCTCCGCACGCAGGCCGTCGACCTTCAGATGCAGCGTCGCGTCCGGCTCGAACGGCTTTCGATCCCGGGATTTGGCCTGGTCACGGCCGTCCTCCGGGTCGCCCGTCCGCTCCGTTGCGTCCGTCACGACTGCGTCTCCCCTCGCACTCGGTCTTGCGCGCGCAGGTAGACACGACGGGTGGCAGGGCCGCGGCGGGCGCGGCGCTTCGAGCCCCCCTCTTCCCCCGGTCTTTTGGCTCCTCGCGGCCAGCTCAAATTATCAGCGATCTTTTCAATATCTCCGCACAAGTATCGGACAGAAAGGAACACTCATGAAATTCTGAGGTGCAGTGATGCCCGTCACTCCCGCATCGCTGCCGCTAGCCTGTCCCCCATGCCCCGCTACGAGTACCGCTGCCGCACCTGCGGCGACACTTTCGAACTGTCCCGCCCCATGGCCGAGTCATCGGCTCCGGCAGCATGCCCGGAGGGACATCAAGACACGGTAAAGCTCTTGTCGACGGTGGCGGTGGGGGGTACGGCCTCCGCGTCCGCCGCCGGCTCCGGCGCCCCCGCCGGCTCCGGTGGGGGCTGTTGCGGCGGCGGTTGCTGCGGCTAGCTCCCGGCACGAACCGCCTTCAGGAATTCCCGCAGGATTCGCTCACCGGCAAGCACCCCTCGCTCCGGCAGCGCGGCAATGGCCGGCCCGGCCCACCCGGCGTCGGCCAACTCCCCGTGCCCCGGCCGCCAGCCGCGGTCCGCGGCCAGCAGCAGGTCGGCATCGAGCAGGGAGTCACCGGCGGCCAGCGTCAGCTCGGCCCCGGTCCGGCGCGCGACCTCCCGCATGGCCGCGCTCTTCGTCAGCGGCTTCGGCACGGCGTAGATCTTCCGTCCCTGCAACGACACCGTCCAGCCGCGGTTCTCCGCCCACACCGCGAGGCTCTTCACCCACTCCTCGGGCAGCAGCTCGCGCTCCACGACCAGGTAGGCGAACAGGTCCTCGGCGACCCGCTGCTTGCGCAGCCACACCGGGTCGGCGTGCTCCGTCAGATACGCCCGCACCTCGTCCAGCGGCGCGCACTCGTCGGCCAGCCGCGCCAGCACCCGTCCGTGCCAGTCCCCGTCGGACACCCCGTCGACCAGCAGGTGCCCGCCGTTGGCACAGATGGCGTACCTCGGCGCGGGCCCCGGCAGGTTGATCCGCTCGTACTGCTTACGGGTCCGGGTGGTGGTCGGCACGAAGACGGCCGCGTCCCCCAGCTCGGTCAGCAACCGCGCGGCCGTCTCCGTCAGGTACGACAACGGCCTGCTCTCGTGCACCTCGACGCAGAGCAGGCGGGGCGCCCGCGCGTCCGGCATGGTCAGCGCCAGGGCACCCGCCGAGTAGATGAGCGTACGGTCGAGGTCGCTCGCGACGAGCACCGCCATCAGACGTTCACCGCCCGGCCGTCGGCGCCGGTCGCCCCGCGCGTGTACTTGGGATGGATCAGCCCGACACAGGTGTACGGCAGTTCGCCGACCTCCTCCACCGGCACCCCTCTCTGCTCCGCAAGGAGCCGCACATGGTCCAGGTCGGCCCCCGCCCCGGCCCGCGCCAGGATCTTCCAGGGCACCCGGCGCAGCAGCACCCGGGTGGTCTCGCCGACACCCGGCTTGACCAGGTTCACGTCGTGGATGCCGTACTCCTCGCTGATCCGCTCGACGGCCGCCCAGCCCTCCCAGGTCGGCGTGCGGTCGGCGACGGCCAGCTCCTTCACGGATGCGTCCACGGCGTCGGCCACCTCGGCGAACCGCGCCGCGACGGCGTCCAGGAAGGCCACCGAGACATCGGCGCCGGCCAGTTCGCGGTAGAACTTCGCGCCGTGGAAGTCGCCGGGACCCACCAGGTCGGCCCGCAGCACGGTCCGCGAGATCAGCCCGGAGACGGTCGAGTTGAGGCACGCGGAGGGGATCAGGAAGTCCTCCCGGGTGCCGTACGTCCGCACGCACGACCCGGGGTCGGCGAGCACCGCGATCTCCGGATCGAACCCGGAGACCCCCTCCCGCGCCTCGAACTCCTCGACCGCGTCCGCCAGTTCCCGGGTGATCGCACCCTTCCCCGTCCAGCCGTCCACGAACACCACGTCCCGCGGGTCGTGGTGGGCGGCCAGCCAGCGCAGCGCGTTCGCGTCGATGCCGCGACCGCGCACGATCGACACCGCGTAGTGCGGCAGGTCGAGGCCGTACCGGAACTGCGCCCAGCGGCGCATCAGCACGCCCACCGGGGTGCCGGCCCGCGCCAGCGACACCAGTACCGGCCGCGGCGACCGTTCGGCCATCACGGTCTCGGTGACCACCCCGACCGCCTGCGCGATCCGTGCCGCCGAGGTCTCCAGGGCGGCGTGGAACAGCGCCTGGTACTGGTCGCTCGGCTGGTACTCCACCGGCAGCGACTCGGCGTAGTGCGCGCCGCCGCTCTGGATCGCCTCCTCGCGCTCCTCGGTCGGCGCCTCCAGCGTGACGTCCGAGAGGTCCTGGAGCAGCCAGCCGACGTCCTCCGCCGGGTACGAGGAGAAGGCGGGACCGCGGAGGGGCTCGGGCAGCATGGCGGGGCTCTCTTCGGTCAGCGCGGGGACGTACGACGGTACAACCGCGAGCAGGACGTGCGGGGCATGCGCGCCGAGCCGGTCCAGCAGGCCGCCGGGCGCGTGCAGTTCGGGGGTGTCACCGGCCGAGTCGACGAACAGGACGACGGCGTCGAAGCCGGCGCCGGCGACGTTGTACGCGTAGCGCTCGCCGGGGCCGTCGGCCGGGTTGTCGTGGGCCGGGAAGACGAGGCGGCTGCGGATGGCGTAGCCGGGGTCGTCGACGGCCAGGACGGGCGAGCGGGTGGTGGTGGAGTACCGCACCTCGGCGGTGACCAGGGCCTCCAGCTCGCGGGCGATCCTCAGGGGGGCGTACATCAGCTCCTCGAAGCCGAGCGTGAGCACGCGGCGGGCGTCGGGGGGCAGGGCTTCGGCGAGCCTCGCGGCCATGAGGGGGAGGGCCGACTCCAGGCGTATGCGGTGGGCCGGGGTGAACCCGTGCCGTCCGCCGTCGGGGAGGCCGTGCGGCCAGTGCAGGTCGACGCGGGTGAGGTGAGGGGCGGTGCGGTTGTCGGTCGTCTGCGGGCCGGTGGGAGCCGTTCGCGCAGTTCCCCGCGCCCCCAGGGGGTCCAGGGCAACCCCCTCAAGGGGCGCGGGGAACTGCGCGACCAGCCCCGACGGCGCCGCGGCCGGCTGATCGCCTGCCGCGGCACTCTCTTCGTACCGCGCCACCAGTTCCTGCCCCTTTTCCAGCACGCCCTCGGGCAGCTTCACCGTCCCCGATGCCGCCGCCACCAGGTCCACCCCGGCGCCGATCTCCTCGGCGAACGAGGTCAGTCGCCCCGCGTCCGCCGCCGACCGCATATCCACCAGAGCCACCACGACGTAACGTTTCCGCGGATAACGGGCGTGCAGGTCGCGGATCGTGTTCAGGACCGTGTTGCCGGTGGAGAACTCGTCGTCGACGAGGACCAGGGGGCCGTCGCCGGAGAGCAGTGCGGGGTCCTCGGGGAGCAGCAGGTGCGAGGTCGCGTGCGAGTGGGACTCCTCGAAGCCGCCCGCGGGCGCGACCCCGGCGACCGGCCGGCGCGTGGAGTGGAGATACGGGGCGAGGCCGATTCCGTCGGCCACCGAATGCCCGAGGCCCGTGGCCGTCTCGGCGTAGCCCAGCACGACCGCCTGCCCGGCCTCCGACTCTCCGAGCAGGTCACGCACCCGTCGGCCCAGACTGAACCCATGCCCGTACACCACGGACGGCGACTGCGGTACGTGCTTGCCGAGCACGTTGGAGACCAGGAGGTGGGCGCGTCTGGGGTTGCGGCGCAGGGCCAGGCCGAGGAGGGCCGTCAGGCCGTCGTCGCCCACGAGTTCGACGCCGAGCCGCTCGGCGACCCAGCTGCCGGACCAGACCCCGTTGTTCGCTGCGATGTTCATGGGTTCCCTGTGTCGTCCCGTAGCGTCCGTCAAGCCGGTATCCCGGCGGCGAGCAGCTCCACGAAGCCGACGTCCTCGTTGGCCACGCCGAACACCTCGGCGCGGAGCATGGTCCGCTCGGCCCAGGCGCGGTGCGGCTTCACCTCGTTCATCTTGTTCGTGTAGGCCGAGCGAAGTACACCCCCGCCGCCGCGTTCCGGCCGCAGGATGTCCTGGGCGTCGGAGAACTCCTCGTGACTGACGACGGACAGCGCGTGCACGGGAATGACGTGGGACGGATGGATGCAGGTCTTGCCGAGCAGCCCGTTGGCCTGGTCGAGGGAGATCTCCCTCAGCAGGCCGTCCATGGCGTGCTCGATGAGCCGGTCGCGCAGTTCCACGGCCTGCTCCGCCAGGAAGGGGCTGGTCCGCAGCATCGGCTTGAACATGCGCTCGGGGACCCGGAAGTACTCCCACACCGGCCCGGTCACCGTGAACCCGGTGCCGTCGGCCCGGCCCAGCATGTTGACGACGTCGGCGATGACGGAGGCGATGATCTGCACGTCGTAGGCGGTCATGTCGGGGGCCCTGCGCAGCCCGTAGGACGAGCAGAAGTCGGTCACCCCGAGGCGCAGCGCCAGCACCTTGTCGCGGTACTTGTCGACGGCGCGGGCGATGCCCTCCAGGGCGTCCACGCGCGTCTCCCGGTACATCAGCTCGGGCGTCTCGAGCACCGGCATGCCGAACAGGCGGCGGCCGCTGCGCAGCGTGGCGCCGTCCAGGGCCTGGAGGAAGGGGATGCCGCGCTCCTCGGTGAACTTCGGGAACACGAATCCGGACAGCAGCGACACGCTGCCGCCGAGCCGTCGTACCAGATCGGGGATCTGCTCGGGCTCGCGCACCCGGATGAAGAGCAGGGGCAGCTCGACGCCCGCGCGCTCGCGCCCGGCCAGGTCGGCGAACTGCCGGACCAGGTTCTCCTCACCCGCCGGCACGTCCTCGTCGCCGATCGAGTCCTCCAGGCACAGCACCATCGAGACCACGCCGAGCGCCGCCTGCTTGACGATGTCGTCGGCGAGCCGCGGCCGGGTGGCCGGGCTGTACAGCGTGGCGCCCAGGGCCGCGGAGAGCAGCCGGGCCGGGGAGTCGGCGGTGAACTCGCACGGCTCCTGGTGGAAGAGGCGCTGCCGCACCTCAGGTGCGATGTGCCCGAAATGACGCATAGAACTCCCCCGTGGCATGGGCCGAGCCTGTGAAATTGGTAAAGGGTGGCCGGTAATAGTACGTACAAAGCCATGTCCGGGGTTCCCGCCGGGCATGAATTTCAGGTAACCCGCCTGTGTCGGTCGCGAGGCCCCCCGCGTTGTCGTGACCAGGACCGAGAGGGCAGGATGACCGCATGACGCACGCGATGCTGAAGGGGTCGAACGTCCCCGTGGAAGCCACCACGGTCCGGGCCGTGCTGCGCTGGACGCCCGGGCAGGGGGTTCCGGACGTGGATGCCTCGGCGCTGCTCCTCGGCCCCGACGGACGTGTGCGCTCCGACGAGGACTTCGTCTTCTACAACCAGCCCCGGCACCCCTCCGGGAAGGTCTGGCGGCTCGGCAAGAAGCGGGTGGCCGAGGGCCTCACCGACACGATCCAGACAGATCTCCCCGGTGTCGAGCCCAATGTCGGCCGAATCCTCCTGGTCGCGTCGGCGGACGGCGTCCCGTTCGAACACGTACCCGCCCTGCGCATCCTGCTGTACGACGCCTCGGCGCCCGACGCCGAACCGCTGGCCCACTTCGACATCAAGCCGGAGACCGGCGCCGAGACGGCCCTGATCTGCGGCGAGCTGTACCGCAGGGGCGAGGGCTGGAAGTTCCGTGCGCTCGGCGAGGGCTACAGCAACGGCCTGAAGGGCCTGGCCACGGACTTCGGCATCTCGGTGGACGAGTCCGAACCGATGGAGGAACCCCTGACGTCCCTACCGCTCCCGCCCGAGCAGCCGACGTCGGTACCCACCCAGCCGGCGTACGGCTACCCCCAGCCGGCCACCTACGGCTACCCGCAGCCCGCCTACACCCAGCAGCAGCCCCAGTCGGGCTACGGCTACCCGCCCCCGGCCCCGATCCCGGTGGCAACGGTCCCGAACGCGGACTTCCGGCTGCCGCCCCAGGGCCCGCAGTTCATCGGGCGGTGACTGCCCCTGCCCAGGGGCGCCGGGGGTACCCCCGGCCGAAGGCTGGGGGAGGAACTGCGCGAGCAACCACGAACCACCCGCACTCGCGCACTCACAGCGCCCACGCCCCCGGCAGGCGAACTACCGCTCGGCCGTCTTGTAACCCCGCCCCCACTGCAACCCCCACCCGTACAACCGGTCCAGCTCCCCCTGGAACCCGTACACGAACTTCACCTCACGCCGGACGACCAGCTCGCCCTTCACGTTCTCGATCATCACCACCGCACACGACCGGGCCTGCGGATGCCGTTCGTCGAGGCCTATCTCGATCCGCGGCCCGTTGCTCGGGTACAGCGTGACGATCGCGTGGGTGCGGTCGAACGCCGGTGTCTGGTCGTAGATGTAGACGAACACCAGCAGCCGCTTGATGTCGTCCCGGTGGTCGAGGTTGACGTACATCGTCTCGCCGGACGCCGACCCGAACCGGTCGTCGCCGCTGAGCTTGACGTACGGCGGTGCGTTCACGTCCCCGAGCAGGCCGCCGAGCGGCTGGACCACCCCCTTCGTCCCGTCGGCCAGCTCGTACAGCGCCCCGAGGTCCAGGTCGACGTTGACCATGCTCTGCCCGTGCCCGATCACCTCCGGCGGCCTGAGCGCCTTGAAGGGGTGCCGCAGCAGACTCGTGCGCTGTTCGCCGTCGAAGTCGGACGTCCGCATCCGCCAGCTCAGGTTGATCCGCAGGTTGCCGGTGGCCGCGCCCTGCTTGGTGAGGGACACCTGCTGGTGCCGCCTGGTGAGCTCGATGGAGTTGGACGCGGCGCTGCCCGAGTCGAACTCGGCCGCCTTCCCGCCCAGCAGCCCGTCGAAGAAACCCATTCCCGCCCCCAGTAACTCCTGAAAACGCCTGGGGGCGGCCGACCGGTCGGCCGCCCCCATCAGAGCGTTCCTCGTCGAGGAGGGCGTCACACCCTCCGTTTTCGGCCCGGCGAGCCGGTTCAGACCCCGGAGGAGACCTCAGCCTTGTCGTCCGACCCGGCGTTTCCCTCGGCCTCCGCGAGCCGCTGGTTGCGCCGTACGGAGGACCAGAAGGACCAGCCGATCAGGACGACGCCGACGAGACCGGTGATGACCTCGTTGATCTCGTACTGGATGGTGACCATCAGGATCACGGCCAGCGCGCCGATCGCGTAGTGGGCGCCGTGCTCCAGGTAGACGTAGTCGTCCAGGGTGCCCTGGCGGACCAGGTAGACGGTGAGCGAGCGGACGTACATCGCGCCGATGCCGAGGCCGAGGGCCATGAGCACGATGTCGTTGGTGATGGCGAACGCGCCGATCACGCCGTCGAAGGAGAAGGACGCGTCCAGGACCTCCAGGTAGAGGAACATGAAGAACGCTGCCTGGCCGGCCAGCAGGACCGCCGACTTCTTCTTGCCGCTGCGCTCGGCCTCTTCCTCCTCCTCGTGCTCACGCTCCTCCTCGGCCTCGAGGCGGTCCTCGAAGAAGCCGGAGAGGCCGCCGACGATCATGTAGGTGATCAGGCCGGCGATGCCGGCGATCAGGACCGTCTGCGCCTTGTCGACGTGACCGCCGCCGTGCTGGTGGGCGTGGGTGGCGAAGGTGAAGGAGGTGATCAGCAGGACGATCAGGGCGATGCAGACCGACAGCATGTCGACCTTGCCGAGCTTGGCGAGCGGGCGCTCGATCCAGCGCAGCCACTGGATGTCCCGGTCCTCGAAGATGAAGTCCAGGAAGATCATCAGCAGGAACATGCCACCGAACGCGGCGATCGCCGGGTGGGCGTCGGTGACCAGCTCCTGGTAGCGGTCCTTGTTGTTGAGCGCGAGGTCGACGGCCTCGATGGGGCCCATCTTGGCGGTGATCGCGACGATGACGACCGGGAAGACCAGCCGCATGCCGAAGACCGCGATGAGAACGCCGACCGTGAGGAAGATCTTCTGCCAGAAGGCGTTCATCTTCTTCAGGATCCCGGCGTTGACGACCGCGTTGTCGAACGACAGGGAGATCTCCAGGACGGCGAGGATCGCCACGATGCCGAAGGCCTCCCACCCCCCGTAGAAGACCGCGGCGACCAGGCCGAGCGCGGTGATCGCGAACGACCAGCCGAAGGTTTTCAGAAGCACTGGCTACCCAATCTTGTGTGTACGGGTCTCGCTCGCGCCGTACTCGGCTTTACCTACTGTTGACCACGAAGTGTAGAGGGCGCCGGTGTCCTACGGGTGGGTCGGGCCCTACATCCGGACTGTGCGGTGCTATGAGACGTTCACACCGAAGTCGAGCGCGATGCCGCGCAGGCCGGAGGCGTAGCCCTGGCCGACGGCGCGGAACTTCCATTCGCCCTGGTAGCGGTAGAGCTCGCCGAAGATCATGGCGGTCTCGGTGGAGGCGTCCTCGGACAGGTCGTAGCGGGCGAGCTCCTGGCCGTCGGCCTGGTTGACGACCCGGATGAACGCGTTGGAGACCTGGCCGAAGGTCTGGCCGCGCTCGTCGGCCATGTGGATCGAGACCGGGAACACGATCTTGTCGCAGGTGGCCGGCACCTTGGGCAGGTCGACCAGAATCGATTCGTCGTCGCCCTCGCCCTCACCGGTGAGGTTGTCGCCGGTGTGCTCCACGGAGCCCTCCGGGCTCTTGAGCTGGTTGTAGAAGACGAACCACTCGTCGCCGAGGACCCGCCCGCCCTGGCACAGCAACGCGCTGGCGTCCAGGTCGAAGGGGGCGCCGGTGGTGGAGCGGGCGTCCCAGCCGAGTCCGATCATGACGTTGGTGAGGTTCGGTGCGGCCTTCGAGAGGGAGACATTGCCCCCCTTGGCGAGCGTGACGCCCATGGTGATGGTCCTCCCCTAGCGGTGTTTCTCCGGTTGTCCTGCGCGTCCGGCGCCGACCGTAAACGGTGCGGCGCCGGACAGAGCGGACTTTCGAACGCCCCGGGGGGCGCTCACTGGCTCAGACGTTGACGCCGAAGTCCTGGGCGATGCCGCGCAGGCCGGAGGCGTAGCCCTGGCCGATGGCGCGGAACTTCCACTCGGCGCCGTTGCGGTAGAGCTCACCGAAGACCATCGCGGTCTCGGTCGAGGCGTCCTCGGACAGGTCGTAGCGGGCGATCTCGGCGCCGCCGGCCTGGTTGACCACGCGGATGAACGCGTTGCGGACCTGCCCGAAGGACTGCTGGCGGTTGTCGGCGTCGTAGATCGACACCGGGAAGACGATCTTGTCGACGTCGGCGGGGACCGTGGCCAGGTTGACCTTGATCACCTCGTCGTCGCCCTCGCCCTCACCGGTGAGGTTGTCACCGGTGTGCTCGACCGAGCCGTCGGGGCTCTTGAGGTTGTTGAAGAAGACGAAGTTCTGGTCGCTGGCGACCTTGCCCGCCGAGTTCAGCAGGAGTGCGCTGGCGTCCAGGTCGAAGTCGGTGCCGGTGGTGGTCCGGACGTCCCAGCCCAGACCGACGAGGACCGCGGTCAGGCCGGGGGCCTCCTTCGTCAGCGATACGTTGCCGCCCTTGCTGAGGCTGACTCCCACGAGTCCTCCCATGTGTGTCCAGGGGCGGGGAGCCCCGTCGTGCTTCGGATACCGGATCAACGACTCGATCCTAGTGACGGGTTCCCGCCGCACGCAGGCCCTGGACCCCGAAGAATCACGGGGTGTCGGCCATGCGGACCCCTAGGGGGTCACAGCGCGTCGAGCGCCGTCACGTACTCGTTCAGGTCGCGGGCGTCCGGCAGGCCGTTGACCACGGTCCAGCGCACGACACCCTCCTTGTCGATGACGAAGGTGCCGCGCACGGCGCAGCCCTTGGCCTCGTCGAAGACGCCGTAGGCGCGGGAGGTCTCGCCGTGCGGCCAGAAGTCGCTCAGCAGCGGGTACTCCAGGCCCTCCTGCTCGGCGAAGACGCGCAGGGTGTGGATGGAGTCGTTGGAGACCGCCAGCAGCTGGGTGTCGCGGTCCTCGAACCTCGGCAGGTTGTCGCGCAGCTCGCACAGCTCACCGGTGCACACACCCGTGAAGGCGAACGGGTAGAAGAGGAGCACCACGTTCTTCTCGCCGCGGAAGTCGGACAGCTTCACGGCCCGGCCGTGGTTGTCCTTGAGCTCGAAGTCGGGCGCCTTGTCGCCGATCTGGATCGCCATCGCTGCATCCCTTCGTAAGGGGCTGTTCGGGTGAGGACACCCTATGCGGCGACTCCTGCGCGGCGATCACGGCAGGCCGGTGGACGGACCGGCGTCCGGTCCGTCCACCGGCGGGGCTCAGCGCTTCTTGGCGGCGGCCTTCGGCGTGTTCAGCCGGCTGCCGTTCCAGTCCTTGCCCACGCTGACGCTCTTGGTCTGCGAGAGGCCGGCGGTCGTGACCGCCTCGCCGATGTCGCTCGGCTCGACGTAGCCGTCGCGGCCGGTCTTCGGCGTCAGCAGCAGGATCGAGCCACCTTCTTCGAGGAAGCCGAGGGCATCGACCAGCGCGTCCGTCAGGTCGCCGTCATCCTCACGGAACCAGAGCACCACGGCGTCGGCCACGTCGTCGTAGTCCTCGTCCATCAGCTCGTTGCCGATGGTCTCTTCGATGGACTCGCGGAGCTCCTGGTCGACGTCGTCGTCGTAGCCGATCTCCTGGACCACCTGGTCTGGCTGGAACCCCAGCCTGACGGCAGGGGTGGTCCGCTCCTCCGCGTGGTCCGCGGTCGCGCTCACGGGTTGCCTCCTGATCATGTCTTGGTGATGAACTCAGCCACGCGCGTGCGCGAAGCATTGGCCGTAGTCCACACGGGCGGGACGGATCGCGCAAGTACCCGGCCGTTCGGACCGCCGAAACGGTGACGATCCCGGCCGTGTCGCCGCAACTCCCGGCACCGTATCGCGGACGGGCGTGACACACACCACTCCCTTTTGCCCGCTATGCCGCTTTCGGAATCATCCTCACATACGACGGTCGAACGAGTTTGCCGAGCGCGTCACACCCCGGGCGTATCGTTGCGTTTTGGCCGGTCCCGAGTTACCCCGCGGTAGAGATGACGTGCACAGCCCCGGGGTGGACGATGGACAGCGGTGCAGGCAAAACGCAGGGAAAAACGGCGAAAACAGAAAAAACCAGGGAATCAGTGCCCCTCTGACAGGTAAGGAACAGCGTGGCTTCCGGATCCGATCGCAACCCGATCATCATTGGCGGCCTTCCGAGTCAGGTTCCTGACTTCGACCCCGAGGAAACCCAGGAGTGGCTCGACTCGCTCGACGCCGCCGTGGACGAGCGCGGCCGGGAGCGGGCCCGTTATCTGATGCTCCGCCTGATCGAGCGCGCCCGCGAGCGGCGCGTCGCGGTGCCCGAGATGCGCAGCACGGACTACGTCAACACGATCCCGACCCGGGCCGAGCCGTTCTTCCCGGGCAACGAGGAGATCGAGCGCAAGGTCCTGAACGCGACCCGCTGGAACGCCGCGGTGATGGTCTCCCGCGCCCAGCGCCCGGGCATCGGCGTCGGCGGCCACATCGCCACCTTCGCGTCCTCGGCGTCCCTCTACGACGTCGGCTTCAACCACTTCTTCCGCGGCAAGGACGACGGCCTCGGCGGCGACCAGGTCTTCTTCCAGGGGCACGCCTCCCCCGGCATCTACGCCCGCGCGTTCCTGCTCGACCGGCTCAGCGAGGCCCAGCTCGACGGCTTCCGCCAGGAGAAGTCGAAGTACCCGGACGGCCTCTCCAGCTACCCGCACCCGCGCTCCATGCCGGACTTCTGGGAGTTCCCGACGGTGTCGATGGGTCTCGGCCCGATCGGCGCGATCTACCAGGCGCGGATGAACCGCTACATGCACGCGCGCGGGATCGCCGACACCTCGAAGTCGCACGTGTGGGCGTTCCTCGGCGACGGCGAGATGGACGAGCCGGAGTCGCTCGGCCAGCTGTCCATCGCGGCTCGCGAGGGCCTCGACAACCTGACCTTCGTCGTCAACTGCAACCTGCAGCGGCTCGACGGCCCGGTGCGCGGCAACGGCAAGATCATCCAGGAGCTGGAGTCGGTCTTCCGGGGCGCCGGCTGGAACGTGATCAAGCTGGTCTGGGACCGCACCTGGGACCCGCTGCTCGCCCAGGACCGCGACGGCGTGCTCGTCAACAAGATGAACACGACCCCCGACGGTCAGTTCCAGACCTACGCCACCGAGTCCGGCGCGTACATCCGCGACCACTTCTTCGGCGACGACCAGCGGCTGCGCGCGATGGTCGAGCACATGACCGACGACCAGATCCTGCACCTGGGCCGCGGCGGCCACGACCACCGCAAGATCTACGCGGCCTTCAAGGCGGCCACCGAGCACCGGGGCCAGCCGACGGTCATCCTGGCCAAGACGATCAAGGGCTGGACGCTGGGCCCGAACTTCGAGGGCCGCAACGCCACGCACCAGATGAAGAAGCTGACGGTCGCCGACCTCAAGGGCTTCCGCGACCGGCTGCACCTGCCGATCTCCGACAAGGAGCTGGAGTCCGGCCTGCCGCCGTACTACCACCCGGGCCGGAACTCGGAGGAGATCCAGTACATGCACGATCGGCGCAAGGGCCTGGGCGGCTACGTCCCGACCCGCGTCGTACGCTCCAAGCCGCTCGCGCTGCCCGACGACAAGACGTACGCGACCGTGAAGAAGGGCACGGGCCAGCAGTCGATCGCGACCACGATGGCCTTCGTCCGTCTCCTCAAGGACCTCATGCGGGACAAGGAGCTCGGCCGCCGCTTCGTGCTGATCGCGCCGGACGAGTACCGCACCTTCGGCATGGACTCCTTCTTCCCGAGCGCGAAGATCTACAACCCGCTCGGCCAGCAGTACGAGGCAGTCGACCGCGACCTGCTGCTCGCCTACAAGGAGTCGCCGACCGGACAGATGCTGCACGACGGCATCTCGGAGGCCGGCTGCACGGCCTCCCTCATCGCCGCGGGTTCGGCGTACGCGACACACGGCGAGCCGCTCATCCCGGTCTACGTCTTCTACTCGATGTTCGGTTTCCAGCGCACCGGCGACCAGTTCTGGCAGATGGCCGACCAGCTGGCGCGCGGTTTCGTCCTGGGCGCGACCGCCGGCCGTACGACCCTGACCGGTGAGGGCCTCCAGCACGCCGACGGCCACTCCCAGCTGCTCGCCTCGACGAACCCGGGGTGCGTGGCCTACGACCCGGCGTACTCGTACGAGATCGCCCACATCGTCCAGGACGGCCTGCGGCGCATGTACGGCGGCGACGCGGAGCACCCGCACGGCGAGGACGTCTTCTACTACCTGACCGTCTACAACGAGCCGATCCAGCACCCGGCCGAGCCGGCCGACGTGGACGTCGAGGGCATCCTCAAGGGCGTGCACCGGATCAGCGCGGGCACGGCGGGCACGGTCGCGGCGCAGATCATGGCGTCGGGCGTGGCGGTGCCGTGGGCGGTCGAGGCGCAGAAGATCCTCGCCGAGGACTGGAACGTGAAGGCCGACGTCTGGTCCGCCACCTCCTGGAACGAGCTGCGGCGCGAGGCCGTGGCCTGCGAGGAGCACAATCTGCTGCACCCGGAGGAGGAGCAGCGGGTGCCGTGGGTGACGCAGAAGCTGAGCGGCGCCGAGGGTCCGTTCGTGGCCGTGTCGGACTGGATGCGGTCGGTTCCGGACCAGATCGCGCGCTGGGTGCCGGGCACGTACCAGTCGCTGGGCGCCGACGGCTTCGGCTTCGCCGACACGCGGGGCGCGGCGCGCCGGTTCTTCCACATCGACGCGCAGTCGATCGTGGTCGCGGTGCTGACCGAGCTGGCCCGCGAGGGCAAGCTCGACCGTTCGGTGCTCAAGCAGGCCATCGACCGGTACCAGCTGCTGGACGTCACGGCGGCGCACCCGGGCGCGGCGGGCGGCGACGCGTAGCCGCCGACGGGCGGACGGGCCGAGGGCGGCGGAGCTGTGGTCTCCGCCGCCCTCGCGCTTTCCTTACGATGCGCACATGAAGGAACAGTCCGCGCAGGCTCGTTGGGAGCAGCTCACTCAACGGCCGTTGCTGGCACTCGCGGTGGTCTTCGCCATCGCCTATGCGCTGCCGATCGTGGACAGTTCCGCGGGGCACGTCCTGACGTCCGCGTGCACGGTCGCGGAGTGGGTGGTGTGGGGCTCCTTCGCCCTGGACTACCTGGTACGGCTGGCCCTGGCGCCCCGGCGCCGGGAGTTCGTGCGGACGCACTGGATAGACCTGTGCGCGGTGGTGCTGCCGTTGCTCCAGCCGCTGCGGCTGCTCCGGCTCGTCGCGACGCTGATGCTGGTGGGGCGACGGGCGCGGATGGCCTCGCAGATCCGGCTGACGACGTATGTCGTCGGCGCGGTCGTCGGCCTGCTCATGTTCGGCTCGCTGGCCGTCCTGTCGGTGGAACGCGACTCGCCGAACGGGAACATCCGGACGCTGGGTGACGCGCTGTGGTGGTCGTTCACGACGATGACGACGGTGGGGTACGGGGACCACGCGCCGACGACGGGGCTGGGCCGGATGATCGCGGTGGGCCTCATGCTCTCCGGGATCGCCCTGCTGGGTGTGGTGACGGCGAACATCGCCACCTGGTTCATCGCGCGCTTCGAGAAGGACGACGTGGAGGAGCGCCGGCAGACGGAGGCGATCGCTCTGCTGACGGAGGAGGTACGGGCGCTCAGGGCTGAGGTGACGGCGTTGCGCTCACCGGCGCTGGCCGGGTGCCGCTGCGCCCACCCGTGCCGCCCCAGCGGCACGACTGCCCGCAGCTGAGACGCTTGCGCGGGTGCCGCTTCGCGGGTGGGCGCCGCCCCAGCGGCACGACCGCCCGCAGCCGAGACGCTTGCGCGGGTGCCGCTTCGCGGGT
>NZ_JBIBAK010000015.1:174862-193983 GCF_042899865.1 Streptomyces sp. NPDC013157 | reverse complement strand
AGACGCTTGCGCGGGTGCCGCTTCGCGGGTGGCCGCCGCCCCAGCGGCACGACCGCCCGCAGCCGAGACGCTTGCGCGGGTGCCGCTTCGCGGGTGGCCGCCGCCCCAGCGGCACGACCGCCCGCAGCCGAGACGCTTGCGCGGGTGCCGCTTCGCGGGTGGCCGCCGCCCCAGCGGCACGACCGCCCGCAGCCGAGACGCTTGCGCGGGTGCCGCTTCGTGGGTGGGCGCCGCCCCAGCGGCACGACTGCCCGCAGCTGGGAAGACGGATGCGGCTGGGGAGCGCCCCGTAAGGGGCGCTGGGGGTACCCCCGGCCGAAGGCTGGGGGAGGAACTGCGCGAGCAACCCCCACCGGGGCGCGGGCTACAGCGGTGATACGCCACCCAGCCACAGCAGCGCCAGCAGCATGTCGATCGCTCCCAGTACCACTGCCACCAGTGCCGGTATGGAACTCTTCGGGTTCCACGACCGGCCCATGGAGAGCCAGCCGCACACCAGCGCCGCAGGCCCCAGCACGATCCCCAGCGTGAAGAAGCCGGCGACGGCGCAGATCGTGCCGATGATTCCCAGCGTGTCGCGGTCCAGCCCGCTCCGTGGGCCTGCGGCGCCACGTGAACGGGGGTACCCGCGTGTTCGTTGCCCGAAGCTCGCCATCATCAACTCCTCGGTCTCCGTGACCTGTTCGGGTTGACGATCGGGTACCCCTGTTCCGCGTCCGCAGACCTGCCCGCGCGCTGCCCCCCTCCGGCAGCGCGCCGCGGCCCGGCTGTCCCCCCATGCCCTGCGGAGGACTTGACCCACTGTGACCTGCGGCGCGTGCCGAGGGCGAGGAATCTTTAGCGGAGTCACCCTGATAGGTGAACTCCGCCCGGAGATGCCTCAGATGTGGCCCACGCCCGCGTCAGCACCCGCGTTCTCGCCGCGCTTGGTGAACAGCGCGACCACGATCGCGACCGCCGCCACCCCCGCCGCGACGAGCGAGGCGAGGCTCATGCCGGAGATGAACGTGTCGTGGGCGACGCCGGTGATCTTCGCGGCGATCTCCGCCGGCGTGCCCTTGGCGACCGGCGCGACACCGACCTGGACGGCTTCCGAGGCCTGCGCCAGCTGCGCGTCGGTCAGCTTCGGCAGCCCCGCGTCGGCCCAGTTGCCCGGCAGGTCGCCGTCGACCTTGGAGGCCATCACGGCGCCGAGGACGGCCGTACCGAGGCTGCCGCCGATCTGCATCGCGGCCTGCTGGAGACCGCCGGCCACGCCGGACAGCTCCATCGGCGCGTTGCCGACGATGACCTCGGTGGCGCCGACCATGACCGGCGCGAGGCCGAGGCCGAGCAGGGCGAACCAGAGGGACATGAGCGCGCTGCCGGTGTCCGCCTTCAGCGTGGACATGCCGTACATGGCGATCGCGGTGGCCGCCATGCCACCGGCCAGCGGGATGCGCGGGCCGAGCTTGGTGATCGCGGCGCCGGCCAGCGGGGAGCCGACGATCATCATGCCGGTGAGCGGGAGGAGGTGGAGGCCTGCGTCGACCGGGTCCATGCCGTGCACGTTCTGCAGGTAGAACGTCACGAAGAACAGGCCGCCCATGAAGGCGATGGCCATCAGGACCATGAGCACGACGCCCGCGGAGAGCGGGACCGAGCGGAACAGGCCCAGCGGGATGAGCGGCTCCTTCACCCTCGTCTCCCAGAAGGAGAAGAGGGCGAAGCCCAGCACCGAAGCGGCGATGAACGCCCAGGTCTTGCCGTCGCCCCAGCCCCAGCTCGGTGCCTTGATGAGCGCCCAGACCAGGCAGAACATGGCACCGGAGAGCAGGCCGATGCCGAGCAGGTCGAAGGAGCGCGGCGCGTTCTCCGCGCGGTGGTCGAGCAGCATCACCACGCCGAGGACCAGGGCGATCGCACCGACCGGCACGTTGATGAAGAACACCGACTGCCAGCTGACGTGCTGGACCAGCACACCGCCGAGGATCGGGCCGCCCGCGGTGGAGGCGCCGATGACCATGCCCCAGATACCGATCGCCATGTTGAGCTTCTCGGCCGGGAAGGTGGCCCGCAGCAGGCCGAGCGCGGCCGGCATCAGCAGCGCGCCGAACAGGCCCTGGAAGACGCGGAAGGTGACGACCAGGCCGATGCTGTCGGACAGGCCGATGGCCCCGGAGGCCGCGGCGAAGCCGACGACGCCGATCAGGAACGTCTGCCGGTGGCCGAAGCGGTCGCCGAGCTTGCCCGCGGTGATCAGGGAGACCGCGAGGGCGAGGAAGTATCCGTTGGTGATCCACTGGACCTGGGCGAAGGTGGCGCCGAGGTCCTTCTGGATCGCGGGGTTGGCGATGGCCACGATGGTGCCGTCGAGGGCGACCATCATGACCCCGACAGCAACGGTGATCAGGGTGAACCAGGGGTGGCCGCGCAGGCCGGAGGCCGGCGGCTGTTCCGGCAGGGCTGCTGGCGCCTTGTCCCCCGACCCCGTCGTGTCGATCGTGGTCTGACTAGTCATGCGTTCGAGGCTAGTGACAGCCGCTGACAGTTGACAAACAAATTCACTAGTCAGTAACTGTCAGACATGGAAACGCTGCGCGAACGCAAGAAACAGCGCACCCGGGACATGCTGCTGCGGTCCGCACTCGAACTGTTCGTGACCCAGGGCTACGAGCACACCACCGTCGACGAGATCGCGGCGTCCGTCGACGTCTCGCAGCGCACCTTCTTCCGCTACTTCGCCAGCAAGGAGGACGTGGCCTTCTTCGTGCCGCGGCTCACCGAGGAGCACTACGTGGAGGCGGTGCGCCGCCGCCCGCCCGGGGAGCCCCCGCTGGAGGTGCTGCGCCGGTCGGTCATGGACAGCTGGGACACCATCGAGGAGGCCATCGAGCGGTACGTCCCGGTCGAGCTGTTCCTGCGCACGTACAAGATGATCGAGGCGACCCCGGCCCTGTTCGCCGCCCGGCTGCGGCGCCAGTCGGAGACGGAGGAGGAGATCGCGCGGATCGTCGCCGAGCGGGAGGGCGTCGACCCGGACACCGACCCCCGGCCCCGCCTCGTGGTCGCCGTGTTCGGCGCGGTCATCCGGGTCACCGAGCGGCACTGGTCGGTCGGCGACGACTTCAGCGTCACGGCGATCCGCGAACTCACCGCGTCGTACCTCGATCAGGTGGGACCGGCCCTCACCGGGAACTGGCGCGAGGTCTGACGCCCTTTCACACGGCCCTGAGACAGGCCTCACGTTTGCCGAAACGTGATAACTGTCACTCAGTTACCGCGAGACCCCTTCGTTCTCCTAGTGTGTCCTCCCAGTGACTTCCTTCGACACCTCCCCGCCCCTCAACGTCTGGCGCGCACTGCTTGCCCTGGCCGTCGTGTTCGTGATGCTCGCGACCACCGGCTGGACCGCCCTGCGCGCGCACCGTGAGACCACCGCCCTGCAGGCTTCCCTCGCCAAGTGGGAGCACGGCAGTGTCCACGGCCTGCGCCTGCCGGACCCGGAGGCGTCGCCCGCGCTGCTCACCCGGTTCTTCGCGTCGCTCACCGCGCAGGAGCGCGACCGGCTCGTGCACCGTTACCCGCTCGCCGTGGGCAACATGAACGGCGCCCCGGTCGAACTGCGCTACCGCGCCAACGACATCGCCCTCGACCAGCAGCGCGCCGTCGAGAAGAAACGTATGCACGACCCACGGCTCAGCGCGGCCGGCCACCAGGACGCCGGCCGTCGTATGCACCGCTACGAGGCGCTGATGACGAAGGGCCGGCAGATCCTCGCCTTCGACCCGGACGGCAGTGGCCGGGTCGCGGAGGTGTTCGGCGACCTCACGAAGGCCGAGCGGATCTCCGTCGTCGTCCCCGGCGTCGACACCGACCTGCTCACCTTCCAGAAGACGAACCGGCAGTACACCGCGCCGGTCGGCATGTCCAGGGCGCTGTACCGGGCGGAGCGCACGGCGAGCCCCTCGACCCGTACGGCGGTGATCGCCTGGGCCGACTACACCGCACCCGACGGCCTCGGCGTGGGTGCGGCGACCGGGACGGCCGCCGAGCAGGGTGCCGTACGCCTCAACGCGCTGCTGCGCGCGCTGCCCGGGGACGCGCCGGTGTCGATGTTCTGCCACAGCTACGGCTCGGTGGTCTGCGGGGTCGCCGCGCACGCCATGCCGGACCGGGTGGCCGACATAGCGGTGGCCGCGAGCCCCGGGATGCGCGTCGAGAACGCCTCCCACCTGGGCACCTCGGTCCGGGTGTGGGCGATGCGGGACGCCTCCGACTGGATCCAGGACGTCCCCTACCTGGAGCTCGGCGGACTCGGCCACGGCGCCGACCCCGTCTCCTCCTCCTTCGGCGCCCGGGTGCTGTCGGCCCACGACGCGAAGGGACACGCCGGCTACTTCGAGCCGGGCACGGACAGCCTGCGCAACCTCGCGGACGTCGGGGTCGGCGCATACGGCGCGGTGACCTGCGCCCACGACGATGACGGGTGCCGGGCGGGTTTGTCCGGCACGTTGATGGCCGGACGCGCGTAGAGACAGCAGGAAGTGCGGTATGCGCGGGGATGGGACTGGGAAGCACGTGCCGCATACGATGAGCCGCATGGGTGACGTACTGGCCGGATTTCATGCTGCCTGGGAGTTCGAGTCCGACTCCGTGCTCATCCGCTACGAACGAGGGATTCGAACACCCAAGCTGTTCCAGAGCCTGGGTGAACGCCGGGTGCCGCTGGCCGCGCTGGAGGGCGTGACGCTCACGCCCGGCAAGCGGGGCACGGTCGTACTGAAGGCCGAGCCGCGCCCCGGTGCCGACCCCCTGCTGGAGGCGGCGGCCGGACAGCTGAAGGACGGCAGCGACCCGTACCGCCTGGTGGTCCCGGCGGAGCGGGCGACCCTCGCCGAGTACTACGCCGACGAACTGCGACCGCTGCTCACCGCGTCGGGACCGGCGGAACGGTTTCTGGTCGCCGCGCCCGAGGGGCCCCGGCAGTTCAAGGCGTACGACGGGAAGGCGAGCTTCGACGGCAGGGCCGTGCACTTCCGGTGGTCGTGGACGGGCGCGTCCACGGCCAAGTGGAAGGCCGGCGACCAGAGCTTCGCCGTCGCCGACCTCGGGGGTGTGGAGTGGCGGTCGCCCGAGGTCTTCGAGGGGCACCTGCGACTGCTGCGGCGGGACCTCGCGGGGGCGGCGCCGACGGTTCCGGCCGACCAGGATCCGGCGACCGTGGTGTTCGGGCTGGGATACGGCCCGGTGCACGAGTCGTTGCCGTTCGCCGCGGCGGTGCTGGAGGCCCTGCGAGCCAAGGGGGCCGCGGCGGTGCCGGTGCCGGCGGGGCGGCGGGATCCCGCGGACATCGCGGAGCGGATCCGGCATCTGGTGGAGCTGCATCAGGCGGGGCTGGTGACCGATGAGGAGTTCGCCGCGAAGAAGGCCGAGTTGCTGGCGGAGTTGTGAGGAGCGGTTGTTCGGCTGCCGGCCGGTAGGGGCTGGTCGCGCAGTTCCCCGCGCTCCCAAGGGGGCGCTTTTCAGTTGCCGCCGGTTTCGTAGAAGCTGATCTTCCGGTCCAGGACCGACAAGGTGTCGTGGAGCTCGGCGATGCGGGCCACGACGTCCCTTCTCGTCTGCTCCAGCAGTTCTCGGCGCTCGGGGTAGGTCGTCTCGCCCTCCCTCACCAGTTCCGCGTAACGGACCATGTCGGCCACCGGCATGCCGGTCAGGCGGAGCTTGGTCACGAAGTCGAGCCAGTCCAGGTCGCGGTTGCTGTAGCGGCGCTGGCCGGTGTGGGAGCGGTCGATGCTGGACATCAGGCCGATCCGCTCGTACCAGCGCAGGGTGTGAGCGGTCAGTCCGGTGAAGGCGACGACCTCGCTGATCGTGTAGCGGTCCTGGCCCTCGGGGCGCGGATGCCGGCGGGGCGGGGCGGAACAGATGTCGGCGGGCGCTCGGTCGGGCTGCTGGGTGGGGGCCGCGGTCGTGGTCTGCATCACCGTCATGCGCCCACGCTATGGCCTTGGAGTGCACTCGAAGCAAGCGGAACCCGGTAAGAAATACGCGCGACGGGCGGGCCGGACGGTGACTAGCGTGCGGGGCATGAGTCTCGTACGCCGTGCCACGGCCGAGGACGCCGCGGAAGTGCTGCGTCTGCGCCAGGTCATGATCGACGCGCTGCCCGGCGGGGACAGCTCCACAGGATGGCACGCCCAGGCGCGGCCGGCGCTGGAGGAGCGGCTGGGCGAGCCGGACGGGGACTTCGCCGCGTTCGTCGTCGACCATCCGGACCGGCCGGGGGCGCTGGCCGCGCTGGTCGCCGGGACCGTCGACTACCGGATCGGCAAGGCGGGCAGCCCGCACGGCCGCTCCGGGTACGTGTTCAGCGTGGCGACCGACCCGGACGCCCGGCGGCGCGGGTACGCACGCGCGTGCATGGAGGAGCTGCTGGCCTGGTTCCGTGAGCGGGGCGCGGGGCAGGTCATGCTGACCGCGTCCGCGGAGGCCGAGCCGCTCTACGCCGCGCTGGGCTTCGTCCACAAGCCGGACCCCACGATGATGCTGCGGCTCTGAGCCGCTTAGGGTCGTAGGCATGTCCTTGAACAGCCTCGCGTCGATCGAGAAGTGGCCCGTCCCCACCGCCGCGGCGGGTGTCGTACGCGCCGACGGGACGGTCCTCGGGACCCACGGGCCGGTCGGGCACCGTTTCCCGCTGGCCTCCGTCACCAAGCCGCTGGCGGCGTACGCGGTGCTCGTCGCTTACGAGGAGGGGGCGGTCGAGCTCGACGAGCCGGCGGGGCCGGAGGGGGCGACGGTACGGCACCTGCTCGCGCACACCTCGGGGCTGGCCTTCGACGAGCACCGGGTCATGGCGCCGCCCGGGGAGCGGCGGCTGTACTCGAACGCCGGGTTCGAGGTGCTCGGGGAGCATGTCGCCAAGGCGACGGAGATGCCGTTCGCGGAGTACCTGCGGCAGGCGGTGCTGGAGCCGCTGGGCCTGACGTCGACGTCGCTGGAGGGGTCCCCGGCGAAGGACGGCGTGTCCTCGGTGTCGGACCTGCTCCGCTTCGCGGCGGAGCTGCAGGCGCCGAGGCTGCTGGATCCTCGGACGGTGGCGGAGGCGACGCTGAGCGTGCAGTACCCGGGCACGAAGGGCGTGCTGCCGGGGTACGGGCACCAGAACCCGAACGACTGGGGGCTGGGCTACGAGATCCGCGACTCCAAGTCGCCGCACTGGACGGGGAGTTCGTCGTCGGAGCGGACCTTCGGTCACTTCGGGCAGTCGGGGACGTTCCTGTGGGTGGACCCGGAGGCGGGGTTGGCGTGCGTCGCGCTGACCGACAGGGCGTTCGGCCCGTGGGCGATCGAGGCGTGGCCGGTGTTCACGGACGGGGTGCTGGCGGAGATGCGAGGCTGACGTCGGCGGGGCCGGGGTGGGCCCCCTCGGGCGCCGTTCGCGGTCAGCGCACGCGTCCGAGATGGATCACGTTGACCCGGACTTGCCGGTCATGGATCTCGTACAGCACCCGGTAACGGCCGACGTGGATGCGCAGCGGGTCCGCGCTGCCGAACGCGCCGTCGGGGCGCGGGTCGCCGGCAAGGCGGTCGACGGCGGTGAACACCTGCCGCACCCCGTCGGGATCGTCCTTGGCCAACCGCTCCGCCTGGGCAAGGGCCTCGGGCTCCCAGATGACCTCGTAGCTCACGCCTCACCCTCACCGAACACGCGGCGGTACGCCTCGTCGTGCGGGACACCGGCGTTGTCGCCACGAGTCTGGCGGGAACGATACGCGGCCAGGGCCCGCAACTCCTGTAGCTCCAGGGCGTCGGCGGGGCTGACCAGTATCGCCACGGTCTGACCATGGTCGGTGATGGCGTGTACGGTGCAGTGGTGACAGACGGGCTGCACCCGCGGCTGGCGGACGCGTTCCCGGCGCTTGCTACCGAGATCGCTGAGCTGCTGTGTGCTGAGGGTGAACCGCTGGCCGAGGTTGTCGCTGGCCTCCCCTACTACGGCCCGTGCACCTGTACCGCGACTTGCACCAACCTGCTGACCGCGCCGCCCGGTTCGTCGGGTTTCTCGATGATCCAACTCGAACGCGACGGCATGGACATCATCTGGCTGAGCCTGGATCCCTCCCGGACCACCATCACCGACATCGAGGTTCTGGACGGACGTGATCTCGGCCTGAACACCCAGCGACCTGGGTGACCTCTTCTGCAGCCAACGACGCGACGCCGCCTACCGGCCCAAGCCCAGCGACGACGTGGAATCGCTGGAGGCAAGAGGCTCCCTGACGGAACTGGGTCGGATCGCCGGCGCCTGGTTCGAGGGGATCGTCCTGCGCCCGGCCATCGCCCCACAGCGCGTCCGCATACCGACGTCATCCGCTGCTCCGGGCACGCCCCTTCCACAGTCACACGTCCGCCCATCTACCTCACCTGGTCAGCACGGGGCAGCCGAGACAGCCATGTGTTCAGTTGACTTCTGCGCCGAGGGCGATGTCGAAGCCGGCGCCGTGGCGGGCCAGCCCCATGAGCAGGAGGCCGGTCCATTCGAGGACCGACGCCATCTGGAGCCCTCCGGCGTCGAGAGGCCGCAAGCCGATGCTCTTCAGAAACGCCGCGACTTGGGCCTTCGCCTCGGCGTCGTCGCCGGCAAGAAACGCGTCCAGGGGCTTGTCGTGAGCGAGGACGTGGCCGAATATCGAGTTCAGCGCCTTCACGACCGGTGTGCCCGCGGGGGCGGCAGCGGCGATCTCCTGGGCCGCCGAGCGGCCTGAGTCAGTCGCGAGCCCGTCGGCGTCGGTGTTGAAGGGATTGGAGATGTCGACGAGGATCTTGCCGGCCAACGTGCCGTCGTAGCGAACGACCGCGTCGACTGCGCCGGTGTACGGGACGGCCACGATGACGATGTCACCTGCCGGCGTTGCACCGAACACGCCGACGGTGGCTCCATTGCCGATCTGGTCGGCCAGCGCCTGAGCTTTGACGGTGTTGCGGCTCATGAGCTCGATGGTGTGGCCGTGCTTCGCCGCCCGGGTGCCGATGGCGGTGGCCATGTTGCCCGAGCCGATGATGCTGATGGTGGTCATGACGTTTTCCTCTGCTGTCTGTCGATCAACTGCTGGGTGACAGGGGTCTTGCCGGTGTGGTGGGCTGCGTCGAGAGCACTGGCCGCGCGGGGCGGAGTGCTAAGAGCGTTCGCGGGCGACGTGTTCGCGTACGGCGGGGATGGTTTCCGCGGCGAAGCGTTCGAGTACGTCCGGGTCGTCGCTGGCCAGGATGAAGACGCTGACACCGTCCTCGACGGCCATCTGGGCCAGTGCCTCCGCGGTCTGCTGACTCGGGAAGATGTTCAGCAGCCGGGTGATCTCGCGGGGGTCGCGGTCAGCGGCCCGCGCGGCGTCGTCGATGATCGCGTTTCCCTTCTGGAGGCCGCCTGGCTCCATGACCGGCAGCGACGGCAGCCAGCCATCGGCCTTACGTCCCACCAGGCCCTGCATCTTCGGCTTGTGGGCTCCGAGCCAGATCGGGATCTCGTGGGCGGGCGCGGGTCCGCGCTCGGCGCCGTGGACCGAATAGAACTCCCCGTCGACATCCAGTCGTCCGGGTCCGTCGGCGTCCCACACCCCGCGGATCACGTCGATCGCCTCGCTCAACGCCGCCACTGACTGCAACGGGGTCAATCGACGTCCGCCGATCGCCTGCACCGCATCCCAGTAGAAGCCGGCCCCGAGCCCGAGGCTGATCCGAGCACCGGAGAGCAGGTCGAGGCTGGCGGCCGCGCGGGCGAGCACGGCGGGGGGCTGACGCAGCGGCAAGTTGAGCACATTCCCAGACAGACCGATGCGCTCGGTCCGCGCGGCCACCCAGCTCAGCAGAGTCCAGGTATCGAGAAAGCTCGACTGGTAGGGATGATCCTGGAAGGTCACGAAGTCGAAACCGAGCCGCTCACTGAGCTGCGCCAACTCGACCGGACGGGTCGCCGGGGAGTTCGTGGGACCGATGAATGTTGCGAAACGCAGGGGATGACCATAGTCAGGCATCGACGTCTCCTTCAGTCGTTCGTGTGTGGTCAGCCGCGACGCACGACGTCGTCGCCCACGGCGTGTTGTCAGATCAGGGCGCTGACGATTCCGTCGAGAGGCTCGGGCTGGCCGGCCTCGTGGTGAAGGCTGGTGCCGCCGCGGATCAGGGCGCCGCAGATGACAGCGGCGGCCCAGAAAAGGCCTGCGGCCCACCAGAATCCGATGGCGAACCCGTGCACGGTGGCACCGACGACGGCCGTGCTGCCATGGTCGGTCAGGTAGTGGTGGGTTGCGGTGGCGACGGAGGTGCTGATCAAGGCGACGCCGAGCGCTGAGCCGAGCTGCTGAGAGACATTGTTGAGCGCCCCGGCGGTGCCGGCGTCGCGCGGTTCGACGCCCATCTGCCCGACCGCGACGGCCACGACGGCGGCCGAGCCGACACCCGTTCCGATCAGCACCAGCCCGGGCAGCACCCAGGCCGCGTACGGGCTGCCCGCATCGGCCTGGGTCAGCAAGGCGGCCCCGGCACCGGAGGCGATCAAGCCGGCGGCGACGACGAACCGCATGGTCAGGCGCTGCAGTAGCACGCCCTGGGTCAGCGTGGCTACGCCAATTGTCACCATCAGCGGTAGGAACGCGACGCCAGTCGTGATCGGCGAGTAGCGCAGCACGCCCTGGAAGTAGCTAGGTCGGAGCGCCGACATGAGGCGCCTCTCTGGTCGTCGCTCGCTGCTAGATCTGGCTGAAACCGCCGTCGACGACCAGGTTTGCGCCGGTGATGAAGCTGGCGTCCGAGGAGGCCAGGAACAGCGCAGCAGCCCCGATTTCCTCGCTGCTTCCCAGCCGTCCCAGCGGGATGGCGGCGGTGATCTGCTCCCGAATCTCGGGGGATACGGTGCTGAAGAGCGCGGTGTCGATCGAACCGGGACTGACGACATTCACCCGGATGCCGCGGACCTTCAGCTCCGCGGCCCAGGTGCGGGCGAGTGAACGCACGGCGGCCTTGCTCGCCGAGTAGACCCCGGCACCGGGAATGCCCTTGGTCGCGCTGGTCGTGCCGTTCAGGATGATCGACGCACCGTCGCTCATCAGCGGCAGCAGGTACTGAACGGTGAACACAGTGCCGCGGAAGTTCACGCCCACCAGCGCATCGAACGTATCCGGGGTGATGCTTCCCAGCGGGTCCGAAACCGATCCGAGGCCGGCGCTCGCAAAGAGGACGTCGACTCGTCCGTGACGCTCCCGCACGGTCTCGGCCAAGCGAGCCAGGTCGTCGAGATTTCCCGAGTCCGCCTGTACGCCCGTCACGTTGTGGCCGATGGAGGCGACCGCCTCATCCAGCCTGCGCCTGTCTCGTCCGGTGATGAACACGTCGGCGCCTTCGGCCACGAACAACTTGGCCGTCGCCAGGCCCATCCCAGAGGTTGCTCCAGTGATCACGGCGACCTTGCCATCAAGCTTGGGCATGTTGACCTTCATCCTTCTGTCGGCCGAACGGCCGAACGGTGCGCGGACCCTGCGGGGCACGCGGACCGGCGAGTACGCGCCGGTTGTGCGAAGCGCTCCGCAATCGGGACTGTTGTCCCGTTCGCGGCTACATGCCCACCGTACCAGATGCGTGCGCGCGCACCTAAGTGGGAGGGCACTCAGTTTCCGGGTATGCTGCTGGGTGTGAAGGCACCCGTGTCGCAACCGCGCATCATTTCCCCGGACCAGGTCAAGGGCTGGTTTGCGCTGCTGCTCACCCACTCCACCGTTACCGGGCGGATCGACGCCGCGCTGATGGACCAGCACAAGATCTCGTTCAGCACCGTCGAGATCCTGTGCTGGCTCCTGGAAACCGAGCCTCAGTCGGTTCGAGTTCTGTCTGGCGAACTTGTCAGCGTGAGCCCCACTCGAGCATCACGGTTGGTCCAGAATCTGATCGATGCCGGGCACCTCCAGCGTGGCGCCGACCAAGGCGACGGGCGGGTGTCGCTCATCAGCTTCACCAAAAGCGGACGGCAGTTCGCCGAGTCGGTCAGACGAACTTTCGAGGATTCGGTCAAGAAATACTTTGTCGATCCCCTCGACGACGATGACATTGCTGCCATCACCCGGATTTGGGCCAAGCTCGAAAACGCAGAAGGTCCTAGCTGAGGGAAATCCGGATCGCTGTGATCGCCGTCCTCTTCCGGCGACACGAGACCGGTCAGCGACTGTCACACAACAGGCCCCAGGCGCACACCCGCGCCCCCTGGAGCTGGGTTCGATCCCGCAGCCTTCATAAGAGGGGTTTGGTGCTGTCAGGCCAGTGCAAGAGCCGATGCGGTCGCCATTGTGAAGGCATGGTCCCGGTCAGTGGGCCTACTGCCGGCATCGGGCCGGCTCTCCGGGAGAGGAATGTCTATGGCTGCTGTGTTCACCGCGGCGCTGATCGCCCGTCACAGTGACAAGGCCGTGTCGGTCAATGGTGAGAAGACGGACAACGGCGCGGAGGTCATCCAGTACGTCTTCCAGAACAAGGACCACCAGAAGTGGAACCTTGAGGCGACTACCGGCGAGTACTATGTGGTACGCGCCGTGCACAGCCAGAAGGCCATGTCAGTCAACGGCGAGAGCACCGCCAACGGCGCGAAGATCGTTCAGTGGCAGTGGGAGACCAAGCCGCACCAGGAGTGGCGTCTGGTCCAGAAGGACAACGGCTACTTCGCGCTCCAGAACCGCAACAGCGGCCTGTTCCTGTCGGTGAACGGTGAGAGCACCGACAACAGCGCCGAACTGGTCCAGTGGCCCGGCGGCGACCAGCCGCACCAGCAGTTCCGCCTCGGCTGACCTCCAGCCCCGCCGCACTACGGGTCCTGGCAGTGTTCTGACTGCCAGGACCCTGTGACTGTGGATATCTATATGTTCACTCGTTGATGATCGATGAACTTGAGGTGGAAGCCGGTCCGTTGGCGCGGTGGCAGGTGTATTGGTGCGACCCGGGCGGGAGGTGTCGTGGCACGCGGCCGATCCGGTGCCGGCGGGCCTGCCGACGCTGGCGGAGTGGGCGCACGCGCACGGTACGCAGCTGGACAGCGGGTGTGTCAATTCAACGGCTGATCTTGGTTGTTGGTGGTCAGTTGTTGCTCGGTCGCTGGGCGCGGTGTAGACGGGCCTGAGGGCCTTGGCGGCGTTGCCCCAGTCCTGACGGGCGGCGTAACGGAACGAAGCATGAGCACGTCGTCCAGGCCGCGGTTCCTCGACGACCGTCGCTACCCCGTCATCTCCCACAGCAGAACCTCCGCGTCCGTGACCCCCGACGCCTCAAGGTCCTTCGCCTCGGTGATCCGTACGGAGTCCCCCGGCCCCAACTCCGCACCGTCCAGCTGGACCTCCCCCCGCACCACGTGCACGTACACGTACGCCCCGTCCGGCACCGCCGTCCGCTCCCCCGTGCCGAGTCGGCGGACGTGGAGCATCGCGCCGGCCTCGGGGACCGCGTACGGGGTGGAGTCGGCGATGCCGCGGACGACGTCGTAGGAGGGCTCACCGCCGGGCCGCACCGGGGCCAGCCACATCTGGACGAAGGTCAGGGGCAGCGGCCCGTCGTTGCGCTCCACGTGACGGACGCCCCCCGCCGAGCTGAGGCGCTGGACGTCCCCGTGCCGGACCACCGTCTCGTGGCCCGCCGAGTCGCGGTGCGTGAGCTCGCCCTCGACCACCCACGTCACGATCTCGGTGTGGCTGTGCGGATGCTCGCCGAAGCCGGCGCCCGGTGCCAGGCGCTCCTCGTTGCAGGCGATGACCGCCCCGAAGCGCAGGTTGTCGGGGTCGTAGTGCGGGCCGAAGGAGAAGGCGTGCGACGACTCGATGCCGGTCGCCGGGTCGCCTCCCGGATAGCGCTGCGCCGCGCGCCTGACGTCCATCACAGCACCACGGTAGACCGCAGTCGGCACCCGGCGGCGCAGGCTCCCGTCCGGATAAGGCAGTCTTGTCCCCGTGCCCGAACCCGTAATGCGCAAGTCCGACCCCTCGGCTCGTCCGGTCCACCCGCACTCCGCGACCCTGAAGCGGCTGGAGAAGTCGTCCGGCAGCCTCGCCGCCCAGGCCATCGCACGCATGGACGAGACCCTGCCGTGGTACCGGGCCATGCCTCCGGAGAACCGCTCCTGGATCGGGCTCGTCGCCCAGGCGGGTATCGCGGCCTTCACCGAGTGGTTCCGGCACCCGGACGCCCCGCAGGCGATCTCGACGGACGTGTTCGGGACCGCGCCGCGGGAGCTGACCCGGGCGATCACGCTGCGGCAGACCGTGGAGATGGTGCGGACCACCATCGAGGTGATGGAGAGCGCGATCGACGAGGTCGCGGCGCCGGGCGACGAGAGCGTGCTGCGGGAGGCGCTGCTGGTGTACGCCCGTGAGATCGCCTTCGCCACCGCCCAGGTGTACGCGCAGGCCGCCGAGGCACGCGGTGCCTGGGACGCGCGGCTGGAGTCGCTGGTGGTCAACGCCGTGCTGAGCGGAGAGGCCGACGAGGGGGCGGTGAGCAGGGCCGCGGCGCTCGGGTGGAACTCGCCCGACCATGTGTGTGTCGTGCTCGGGACCGCGCCCGACGGAGACAGCGAGCTGACCGTCGAGGCGATCCGGCGGGCCTCCCGGCACGCCAAACTGCAGGTGCTGACGGGGGTGCTCGGGGACCGCCTCGTCGTCATCGCGGGCGGCAACGACAATCCGCTGGCCGTGGCCAAGTCGCTGATCGGGCCGTACGCGGCGGGACCGGTCGTCGCGGGGCCGGTGGTGCCGGACCTGCTGGCGGCCACCCGGTCCGCGCAGGCCGCCGCCGCCGGGCTCAAGGCCTGTTCCGCCTGGCAGGACGCGCCGCGGCCGGTGCTGGCGGACGATCTCCTCCCGGAGCGCGCCATCGCGGGCGATCCGAGTGCGCGCGAGCAGTTGGTGGAGGAGATCTACAGACCGCTGGAAGAAGCCGGTTCGGCGCTGCTGGAAACGCTGAGCGTCTATCTGGAACAGGCGAGCAGCCTGGAGGGTGCGGCCCGGATGCTCTTCGTTCACCCGAACACCGTGCGCTACCGGCTCCGACGTGTGACTGACGTCACCGGATGGTCACCTTCCGATGTACGATCCGCGTTCACACTGCGGATCGCGCTGATCCTGGGGCGTCTGGTCGATGGAGATCCCCAGTCATAGGATTTTGTCGGGGGCCCACAAAACCCCCTCGTGTTCTTCGTCCCTGTCCCCACGGGCGGCCGTGGCCGTCCCCAAGAGAGAGTGTGAGAGTGCTCGTACTCGTCGCTCCCGGCCAGGGCGCCCAGACCCCTGGCTTCCTGACCCCCTGGCTCGACCTTCCTGGTGTCGAGGACCGTCTGCGTGCCTGGTCGGACGCCATCGGTCTCGACCTCGTGCACTACGGCACGCACGCCGACGCGGACGAGATCCGGGACACCGCGATCGCCCAGCCGCTGCTCGTCGCCGCCGGGATCCTGTCCGGCGCGGCACTCGGTGACATCGCGAACGTCGCCCCTGGCGCGGTCGCCGGGCACAGCGTCGGCGAGATCACCGCCGCCGCCTTCGCGGGAGTCCTGGACGACACCGCCGCGCTGAGCCTCGTCCGCAGGCGTGGCCTGGCGATGGCCGAGGCCGCCGCGATCACCGAGACCGGCATGTCGGCGCTGCTCGGCGGCGACCCGGAGGTCTCCGTCGCGCACCTGGAGAAGCTCGGTCTGACCCCGGCGAACATCAACGGCGCGGGACAGATCGTCGCTGCCGGCACCCTGGAGCAGCTCGCCGCGCTGAACGAGGACAAGCCCGAGGGTGTCCGCAAGGTCGTCGCCCTCAAGGTCGCCGGTGCCTTCCACACGCACCACATGGGCCCCGCGGTCGAGAAGCTGGCGGAGGCCGCCAGGGAACTCGCGCCGCTCGACCCGAAGTTCACCTACGTCTCCAACAAGGACGGGCAGGCCGTCGCGTCCGGCGCCGAGATCGTGGAGCGCCTCGTCGGCCAGGTCGCCAACCCGGTCCGCTGGGACCTGTGCATGGAGACCTTCAAGGAGCTCGGCGTCACCGCCCTCCTGGAGGTGTGCCCCGGCGGCACCCTGACCGGCCTGGCCAAGCGCGCCCTGCCCGGCGTGAAGACGCTGGCGCTGAAGACCCCCGACGACCTCGACGCGGCCCGCGAGCTCATCGCCGAGCACAGCTGAACTAGGAGCGCACAGCGATGTCGAAGATCAATCCCAGCAAGGGTGCTCCTTACGCGCGCATCCTCGGCGTCGGCGGTTACCGCCCGATCCGTGTGGTGCCCAACGAGGTGATCCTGGAGACGATCGACTCGTCCGACGAATGGATCCGGTCGCGCTCCGGCATCGAGACCCGGCACTGGGCGGGCCCGGACGAGACCGTCGCCGCGATGTCCATCGAGGCCTCCGGCAAGGCGATCGCCGACGCGGGCATCTCCGCCGAGCAGATCGGCGCCGTGATCGTCTCGACCGTCTCGCACTTCAGCCAGACCCCGGCCGTCGCCACCGAGATCGCCGACAAGCTCGGCACGGACAAGGCCGCCGCCTTCGACATCTCGGCCGGCTGCGCGGGCTTCGGCTACGGCCTCACCCTCGCCAAGGGCATGATCGTGGAAGGCTCCGCCGAGTACGTGCTCGTCATCGGCGTGGAGCGGCTCAGCGACCTCACCGACCTCGAGGACCGGGCCACCGCCTTCCTGTTCGGCGACGGCGCGGGCGCGGTCGTGGTCGGCCCCTCCAAGGAGCCGGCGATCGGCCCGACGGTCTGGGGCTCCGAGGGCGACAAGTCGGAGACCATCAAGCAGACCATCCCCTGGGACCGTTTCCACTTCGGTGACAGGTCCGGGCTGCCGGTGGACAGCCAGGGCAACATCAAGTTCCCCGCGATCACGCAGGAGGGCCAGGCGGTGTTCCGCTGGGCCGTGTTCGAGATGGCGAAGGTCGCCCAGCAGGCGCTGGACGCGGCCGGGATCAGCGCGGACGACCTGGACGTCTTCATCCCGCACCAGGCCAATGTGCGGATCATCGACTCGATGGTGAAGACTCTCAAGCTGCCGGAGCACGTCACGGTCGCCCGTGACATCCGCACCACCGGCAACACCTCGGCCGCCTCGATCCCGCTCGCCATGGAGCGGCTCCTGGCGACCGGCGAGGCGAAGAGCGGCGACACCGCACTCGTCATCGGGTTCGGGGCGGGTCTCGTCTACGCCGCCACTGTCGTTACCCTCCCCTAGGCACTCCGTGCCGGATCATGCATCCGGTACGGGTCGCCGTCCGCAGTACCGCAGCAACCGTCTGGAACATCTAAGAAGGAGCGCCTGACATGGCCGCCACTCAGGAAGAGATCGTCGAAGGTCTCGCCGAGATCGTGAACGAGATCGCCGGCATCCCGGTTGAGGACGTCCAGCTGGACAAGTCCTTCACCGACGACCTGGACGTCGACTCGCTGTCCATGGTCGAGGTCGTCGTCGCCGCCGAAGAGCGCTTCGACGTCAAGATCCCGGACGAGGACGTCAAGAACCTCAAGACCGTCGGCGACGCGACCGACTACATCCTCAAGCACCAGGCCTGAGGCAGTTAACTAGCCTCCGGCTGCAATGCCCCGCCACCCGGCGGTGGCGCCGTCGAATCCCGTATCCGTTGGAGAAAGAATTCCCGTGAGCCCGACCAATCGCACCGTGGTCGTCACCGGTATCGGCGCAACCACACCGCTGGGTGGCGACGCAGCTTCGTTCTGGGAGGCACTGGTCGCCGGCAAGTCCGGCGTCAGCCTCCTGGAGCAGGACTGGGCGGCCGAGCTGCCCGTCCGCATCGCGGCGCAGATCGCCGTGGAGCCCGGCGAGATCATCCCCCGCCCCCAGGCCCGCAAGCTGGACCGGTCGGCGCAGTTCGCGCTGATCGCCGCCAAGGAGGCCTGGAAGGACGCCGGTTTCACCGCCAAGGCCGGTGAGGACGCGTCCGCCAACCCCGACCGGGTCGGCGCCGTCATCGCCTCCGGCATCGGCGGTGTGACGACCCTGCTGGACCAGTACGACGTGCTCAAGGAGAAGGGCGTACGCCGTGTCTCCCCGCACACCGTGCCGATGCTGATGCCCAACTCACCGGCCGCCAACGTCGGTATCGAGCTGGGTGCGCGGGCCGGTGTGCACACGCCCGTGTCGGCCTGCGCCTCCGGCGCCGAGGCCATCGGGTACGCCATCGAGATGATCCGCACCGGCCGTGCGGACGTCGTCGTGGCCGGCGGTACGGAGGCCGCGGTGCACCCGCTGCCGATCGCCGCGTTCGGCAACATGATGGCGATGTCCAAGAACAACGACGACCCCGAGGGCGCGTCGCGTCCCTACGACTCCGGCCGTGACGGCTTCGTCCTCGGCGAGGGCGCGGGCGTGATCGTCCTCGAGTCCGAGGAGCACGCGAAGGCGCGCGGGGCGCGGATCTACGCGGAGGCGGTCGGCCAGGGCATCTCGGCCGACGCGCACCACATCACGCAGCCGGAGCCGTCGGGCAACGGGATCGCGCAGGCGCTGCAGAACCTGCTCGACAACACGGATCTGAAGCCGGCCGAGATCGTGCACGTGAATGCTCACGCGACGTCGACGCCGCAGGGTGACGTGGCCGAGATCAAGGCGCTGCGGAAGGTGTTCGGCGACGACGTCGACCACATGGCGATCTCCGCGACCAAGTCGATGACCGGTCACCTGCTCGGCGGTGCCGGTGGTATCGAGACCGTCGCGTCGATCCTGGCGCTGGTGAACCGGACGGCGCCACCGACCATCAACCTCGACGACCTCGACCCCGAGGTCAACGCGGACGTGGTGCGGGGCGAGGCACGGCAGCTGCCCGAGGGCAGGATCGCCGCGCTGAACGACTCGTTCGGGTTCGGCGGGCACAACGTGGTCCTTGCGTTCCGGACCTTGTGAGAAACGTTGATCCAAGGCCTGTGGCCCAAGCTCCGGTGACGGAGTTTGGGCCACAGTGCGTTTCGTTGTCGGCTGACGGCCCGGTGGGGGCTGGTCGCGGGGGTGCCCCCCCCCCCGCCGGTTGGGGGGGGGGGGCCGGCCCGGCGAGCCCCCCCCGCGGCGCCGCCCCGGCCAACGGGCGCACACCCCCGGGGGGGCCCCCCCCCCCC
>NZ_JBIBAK010000015.1:0-174852 GCF_042899865.1 Streptomyces sp. NPDC013157 | reverse complement strand
GCCTGTGGCAGGGTCGGGGGGGCCTGGCGGCGGGGGGGGGGTTGGCCCCGCTGTGCGGGGCGCCGGGGTTTGGGGGGGGGGGGTCACCGGCGCCAACCCCCACGACGGCGCCGCAGACGGATACTGCGGTCAGACCACCTGGTGGAGCCACCTCACCGGCGCGCCCTCGCCCGCGTAGCGGAAGGGCTCCAGTTCGTCGTCCCACGGCTTGCCCAGCAGCTTGGCGATCTCCGCCTCCAGGGCCGTCTCGCCGCGCTGTGAGCGGGTCAGGGCGGCCCGCAGGCGGTCCTCGGGGATGAGGATGTCGCCGTGGATTCCGGTGACCGCGTGGAAGATGCCGAGGTCGGGGGTGCAGCTGTAGCGCTCGCCCTCGGCCTTCGCGCAGGGCTCGGCGGTGACCTCGAAGCGGAGCAGGTGCCAGCCGCGGAGGGCGGAGGCGAGTTTGGAGGCCGTGCCGACCTCGCCCTGCCAGGAGAACTCGGAGCGCCAGGTGCCGGGGGCGGCCGGCTGGCGGATCCAGTCGAGGTTGACGCGCGTGCCGAGCACCCCGGCGACGGCCCACTCGACGTGCGGGCACAGCGCGCGGGGCGCGGAGTGCACGTACAGAACTCCACGTGTCGTCACCGGAACCTCCGGGCTGAGCGGGACATCTTGCTGGCTGGCCGGCGGCAGTGGCACGACGGCCGCCTTGATGGCGAGGCTACCGTGCGGTGGCGCAAGGAGTGTGACGTACCGTCGGTCCCGCGGCCAGGAAACCCCCGCCATTCACCCAGGGGGACGCTTGTACGGGGGTGGTCCGTTGCAGGGCGCGGGGCGGGAACTCCCGTGCGTTGTCATTACGGGGGACGATCGGGCAAACGGAGAGGACCGACGGGGTATGCGCAAGCAGCGACGCCGGCGTTCGCGTGCCCTGACAGGCACCGTCGCCGTCACCGCCGCGTTGGGGGTGGCCGGGTGCGGTGTCCTGGGCGGTTCCTCCGCCGCGACGAAGAGCGAGAAGACGCGGGCCTCGCGGGTCGTGCAGGTGTGGGACCGCAGCCCGGCCTCGATCGCGGCCGTCGGCGACTCCATCACCCGCGGTTTCGATGCCTGCACGGTCCTCTCGGACTGCCCCGAGGTGTCCTGGGCGACCGGCACCAGTGACCGGGTGGACAGTCTTGCGGTACGGCTGCTGGGGCGGGCGCAGGCGGCCGACCACAGCTGGAACTACGCGGAGACCGGCGCCCGGATGGCCGACCTGCCGGCGCAGATGGCCGACGCGGTGGTACGCAAGCCGCAGTTGGTGACGGTGATGGTGGGGGCGAACGACGCCTGTCGTACGTCGGTGCGGGCGATGACCTCGGTGGCGGACTTCCGCAGCGAGTTCGAGGACGCGCTGGGCACCCTCCACAAGGCGCTGCCGAAGACGCAGGTGTACGTGGCGAGCGTGCCGAACCTGAAGCGGCTGTGGTCGGAGGGGCGGACCAACCCGCTGGGCAAGCAGGTGTGGAAGCTGGGCATCTGCCCGTCCATGCTGTCCGACGCGGACAACCTGACCAGCGTGGCGACCGTGCGCCGGGACAAGGTGCAGCAGCGGGTCGAGGACTACAACAAGGTGCTGGCGGACGTCTGCGCCAAGGACCGGCGGTGCCGTTTCGACGGCGGGGCGGTGTACGCGTACCGGTTCGGGACCGACCAGCTGAGTCACTGGGACTGGTTCCACCCGAGCACCGACGGCCAGTCGAAGCTCGCCGCGATCGCCTACCGGGCCATCACCGCCAAGGACCCGGTGGACTAGACCCTTGGCTTAGGGTTTCCCCATGAGCGAACTTTTCGGCACACTTTCCGACGGCACCGAGGTGCACCGCTGGACGCTGGAGCGCGCGGGGACCCGGGTGCGGGTGCTGTCGTACGGCGGGATCGTGCAGTCGGCCGAGGTCCCGGACCGGGACGGGCGGACGGCGGACGTGGTGCTGGGGTTCGCCGATCTCGTCGGGTATCTGGAGAACCCGGGGCCCTACTTCGGCGCCCTGGTCGGCCGGTACGCCAACCGGATCGCGCACGCCCGCTTCCCGCTGGACGGCGTGACCTACGCCCTGGAGCCCAACAACGCCCCCAACTCCCTGCACGGCGGCGCCCGCGGCTTCGACAAGCGGGTGTGGGAGGTGGCGGCCGTCGAGCACGGGGTGCGGCTGTCGCGGGTGAGCCCGCACGGGGAGGAGGGGTTCCCGGGGCGGCTGAAGGTCGCCGTGACGTACTCGCTGGACGAGTCGGGCGCGCTGCACATCTCCTACGAGGCGGTCACCGACGCGCCGACCGTCGTGAACCTCACCAACCACAGCTACTTCAACCTGGCGGGCTCCGGGAACGCGGGCGGCCACGAGCTGCGGATCGCGGCCTCGCGCTACACCCCCGTGGACGGGGATCTCATTCCGACAGGAGTGCTGGAGGACGTCTCCGGCTCCCGTTTCGACTTCCGTACCGCCCGCAAGGTCGGCTCCGGCTACGACCACAACCTCGTCCTGGACAAGGGGGTGACGGAGACCCCGGTGGAGATCGGCGAGCTGTACGACCCGGTGTCCGGCCGCACCCTCACCGTCGCCACCACCGAACCCGGCATCCAGCTCTACACCGCCGAGCACCTGACCGGCCCCTTCGCCCCCGGCGACGGCGTCGCCCTGGAGACCCAGCACTTCCCGGACTCCCCCAACCGCCCCGATTTCCCGAGCACCCGGCTGGACCCGGGCGGGACCTACCGCTCGGCGACGGTGTACGGCTTCGGGGTGCGGGACTGACGCCACCCGCCGACGCCACTCACTGACGCCGTCCATCGATACGCAAGCCCCGGTCCAGGGGTCAGGTCCCGGACCGGGGCTGCTCAAGGGGGACGCGTCCCGGCTCCGACCTTAGCCGCGGCTGTGAGCCGACGGCCGGTCATCGGGCGCCGCGCCGCGATCTCGTACGAACCCTTCACAAACGCCCACGGGCTCGTGGGGGCGCTCCATGGTGTAGACCACATCGCAGCTCACACGCGATACTGCGCCCGATCGGCACCACGCACCCCACTGCGACGGAAGGCCAACTCCCTTGACTTCCCCACGTGTTCGGATCGGCATTCTCGGCATCGTGCTGCTGGCCGGGGCGCTCGTCCCCACCGCCGCGCACGCGACCACCACCCCCTCCCCCACCGTCGAGGAACAACGGCTCGACCAGCCGGTGCCGCAGGAGATACTCCGGCGGTACGGGTTCGACGCCGTGGCACCCGGGTTCGCCCGTGCGCTGGAGAACGCGCACTCCTACGCACAGGCCCGGCAGGCCGTGGAACGGCAGGGGTCGGCGCTGTGGCGGCGGGCCGTGGACCGCGCCCAGGGGCGCGGGCCCGCCGGGGGTGATCTGAGCCGGGACGACGACCGGCCGTTGTACTGGGCGCGGCTCGGGATGACGCGGGAGGTGCGCACCTGGGAGCCCGGGTTCGGGGTGAGCGAGCGGCAGCGGGCCGCGCTGCTGGACCTGCTGGAGCGGACCTCGCGCGGGCAGAGCGGCATCCGGTACCCGGACAAGGGCGTGCGGCGGATCCTCGTCACCGGGTTCGACCCGTTCACGCTGGACCGGGACATCCGGATCTCCAACCCGTCCGGGGCGAGCGCGCTGGCCCTGGACGGGACCGTGATCGAGACCGACGAGGGGCCGGCGCGGGTGGAGACGGCCGTGTTCCCGGTGCGGTGGGACGACTTCGCGGCCGGGACCGTCGAGCGGACGCTCCGGCCGTACCTGCCGGAGGTGGACCTGTTCACGACCGTGAGCCAGGGGCGCGTCGGGCGGTTCGACGTGGAGCGGACGAACGGCGCCTGGCGGGGCGGGTTCCCCGACAACGAGAACATCGGCCGGACCGGGACCGTGCCGGTCACCGACCC
The DNA here is from genome assembly GCF_042899865.1 of Streptomyces sp. NPDC013157. NCBI lineage: Bacteria > Bacillati > Actinomycetota > Actinomycetes > Kitasatosporales > Streptomycetaceae > Streptomyces > Streptomyces sp. NPDC013157. The sequence goes on along the minus strand of NZ_JBIBAK010000015.1, from coordinate 170,959 downwards.
GGCCTCGCAGCCGCAGTGGACGACCACCACCCTCCCGTACGCGGCGATCACGGCGGCGGACACGGGGCGCTTCCCGGTCTACGACCACACCGAGGTGACCGAGATCCCGGCCGGGGGCGGCGATCCCGTCGTACGCCCGGACGGGCCGACCGCCGGGTCCACCGCGCGGGCCGGGGGCGGCGGGGACTACCTGTCCAACGAGATCGCCTACCGGGCCACGCTGCTGCGCGACCGGCTCGGGCTGCACGACACGCTGCCCGGCGGGCATGTGCACACGCCGGTGCTGCAGTTCGGTGCCGGGAACACGACACAGGTGACCGACCCGGAGTTCGTACGGAACCGGGTGGACATCATCGACCAGGTGCGGGCGATCGTGACCGTGGCGGCGGACGCGAGCCTCAGGAACTGACGGGTTCGTCCGCCCGCTCGTCCTCCGCCGCCGTCTCCTCGCCCAGCAGGTCGCGGGCGAGGAGGGTGGCGCCCGCGACCGCGCCCGGCATCAGGAACACCGCGACGAACGGGACCAGGAAGGCCAGGCCCAGCGGGGTGCCGAAGCCCCACACCAGGGTCCTGCGGGAGCGCAGCAGGGTGAGCCGGGCGCGCAGGTCGACGCCCCGGCGCTGGAGGGCGACGGCGGTGAGTTCCTCGGTGAGGAAGAAACCGGTGACGAAGAAGCCGATGACCGGGACGACGGTCTGGCCGACGAAGGGCAGGAAGCCGAGGGCGAAGAGCAGGACGCCCCAGAGGCCGGCCCGGACCAGGATGCGCAGGCTGTCCCGGGCCGAGATCCACAGTTCGCGCCAGAACGGCAGCCCGGACTCGGGCGCGGTGCCGTCGGGCGAGACGTCCGCGTCGACCTTCTCGGAGAGGTTCTCGTAGAACGGCTGGCCGACCAGCAGCGTCACCGCGGTGAAGGTGAGGACGGCGCCGAGGAGGCCGAGGGCGAACAGGACTGCGGTGAGGAAGCCGCGGAAGAGGCCGAGCCAGGGGCTGGACCAGTCGTCGGCGAACGGGGTGGCCCAGGCGACGAAGTCCGCTCCCCATATCGCGAGGGCGACCAGGGCCGCCGCGTAGAGGACGAGGGTGATCAGGCCGGGCAGCAGACCGAAACCGAACTGCCTGCCGTGCCGGCCGACCCACCGCTGGCCCTTCAGGAGATATCCGAAGCCCACCCCGAGATCACGCATGGCCAAAACTTTACCGGGGACGTTGCAGCGCCCCGTGAGGGGCGCCGGGGGTACCCCCGGCCGAAGGCCGGGGGAGGAACTGCGCGACCGGCCACGACGGCGCCGCGGACGAACGACGGCGCATGTGCGGCCATCCCGGCGGAGCGCCTACGCGGGCGTCACCGCCACCACCAGACCCCGGTCCGCCGCCGGGCTGGCCGCCGCCGACACCCGTACCGCCGTCGCCCTGGCCACCCGGCCCGCACGGGCCGCACCGGCCAGCAGGAGGGGCTGGAGCTGTTCGAGTCCGGTCACGGCGAGTTCCTCGGCGGCGATCAGGGCCGGGCCGGCCGCCCTGGCCGTCTTCGCCGCCGCCTCCGTCAGGTCCGCCAGCGGCGGCAGCGCGGCCCGGACCACGCCCGCGCCCGCGGCGGTCGCACGCTCGGCCAGGGCCGCCTGGAGGGGCAGCAGCGGGGCCACGGCCGAGGTGACGGCGTCGGCGATGCGGTGGAGTTCGGGGGCGGAGTCGCGGAGCACCTCGGCCGCGGTGCGCAGCAGCGGGGTGAGGGCCAGCAGGACGCCGGCCGCCCCGCCCGCGGCCGCCGGCAGCAACGGGGACAGCGCCTCGGTCAGTTCACGGAGCGCCGCCGCGAACTCCTCCACCGCCGGCTCCACCGCGTCCAGCATCGGCAGCAGGCTGTCCCTGAGGGCCGTCAGGAGCGGTTCGGCCACCGGGTGCACGGCCAGCGGGGCGCCGCTGGTGCCGAGCCGGGTGAGGGTCTCCACGACGCGGTAGAAGGCCTCCTGCGCCCCCGGTGCGGCACTGGCCTCGGCCAGCTCCGCGGTCGTACGGCGCAGGACGCGCAGCAGTTCGGGGGCCGAGCCCTCGCGCGGGTCCAGGGTGTTGATCGCGATCTTCGTGAGGTTCTGGGCGGTGTCCAGGAGCTGGCCGGTGATGTCGGTGGTGCTGCGGGCCATGCGCAGCACGTCCGCCCTGCCGGGAAGTGAGGGAATCGTCGCCATGGGCCGGGGCCCTCCCGCCGCTGTGGGGTCTGTCCGCGGTGTGTCCGCCCTCAGCATGCCCCGGTTGAGTCGAACAGGTACATCTCGCCGTACCGATCGCAGGAAGGGGTAGGTCGCCCAGGTGGGTAGGGCGTTGTTCACAGTGGGAGCTGCCCCGGCGGCTCGGTTGAGGAGAACGGATGACGCAGGAGATCACCGTCCAGGGCACGGTCGCGGAGGGCTTCGAGGCGGTGCGCGAGGAGTTCGCCGCCTTCGTCGCCGGCGGACCGGCCGACTACGAGGGGCAGTTGTGTGCGTACGTCCACGGCCGGCGGGTCGTCGACCTGTGGGCGGGCGAGGGGGCCTGCGGGGACTCCCTGTACGGCGTGTTCTCGTCCACGAAGGGGGCGGCGCATCTGGTCGTGGCGATGCTGGTGCAGGACGGCACACTGGAGCTGGACCGCAAGGTCACCTACTACTGGCCGGAGTTCGGCGCCGAGGGCAAGGGCACGCTGACCCTGCGGGACCTGCTCGCGCACCGGGCGGGCCTGGTCGGCACCGACACCGGGTTCAGCGCGCAGGAGCTGTCCGACGACCGCGCGATGGCCGAACGCCTCGCCGACCAGCGGCCGTTCTGGCGCCCGGGCACGGCCTTCGGCTACCACGCCCTCGTCATCGGGGCGCTCACCGGCGAGGTGGTACGGCGCGCGACCGGCCGTACGCTCCAGGACGTGTACGAGGAGCGGGTCCGGGCGCCGTACGGCATCGGCTTCTTCCTGGGCCTGCCGGCCGCGCACGAGCCGCGTTTCCGCACCACCCAGCCGATGCTGCCCACCCCCGACCAGGAGGCCCTGCTCGACTCCGTCCCGTCCGGCCCGCAGACCCTCGCGGGGATCGCCTTCAACGAACACGCCGCCGAGCCCGCGGACCTGACCGTCCTCCCGAACGACCGCCTGGTCCGCGCCAAGGGCCCGGCCTCCTTCGGCGGCGTGGCGTCCGCGCGAGGCCTGGCCGGGATGTACGCGGCCCTGCTCAGCGAGATCGACGGCAAGGCGCCGCTGCTGAAGGAGGACACGGTTGCGGAGTTCGGCCAGGTCCACTCGGTCGGTTACGACCTGGTGGCCCGCACCCACAAGTCGTACGGCCTCGGCTTCCAGGCGACGGCCGACACCTGGCACCCGTTCCTCGGCGCGGGCACGATCGGCCACAGCGGTGCGGCGGGCTCGCAGGCGTTCGCGGACCCGAGGAGCGGCATCGCCTACGGCTACACGCGGCGCCGTTTCGCCTTCCCAGGCGGCGCCGCACCGGAGAACGACCGCTTGGCGCTGGCCGTCAACAGGGCCGCACTCGAAACCCGCTGAGCGCAACCCGCCCAAGGGGCGCTGAGGGTACCCCCGGCCGAAGGCCGGGGGAGGAACTGCGCGAGAAACCACCGACCGCCCGCACCCGGCACTGAACCGCACCCCGCAGACGAGTAGGCCGCCCCGCCCCCCAATGGCGCGGCCTACTCACCGCACGCAAGCCTCGCCCCACCCCAGTCCGCATGGTCATGCGCGTTCCCGTCCCCGCCGTCGCCCACGAGGAGATGCAGCTCCTGGACGCCGGTCACGTCGACGTCCAGCACCGCCCCCGCCGACTCCCCGGTCAGCACCGGCGTCGCCGCCAGCGTCCGGCCGTCCCCGACCAGGGAGAACACGACCGACCCGTACGGCGCCACCTCGTCGTCGACGCCGACCGTGGCGGTGAACCGGCTGCAGTCGCCGCCCAGATGGAAGGCCACGTCACTGGCGGCGTGCGCACCGAGCCCCTTGCCGAACGCGGCGCCCCGGACGCTCATCGGCCGTCCGTCCCCCGCCGCCTGCTCCCCGTTGGACATGTCGCGCTCCACCGGCCCCCATCCGTTGTCGGCTGCCACGAAGGACAGGTCGCTCAGGTACGGGTTCCCCGTCGGCGCCGGAATCGGCACCCGCGTGCTCGCGGCCCCGTACGTCCAGTGCCGCACCCCGCCGCGGTCGTAGGTGGCCAGCGGCACGAACGTGTTGGTCACCGGGGTGTCCGTGGCCGTCGGCGCGGTGACGGTCCAGCTCGCCGTGACCGACCGGCCGGGGTCGACCTCGGCGAAGGTGACGGGCGTGGTGGGGGTGGCCCGCCAGTTCGCCGGGGTGCCCGGGGTCAGGGTCAGGCCGGTGGCGGCGCCGCCGGTCGCCGGGAGGGTGAAGGTGGTGGTGAGGGTCGCCGACGCGCCCCGCTGGACGGTGGCGGGCAGGCCGGCGGTGAGGGCGGCCGGGGGTGCGGCGGGGTGCCGTACGGGGGTTACGGCCAGGTTGTCGAACTCGTCGGTCTGGTAGCCGACGACGCCGAGGCCGACCTGTCCGGTCGGGTAGGCGGAGTCGTCGACCGCGCCGACCCGGCGGCCGTCGACGCTCGCGGTGATGGTGGTGCCGCTGAAGCTCAGGGCGAGGGTGTGCCAGTGCCGGGTGCCCAGCGCCCGGGTGGTGCCGGACGCGAGGGTGGTCAGCCGGCCGGCGGTGTCGCTCCTGACGATGGACCAGGCACCGGTGTCGGCGGCCCGCAGGAAGTAACCCGCCTGGTGGGACTGGGGGCGCTGCTGCTCGCCCGCCCGGCCGATGAGCTCGACGGTTCCGGGCTGCTCCAGACGGACGTCCGAACTGACCGTGTAGTCACGCCAGTTGGTGTCGCCGAGCAGGGCGAACGCGTCGCTGTCGTCCTGCCACTCGATGGGCTGCTGCGCCGCCATCTGCCGTACGCAGCGGCCTCGCCGTCCGCCGCCGCACACCGCGGTCTCGAAGGAACCCTGCATGTCGGAGAGGTACTTGGCCTCCCGGCCGGGGACGGGCTGCTCGAAGGAGTCCCGGTAGGGCAGGGCGAGACGGCCCTGCGGCGGGCTGACGGCGGTGCCGTGGCCCTGGCCGGTGGTGGTGGTCAGGGAGTAGACATGACCGGGCTGCAGGGTCACCGAGAAGCGCCCGGCCCGGGGGATCACGTCACCGGTGTGGACGAAGCCCCGGCCGCCGGCGGCGAGGTCGGTGGCCCAGATGTGCACGATGCCGGTCGGCAGCCCGCCGCCCACCGTGAAGTCGGCGCTCTGCGCAGTGCTCGCGGTGGAGGTCTCGACGATGGTGCTGTAGGCCGAGTTGTCGGCCGGCTTGAGGGTGACGTAGCTGCCGTTGGCCCGGTCGCCGCCGAGGTAGCCGCTCGCCTGGTCGTCGAACCTCCAGCCCGGCCGCGTGACCTGGGTGACCTGGGCGGTGGTCCACAGGCTGGTGCCGAGGTCGTAGGCCCCTGACCACGGCTGGTCGGCGGTCGCGAGGCCGACCGTGTCGTACGGCAGGTTGGGGTAGATCGCCGCCAGCAGGGGCCAGTTGAGGTAGGCGGTGTACCGGCCGTCGAGGTAGCCGCGGGTGATGGAGCGGATCAGCGCGCCGGCGCCGGAGTTCTCGTCGAGGGAGCCGTTCTCGCTGGCCCACAGGGGTTTTCCGGTGGCCTGGGCGGTGTCGGAGCTGGCGCAGGTGTCGGCGCTGCCGCCGTCGCCGCCCTCGCACGGGTAGTGGACGCCGACGACATCGACGGAGTCCGCGAACTGCGGGTCGGCGGCGACGGTGTCGGCCACGTCCAGGCCCGAGTCGGCGGCGACGATCCGCACCGGGAGGTGCCGGGCCGCGAGCGCGGCGTGCAGCTTCTCGTACCAGACCGTGTCGTAGCCGCGTTCGTTCCAGCCGCCCAGGTAGTCGATGTCCAGGCCGTGCTGCCGGGCGCAGCCCAGCCAGTCGACCAGGTAGTCGATCATGTCCTGGGACCAGAAGTCGCCGCCGCCCGGGGTGTTGCCGGGGTTCCCGATCCACCCGGGGGCGCCCCAGGCCAGGCCGTACAGCTCGATGTCCGGGTTGCGCTTCTTCGCCTGCTCCATCAGCCACCACTCGTAGCCGCTGTCGCAGTGCACGGTGCCGCGCGTGTGCTCGATGCTGGGTTCGGAGCCGTCGGTGGAATTGGTGTCGCCACCGACCTCCACCTTGAGCAGTTGCAGGGCGGCCCCGTAGCCGGGCTTGAAGAGGTAGTCGAGTATGCGGCTGCGCTGCGGCTCGGGGTAGTCGATGAGCAGCCGGGAGTTGCCTCCGCCGCCGCTGATGGCGCCGATTCCGTCGAAGGTGCGGCCGGTGCCGGAGCCGTCCACGGCGATCCTGGTGGTCGCCGGCGGCATGGACGGTGCCGCGGCGGCCTGTCCTGACAACGATGTCAGGGCGGTGAACAGAAGCGCGAGGCAGCTGATGACCGCGCTCCATGGCAGCACGCGGTACCGGACGGACTGGAGCATGCGGCTCTCCCGACCCTGAGACCCAGCGGAGGCGAACACCTCCGCACATAGGGCTACAGGAACACACAGCTCCAGGGAAGACTCCGGACAGGATCAAACAAGGGAACGGGCGAGTGACTCACTCGCCTCGGCCGCCACACCAGGACGGCAAGGAGCAACGGCTCGTCGCGGGCAGGGAGTTCCGGGAGCGCCACGGGCCCCGCCTCCGTCGCGACGAGCCGTGCGGGCGCACAGGGCGCCCGCGGCTCCCCTACAGCTTGACGATCATCTTTCCGGTGTTGTCGCCGCGCAGGACCCCGAGGAACGCCTCCAGGTTGTTCTCGATGCCCTCGACGACCGTCTCGCGGTACTTGAGCTGTCCGGAGGCCACCCACGGGCCGACCTCGGCGACGAACTGCGGCTGCAGGTCGTAGTGGTCGCCGACCAGGAAGCCCTCGATCCGGCCGCGGGTCTGGATGAGGCGGGCGAGGTTCTTCGGGCCGGGGACGGGCTCGGTGCTGTTGTAGACGGAGATCATGCCGCAGACGGCGATCCGGCCGTCGCGGTTCAGCTGCCCGATCGCCGCCTCCAGGTGGTCGCCGCCGACGTTGTCGAAGTAGACGTCGACGCCGTCGGGCGCGGCCGCGCGGAGCTGCTCGCCGACCGGGCCGTTCTTGTAGTTGAAGGCCGCGTCGAAGCCGTACTCCTCGACCAGCAGCTTGACCTTCTCGTCGGAGCCGGCCGAGCCGATCACCCGCGAGGCGCCCTTGAGCCTGGCGATCTGGCCGACCTGGCTGCCGACCGCGCCGGCCGCGCCGGAGACGAAGACGGAGTCGCCCTCCTTGAAGGAGGCGGTGCGCAGCAGGCCCGCGTAGGCGGTGAGGCCGGTCATGCCGAGGACGCCGAGGTACGTCGACAGGGGCGCGGCGTCGGCGTCGACCTTGACCGCGTTCTTCGCGTCCACGACCGCGTACTCGCGCCAGCCGAGGAAGTGCAGGACGTGGTCGCCGACCGCGAGGCCCTCGGCGTTCGACTCGACGACCTCGCCGACCGCGCCGCCCTGCATGACCTTGCCCAGCTCGAAGGGGGCGACGTACGACTTCGCGGCACTCATCCGGCCGCGCATGTACGGGTCGACGGAGAGGTACTTGTTCCGTACCAGCACCTGCCCCTCACCCGGCGTGGGGACCTCCGCCTCGACCAGGGCGAAGTCCTCGGGCTTCGGCCAGCCGACGGGACGACTGAGCAGGTGCCACTCGCGGTTGATCATGACATGCGCCTTTCCGAAATTACTTCAGTACCTGAAACAACCATGCTCCTGAATATTTCAGGATGTCAAGTAACGCGGTACCCTGGAGCGCATGTCCTCCACACAGTCCACCCCAGCGCAGACCCGCCGCCCCGACGCCCTGACCCTGGAGGTCGTCGAGCTCATCGGGGACGTCGTGGCCCGTTTCTACGCGGACTACGAGGAGGCGGCGGGCGAGCACGCGCTCACCGGGGCGCAGGCGCGGCTGCTCAGCCTGCTCTCGCTGGAGCCGCTGCCGATGCGGAAGCTGGCGCAGAAGCTGAAGTGCGAGCCGTCCAACGTGACGGGGATCGTGGACCGACTGGAGGCGCGCGGGCTCGTGGAGCGGCGGCCCGACCCGGCCGACCGCCGGGTGAAGCTGGCCGCGGCGACGGACGAGGGGCGCCGGGTCGCCCGTGACCTGCGCGAGGGGTTGCGCTTCGCGCGCGAGCCGCTGGCCGGGCTTTCGGACCAGGAGCGGCTGTCCCTGCGGGATCTGCTGCGCAGGATGCTGGACGCCTAGGGGCCGGCCCCTCACGGTGCCGGCCCTCTCGGAGCGGGTTACGCGAACTGGCCGGGCCGGTAGTCGCCGGCCGGCTGCCGGAAGATGACGTTCAGCCGGTTGTAGGCGTTGATCAGGGCGATCGTCGCCACCAGCGCGACGAGTTCCTCTTCGGTGTAGTGCTTGGCCGCGTTCTCCCACACCTCGTCGGGGACACCGCCCGCCGCGTCGGCGATCCGGGTGCCCTGCTCGGCGAGTTCCAGGGCGGCGCGCTCGGCCTCGGTGAAGACGGTCGCCTCGCGCCAGGCGCCGACCATGTGGAGGCGCTGCTGGGTCTCGCCGGCTTCGGCCGCGTCCTTGGTGTGCATGTCGAGACAGAAGCCGCAGCCGTTGATCTGGCTGGCGCGGATCTTGACCAGTTCCAGGGTGGCGGCGGGGATCGACGTCCCCTCGGCGGCCTTGCCCGCGCCGTTGAAGGCCTTGATCAGCCTGTTGCCGGCGGGGCCGGCGAAGAGATTCAGACGGGCTTCCATGGGGTGCTCCCTGTGGTGTGGCTCAGTGGGTTGCACCCCTACGACGGAGCGGGTTCGTCGAATGTGACACGTTTGCTGGATTTGCTTTGGTGGGTTCTTTGGGTGCGGGCCGGTGGGGGCTGGTCGCGCCCACGCGGCGGAGCCGCAGACCGATACAGCCCCGCGCCCCTTACGGGGCGCTCCAGCGGGCGCATCTTTCAGGTACACCACCACAAGAACCGGTTGCACGTCTCGCTCGGAGACGGGGCCGGGGACGGGTCCGACGTCGTCGGGTTCGCCGTCGGGGTGGAGCCCGCCGTGGATGTCGCCGTCGCCGTCGGCTTGCTGCTGACCGGGCCCGTCGTCGCCGACTGGGCGTCCGCGTCCTTCGGGGACGCCGACGGGGAGCCGGACGCCTTGTCCTTCGAGGAGGAGGGGGACGGGGACGGGGAGGGGGTGGCCGATGCGGAGCCCGTGGCGCCTGTCGTGCCGGAGGTGTCGTCCAGGGGCTGGGCCGTCGCGCCGGGGGACGACGTCGACGTGCCGCCGTCGGTCGTGTCGCCGCCCGCCGAGGCCGGGCCGGGGCTGGTGAACGGTATCGCGTCCGTGCCGAGTTCGGCGAGGCTCAGCCCGCCCGCCGCCAGCACGCACGCCGCGGCCACCAGCAGGACCCTGCGGCGCCGTCGGCGATGGGCCGCGGCCTTGCGGTCGCGACGGCTTCCGTCGGGGGCGGACAGCGGCTCCTCGGGATCCTCGGCGAAACGCTCGGCGGTCTGCCCCCGGCTCCGGCCGCCGCGCCCGCGCGCCGCCCGCCGCCGCTCGGCCCGGCCGCCCGCCGACGGTCCGTCGGCCTCGGCATCCTCGGCGTCCTCGTCGCCGGCCGGTCCGGGGCCGTATCCGCCGTCGGCGGACTCCGGCTCCGTGTACGGCGCTTCACCGGGCGTGACCGATCCGGAGGGGGCCGCCCCCGGCGCTGACGCGCGTAGTGTTTCGGCGGCGGTGCCGCACCCCGGGCAGGCGAGGGCGCCGTTGAGGTGCCGTCGGCACGGGTGGCAGTAGTCCATGACGCGGGAAGACTAAGTTCCCCACGAGTCACTTAACCAGCCGCCTCTGTGAAGGTTCTGTGGGGGACCGAAAAACGTATCGCAAGCCTTGCCGAAACCGTTACCTGTTCGACCCATTGACACCCCTACCGCCCCGTCCTTACTGTCACGCCAGCATTTCGAACGTGTGACGAAATCTCGAACAGCTGAGGGGCAACTGCCGTGCGCATCACCGGAATCAGCACACACGTGGTCGGGACGCCGTGGCGCAACCTGACCTACGTCCAGGTGCACACCGACGAGGGGATCACCGGAGTCGGCGAGACCCGGATGCTCGGTCACACCGACGCGCTGATCGGCTACCTGCGAGAGGCCGAGGCCAACCACATTCTCGGTTCGGACCCGTTCGCGGTGGAAGACCTGGTACGCCGGATGAAGTACGGCGACTACGGCCGGGCGGGTGAAATCGTGATGTCCGGGATCGCCGTGATCGAGATGGCCTGCTGGGACATCAAGGGCAAGGCGCTGGGCGTGCCCGTGTGGCAGCTGCTCGGCGGGAAGGTGACCGACAAGGTCAAGGCGTACGCCAACGGCTGGTACACCACCGAGCGGACCCCGGAGGCCTACCACAAGGCCGCGCAGGGCGTCATGGAGCGCGGGTACAAGGCGCTGAAGATCGACCCGTTCGGCACCGGGCACTTCGAGCTGGACCACGAGCAGACCCTGTACGCCGTGTCGCTCATCGAGGCCGTCCGGGACGCCATCGGGCCGGACGCCGAGCTGATGCTGGAGATGCACGGCCGGTTCTCGCCCTCCACCGCGGTACGGCTCGTGCGCGAGCTCGCGCCCTTCAAGCCGGCCTGGCTGGAGGAGCCGTGCCCGCCGGAGAACCTGAAGGCGCTGGAGAAGGTCGCCGCCAAGGTGGACATCCCGGTCGCCACCGGTGAGCGCATCCACGACCGCATCGAGTTCCGCGAGCTCTTCGAGAGCCAGGCCGTCGACATCATCCAGCCGGACGTCGGCCATATCGGCGGAATCTGGGAGACCCGGAAGCTCGCCGCGACCGCCGAGACGCACTACGTGCTGGTCGCCCCGCACAACGTCGGCGGCTCCGTGCTCACCGCCGCCTCCCTCCAGGTCGGGTTCACCTCCCCGAACTTCAAGATCCTGGAGCACTTCAACGACTTCGCCGACGCCGAGATCAAGAAGGTCGTCACGGGGGCGCCGGAGGTCGTGGACGGCTACTTCCACCTGTCCGACGAGCCGGGGCTCGGGGTCGAGTTCGACGCCGACGCGGCCGCCGAGTTCCCGCAGCAGCAGGCCCGGTTCGACCTGTGGGCCGAGGGCTGGGAGCAGCGCAAGCCCAAGGGGACGTCGAAGTGAGTTCCCAGGTAGTCGTCGAGGCGCCGGGCGCCCACCGGGTCGAGGAGCACACGCCCCGCGAGCCGGGTCCCGGCGAGGCGCTGGTCGCCGTGCACGCGGTCGGGATTTGCGGAAGCGACCGCGAGGTGTACCAGGGGAACCGGCCCGAGGGGTATGTGCGCTACCCGTTGACGCCGGGCCACGAGTGGTCGGGGACGGTACGGGCGGTCGGCGCCGGAGTGCCCGCCTCGCTCGTCGGCCGCAAGGTGGTCGGCGAGGGGTTCCGGAACTGCCAGGTGTGCGACCGCTGTCACGCCGGGGAGACCACCCTGTGCACCGACGGCTACGAGGAGACCGGCTTCACCCAGCCGGGCGCCATGGCCGCCACCCTCACCCTCCCCGCCCGCCTGCTGCACGCCCTCCCGGACGACGCCGACCTCACCGCCGCCGCCCTGCTCGAGCCGGCCGCCTGCATCGCGGCCGCCGCGCTCAAGGGCAACGCGCAGCCGGGCGAGCGGGTCGCGGTGGTCGGCACCGGGACGCTCGGGATGTTCGCCGTGCAGTTCCTGCGCGCGATCTCGCCGAGTGAACTGCTGGTGGTCGGGACGCGCAACGACCGGGAGGCGCTGTCCCGGCAGTTCGGGGCCACCGACTTCCGCACCAAGGACCAGGAACTTCCCGACGACTTCGACGTCGTCATCGAGACCGCCGGGTCCGCGTCCGCCGCGCGCACCGCCGCCTCCCTGCTCAGGCGCGGCGGACGCCTGGTCCTGACCGGGATCCCGGCCGCGGGCGCCGACGGCCTGGACCCGACCGATCTCGTCGTACGGCAACTGGAGGTGCACACCGTCTTCGGGGCACCGCCGGACGCCTGGTCGCACACGGTCCGCGTCTTCGGGGCCGGCCTCCTCGACCCGTTGCCGCTGGTCACGCACGAGCTGCCGCTGACCGAGTTCCCGCAGGCCATCGAGCTGGTGGGGGCCGGTGATCCGAAGGTGGGCAAGGTGCTGCTCCGCCCCTAGTCGTACGCCGGTCGCGGCGTGCCCTGACCTCGCCGTGGCCGGCGTACCACCAAAGCCTTTTTCTGCCCCGAGCCGCGAACCTTGTCCGAAATACCGAACACGAAGGACAGCTTGTGACGACCGACGCTTCCGTTACGGCGGCCCGCCGACCCGGTGAGCAGGCGCTCGCCGCCCTCGGCCTGGGCGCGCCCGCTCTCGACCCCGCCGACGCCTCCGCCCACAGCTTCCCGGGCGGCGGCAAGTGGCGCACCGAGATCCCCTCCTGCGAGGGTCCCGAGGCGCTGGCCGTCGTCCTCAAGGAGTCCTCGCGGCTCGACGTGCCGATCCACCGGATCAGCCAGGGCAGCGGGGTGTGGATGCTCACCGACGCCGAGATCACCGAGATGGTCGAGGCGACGAACGAACGGGACATCGAGCTCTGCCTGTTCACCGGCCCGCGCGGCACCTGGGACATCGGCGGCTCGGTGCGCTCCGACTCGCGGGGGGCCGGACTGCGTGCCCGCGGCCACGACGCCGTCGCCGGCTGCGTCGAGGACGCGGTCCGGGCGACCGAGTTGGGCGTCAAGTGCCTGCTGGTCGCCGACGAGGGCGTGCTGTGGACGCTGCACCGGGCCCGGCAGTCGGGGATCATCCCGGCCGACACGACCCTGAAGGTCTCGGCGCTGGTCGGTCCCGTCAACCCCGCCTCGTACTCCGTCTTCGAGCACCTGGGCGCCGACTCCATCAACGTGCCGAGCGACCTGACGCTCGATCACCTCACCGAGATCCGGCGGGTGTCGGGTGCCCCCATGGACATGTACATCGAGGCTCCCGACGACCTCGGCGGCTACATCCGGATGTACGAGGTCGCCGAGCTGATCCGGCGCGGCGCGCCGGTGTACCTGAAGTTCGGTCTGTCCAAGGCCCCCGGCATCTACCCGTGGGGCAACCACCTGCGGGACGTGACCCTCAGCACCGCCAAGGAGCGGGTGCGGCGGGGGCGGCTCGCCCTGGACCTGCTCGCGCGGCACGGGGCGGACGGGGAGATGGCGCCGCTGGGGTCGCGGCTGCCGGGAGCTCTCCGACGGTTCCCCGTCGAGGGTGCCGCTGAATGAGCGATGGGGACTGCAGGCCGTCGGTGGCTGGTCGCGCCCACGCGGCGGAGCCGCACATCAACTGCAGCCCCGCGCCCCTATGGGGCGCGCTTCAACTGACCTTGCTTGAAACCTCTCAACGACGAGAAGAACAGGGACCGATCACATGCGCACTCGTAGAAGCGCCCTCACCCTCATAGCCGGGGCCGCCTCGCTCGCCCTGACGCTGTCCGCCTGCGGCCAGAGCAGCGAAGGCGGCAGCAAGGAGAGCAGCGGCAGCGCCAAGGGCGGCACCATCGGCATCGCGATGCCGACCAAGTCCTCCGAGCGCTGGATCAACGACGGCAACAACGTCGTCAAGGACCTGAAGTCCAAGGGCTACAAGACCAGCCTGGTCTACGGCGAGGACAACCCGGACACCCAGGTCTCGCAGATCGAGAACCTGATCACGCAGGGCGTCAAGGGCCTGATCATCGCGGCCATCGACAACAAGTCGCTGAACAACGTGCTCCAGGAGGCCGCGGACGCCAACATCCCGGTCATCGCGTACGACCGCCTGATCCTCGGCACGAAGAACGTCGACTACTACGCGTCCTTCGACAACACGAAGGTCGGCGTCGAGCAGGGCACGTACATCGTGCACAAGCTGGGCCTGGACAGCGGCAAGAAGGGCCCGTTCAACATCGAGCTGTTCGCGGGCTCGAACGACGACAACAACACCAAGTACTTCTTCAACGGCGCGATGAGCGTGCTCCAGCCGTACATCGACAAGAAGCAGCTGGTGGTCAAGTCCGGCCAGACCGCGCTGAACAAGGTCACCACCCTGCGCTGGGACGGTGCGACCGCGCAGTCCCGCATGGAGGACATCCTCACCTCCTCGTACAAGTCCGCCAAGGTCGACGCGGTGCTCTCGCCGTACGACGGCATCTCGATCGGCATCATCGCCGCGCTGAAGTCGGACGGCTACGGCTCCGGCAGCCAGCCGCTGCCCGTCATCACCGGCCAGGACGCCGAGCTGGCCTCGGTGAAGTCGATCATCGCGGGTGAGCAGACGCAGACCGTCTACAAGGACACCCGGCAGCTCGCCAAGGTCGCCGCGACCATGGTCGACGACGCCCTGAACAAGAAGACCCCGCAGGTCAACGACACCAAGACGTACGACAACGGCACCAAGGTCGTGCCCGCCTACCTGCTGCAGCCGGTGAGCGTCGACAAGACCAACTACGAGGACGTCCTGGTCAAGGGCGGCTACTACACGGACGCCGAGCTCAAGTAATCCGCCGACCCCTGATCGACAAGCACTGATTGGAAGGCAGACCATGGCGGGACCCGTCCTGGAAATGCGCTCGATCGTCAAGACCTTTCCCGGCGTCAAGGCGCTGTCGGACGTCACGCTGACCGTCCGCCAGGGCGAGGTCCACGCCATCTGCGGGGAGAACGGCGCCGGCAAGTCGACCCTGATGAAGGTCCTCTCCGGCGTCCACCCGCACGGCAGTTACGAGGGAGACATCCTCTTCGAGGGTGAGCTCTGCAAGTTCGGTGACATCCGGGCGAGCGAGCAGCGCGGCATCGTCATCATCCACCAGGAGCTGGCGCTGTCGCCGTACCTCTCGCTGGCGGAGAACATCTTCCTCGGCAACGAACACGCCAAGGGCGGGTTCATCGACTGGCGGGAGACCCTGCGGCACGCCACCGAGCTGCTGCGCCGGGTCGGTCTCGACGACCACCCGGAGACCCGGGTCACCGACATCGGCGTGGGCAAGCAGCAGCTGGTGGAGATCGCGAAGGCGCTGTCGAAGAAGGTGAAGCTGCTCATCCTCGACGAGCCGACCGCGGCTCTGAACGACGAGGACAGCGGCAAACTCCTCGACCTGATCCTCGAGTTGAGGAACCAGGGCATCACCTCGATCATCATCTCGCACAAGCTCAACGAGATCCGCCGGGTCGCCGACTCGGTGACGATCATCCGGGACGGCCACTCCATCGAGACCCTCGACGTGAAGTCGAAGGAGACGACGGAGGAGCGGATCATCGCGGGCATGGTCGGCCGCGACCTGGACCACCGCTTCCCCGAGCGCACCCCCTACGAGGGCGAGGAGGACGCGGCGCCGGCCCTGGAGATCCGCGACTGGACCGTGCGGCACCCGATCGACCACGAGCGCAAGGTCGTCGACGACGTGTCGATCCACGTCCGGCGCGGGGAGATCGTCGGCATCGCGGGCCTGATGGGCGCCGGCCGCACCGAACTCGCGATGAACGTCTTCGGGCGGACCTACGGCCGCTACGACGGCGGCACGGTCCTCAAGGACGGCACCGAGATCCGTACCAAGTCGGTCGCCGAGGCGGTCCGGCACGGCATCGCCTACGTCACCGAGGACCGCAAGCACTACGGCCTCAACCTCATCGACACCATCAACCGCAACATCTCGCTGACCGCGCTGAACAAGGTCGCCAGGCGCGGGATCGTGGACGAGCACGAGGAGCGGCAGGTCTCCGAGGGCTACCGCAAGTCCATGAACATCAAGGCGCCCACGGTCTTCGAACCGGTGGGCAAGCTGTCGGGCGGCAACCAGCAGAAGGTCGTCCTCAGCAAGTGGATCTTCGCGGGTCCGGACGTGCTGATCCTCGACGAGCCGACCCGCGGCATCGACGTCGGCGCCAAGTACGAGATCTACACGGTCATCGACCAGCTCGCCGCCCAGGGCAAGGCGGTCGTCTTCATCTCCTCCGAGCTGCCCGAACTGCTCGGCATGTGCGACCGCATCTACACCATGGCCGCGGGCCGCCTGACCGGTGAGGTGCCCAGGGCCGAGGCCACGCAGGAAGTGCTGATGCGCCATATGACGAAGGACAAAGAGGTAACGCGATGAGCACGGATGTCACCGCCAAGAGCCCGGCGCCCGCGCCGCCGGGCAAGAGCGGATCGGCCGCCGACGGGAACCTGCTCCAGCTGGTCCTGGACGGGCTGCGCCGCAACATGCGCCAGTACGGCATGCTGATCGCGCTCGGTCTGATCGTCGCCCTGTTCGCGGTCTGGACCGACGGCGACCTGCTGCTGCCGCGCAACGTCTCCAACCTGGTCCTCCAGAACAGCTACATCCTGATCCTGGCCATCGGCATGATGATGGTGATCATCGCCGGGCACATCGACCTCTCGGTCGGCTCGCTGACCGCGTTCGTGGGCGCCTTCGCGGCCGTACTGACGGTCAACCACGGCGTGCCGTGGCCGGTCGCGCTGATCCTGTGCCTGGTGATGGGTGCGGTGGCCGGCTCGCTGCAAGGGTTCCTGATCGCCTACCTGGGCATACCGTCGTTCATCGTCACCCTCGCCGGAATGCTGCTCTTCCGCGGTCTGACGGAGATCCTGCTCCAGGGCCAGACCATCGGCCCGTTCCCGAACGGGCTGCAGAACCTGGGCAACGGCTTCCTCCCCGAGGTGGGCCCGAACACCAACTACCACAACATCACGCTGCTGCTGGGCATCGTGCTGATCGCCGCCGTGGTCTGGCAGGAGTTCCGGGACCGGCGCCGCCAGCAGGAGTTCGCCCTGGAGGTGCCGCCCACCCGGCTGTTCCTGCTGAAGCTGACCGCGCTGGTCGCCGCGATCCTCGTCCTCACCATGCTGCTCGCCAGCTACAAGGGCGCCCCGATCATCCTGATCGTCCTGGGCGCGCTGGTCGTCGGCTACGGCTACGTGATGCGCAACGCGGTCTTCGGCCGGCACATCTACGCCATCGGCGGCAACCTGCCGGCGGCCAAGCTGTCCGGCGTCAAGGACAAGAAGGTCTCCTTCTACGTCTTCCTGAACATGGGCGTGCTCGCGGCCCTGGCCGGCCTGGTGGTAGCGGCCCGGCTGAACGCGGCCTCGCCGAAGGCGGGCGACGGCTTCGAACTGGAGGCGATCGCCTCCTCGTTCATCGGCGGCGCCTCCATGAGCGGCGGTGTCGGCACCATCCTCGGTGCCATCATCGGCGGTCTCGTCCTCGGCGTGCTGAACAACGGCATGAACCTCCTCAGCGTCGGCACCGACTGGCAACAGGTCATCAAGGGCCTCGCCCTCCTCGCGGCGGTCGGCTTCGACGTGTGGAACAAGCGCAAGTCCGGTTCGTAAGTCGCTCGGGCCCCGCCGGAAGGCGGGGCCCCACCTTTGTGGGAGCCGCACATGGAACTGAACAGACGCACGGTCATCGCAGGAGCCGCGGCGGCGGGTATCGCCGCCACCACCCTCGGCACGGGTACCGCCGAGGCCGCCTCGGGAGGCAGGAAGCCGGTGAAGGAGCTCTTCGGCACCCTCGCCGACGGGACCAAGGTCTACCGCTGGTCCCTGGAGAACGGCGGCACCCGCCTCAAGGTCCTCTCCTACGGCGGCATCATCCAGTCCCTGGAGATCCCCGACCGGCACGGCAGGTACACCAACGTGTCGCTCGGCTACGACAACCTCGCCGCGTACGTCGCCGGGACCACCTTCTTCGGAGCGACCATCGGCCGGTACGGGAACCGGATCGCCAAGGGACAGTTCACCCTCGACGGCAAGACCTACCAGCTCTCCGTCAACGACGGCGTGAACAGCCTGCACGGCGGTGCCAAGGGCTTCAACACGAAGGTCTGGGACATCGAGGGCTTCACCTCGGGCTCGGACGTCGGCCTGCACCTGCACTACACGAGTGTCGACGGCGAGATGGGCTACCCGGGCACCCTCAAGACCAAGGTGACCTTCACGCTGAACCGGCACGGCGACTGGATCATCGACTACGAGGCCACCACCGACAAGGCGACCGTGGTCAACCTCACCAACCACACCTACTGGAACCTCGCCGGTGAGGGCAACGGCACGATCGAGGACCACGAGCTGACCATCGCCGCCGGCCGCTACACGCCCACCGACTCGGGCCTGATCCCGACGGGCGAGCTGGCCACGGTCTCCGGCACCCCCTTCGACTTCCGCAAGGGCAAGCCGGTCGGCCGGGACATCCGCGCGGGTCACCCCCAGCAGGTGCAGGCCAAGGGCTTCGACCACAACTGGGCCCTCGACAAAGGCGTCACGGCCAAGCCGGAGCACATCGCCACGCTGCGCGACCCGCGCTCCGGCCGCACCCTGAAGATCGCCACGGACCAGCCGGGACTGCAGTTCTACTCGGGCAACTTCCTCGACGGCACCCTCATCGGCACCTCCGGGCGCACCTACCGGCAGGGCGACGGGCTGTGCCTGGAGACCCAGCACTTCCCGGACTCGCCGAACCACGCGAACTTCCCGTCGACGGTGCTGCGGCCGGGGCAGGTCTACAGGACGCGGACGGTTCATTCGTTCGACGCCTGAGGCGCGTGGGCGCGGCCGGTAAGGGGCTGGTCGCGCCCACGCCGGGGAAGAAACGTAAACTCACACTTTTTTCACACCGGTTGAACAGCGCCGCACCCGCCCCCGTACTCAAGGGCGGCCCGTGCTCCCCCGCGCGGGCCGCCCAAGACGACGGGCCCGGACGTCCCCATCGGGCCCGCCTCATACGGAGGTTAAATGGCCGGCAACGTCACCTCGTTGTTCCGCAGCGGTGCGCACAGCCCGTCGATGGCGGCGCTGGCACGCGAGGGGGGCGACGGAACCGGCCCGGTCGACTTCTGCATTCCCTGCAACCCCTACTTCCCCACCCCGGCCATGATGGAAACGATGGCTGCCCGGCTGAAGGACATCATCACCTTCTACCCGAGCAGCGCCGACACCATCACCGCCGAGCTCTGCAACCTCCTCCAGCTCCCGCCGCAGGCCGTGGCCATGGGCAACGGGTCCACCGAGCTGATCACCTGGATCGACCACCTGCTGGTCCGCGAGTCCCTCGCCGTCCCCGTCCCCACCTTCGGCCGCTGGACCGACCAGCCGATGGAGACCGGCAAGCGCGTCGACATGTTCCCGCTCCAGGAGTCCAACGGCTTCGCGCTGGACCTCGCGCAGTACGCCGACTTCATCCGCAAGCGGGGCACCAAGGTCGCGGTCATCTGCAATCCCAACAACCCCGACGGCGGCTTCATCCACAAGCAGGCCCTCGTGCAGTTCATGGACGCCATGGCCGACCTGGACCTGATCGTCGTCGACGAGTCGTTCCTGGAGTTCGCCGACGCCGAGGCCGAGCCCAGCGTCGTCCAGGAGGCGATGCTCCGCCCGAACGTCATAGTCCTGCGCAGCCTCGGCAAGAACTTCGGCCTGCACGGCATCCGCTTCGGCTACATGGTGGCCAACCCCTCGCTGGCCGGCAAGGTCCGCTCGATGCTCCCGAAGTGGAACCTCAACGCGTTCGCCGAGTACGTCGTCTTCATGCTCAAGGAGCACGGCGCCGAGTACGCGCAGAGCCTGCTGCAGGTCCGCAAGGACCGGCTGGAGATGGCCAGCCAGCTCGCCACCCTGCCCGGCCTGACGGTCTACCCCTCGCAGGGCAACTTCCTCTTCGTGCGCCTTCCCGTCGGCGCCGAAGGCACCGTGGTGCGGGACCGGATGCTCACCGAGCACCGGATCCTGGTCCGTGAGTGCGGCAACAAGATCGGCTCTTCCAGCCGCTTCCTGCGTCTCGTGGTGCGCCCCGAAGTGGACGTGCGTCGCCTGGTGTCCGCCATGGAACAGGTGCTCTACGGGACCAGGAGGGGAGCCGCCGTGCCCGAGCTGAGCACCGGGACCAGCTACAGCTCGGGTACGGCGGCGGTGGACCGCCTGGTGAGCGAGACCAACGGGGCGGGCATCCAGCTCGCGCAGGCCGTCGGCGCGGGGCCCGTCCCGGGGCTCGCCGCCGCTCCCGCCGCCGGTGTCGGCATGCCGCTCCCCGTCGCCGCGCAGCAGGGCGTCGGGATGCCGATGCCGGCGGCAGCCATGCAGATGCAGCAGCCTCAGCAGATGCAGCAGCCGATGATGGCGCCGGTGACTCCGATGACACCGGCACCGGCTCCCGCCCCGGCCCCGATGCCCATGCAGATGCAGCCCCCGGCCCCGGCCGGGCCGACCCCGCCCGGGGTCCCCGCGCGTGGTGGTCTCACGGCCGCCCAGGTACGAGGCATGACGGCCCCCGCGCCCCCGGCCCCGAACCTGGCCCCCGCCCCGGCCACCGGCTGGCCGAACGCCCAGAGCTGGCCCAACGCGGCGGGGATGGGACAGGCCGGCTAGCCGCCGCAGGGGTCCGGTGCGCTGCCGGGTGCACCACCATCGTGGCTGGTCGCGCAGTTCCCCGCGCCCCTTTCGGGGCGCTTGATCCCGCTGGCATCACCAGTCACCGTGGCTGGTCGCGCCCCTTCAGGGGCGGAGGAACTGCGCGATCGGCCCCCACCGGCCCGCGGTGGACGAACGGAGCGCCGCGCCCCGTCAGGGGCGCGGGGAACTGCGCGATCGGCCCCCACCGGCCCGCGGGGAAACGAACGGCCGGAGCCAGCGGAGCGTTCAGCTGCGCGTGGCCCGTAGGAGCGCGGCTCCCAGGGGCAAGGCGTGGCAGGACGTCGGCTTGAAGCCTGCTTCCTCCAGGAGGCGGCCGTAGTGGGGCTCATCGCGTTCCCGGCCGCCCACGTTGCACAGCATGTGCAGGTCCCAGGCCGCGGCCGTGCCGCTGGGCAGGAGGCGTTCCACCACGAGGAGTTCGGCGCCCGGGCGCATCGCCTCCGCGCAGCGGTGGAGGATGGTGCGGCAGCGGTCGTCGGTCCAGTCGTGCAGGACGCGGGAGAGCAGGTAGACGTCGCCGCCGGGCGGGACGCCCTCCGTGAAGTCCCCGGCGAGGAACGTGCAGCGGCCGGACAGGTCGGCCAGTTCCGGGCGGGCCGCCGCCAGGGCCTCGGGGCGTTCCAGCAGGACGCCGTCCAGATGGCCGTGGGCGCGGAGGATGCGGCCGAGCAGCGCGCCGTTGCCGCCGCCGACGTCGACGACACGTCGTACCGCGGAGAAGTCGACGAGGTCCGGTACCGGCGTGAACATCTCCGCGCTCGCCGCCATCGCCCGGTGGAAGAGGTCGCCGAGTTCGGGGCGGGCGGCGAAGTAGGGGAAGTGGTGCTCGCCGTAGCGGTGGGCGAAAGCTTCCTTCCCAGTGCTGACGGCGTACGGGAGCCCGGCGAAGGAGTCGTAGAACGGGCCGCCGTAGAGCAGTGCGAGCGGGTGGAGGGAGTGCTCGGCGCTGGTGCGGAGAGGTTCGCCCAGGGCGGTGAGGTGGTGGGTGCCGTCGGGGGAGGACGTCAGCAGGCCGAGGGTGGCGAGGTAGCGGAGGAGGCGGCGGAGGGCGTCGGCGTCGGTGCCGGTGAGGCTCGCGAGGGTGGTGGTGTCGAGGGCGGGGTGGGCGGCCAGGTGGTCGGCGATGCCCAGTTCGGCCATGGTGCGGACGGCCTGGGTGGCCCAGGCGCCGGTCATGACGCCGAGGAGGGCGAGCGTGGGGTCGGGGAGGGGTTCCTGGCGGCCGGGGAGGCGGAGTTCGAAGCGCCGGTGGTCGGTGGTGCGGAAGTAGAGCACGGTGACGTTCTCGTGGTTGTTGTAGCCGCCGCCGTCCGGGACCGCGCCGCCGCGTTCCGTCAGCAGGGTGCGCAGTCCGGCGGGGATCACCTGGCCCGGTGCAGTCACGGCGAAGGCGTGGTGCGACTCGTGGCCGTTGGTCCGCTCGTCGGCGGCCACCGCCTCCAGCGGGGAGCCGGGCGGCACGGGCAGCGCGAAGATCTCCACGGTCCGCCCGGCAACCGGCACGTGCACGATCCCGACCGGGCTGTCGGCGAGGGCGGCGCCGTAGCGGCGGGCCAGCCGTCCGCGCACCACCACGCTCGGGGTGACGGGGCCCGGGTCGAGGCCGGCGCCGCGCAGTTCGTCACGGAGCCCGTCGAGGGCGGCGGGGAAGACCAGTACGGCGGTGTGGTCGTAGCCGAGGTGGCGGGCGGCGTCGGCCCGCTCGTCGGCCGTCAGGCCGGGCAGCAGCCCGGCGAGGACCTGGTCCGTGTCGTGGTCGCGGACGTGGTCGGCCGCGCACCGGATCCGGTCCAGGTCGGTTTCCGTCAGACATGCCTGTACGACGGAGAGGTTCATGAAGAATTCCCGATGATCGTGGGGCAGGAAGAACCGGGGCCGATACGCCCCGGGGGTCAGATGCCGGTGTAGTTCTCGGCGAAGAAGTCCTGGTGGGCGCGGGAGGTGCGCAGGCTCTCCAGGCGGGCGTACTGCAGCGCACGCCCGTAGCGGGCCTCGTCGTCCTCGCCGGCCGGGCCGTGCAGCAGGCCGCTCATCCAGTGCGAGAACTCGTGGGCCCGCCAGACGCGGGGCAGGCAGTCGGCGGCATAGCGGGCGAGGCCGGTCCCGTCGCCGTGCACCAGCGCGCCTTCGAGGGCGCGGGCCAGCAACTCGGCCTGGAGGACGGCGAGGTTGGCGCCCTTGGCGGCCGAGGGGCTGATGAGTCCGGCGGCGTCGCCGGCCAGCCACAGCCGTCCGGTGCCCGGGGACTCCAGGACGTCGGAGCGCAGGTCGACGACCGCCTTCTCCAGGACGGGGCCGTGCCGCAGCGGCCCGAACTCGGCGGTCCGCAGCCGGGTCGCCAGCTCCGTCCAGATCCGGTCCGCGCTCCAGTCGGCGGGATCGGTGCCGCGCGGGCACTGGAGGTAGTACCGGGTGACGGTGTCCGTGCGTGCCATGTGGCCGGCGAACCCGCGCTCGTGCAGGGCGTATCCGACGGCCGCCAGGCTGGGCGGGGCCGCGACCAGCACGGCCAGCCAGGAGACTCCGTGGTCCCGGCGGGCGGTCCGGGTGCCGCGGGCCGTCAGTGCGGCGCGGCCGATCCCCCGGTGCCCGTCGCAGCCGGCGACGTACCGCCCGGTGACGTCCGCACCGCCGCGCACCCGCACCCGGGCCGCCGCGAACTCCTCGGCCACTTCCTCGGCCTCGGCGCCGAACCGGATCTCCCCGCCGCGCCGCAGGTACTCGGTGACGAGGTCCCGTACGAGTTCCTGCTGCGGGTAGACGGTGTGCGGTTCACCGAGGCCCGACTTGCCGTAGTCCAGGGTGAATTCGCCGCGGTCGCTGCGGAACAGACAGGTGGTGTGGGTCTTTCCGCGGGCCGACAGCCCGCCGGCCAGGCCGTGTTCCTTCAGCACGCGTACGGAGTGGGCCGCGAGGTATCCGGCGCGGGCCCTGCCCTCCACCGCGGCACGGTCGCGCCGCTCCAGGATCACGCAGTCGATGCCCCGGTCCAGCAGCAGGTTCCCCAGTACGAGCCCCGCCGGGCCGGCGCCGACGATCACTACACCGACCTGTGCTGTTGTCATTCCCCGCCCCTGGAGTTGCCTTCTGTCCAGAAGGTTTCCTATCAGCCGCATCCCTTACATAAGGGGAAGAAGCGGACTAATTACCCCTAAAGGGTTGCCTGAGGTGACGAGAGCTGCCGAAAACCGGGGGAAACGGCACGGTGCCCGTCCGCATCGAATGCGGACGGGCACCGGATCGAGCGCCGGGCAGGCCTTGCACCTGCATTTCCCCGCAGGAAGCGGGGCGTCTTTCCTTGGACCACCAACGCAGCACCAGCCACCGTGAGTTACGGCGACCAGCTCTGAAACGATCATACCGTACGCCGCACGTCGCCCTGCAACTCGCCCTCGCTCCCGCCCTCGTCGAGCTTGCTGACCAGACCGCGCAGCACGGGCCCGTACTCGGGGTGGGCGAGGGCGAAGGCCATCTGCGCGACGAGGTAGTCGGCGGGGTTGCCGGTGTCGTACCAGCGGCCCTGGATGACCTGCCCGTACACGGCCCGGCTGCCGGCGTAGGCGTTGATGGCGTCGGTGAGGTACACCTCGCCGGTGCGGTGCTCGTACCAGCGGCGGGTCTGCTCGCGCAGCTCGTCGATGATGCCGGGGGTGACGACATAGCCGCCGATGGCCGCGTACGGCGACGGCGCGTCGGCCGGTGCGGGCTTCTCGACCAGGCCGGTGATGCGCAGCTGGCCGTCGCCGAGGTCCTCCTTGACGATGGGCACGCCGTAGCGCTGGGAGTCGGCGGGGTCCATCGGCAGCAGGGCCAGCACCGGGCAGCCGGTCTGCTCGTAGGCGCGGATCAGCTGCTGGGCGCGGGGCACCTCGGCGACGAACACGTCGTCGGGCCAGAGCACGAGGACGGGCTCGTCGCCGAAGGAACGGGCGGCGTTCAGCACGGGCGTGCCGTTGCCGTACGGCCCGTACTGGTCGAGGTAGGTGATGTGGCCCTTGCGGGCCAGCTCGGCGACCTCCTCGACGGCGTCCGCGTAGGCGGTCTTGCCGTCGCTGCGCAGCTGCTCGACGAGGGCCGGGTTGGGCCGGAAGTGGTCCTGGATCAGGCTCTTGCCGCCCGAGACGACGATGGTGATGTCGGTGATCCCGGAGTCCACCAGCTCCCGCACGGTGTGCTCGATCACCGGCTTGTCACCGACCGGGAGCATCTCCTTCGGCGTGGCCTTGGTCAGGGGCAGCAGGCGGGAGCCCAGTCCGGCGGCGGGGATCACGGCCCTGCGGATCGTCGGGGACATCAGGTCTCTCTCGGTCGGACGGCATGGGGACGGGGTACGCGGACGCTATCAACGCAGGCTGTGCCACCGGGGAAACGCCAACTGCCGGGGACGCTTCGTCCGGGCGACGTGCGGGTGACGTCTCAGTACGCCACCGGCCATCCCGAGCTCCAGTCCAGCAGGTTGATGCCCAGCTTGGGGGTCCCGCCGTCGTTGCCGTCGTAGTAGTGGTAGACGATCAGGTCGCCGTCGACGTCGTTCATGACGGACTCGCCGCCGGGGCCGATGACACTGCCGTGGGACTCCAGGACCGCCGTGCCGCCGTTGCCGGTCATCGCCACGCCGCTCTTGTCGTAGTAGGGCCCGGTGACCGACGTCGCCCGTCCCACCTTCACCTTGTACGTCGAACTCGTGCCCTGGCAGCACAGGTCGTAGGAGGCGAAGAGGTAGTAGTAGCCGTTGCGTTTGACGATGTACGGCGCCTCGACCGCCTTGCTGCCGGTGGGGCGCGCGGCGAGGGAGTAGCGGGTGGTGCTGCCCGCGTACTGCTTCCCGGTCGACGGGTCGATGCGGATCATCTTGATGCCCGTCCACCAGCTGCCGAACGACAGCCACCAGGTGCCGTCGTCGTCGACGAAGAGGTTGGGGTCGATGGCGTTGTAGTCGCTGGCGGAGTTCGACGTGTAGACGATGCCGTAGTCCGACCAGGAGCCGGGCAGGCCCGTGGTGGAACCGGCCAGCCCGATGGCCGACGTGTTGGAGCCGAAGGTGGAGACGGCGTAGTACATCAGGTACTTGCCGCCGCGGTAGGAGATGTCCGGCGCCCACGCCTCCGTGGCGTACGTCGACCACCAGCCCGGCTTGGTGGTGAACGCGTCGGAGCCCGCCGTGAAGGCGACACGGTCGGTGGAGGTCCTGTAGGCCAGGCCGCCGCCGGTGGAGTAGAGCAGGTAGCGGCCGGCGGAGGTACGGACCATCGTCGGGTCGTGGACGACGACGTCGCCGGCGACCGTGCCCGGGTCGGGGTAGGCCGACGCGCTCGTCGGGACCAGGGCGAGCAGGATCGCGGCGGGGAGGGCGAGGAGTGCGGTGCGGGTGCGGGGCACGCTGGGCCTCCTTTTGCATCGTTCGGGATATCGCACAACGATCGTCAATTCGGACGGACCGTAGAATCGAATCGTTTTGCCGTCAACGGTCTTCACCGGCATCACGCGTCAACTCACCTGTCTCAACACGGGACTTGACGGATGCCCGCTTTACGGAACTGACAGCTCGCCGACAGGTGCCGTTCCTACGGTGCCGTGCTCATGACAGACACCTCAGATGGCGCCCGCTCCGTCGGCCGCCGTACCGTACTCGTCGCCACCGGGACGACCGCCGCTGCCCTGGCCGTAGGCGCAGCGGTCTCGACCGAGGCCCCCGCGGCAGCCGCCGCCCCCGACCTCCGGCCGGCCGCCGCGGCGGCGGTCTGCACGCTCACGGAGGAACAGACCCAAGGCCCCTACTACCTCGACGGCGCGCTGGTCCGCTCCGACATCACCGAGGGCAAGTCCGGCATCACCCTCAACCTCGCCCTCACCGTCGTCAACTCCGCCTGCACCGTCATCCCCAACGCCCTCGTGGAGGTGTGGCACGCCGACGCGCTCGGCGAGTACTCCGGCTACGTCGGCGCCAACGGCCACAGCGAGACCGACGACGGCACCTTCCTGCGCGGCGGTGTCCTCACCAACTCCAGCGGCGTCGCCAACATCACCACCATCTACCCGGGCTGGTACCGGGGCCGCTGCGTCCACATCCACGTGAAGGTCCACACGGGCGTCACCCTGACCTCCGACGGCTCCTTCACCGGCGGTTCGACCCTGCACACGGGCCAGCTCTTCATCAACGAGACGATCACCACGGCGGTCGCCAAGGTCTCGCCCTACTCGACCAACACGGTCACCCGCACGACGCTCGCCCAGGACGGGGTCTACGACGACGGAGGCGCCTCGTCGGGCCTCATGACCGTCACCGGCTCCACGTCCGCCGGCTACACCGGCACCCTCACCCTGGGCGTCTCGACCTGACCTCCCCCGGGCCCCGGGGGCACGCGCACCCCGGGCCCGCTCAGGGTCTGCGACGAAGCGGCAGGTCCACCTCGGCCCGTACGGTCTTGCCCGGTGCGCCGTCGCAGTCCCGCTCCAGCACCTCCCACCGGTCGGCCAGCGCGTCCACGAGCACGAGCCCGCGCCCCCCGGCGTCCAGCGGCCCCGGCGGCCGCACGTCCCGGGGGCCGGGCGGCCGCCGTTCGGCCCGCGTGTCGGTGACCTCGACCCGCACGCTCCCCGTCACGAGCGAGAGCCGCAGCTCGAAGTCCCGCCCCGGCACGCGCCCGTGCGTCACGGCGTTCGCGGCCAACTCCCCGACGATCACCGACACCTTGTCGATCACCTCCGCCGCCGCGAACCGACCGCCCCACGCGTGGAGCTGGGCGACGGCGAGATGCCGCGCGAGCCGGGCACCCCGCGGGGTGCCACTGAGCCGCTGGGCGAGTGTTCGACTGACGGTGACGGTGGTGGGGGGTGCGTCCATGCCCCCAATCTGCCGCCTGGAACGGGCGGTTCTCCAGGTGAGAGCCGCGTACGCCGGGCCCGCGTACGCGGTCACGGACTGGACCGTACCGGTGACTCGCCGTCACCATGGGGCCGGGAGGTGGGCTACGTGGGCGATGGAGCGGAGCCGGAGTCGTCGGACAGTCTGCGGACCTTCGGGGCGGTGGTCCAGGCGTTGCGCGAACACGCCGGGCTGAGCCGGGAGGAGTTCGGGGAACGGGTGCGGTTCTCGAAACACACGGTGGCGTCCGTGGAGTTGGGCCGCCGCATGCCGGACGAGTCCTTCGTGGAGGCGGCGGAGGAGGCCCTGGGCAACACGGGGGCCTTACGGCGGGCGGCGGGGCATGTGGCCCGGCAGCCCGGGTTGGCGGCGTGGTTTCGGCGGTGGGCGCGGATGGAGGCTTCCGCGATCACGCTGTACACGTACGAATGCCGAGTCGTGCCGGGCCTGTTGCAGACGGAGGCCTACACGCGGGCGGTCTTCCTGAGCGTGCCGCCAATCCCCAACGATCAGGAACTGGACGATCGGGTGGCCGCGCGCGTGGCCCGACAGGATCTGTTGTCCACCCGGCGGGAGCGACCGTGCGCGTTCAGCTTCATCGTCGAACAGGCGGTGCTGGAGCGACGAACTGGCGGCGACGGCGTCACACGAGAGCTGCTCGACCACCTGCTGGAGGCGATCGGCCACCACCGGAACGTGGAGATCCAGGTCATGCCGCTGCGGCAGCCCACGCACGCTGGCCTGGATGGCCCGTTGCAGCTGCTTGAGACCCCCGAGAATCAATGGTTCGCTTATTCGGAAGGGCAAAAGAACGGCCGCCTCATCGCCGATCCGAAGGAGATCAGCGTCCTCCACCAGCGATATGGAAAACTGCGCGCGCAGGCCCTCAACCTCCGGGACTCCAGGGCTCTGTTGGAGCAGATGCGAGGAGCGCTATGAGCACGTCCGAACCGACCTGGTTCAAGAGCAGCTACAGCAGCGGCAGCGAGGGCGACTGCGTCGAAGTGGCCCTCTCCTGGCGCAAGTCCATCTACAGCATCAGCGGTTCCGGCGACTGCGTCGACGTCGCCACCCATCCCACCACCATCCACATCCGCGACTCGAAGAACCCCCAGGGCCCCCGGCTCGCCGTCTCCCCCGACGCCTGGGCCGACTTCCTTACGCACGCCGGAAAGTGACCGTGGGGCCGCCAGCTTCTCCTGCATGGTCGCGCCTCCGCGACCCGAGTAAAGGGCGCTGCGCGTCGCCGCCCTCACCTTGTGCTCCGAGGGCGGGGGACGGCCCTGGAAGGTGCCGGGAAGAGCAGCAACCCGGTCGGGTACGAGCACACCCAGGTCGGCAAGGAGTACTGGGTGAACATGCCGCAGATGGAGAACGCGTCGGGGAAGCCGCTCACCGTCCTCAGCGGGAAGATCGTCCATGTGCCGGCCGGGCTGCGGATCGCGGCTTACCGGGTGGTCAGCGACGGCGCCGGCCCTCACCCCACAGGGGTGACACCCGTAGGCGTCACGGACGACCACGCCCTCGCCCACAAGCGCAGTTCGTTCCGGATCCCGGCGCACACCCTGTCGCACCTCTACTACGAGGCCCGAATCAAGGTGACCGGCACCGTGCACGGTGACCTGACCAACTGCCGCTACGAGTACCGGCAGGGCTCCACCACGCACCACGAGGACATCGGCTGCGACACCCGGATCCGCCTCGGAAAGCCCGTCGACGGCTAGTCGAACAGCTTCCAGTTCCCTTCGGAGACGACCTCGACGCCGCCGTCGGTCACCTTGATGGCCGTCTGGGCATCGATGGCGTACGCCGGACCCGCCATCCCGGCGGCCCACCGTTCCGCCGCGGCCATGGTGTTCTCCGGGCAGTCGGGGCTGCCCACGTGCGGGAAGACGGAGAAGTCGACGACTCCCAGCGCGCCGTCGTCGCCGGCGGGCGGCTCCCAGCCGACGAAGAACTCCCCCACGCGGGGCGTCAGCGCGATGCTCCCGGCGCTGAGCCCCACGTAGACCGTGTCGCGCAGCGACGGGAAGAGGCCGGCGAGTCCGGACTCCCGCATCCAGTGGCACAGGTACAGCGCGTCGCCGCCGTTCACCAGCAGGGCGTCCGCCGCCCGGACCCAGGAGACCCAGCGTTCCCTGTCGATGCCGGGCAGTGCGGTGAGCTCCAGTACGCCCACCGACCGCCACCCCAGCCCGGTCATGGGACTGGGAGACCGGCCGCTGACGAAATGCCACGGGCCGCCCGGATCGCCGTACGGGCCTCCGTAGCCGGCGGTGGGGATGCAGAGGGCGTCGGCCTCGGCGATCGGTTTGCCGAGGAGATCGACCAGCGCCGCCCGGATGCTTTCGTTCCGGACACCGGAGTCGGTGAGGAGCAGTTTCATCAAGCCCCCGCTGAGTAGGGTCACCCTTCCGATGGCAGGATAGGCCGTGAGCGATAGGATCGTGCCATGTCCGCCGACATCGACTTCATGCCCAGCCGCCCGCACCGCGTCGTCGTGCTCGCTCTCGACGGGGTCTACCCCTTCGAGCTCGGGATCCCGAACCGGGTCTTTCCCTGCGTGCCGGGTGCCTACGACGTGGTGACGTGCGCGGCGACGGCGGACCGTACGGTGGCGACCAGCGCCGACTTCAGCGTCACCGTCGGGCACGGGCCCGAGGCGCTGGAGAGTGCGGACACCGTGGTCGTGCCGCCGTACGACATGGCGCGGATCTCACAGGAGCTGTCCGCGCCCGTCGCCGCCGCGCTGGCGCGGATCCGGCCCGGGGCCCGGATCGTGTCCATCTGTACGGGGGCGTTCGCGCTCGCGGCGGCCGGGATGCTCGACGGGCGGCCGGCGACGACGCACTGGGCGCTGGCGCCGCGGTTCCGGCGGATGTTCCCGCAGGTGGCGCTGGATCCGGATGTGCTGTTCATCGACGACGGGGACGTCCTGACCTCGGCGGGAGCAGCCTCCGGCGTCGACGTGTGCCTGCACATCGTGCGCTCCGACCACGGCAGCGCGGTCGCCAACAGCGTGGCCCGGCAGTGTGTCGTACCGCCGTGGCGGGACGGCGGCCAGGCGCAGTACATCGAGCTGCCGGTGCCGGACGAGGGGGCCACGGGTACGGCGGCCACCCGGGCGTGGGCCCTGGAGAACCTGGAACGGCCGCTCGCTCTGCAGGAGCTGGCCGAGCACGCCCGGATGAGCCGGCGCACCTTCGCCCGCCGGTTCCAGGAGGAGACGGGGACGAGCCCCGGGCGCTGGCTGATCCAGCAGCGGGTACGGCGCGCCCGCGACCTCCTGGAGACCAGCGAGCTGTCGGTCGACCGCATCGCCGCCGAGGTCGGTTTCGCCACGGGCACGTCGCTGCGGCAGCACCTGCACGCGGCGATCGGGGTCTCTCCGCAGGCCTACCGGAACACGTTCCGGGCCACGGCGGTGAGCAAGGCCTGAGCGGGCAGGGGCTCGCCCCGGCGCGAGGTCCCGTCACCGGGACGCGTCGCGCCGGGGCGAGCCGGACTCGGGCCGGCGGGCTACTTGCCCGGGCACTGCTTCCAGGCGAGGTGGTAGACGGTGCTGATCTCGCCGTCGGTGGAGTCCATGGTCATGAAGCTGACCTTGCCGGGGTTCGCGCTCCCGGCGTTCACCCGCAGCTCGGTGTTGATGTTGAAGTTGCGCTGGACCCCGCAGGGCGCCCAGACCAGCTGGGCCCAGTCGGTGGTGTCGGTGGCCTGCCAGTTGTCGTTGTAGGGGCCGGTGAAGGGGTGGTTGGCGAACGCGGTGTTCGAGGAGCCCTGGAAGTAGTACGAGGCCCGCTGGGTGCCGGTGGCGCCCGGCTGGAGCGACGCGAAGCCGCGGTAGTCGGCGCTGGCGATGGCGTAGGTGAAGCCGCCCGGCACGTGGACGACCAGGTTGAGCTGGCAGTTGCGGCGGAAGACGGTCGGGTCGGAGTTGCCGCCGGCCTGGGCGAGGTAGGCGCTGTAGGTGACGGTGAAGGCCTCGTTGTCCTCGGACACGGCGACCGCCGTGGTCCCCTGCGGACAGCCGGAGCCGTTCACCGTGGCGACGTTGATGACGATCTTGTCCGGCGGCGGGTCGTCGAAGACGGGCGACGACGAGGCCTGGGCCTGAGCGGGCAGCCCGGTGGTGAGCAGCGCGGCGAGCGCTCCGCCGAGCAGGAGTCCGTGCCTCCTGGATCCCATGGTTTCTCCGGTTCGGTGATCGGGTGGGGGGTTGCACCCGCGGCCGTCCGTAGTTCATCTTTGAAGAAACTGTGAGTTTCCTGTGAAGGCCGGGGCGCTCGCATCGTAGGAAGCCCCACGCGAACCGGTCAGGGTGAACTCCGGCCATTCACAACGCCGGATTTCACACCTCGCCGAAGGCTCAGGGGTTCTCCCAGGCCGCCGGTTCCGCCGCCAGCGCCCGGACCGGCTCCGGCAGGGCGTCCGCCGCGATGTCCGCCACCGTGACACCTTCGAGGATCCTGCGGACGTTGGCGCGCAGGGCGATCCACAGGGGCAGCAGCGGCTGGGCGGTGCCGGTGTAGGCCAGCCCCGTCGGGCGCTCGCCGCGCACCGAGACGATCGGGCCGTCCACCGCGCGGATCAGGTCGGCCACGGTGATCGCGGACGCCTCCCGCGCCAGCCGGTAGCCGCCGCCCCCGCCCCGCCGGCTGTCGACGATCCCGGCGCGCCGGAGGTCACCCAGAATGCCCTCGAGGAACTTGTGCGGGATGTCCTGGGCGCCGGCGATCTCCTCCGCCTTCACGGGGCCCTCACCCTGCCGTACGGCGAGCTCCAGAACCGCCCGTACCGCGTAATCCGCTCGTGCCGAGATCCTCATGCGTCCATTGTGGGGCGTCCTCCCGTGGACAATGGCCGCACCCGCGCCCCGTAAGATCGCCCGGGAGGATCCCTTGGCGCTCAGCAGACGTACCTTCAGTGCCCTCGCCGGCTCGGCCGCGCTCGGTTTCGCCCTGGGCGGCAGCGGCGGCCCCGGGGCGCCCGCGGCCTACGCGGCACGCAGCGTGCCGACCGGCCCGGCACCGGCCGCGCCGAGAGCCGACGGACAGCGGCACACCATCGGCTACGACCACCACTCCCTCGTGGTGGACGGGCGGCGGCTGGTGGTCTGGTCCGGCGAGATGCACCCCTTCCGCCTCCCGAGCCCGTCCCTGTGGCGGGACGTCCTGGAGAAGATGCGAGCGCACGGCTACAACACCGTCAGCATCTACGTGGCGTGGAACTACCACTCCCCCGCGCCCGGCACGTACGACTTCACCGGCGTCCGCGACCTCGACCTGTTCCTGCACACCGCCGCCGAGACCGGCCTGTACGTCATCGTCCGCCCCGGCCCCTACATCAACGCCGAGGTCGACGCCGGCGGCTTCCCCGGCTGGCTCACCGCCACCGAGGGCGCCGCCCGGGGCACCGACCCCACCTACCTCGGCCACGTCGACCAGTGGCTGACGGCCGTCAACCGCATCGTCCGCCGCCACCAGCACACCGACGGCGGCGGCACCGTCCTCCTCTACCAGATCGAGAACGAGTACGACGGCCACGTCACGGACCCCAGCGGCCCCGCCTACATGTCCCACCTCTACCGGAAGGTGCGGGCCGACGGCATCCACGTCCCCCTCTTCCACAACGACAAGGGCCGCAACGGCTACTGGATCCCCGGCTCCTTCGACACCGGCGGCGAGAAGGGCAAGTGGCTGTACGGCTTCGACGGCTACCCGTCGCCCTCCCAGCCCCCGCCGGACTGGGGCGACTTCGGGATCGGCGGCCTCAAGGGCGGCGCGACCGCCAGCCCGCGTACGCCCGGGTTCGTGCCGGAGTACGGGGGCGGCTGGTTCGACCCGTGGGGCGGCGTCGAGTTCGGCGGCAAGGGGTACGCCGAGTCCCGCCGCACCCGGGACGCGGCCTACGAACGCCGCTTCTACCTCACCAACCTCGCCAACGGCCTCACCCTCCACAACGTCTACATGACCTACGGCGGCACCACCTGGGGCTGGCTGCCGGCGCCGGTCGTCTACACGTCGTACGACTACGGCGCCGCCATCGACGAGGCCCGCAACGTCACCACGAAGATCGCGCCGATGCACCAGCTCGGCCATCTCCTGCAGCGCGTCCCGGACTTCGCGAAGCTGGACCGCGCGGCCGACGTCCACGTGGCCGGACTGAAGGCGTACCACCTCACCAACCCCGACACCCAGGCGCACGTCTACGTCCTGCGCAACGACGGCGCCGACGAGGTCACCTCCACGCTGCGGACCGCCGACGGCGACGACGTCGAGCTGACCGTCGCGGCCCACGACGCCAAACTCGTCACCACCGGCCTCTCCCTCGGCAAGCGGAAGCTGCGCTACTGCACCGCCCAGCCGATGTTCGTGCTCACCGCGGGACGCCAGGACATCGCCCTGTTCACCGGCCGCTACGGCGAGATGGCGCACCTCGTGCTGGAGTGCCCGACCGAGCCGTTCGTCCAGCGTCTCGACGCCGAGGCGGCCTGGGTCTACGACCAGGGCGTCCTGCACGTCACCGCTCCGCTCGGGCAGGGCGGACTCACCCGGGTCCTGGTCCAGCGCGGCGAGTCCGACACTCCGCTGCTCCTCCTCTTCGCCGACGACGCGACCTCCGTACGGCTGTTCCCGTACGACACCCCGTCCGGCACGCTCCTGGTCTACGGCCCGGCGCTGCTGCGCCACGCGAAGCTCGACGGGTCGGCCGTCCAGCTCACCGGGGACATCGTCGGGACGAGCGGCGTGGAGGTCTGGGGGCCCCGCGGGATCACCTCGGTCACCTGGAACGGGCAGCCGGTACCGACGCGGGTGACCGTCTCGGAGAGCCTGGTCGCCCTGTCGGAGATGCCGGCGGCGCCGCGGCCGGCGCTGCCGGTCCTCGCCGGCTGGCGGCGGAAGGCCGAGAACCCCGAGGCCGCGACCGGCTTCGACGACTCGGCGTGGACGGCCGCCGACAAGAAGACGTCGTTCAGCACGACGGCCGTCCCGGCCGGTCAGCCGGTGCTCTTCGCCGACGACTACGGCTTCCACTACGGGGACGTCTGGTACCGGGGACGGGTGGAGGGCGACCTGACGGACCTGGAGTCGGTCTCGCTCGCCTACAGCACGGGCACCCAGGGCCTGCTGATGGCCTGGCTGGACGGGGTGCCGCTGGGCTCGCACCGGATGCCGGTGCCGGATGCGAAGACGGTACGGAAGGGGAGCTGGGCGGCCACGGCCGAGTTCTCCGCCGAGGGGCTGAAGAAGAAGCGGCGGAAGAAGCCGGGGCACGTGCTGTCCGTGCTGGTGCGGCGGATGCAGCACGACATGGACGGCGGGTCGCTGGACACGCACAAGGTGGCGCGTGGGCTGACCGCCGTCTCCTTCAAGGGCGTCACGCCGAAGGTGAGCTGGCGGATCCAGGGGGCCGCGGCACCGGATCCGGTGCGGGGGCCGCAGAACAACGGCGGGTTGTACGGGGAGCGGGAGGGCTGGCACCTGCCCGGGTTCGCGGACGCGGGGTGGGAGGCGGCCGCGTTTCCCCGCGCCGACCAGGGGATGGGGGTCACCTGGTACCGGACCGGGTTCCGGCTGTCCGTGCCGGGCGGGGTGGACGCGTCGGTGGGGCTGGTGCTGGAGGACGATCCGGCGCGGGCGTATCGGGTGCAGATCTTCTTGAACGGGTGGAACCTCGGGCAGTACGTCAATGACGTGGGGCCGCAGCATACGTTCGTGCTGCCGAACGGGATTCTGCGGACCCGGGGTTCCAACACGTTGGCGCTGGCCGTGCTTTCGGATGGGACGAGCGAGGTCGGGCCGGGGGTTGTGCGGCTGGAGTTGCTGGGGAGTGCGGCGGGGGGAGTTCCGGTGACTTCGGTGGTCTCCCCCGGCCGTTGACAGCGGGTTGTACGTGGTTGCTCGCGCAGTTCCTCCCCCAGCCTCCGGCCGGGGGCACCCCCAGCGCCCCTGACGGGGCGCGTTGACCCCTACGTCAGTCGGATCACATTCCAGGAAAGGGGCTCGAGGACGGCGTTGAGTGTACCGGCGGTCAGCGTCGTGCCCTCGGCGGGATGAGGGGTCACCCGCTCCGGTTCCGCCAAGGTGTTGCGGGCGTCGGGGTCGGCGTCCGCGAGGACGCTGTGTTCCGTGACCTGCGTCAGGTCGAGGCCGTTCAGGGCGATGTCCAGCGGCAGCGGTTCCGTCCGGCTGCGGTTCACGGCGAAGACGGTGACCGTGCCGTCGTCGGCGCGGACGGCGGTGGCGTGCAGCAGGTCGGTCTCGCCGTACTTCTTCGTCTCGTGGGTCGGGGAGTCGACCCGGACGTCCAGGACCTGGCCCCTGCCGTACCGCGACGCCTGGGCGAAGGGGAAGAACGTCGTCTGGCGCCAGGCCGGGCCGCCGGGCTCGGTCATGATCGGGGCGATGACGTTGACCAGCTGGGCCAGGCAGGCGACGGTGACGCGGTCGGCGTGGCGGAGCAGGGCGATGAGGAGGGAGCCGAAGACCACCGCGTCCAGGACGCTGTAGTTGTCCTCCAGGAGGCGGGGGGCCTCGGCCCAGTCCCGCGCGGCGGAGTTCTCGATCTCGTGCCACCTCGACGTGTACCAGACGTTCCACTCGTCGAAGGAGAGGTTGATCTTCTTCTGGGACTTCAGCCTGGCGCCCACGTGGTCACAGGTGGCGACCACGTTCTCGATGAACGACTCCATGTCGACGGCGGAGGCCAGGAAGGAGTCGAGATCGCCGTCCTGGGGCTCGTAGTAGGCGTGCAGGGAGATGTAGTCGACCAGGTCGTACGTCTCCGCGAGGACCGTCGCCTCCCACTCCGCGAAGGTCGGCATGGACTGGCTGGAGGAACCGCAGGCGACCAGTTCCACGGACGGGTCCATCTGGCGCATGGCGCGGGCGGTCTCGGCGGCGATGCGGCCGTATTCCTCCGCCGTCTTGTGTCCGGTCTGCCAGGGGCCGTCCATCTCGTTGCCCAGGCACCAGACCTTGATGCCGAAGGGGTCCTTGTCGCCGTGGGCGGCGCGGAGGTCGGAGAGGGCGGTTCCGGAGGGGTGGTTGGCGTACTCCTGGAGTTCCAGGGCCTCCGCCACGCCCCGCGTGCCGAGGTTGATCGCCATCATGGGCTCGGCCTGCGGGCCGACCTTCTTCAGGAAGGCGATGTACTCGGCGAGTCCGAAGCGGTTGGTCTCCGTCGACCGCCAGGCGAGGTCGAGGCGGCGGGGGCGGTCCTCGACGGGGCCGACGGAGTCTTCCCACTTGTAGCCGGAGACGAAGTTGCCGCCGGGGTAGCGGATGGTGGTGACGCCGAGTTCGCGGACGAGGTCGAGGACGTCCGTGCGGAGGCCTTCGGCGTCGGCCGTGGGGTGGGTCGGCTCGTAGATGCCGGTGTAGACGCAGCGGCCTAGGTGCTCGACGAAGGAGCCGAAGAGGCGGGGGTTGACTTCGCCGGTGGTGAAGGCGGGGTCGAGGGTGAAGCGGGCGGTGCGCAATGTTCGCCTTTCGGGGGTGGGTGCCTTGTGTTTCGTGGGCGGGTGCGGGTGGGTCGTGGTTGCTCGCGCCCACGCGGCGGAGCCGCAAATGGACACAGCCCCGCGCCCCTAAAGGGGCACTGGCCAGCCGTCCTTTGTCCAGTTCAGGGGGTTGAGACCGAGCTTCGGGGTGCCGTTGTCCTCGGCGTCGTAGTAGTGGTATGCCAGCCAGGTCTTGCCGTGGGTGCGGAAGGTGGACTCGCCGCCGGGGCCGATGTAGCGGCCGTGGGAGGCCAGGAGGAGGACGCCGCCGCCCTCCAGCATCGGTGTTCCCGTGCTGTCCACGTACGGGCCCGTCACCGTCGTCGAGCGGCCCACTCTGATCTTGTACGTCGAGTTCACGCCCGCGCAACAGGCGTCGTACGAGGCGAAGAGGTAGTAGTAGCGGCCGTGGTGGAGGATCGAGGCGCCTTCGACGGCGTAGGGGGCGTCCGGGCGGGTGGCCAGGTGGGCGACCGGGGCGCCCGGTATCGCCTTGCCCGTCCTCCGGTCGAGTTCGACCATGCGGATGCCGGTCCAGTACGAGCCGAACGCCATCCACAGCTTGCCGTCGGCTCGGACGAGGGTCGGGTCGATGGCGTTCCAGGAGTCGGTCGTGGCGGAGGTGAAGGCGGGGCCGTGGTCGGTCCAGGTGCCGGGGAGGCCGGTCGGGGAGGTGGCGACGCCGATCGCGGAGTGGTTGGTGCCCCAGGAGGAGACCGCGTAGTACAGCCAGTAGCGGCCGTCGCGGTAGGAGAGGTCGGGGGCCCAGGGGTCGGCGGTGGAGTTGTAGTCGTACCACCAGCTCGGGGGTGTGGTGAAGGCGTTGCCCGCGTCGGTCCAGTCGCGGAGGTTCGTGGAGAGGCGGGCGCCGATGATGCCGCCGGTGGAGTAGGCGACGTACTGGCCGTTCTTGAGCTGGTGGACCGTGGGGTCGTGGATGATCTGCTGGCCGGTGAGGGGCAGTGGGTCGGGGTAGGTGACGTCGGCGGTCGCGGTGGTGGGGAGGAGGGCGATGGTCGCGGCCGCGAGCAGGGCGGCGAGTCCGGGGAAGCGCTTCA
The DNA here is from genome assembly GCF_042899865.1 of Streptomyces sp. NPDC013157. Lineage (NCBI taxonomy): Bacteria > Bacillati > Actinomycetota > Actinomycetes > Kitasatosporales > Streptomycetaceae > Streptomyces > Streptomyces sp. NPDC013157. The sequence goes on along the minus strand of NZ_JBIBAK010000015.1, from coordinate 133,063 downwards.
ACTCCGGCTCCTCACTGGCCGGCCAGGCCCGTGTGGGCCACGCCGCGCACGATCTGGCTCTGGAAGAAGACGAACACGATGATCAGCGGGAGGCCCGCGATCAGGCCGCCGGCCATCAGCTGCGGCCAGATGATGCCGAAGGCGTTCTGCACGGTCGCGATGCCGTTGGGCATCGTCATCAGGTCGGGGTTGTTGGTCACCATGTACGGCCACAGGAAGTTGTTCCAGGAGGCGATGAAGGTGAAGATGCCGACCGCCGAGAGGGACGGCTTGGAGAGCGGGAGGACGATGGTGAAGAAGATGCGCCAGCGGCCGGCGCCGTCGATGAACGCGGCCTCCTCCAGTTCCTTGGGGAGCGACTGGAAGAACTTGTAGAGGATGTAGACCATCGCGGCCGGGGCGCACTGGGGAAGGATCATGCCCCAGTAGGTGTCCACCATGCCGAGCGACTGGACCGTGGTGAACAGCGGGACGCCGAGGATGGCCGGGGAGAACATCAGGCCCGCCATGGTGAGCGAGAGCAGGACGCTCTTGCCGCGGAACTCCGTGCGGGCGAAGCCGTATCCGGCGAGGGACGCGACGAGCAGCACGATGAAGGTGACGCAGACCGAGACGACGACCGAGTTGACGAACCAGTTGGGGATGTTGCCGGCGTCGAAGATGCCCTTCCAGGAGTCCCAGGTGAGGTGGTCCGGGATCCAGTGCGGGGAGGCGACCGACTCGGTGGGGGTCTTGAGCGAGGTCGACAGGGCCCAGAAGAGCGGGGCGATCCAGACCAGGGAGAGGCCGGCGGCGACGATCGTGAGGGCGATCTGGGCCGGGGTCCACGTGGAGCGCGGTGTGCGCAGGACGGGGGGCGTGGGGCTGGTCATCGGGTGGCCTCCTCGCGGGTGCGCAGCAGCCACATGCGGGCCAGGGCGACGGCGGCGATGATGATGAAGAGGATCATGGAGATCGCGGAGGCGTAGCCCACGCGGTAGCTGGTGAAGCCCTGTTCGATCATGTACTGGACGAAGGTGCGGGTGGAGTTCTCGGGCCCGGAGCCGAACTGGAACATGATGACGACCTGGTCGTAGACCTGGAGCGAGGCCAGTATCTGGAGCGCGATGACCAGGCCGGTGATGTTGCGCAGGTTCGGGACCGTGATGTGGATCATGCGCTGGAGGGCGTTGGCGCCGTCCAGTTCGGCCGCCTCGTAGAGGTGCTGGGGGATGTTCTGGAGGGCGGCCAAGTAGAGGAGGAAGGAGAAGCCGACGGTCCACCAGAGGGTGGCGATGACGCTCGCCAGCAGGGCCGTGGACTTCTGGGTGAGCCAGGGGGTGTCGAGGCCGAGGGTGTGGTTGACCAGGCCGTTGACCGGCTGGAAGAGCCACCACCAGAGATTGGCGACGACGGCCGACGGGAGCAGGAACGGGGCGAAGAAGCAGAACCGCCACAGCCACTTGAAGTGCACGGTGTGGTGGGCGATCAGCGCCATCAGGAGGGCCATGACGACGATCAGCGGGACGACCCACAGGGTGAACTTCACACTGTGCCAGAGGGACTGCCAGACCAGGTCGTCCTGGAGGGCCTCCCGGTAGTTGTCGAGGCCGATGAAGCTGGTGTGGTCGCCGGAGATGTTGGCGTCGGTGAAGGAGAGGTAGAGCCCTCGGACGATGGGGACGAGGACGAAGAGGCCGTAGAGGACGAAGAACGGGGTGACGAACCAGCCGCCGTGCTGGAGGCGGCGGCCCCAGCGCAGGCGCAGGGTGTCGGTGCCGGTGGCGGTGCGGGCCGCGCGGGTGGCGGAGGGCAGGGCCGTGGTGGAGGCGGTGGAGCTCATGCGCCGGCTCCCTTCAGCTCCTGGGCGGCGGTCTTGCCGTCCATCGGGTTCTTCGAGGCGAGCAGGGCCTCCAGGGCGCTCTTCATGGCGCGGGCGGTGGCGTCGGGCTTGGTGGAGCCGAGGTTCGAGCCGGCGATGAGGGGGCCCACCCGCTTGGAGAGGGTGCCGGTGGAGCCGGCGAACCAGATGTGCGGCTCGGTCGCGAGGTGCTGCATGGCGTCCTGGGAGTACTCGCGCTGCGGCGAGAGCTTCGTGTACGCCGGGTCCTTGAAGGTCGGCAGGTAGGCGGGGACGTGGCCGCCCTGGGCCCAGGTCGCCGCGTTCTTCACCAGGTAGGCGGCGAGCGCGTAGGCGCCCTCGTTCACGGCGCCGCCGCGGCCGGCCTGGTGGGGCAGGACGAAGGAGTGGGACTCGGCGTGGGTGCCGGGGGTGCCGAAGACCGGGGGCAGGGGCGTGGCGCCGTAGTCGATCTTCGCGGGGGTGTAGACCGGGACCGACCAGTCGCCCTCCCAGACGAAGGGGGCCCCGGCCAGGAACATCGCGGCGTCGTCCGAGCCCGCGATCGCGTAGCCGTCGGTGACGTGCTTGCGGAAGAACTCCAGGACCCGGGTGGCCCTGTCGGTGTCGAAGACGACGCCGGTCTGGTCGGCGTCGAAGTAGCCGCCGCCGAGCTGCTGGTAGAAGGCGACGAAGAACCACCAGGAGAAGTTCTGGTCGTTGGCGTGCATGCCGAGGGTCTGCAGGCCGCCCTTGAGCTTGGACTTGGCGGCCTTGAGCATGGCGAACCAGTCGTCCTCGGAGGTGGCGTGCGGGAGCAGGCCGTCCGCGTCGAGCAGGCCCGCCTTCCGGCAGACGTCCTTGCGGTAGAAGTTCAGCTGGACGTGGACGTCCAGGGGCAGCGCGTACAACTGGCCGCCGACGATGCCGCGTTTCCACAGGGTGGGGTTGAAGTCGGCCTCGTGGACGCCGTGTTCGGCGAGCTTGCCGATGTCCCAGGGGTCGAGGAGGCGCCCCGGCGCGAAGCCGGTGACCCGGCCCTGGTGCATGACGGCCAGGTCGGGGGCGCGGTTGCCGGCGGCCGCCATGGCGAGCTTGGTGTAGTAGGGGTCGCCCCACGTGAGGGTGGACGCCTTGACGTCCGTGTCCGGGTGGGCCGTGTGGAAGGCGTCCACCATGGCCTGCATGTTGGCGCCGTCGCCGCCGGAGAAGAGGTTCCAGTAGCGGACGCGGGTGCGCGCGCTCGATGTCAGTGCGTCGGCGCCGGTGCCGAGGGCCGCGAAGCCGAAGCTCGCCGCCACCGCCAACCCTCCCGCCGTGCCCAGTAGGTGCCTGCGACTGAGGCCAGGTCGTCCCATTGCCTGCCCTTACCTTCGGGATCCGTCGTACTCGTGCGTGATCTTTGTTCGAAATATCGGCTCATGCTCGTAACTTCGAACGGGACCGTAAAATCGAAGCGCTTGCGCGTCAATGGGTCGCGCGTGACTTTCATGCATCGGACAGCTGTTGCCATATGAACTACCGCTCGAACTACCGGCCCCGGATGGCATGACGCGGACACATCCGGCCGCGTAGTCTCGGACGAGCCGACGCAGCGCGGTGACCGCCGTCGGGGCGGTGCGAAGGGGGAGCGATGGACTTGGCCGGCGCGCGGCACCGGTGGGCCCGGATCGCCGCGGGGCTGCGGCGCTCCCGGCCGGCCGCGGGGCTGCGGCGGTCCCGGGCGAACGCGCGGATGCGCCGGCTCGCCGCCGACCTCACCGCCGCCGTCCGCGCCAGGTCCCAGAAGCCGGACGGGGTACGGGAGTTGTGTCGGGCGCTGTGCGACGAGACGAGCCTCGGACGCGAGGGCCGGCCCGTCGAGCTGCGGTTCGAACGGTTCCCCGACGAGATCGAGGTCACCGGAGTGTGGGTGGAGTTCCAGGACTTCGACCTGGTGATCGTCGAGGAGCGGGCCGAGGCCGTACAGCAACTGGTCATCCTCGGCCATGAGCTGTGGCACATGCACGCGCGCCACACGCATCACCGCTCGGCCGCGGCGGACGCCCTCGCCGGGCGGCCGGACTGGAACTCCGTCGCCCTGACCGTGGCCGCCCGCAACGGCTCCCGGGAAGCCGACGAGGCCGAGGCCGACGACTTCGGGCACCGGCTCGCGGCCGCGCTCCGGCCCTTCCTGCCCGGACGGGGCGGCGAGGCCGCGCCCGACCCGGTCCAGCGGTCCCTCGGCTACCCCGGACGTGAAGGCGGACCGCGGTGACGTACTCCCCACTGGCCGAGGGCCCGACCGCGTTCTTCACCGGTCTGTACGTCTCCTTCTGGCTGCCGGGCCTCGTGCTCACCGCGGCCCTGGTGATCAAGCTGCCCAGCATCCTCAAACTCTGGCGGGACCCGCTGCTGCGTGCCGTCGGCGGCCTGCTGCTGTTCGCCTGCGCGGTGTTCGCCTTCGCCGCCCCGGCCACCATCGCCTGGACGAACCGGGTCACCGGCGTGCCGAACATCTCGGCGCCCCTGGTGTACTCCCTGATCACCGCGCTGTCCGCGTCCTGGCTGCTGCTGGTCGTGCACTGGCGCAACGGCCACACCGACCGCCGGGAGCAGACCCGGCGCGCGACCCGCTGGGTGGTCTGCGTCTACGCCGCCGTGGTCGTCGCGCTCTGGGTGCTGTTCGCGCTCGCCGACGTGCCCGTGGAACAGGTCCGGAACCTGGACACCTACTACGCCAGTACGCCGTTCATGCGCGAGGAGATCCTGCTCTACCTCCTCGCCCACACCGTGGCCTGCGCGATCACCACCCGGCTGGTGTGGAACTGGATCCGCACCGACGGCCTCGACGCCTGGCTGCGCTGGGGACTCAGGTTCCTGGGCATCGGCTACGCGACGAACCTGCTCTTCAGCGCGGCCAAGTTCACGGCCGTGGTGGCCCGCTGGACCGGTCACGACCTGGACTGGCTCAACACCAACATCGCACCGTCGGCCGCCTGCATCGCCGCCACGTTCGTCGCGATCGGCTTCATCGTCCCGCACGCCGGCCAGTACTTCCACGACCGCTGGCTGCTGCGCCGCCGGCACCGCGCCCTGAAGCCGCTCGCCCGGCTGATGCGGACCGTCACCGGCGGCCGCGAACCGCTCGCGCTGCGCGCCACCGCCGAGATGCGCCTGATCCGCCGCGAGACGTACATCCGGGACGCGCTCCTGCAACTGTCCCGGTTCCTCGACGAGAAGCTCCGCGGCCGGGCCTACGACGCCGCTCTCGCCCTCGGCCACGAACCCGGCCGGGCCCAGTCCCTCGCCGCCGCCGTGGCGATCCTGGAGGCCGTCGCGAGCGGACGGCACGCCCCGGACGACGGCGGCACGGGCGAGACCGACACCTCGTACCTGCTCCAGGAGATCCAGGCCGTTTCCGAGGTCCTGGGCCACCCCGACGAGATCACGGCGGTACGCACCCGTGCGACCGTCCCGGCAGAGAGCATGTCCGCGCATGAGTGAACGTCCCTCCCCCGCCAGAGCCGCCGTGGTCCTGGGGGGATCACACACCGGCATGCTCGCGGCCCGGGCCCTGGCCGGCCTCGCCGACCGGGTCGTCGTCGTGGAACGCGACGAGCTGCCCGTGGCGCCCGCTCCCCGCAAGGGACTTCCGCAGGCCCGGCACGCCCACATGCTCTGGTCGGGCGGCGTACGGGCGATGGAGGAACTGCTGCCGGGCGTCACCGCGGCCCTCCTGGACGCCGGGGCACGCCGGGCCCCGGTCACCACGGACATGGTCGCCCTCTCGGCACAGGGCTGGTTCCGCCGCTGGCCCGAGTCCCACCACGTGCTGCTGGCCGGCCGGGACCTGCTGGACGCGACGGTCCGCGCGCGGGTCCTCGCGGACGGGCGCGTCGAGGTGCTCGGAGGCACCGAGGTGCTCGGGCTCACGGGCGGCGCGGCGGCGGTCACCGGGGTCCGGGTGCGGGACCGCGAAGGCCGGGAGCGGACCGTCGAGGCGGACCTGGTCGTCGACGCCACCGGCCGGGGTTCCGGAGCCTCCCGCTGGCTCGCGGCGCTCGGACTGCCCGCGCCGGAGCGCCGCGAGGTCGACACCGGTCTCGCCTACGCCAGCCGGCTCTACCTCGCACCCGAGCAGGCCCGCGCCGGCTTCCCGGTGATCAACGTGCAGCCGGACCCGAGGGACCCCGGCCCCGGCCGGGCGGGCTTCCTGCTGCCCATCGAGGACGGCCGCTGGATCGTCACCCTCAACGGCACCCGCGGGGGCGAACCGAGCTCCTCCGCCGACGACTTCGTCCCGTTCGCCCGCGACCGGCTGCGGCACCCGCTCATCGGCGAGCTGCTCGCGCAGGCCGAGCCGCTGTCCGACGTCGCCGTCACCCGCGCCACCGTCAACCGCCGGTACTTCTACGAACGCATGCGCGCCTGGCCCGACAACTTCACGGTCCTCGGCGACGCCCTGGCCGCGTACAACCCCGTCTACGGCCACGGACTGGCCGTGGGCGCGCAGAGCGCCCTGCTGCTGCGGGACCTGACCCGGCGTCACGGCCTCGGCACGCCCGGCCTGTCCCGGCGCGTCCAGAAGGCGGTCGCCCGGCCGGTCGGGGCGGCCTGGGACCTCGCCATCGGGCAGGACGTGTTCTATCCCGGCGCGACGGAGAACGGGCCCACGGCCCGGGACCGGATCCTGTCCGCCTACGTGTCCCGCCTCATGTACACGGCGACCGGCAACGGCCGCATCGCCCGCCGCGTCACGGACGTGACCTCACTCGAGCGCCGCGCAGAGGTACTCCTGACCCCGTCCGTCCTGCTGGCGGCCCTGGCGGGCCCCCTGAAACCGGCCCTGACCGGCCCACCGCTCACCGCGGAGGAGTTGAAGAGGGCGGGCTTGCAGTAGAGCCGCTGCGAAGCGCCCCGTCAGGGGCGCGGGGCTGTGGTGAATGTGCGGCTGCCGCCGCGTGGGCGCGACCAGCCCCCACGCACCCGCAGGCGAAAGACCACCCTGCCGCGCTGGGCAGTCGACCGTCTGCGGGGCCGTCGTGGCTGATCGCGCAGTTCCTCCCCCAGCCTTCGGCCGGGGGTACCCCCAGCGCCCCTGACGGAGCCTGCCGAACGACCGTCGGCAGCCTGCAGGAGCTGATCGCACCCACGCCGCCGCAGCCGCACATCACACACAGCCCCGCACCCCTGACGGAGCCTGCCGAACGACCGTCGGCAGCCTGCGGGAGCTGATCGCACCCACGCCGCCGCAGCCGCACATCACATGCAGCCCCGCACCCTTGACGGGGCGCTGCCGTTAGGTCAGCCCTGGAAGGCCGGCTGGGCCACGCCCCTGCCCGCGTCCGGGATCACCAGCAGGGACCCCGCCGTCGGGTGCGGCGCCTTCTGCCCCACGCGGGCCGTCGTGACGTACAGGTCGGTCAGATCGGCGCCGCCGAACGCGCACGCCGTCGTGAGCGTGGCGGGCAGGGCGATGATCCGGTCCAGGTCGCCCTCGGGCGTGTAACGCCGTACCGCTCCCCCACCCCACAACGCCACCCAGACACAGCCGTCCGCGTCGACCGTCAGGCCGTCCGGGAAACCGGCGTCCTCCTCGATCGTCACCAGCGGGCGGCGGTTGGTGGGGAGTCCGTCGGCGTGGTCGAAGACGTCCACCCGGCGGGTCGGCGTGTCGACGTAGTAGACGCGGCTGCCGTCCGGGCTCCAGCCGATGCCGTTGCTGACGGTGACGTCCGGCAGCAGCGTCGTCACCGTGCCGTCGGGTGCCACCCGGGAAAGCGTGCCGCCCCCGGTCGCCTCGTCGTAGCGCATCGTGCCCGCCCACAGGGAGCCGTCGGGCGCGACGGCCGCGTCGTTGGCGCGGCGGCCCGGGACCGGCTCGCGGTGCAGCCAGCGGAACGTGCCGTCGGGGTCGAGGAGGCCGACGCCGTCCCGGAGGTTGAGGACCAGGCCGCCGCCCGCGCGGGGCTTGACCGCGCCGACGTGCTGGTCCGTCGTACGGATCGCGCGGCGCCCGGTGGCGGGGTCGTACGTGTGGATCCGTGAGCCGAGGACGTCGATCCATATCAGGCGTCCGGTCGCCGGGTCCCAGGTGGGACCCTCGCCGAGGGTCGCCTCCGTGGCGACCGCGACCTCGTACGCCGTCGTCGTCACCGTCGTCATGCCACGCTCCGGTGGCCGAGGCGCTCGGAGAGTTCGGCGGCGCCCTTGGCCGCGAGCTGCTCCAGCTCGCCGCGGCGCTCGTCGCTCCAGCGGATCATCGGGACGGAGATGGACAGTGCCGCGACGACCTGGCCGGTGCGGTCGCGGACCGGCGCGGCGACGCAGGAGACGTCCGGGTTGGACTCGCGGCTCTCCACGGCGATACCGCGCGCGCGGATCTCCGTGAGGGCCTCGCGCAGGGCGCCCGGCTCGGTGATGCTGTTCGGGGTCATCGCGACGAGGTCGGCGTCGTCCGGGATGCGCGTGGTCAGCTCCGGCTCCGGCAGCGAGGCCAGCAGCATCTTGCCGACCGAGGTGCAGTGGGCGGGCAGCCGGCGGCCGGCCGCCGAGACCATGCGGACCGCGTGCGTGGAGTCGACCTTGGCGATGTAGATGACGTCGGTGCCCTCGAGGATCGCCACGTGGACGGTCTCGTCGCAGGTCTCGGCGACGGACCGGGCCACCTGCTGGCCCTCGGCGGCGAGGTCGAGCTGCTCGGCGTACCGGCTGCCGAGCTGGTACGGACGGACGCCGAGCCGGTAACGTCCGGGCTGTCCGGGTACGGGCACGATGTACGACCGGGCGGAGAGCGTGGTCACCAGCTCGTGCACGGTGGTCCGCGGCAGCTGGAGTTTGCGGACTATGTCGGGGGCGGAGAGGGTCCCGTCCCCGTCGAGGAAGAGCTCAAGAATGTCGAGAGCCCGGGTCACGGCAGGCACGAGGCGTCCCACGTCCGGCCCCCTCCCTTGGGTCTAGGCGCCGGATATCGGTGCGGCGCGCGTCTCAGCTGCGGAGCCGTTCGAGATATCAACAGGCGATCGGCATGACGAACACAGGCTAGCCATCTGGGATTCCACGGGCAATGGCCTGGAAGAAGCCGGGTAGCGGCGCGTGCACCATGGGTGGCATGCAACTGGACTTCCAGCTGGTGCTGCTGCGCCGCATGGCCGACCACAACCCGGACCTGGTCGAGGACGCCCGGCGCACGCTGGGCGCGTCGATCGCGGACATGCGGGAGGCCAACAAACGCTGGCAGGCGATGGCCCGCTCGCCCCGTTCCCGCTCGGCGGCGGCCCGCTACCGGTCGGTCCTCGGGCCGCCCGAGCGGGAGACCAAACGCACCGTCGGCGACCTGGAGTGCGCGGCCTGGCAGTGGCCGCTCCCCCTCTGGCCCACCCTGCGCTTCGAGGTCATGGTCGGCCCCGGCGGCACGGTCTGGAACGAATGGCTGGTCCGCGCACCCGGCGCCCCCGCCCCGAGGCTGGAGACCTACGACGACCTCACCCCCTGGTCCTGCACGGTCGACGAGGCCGCCCGCGCCTTCGCCCCCGCCCGCCCCCTGGAGGGCACGGCCCCGACCCGCTGGGGGCTCACCTTCAAGGTGCCCGACGGCCGTCAGGTGGTCGCCGAGTTCACCTGGGGCCTGCTGCAGCGCACCGCCGTCACCGACGAGCCGCGGTGAGGATCGCCTCGGTCACCCCGGCCACCGATCCCGGGTGCAGGAACAGGAACAGGTTCGGTTCGACCAGCTCCAGCTCCATCACCTGCGGCCGCCCGTCCGCGCCGTCGACCAGGTCCACCCTGGCGTACAGCAGCTCGGGCGCATCCGGTACGGCGGCCAACGCGCTTTCCGCCACGGCGAGTTCGGCCGGAGTCGGGGTCCAGGTCTCCAGATCGGGGTGGGCGACCTTGTCCGCGTCGTACGCCGTGCCCGGCGTGAGCACCGCCCGCTTGCGGCTGGCGTGCAGCAGCCGCCCGCCGAAGAACTGCAGCGCCCGCTCCCCGCTGACGTCGATCCCGGAGACGTACGGCTGGACCATCGCGGTCAGCCCCTCCTCGTGCATCCGGGCGAGGTGCCGTACGGCCGTACCGTGCTCGCCGGGCGTGTAGCGGGCGGCGAACCGGGCACCGGCGCCGAAGGTGGGCTTGACGACGAAGTCGCGGTCGACGGGGAGGGCGGGGCCGGCCGGGTCACCGGGGGCCACGTACCGGGTCGGCACGACGGGCACACCGGCCGCCGCGAGGTCACCGAGATACCGCTTGTCGGTGTTCCACCGCACGACCTCCGCCGGGTTCGCGATCCGGGTCGCCTTCCCCACCCGCTCCGCCCACGGCACGAACTCGTCGGCGCGCCAGCTGTAGTCCCAGGCGGAGCGGATGACGACCAGGTCGTGGGCGCCCCACTCCGTCTCCGGGTCGTCCCACGGGCGGGCGACGGCCTCGGCCCCCGCGTCGGCCAACGCCAGCAGCAGCACCGGCAGGTCCTGGTCCCTGTTCGGTTCCGTGCCGGGGTCGTAGGTGGCGAGGGCTATGCGAGGCACGGTGGAGCTCCCTTGGCTGACGGCGACCGCGTATCCCCGGCAGGCTAACGGGAACGCTGTTGACCTTCACCTTCGGTGAAGCCCCAGCATCGGTGGCGGACGTCGAGGAACGTGAGAGGGGCGGGAGACGGCATGGAGTGGCTGACCATCGGGGCCTTCGCGAAGGCGTGCCGGCTGTCGCCGAAGGCGTTGCGGCTGTACGACGAGCTGGACCTGCTGAAGCCCGCCCGGGTCGATCCGGAGACCGGCTACCGGTACTACGCCGGCGCGCAGCTGGAACGCGCCCGGCTGGTGGCCTGGCTGCGGCGGCTGGGCATGCCGCTGGCGCGGATCCGCGAGGTGTGCGCGCTGCCGCCCGGACCGGCCGCCCGCGAGGTGCGGGCGTACTGGGCCCGCGTCGAGGCGGAGACCGCCGCACGGCGGGACCTGGCCGCGTTCCTCGTCGACCACCTGTCCGGAGAGTCGAGAAGGGACACGACGAACATGCTGGAACTGCGTTATGCCGCCCACTCGGACCGGGGGCATGTCCGGCCGTCCAACCAGGACACCGCGTACGCGGGGCGCCGGCTGCTGGCCGTCGCCGACGGGTGCGGGCCGGCCGGGGCATCGGCCAGTGCCGCCGCCGTGGCGGCGCTCAAGCCCCTGGAGGAGGCGGAGCTTCCGGCCGGGAACGTGCTGAACCTCCTGGAGGACGCGGTACGTTCGGCGGCCGAGGCCGTACGGGGGGTGGCGGAGGGAAGTGCGGATGTGGGTACGACACTCACCGCGCTGCTGTGGACCGGGTCCCGGCTGGCCCTGGTGCACATCGGGGACTCGCGGGCGTATCTGCTGCGGGACGGGGAGCTGTTCCGGATCACGCACGACCACAGTGTGGTGCAGACGCTGATCGACGAGGGCCGGCTGACGCCGGAGGAGGCCGAGAGCCATCCGCAGCGGATGCTGCTGGCGAAGGCCCTGCCGGGTGACACCGCCGACACCCCGGACCTGAAACTGCACGAGGCCCGGGCAGGCGACCGGTACCTGGTCTGCTCGGACGGGCTGACCAGGGAGGTCTCGGAGGAGCGGATCAGGGAGTTGCTGGGCGGGGGCGAGCCGGGGGACGCGGTGCGGGTACTGGTCGGGGCGGCCAACGAGGCGGGCGGCACCGACAACGTGAGCGCGGTCGTCGCCGACGTCGTGTCGCCCACCCACCCGTCTCGGTCGGACAGGAGGCCAGGGCAGAACGAGATCCGACCGGAGTGAAAAGCCGCCGCCCAGGCCCCCCGGCCCGACCGACGACAGGCCGCGGAGCGAGCGCGCCGACCGCAGGGCCGGGGGGGACCGGGGCGGGAGGGCGACCGCGGGGCGAGCACGCCGACCGCGGGCCGGAGGGTCGACCGGGCGCGGCTGCACTGGCTGGAGCATCGCGGGCCGTGGGCGGTGGAGGTGCGGCTCGCGCCCGATTTGTGCGCGGTCGTCGGGACGCGGCGGCGGTGCGGGCCGGGTGATGTGATCAACGTCGTGGTACGGAACGCGAGTGGGGCGGCCCTGGAGGGCGGCGGCTGGTGTAGGAAGAGGCTGTCGAGGTTCCGGACGGTGAGGAGTCGTCGCGTGTCGTTTCTGTTTCCGGCCCTGGTGGACGGTCCGGGCGAGCGGTTGGCCCTGCGGTTCGGGGCGCGGTCGTTGACGTACGGGCAGCTCGCCGCCGCGGCCGGGGCCGTCGCCGGCCGGGTCCGGGGCGCCGAGCGGGTAGCGGTGTGGGCGACGCCGGAGCTGGAGACGGCGGTGGCCGTCGTCGGCACGCTGCTGGCCGGGCGGGCGGCCGTGCCGCTCAACCCGAAGTCGGGCGAGAAGGAACTCGCGCACATCCTCGCCGACAGTGCGCCGGCCGCGGTGCTGGCCGCGCCCGGCGCCGAACTCCCGGCCGCGCTGGCCGGATTGGAGCGGATCGAGGTCGACGCGGCGGCCGTGGGGGTGCTGCCCGAGGACCGTACCGCCGAGTCCGACCCGGCCCTCGTCGTCTACACCTCCGGCACCACCGGCCCGCCCAAGGGCGCCGTCATCCCGCGCCGGGCGCTCGCCGCCACCCTGGACGCGCTCGCCGACGCCTGGCAGTGGACCGGGGAGGACGTCCTCGTCCACGGCCTCCCGCTCTTCCACGTGCACGGGCTCGTGCTGGGGATCCTCGGGCCGCTGCGGCGCGGCGGCTCGGTCCGGCACCTGGGGCGGTTCGACACCGACGGGGTCGCGCGCGAGCTGAACGACGGGGCGACCATGCTCTTCGGTGTCCCGACCATGTACCACCGCATCGCCGAGGCGCTGCCCGCCGACCCCGGCCTGGCGAAGGCGCTCGGCCGGGCCCGGCTGCTGGTCTCCGGCTCCGCCGCGCTGCCCGTCCACGACCACGAGCGGATCGCGGCGGCGACCGGACGGCGGGTCGTCGAGCGGTACGGCATGACGGAGACGCTGATGAACACCAGCGTGCGCGCGGACGGGGAGGCCCGGGCGGGGACCGTGGGCGTGCCGCTGCCGGGGGTGGAGCTGCGGCTGGTGGAGGAGGACGGGACGGCGATCGCGGCGTACGACGGGGAGACCGTCGGGGAGATCCAGGTGCGCGGCCCGAACCTGTTCACCGAGTACCTCAACCGGCCCGACGCCACCGCCGCCGCCTTCACCGCCGACGGCTGGTTCCGCACCGGGGACATGGCGGTGCGCGAGCCGGACGGCTATGTGCGGATCGTCGGGCGCAAGGCCACCGACCTGATCAAGAGCGGGGGTTACAAGATCGGCGCCGGGGAGATCGAGAACGCGCTGCTGGAACATCCGGGGGTGCGGGAGGCCGCGGTCACCGGGGAGCCGGACGCGGACCTGGGCGAGCGGGTCGTCGCCTGGGTCGTACCGGCGGAGCCCCAGTCGCCGCCTTCCGCCGAGGAGCTGGCGGACCACGTGGCCGGGCGGCTCGCGCCGCACAAGCGGCCCCGTGTCGTCCACTACCTGGACGCCCTCCCCCGCAACGACATGGGGAAGATCATGAAGCGGGCCCTCGGTGCCTGAGCCGACGCCCGGGCGGCTCTCGGCCCGCCGGATCCTCACCCTCGTCACCGACCCCGGTACCTTCGCCGAACTCCCGCATCCGGCCCGGCAGTCGCCGCCCGACGGCCCGCTCGGCTGGCAGGGGTACGACGCCTCGCGCGCCCGCGCCGCCGAGCGCACCGGCGAGGAGGAGTCCGTCGTCGTCGGCACCGCGCGCGTCGAGGGCACGGCGGCGGTGCTGATCGCGTTCGAGTTCGGCTTCCTCGGCGGCTCGCTGGGCGAGCGGACCGGGGACCGGCTGGAGGCGGCGTACGTCCATGCCCGCGCCCACCGGCTCCCGGTCGTGCCGCTGGTCGCCACCGGCGGCAGCCGGATGCAGGAGGGCATGCTCGCCCTGTCCCAGCTCCAGCGCGTGGCCCGCCAGTCGGCGCTCACCCGGGAGGCAGGGCTGGCGCAGGTCGCGGTCCTGCGCGACCCGACGACCGGCGGCGGCTGGGCCACCCTGGGCGCCGGCGCCGACGTGATCCTGGCGCTGCCCGGCGCCCAGGTGGGCTTCGCCGGCTCCCGGGTCCGCCCGCCGGACGCCGACCCGGCCGCGTACACGGCGGAGGCGCAGCTCGCGGCGGGGTCGGCGGACGCCGTGGTGCCCCCGGCGGAGCTGAAGGCGACGCTCGGACTGTGGCTGCGGCTGCTGACCGCCCCCGCCCCGATACCCGCCGACCCGCCGGCCGCCCTCGGCTCCGCCGCGCTGCCCGCGACCGGCTGGGAGGCCGTACGGCGCGCCCGCGCCCCGCACCGCCCGCGCGCCGAGGCCTACCTGGACGCGTACTTCACCCGCCGGGTCGCCCTGACCGGCGACCGGTGCGGCGGGGCGGACCCGGGCGGGATGCTGTGCGGGTTCGGCGAGCGGGCGGACGGCCGTACGGTCGCCTTCGCCGCGCAGACCGGGACGGCGACCAGGCCCGCCGGGTACCGCACCGCCGCCCGCCTGATGCGGCTCGCGGACCGACTGGGCATCCCCGTGCTGACCCTCGTCGACACGCCGGGCGCCGCGAACGACGCCGAGGCGGAACGCCAGGGCGCGGGTGCCGCCATCGCGGAGCTCTTCGGCGAGGTCGCGGCGGCCCGGACGCCGATCACCACCCTCGTCGTCGGGGAGGGCGGCTCGGGCGGCGCCCTGGCACTGGCCGCGCCCGGCAACACCTGGGCCACCCCGGACAGCTACTTCTCCGTCATCGCCCCGGAACTGGCGGCGGCGATCCTGAAGCGCCCCCCGGAGGACGTCGAGACCACCGCCGGCCAGTTGCGCATCCGCCCCCAGGACCTGGTGGAGCTGGGGGTGGTCCGCGGCATCGTGGGCGACTCCACGGACGGCCTCACCCCGCCCGGCTGACCTCCGGGGCGGCCGGGCCGGCCCGAAACCCCCCGTTCAGCCGCGCCCCGCCCGGCCCCTCCCCGCAGGCGCGCCGCTCGGATCCCCCGGAGGATGCGAAGCAGGCCGCCGACCGGCGGTACCACCCCACACGGCCCGCGCACCGGGAGGATCTGCCGTGACCGTCAGTCTGGAGCAGTTGCGCCGCTGCCATTTCGCCGTCGATCTGGGGGCCGCACGCACCCGGGTGTACGTGAGGGGCATGGGCCTGGTCGTCGACCAGCCTTCCGTCGCCGCGATGAACACACGTACCGGCGCCCTGATCGCCGTCGGCGAGTTCGCGGAGAAGATGACGGGCCGTACCCCCGACTACATCCGTGTCGTGCGGCCCGTCTCCGGCGGGACCGTCGTCGACATCGAGATGGCCCAGCGCATGCTGCGCCATCTGCTCGGCGACAAGATCCGCCGTTCGCTGCGCCGCAGGCCCCGGCTGCGGGCGGCGGCCTGCACCCCGCACGACGCCGACCCGCTGGCCCAGCGGGCGACCATCGAGACGCTGGTGGGGCTGGGGGCGCGGCGGGTGGAGCTGGTCGACACGCTGATCGCCGCCGCCGTGGGGTGCGGGCTGCCGGTCGAGCGGCCGGAAGCGAGCATGATCCTCGTCTGCGGGGCCGCCGCGACGCAGGTCGCCGTGCTCTCCCTCGGTTCGATCGTCTGCGCCGAGCGGATGCCCGTCGGCGGGGAGGCCGTGGACCACGCGATCGTCCAGCACCTGCGCCACGAGCACGAGCTGATGCTGCCGAACCAGTCGGTACGGCCCCTGCAGCTGGCCCTGGACGACAACGGCCTCACCCCGTACGGCCCGGCCTCCACCGAGATCCACGGACGGGACGTGGTCACCGGGCTCGCCCGCAGCGTGCGGGTCGACACCGCCGCCGTCCGGGACGCCATCCAGACGCCCCTCATGTCCGTCCTGGACGGGATCGGCAAGGTGCTCCGCGACTGCCCGCCCGACCTGGTCGCCGATCTCGCCGACCGGGGCATCATGATGGTCGGCGGATCGGCGCTGCTGCCCGGCTTCGACCAGTTGCTGCGGGAGGCCACCGGCATGCCGGTGCAC
The DNA here is from genome assembly GCF_042899865.1 of Streptomyces sp. NPDC013157. Classification (NCBI taxonomy): domain Bacteria; kingdom Bacillati; phylum Actinomycetota; class Actinomycetes; order Kitasatosporales; family Streptomycetaceae; genus Streptomyces; species Streptomyces sp. NPDC013157. The sequence goes on along the minus strand of NZ_JBIBAK010000015.1, from coordinate 117,233 downwards.
ATCGCGGAGCGGCCGGACGTGTGCGCCGTCCAGGGCATCGGAGCCATGCTGGAGGGCCGGATCGAGCCCCTGGTGCTGGACCCGCTGGCCGCCTGAACACCCCGTATGCCGCGCGCGGCACCGACGTGAGTCGACGCGCCCCCTGCGCACCTTGGCGCCCCTCGATTAGGGTGGACTCACCGATGGTGACGGGAGGGGACGTTCCGTGACAGCCGATATCGCCATGTTCACCGAGTACCTCGCCGAGACGGCACCGGTCCCCCGCCTCGCCGTCACCCGCGTCGGCGTGACCGGACACCGCGCGATCCCGCCGTCCGTCCTGCCCTTCGTCCGCTCCGCCCTGCGCCGCCAGTTCAGCCGCAGCGACGTGCGGTGGGAGGCCCTCAGCTGTCTCGCGGCCGGCGCCGACCAGCTGTTCGCCGACATCGCCCTGGCCCACGGCGTCCCGGTGACGGCCGTGATCCCCGGCATGGACTACGAGGCGCACCTGGGCGACGATGAGGCCCGGACCGCGTACCGCAGGCTCCTGCGGTCCTGCCGGAACCGCGTCGAGCTGCCCGTCCAGCCGACGCACGAGCAGGCGTACTTCGCGGCGGGCTGCTGGGTCGTGGACCACTCCGACCACCTGATCGCCGTCTGGGACGGCCGCCCGGCGCGCGGCCTCGGCGGCACCGGCGACGTGGTGGCCTACGCGCGGCGCAAGGGAGTGCCGGTGACGGTGCTGTGGCAGGCGGGGGTACGGCGGGACTGACGCCGGCCCGCCCGCCGTGGCGCGGGCGTGCGGGGCTGCGGGCGGGCGTGCGGGGAAGGCATCAGGTGCCGAAGCGCACCAGCCACTCGGTGTGCGCCGGGGACATCAGGCGCTCCGCCTCCCCCACCGCCTCGGCCCAGCCCGCCTCCGTCACCGTCGTGGCCATGGCGATCCGGGTGGTCTCCAGATCCTGTTCGATGAGGGAGTGGGCCTGCGTCAGCGGGCCGTGCCGGCGTACCTCCTGCCAGGCGACACCCGCCGCGGCGGCCGCGCTGAGCAGCCCCGCGAGGTCGGCGCCGCCGAGCAGGCCGACGGTGCGCAGCAGGGCGGCCGCGAGGGCGCACAGGGTCAGCGCCGCGGTGACGGAGGACCAGCGGGCGGCGGCGCGGTGCGCGCGGGCGGCCCGGTTCTTGTACCAGACCGCCTGTTCGAGGAGCCGGTCGCGCAGGTAGAGGTCCCGGCGGGCCGCGTAGGACTTGGCGCGCTCCGCGCGCATCCGCGGGGTGATCTGCCCCTTCCCCCGCTCCCCGGGTTCGCGGGAGTCCTCCCAGCCGCAGGTGCGCAGCTCGCGCAGGCGTTGTTCGAGGCGTTCGGCGAACACCGCGTCCGGGTCGGCGACATGGGAGTGGAGGGGGCCGCCGTGCACCATGTACTCCCAGGCCAGCGACTTGAGCAGTTCGGCGGCCGCCCGGTGCGCCTGCCAGTGCGCGCGGGACCGGCGGCGCGAGGTGCTCAGGCCGAGGGCTATCGTCAGCCCGTAGAGCACGGCGGCGAGCACCGTCATGACGTGCCCCGAGGCCTGTTCGGTCAGGACCGCCGCCGTGGTGGCCAGCAGAAGCAGGATCAGATGCGTACGCACCGCCCGGAACGAGTCACTCTGGTGGCGTAACGCCCACCGGTCACTCACCTGGAACAGCGGTGGCAGGTCCCCGTCGCTCAACGTGGTCCGCGGTACAGGAGTGACAGCCGCCCCCATGACGCCCCCTGGATTCGCTGCGCGCCCCCGACAGTCTTCCGCGCGCCTCCGAAGAACCAGCGTAAGAAGTCCCCGGGTGCGGAAACCAGTCCCGCGCACAAGTGAGGCATTCCTGATATATGGTTCCGCGTCAGCACGACCAGACTGGCGCGGACGTCCGTAAATCCTGTGAGCCGCCGAGGAGTTGCGTGTGCGACAGTCACTGGGACGACAGCGGCTGCACCCATCCGAACCGGAGCTGAGAGACACCATGATCCTTGCGGTGACGCCGGCGAGGCGCCCTTCCCCCACCACCACGAACACGTCGGGACGCACGCACCTGAGGGACATCGGACCGTGCACGGCCGCCGCCGCGCGCACCGCGGGCCGCGTGACCTGCCCCGACAACCGTCCGAACCGACCCGTCACGTTCAACTCGGCCTGCTGAGCGGGGAGGGCTGACGTGGGGCAACGCGCCGACGGGGCATCAACAGCCGCGGGACGCCCGGAGCTTCCCGGCAGCCCGCCTCTGAGACAGCTGGTCCTCAAGATCCACAGCAGGTGCGATCTGCTCTGTGACCACTGTTACGTGTACCAGCACGCCGACCAGAGCTGGCGGTCCCGCCCGACCTTCATCCGTCCGGAGACCGTGCGCGCCGTCGCCGCCCGGCTGGCCGAGCACGTGGAATCCCGGGCCCTCGACTCCGTGTCGGTGATCCTGCACGGCGGCGAACCGCTGCTGGTGGGCCCGGCCCGGCTGCGGGACATCTGCGCGGAACTCACCCGCGCCCTCTCCCCGGTGACCGCGCTCGACCTGCGCATGCACACCAACGCGGTCACCCTGAACCGGCGGCACCTGGACGTCTGCCGGGAGTTCGGGGTCCGGGTCAGCGTGTCGCTCGACGGCGACCGCGCGGCCAACGACCGGCACCGGCTCGACCGCAGGGGCCGCAGCAGCCACGACCGCGTGGTCCGCGGCATCCGGCTGCTCCAGGAGCCCGAGTACCGTCACCTGTTCAGCGGAGTGCTGTGCACGGTGGACGTGGCGAACGACCCGGTCGCCGTGCACGACGCCCTCACCGGGCTGGACCCGCCGCGGATCGACTACCTGCTTCCGCACTCCACCTGGGACAGCCCGCCGCCCAACCCGGCCGGGACGCCGACGCCGTACGCCGACTGGCTGCTCGCGGTCTTCGACCGCTGGGAGCAGCAGGGCCGTCCGATGCCGGTGCGGACCTTCGACTCGGTGCTCAGCACGCTGCGCGGCGGACCGCCGCTGACCGAGGCGCTGGGGCTGGCGCCCAGCGACCTCGCCGTGATCGAGACGGACGGCACCTTCGAGCAGGCCGACTGGCTGAAGACCGCCTACGCGGGCGCTCCCGAGACGGGTTACGACGTCTTCCGGCACGGTTTCGCGGAGTTCGCCGCGCACCCCGGTGTGCAGGCCCGGCAGCGGGGCGTCGACGGACTCAGCGACACCTGCCGTAGCTGCCCGGTGGTGGGGTCCTGCGGCGGCGGCCTGTACGGGCACCGGTACCGCCCGGAGAACGGCTTCGACAACCCCAGTGTTTTCTGCGGCGACCTTCGCTCCCTGGTCGAGGGCATCGCGGACCGGATGACCGACCACGCGTTCTCGCCCGCGGTGCTGGGCTCGGACCGGCTCGCCTGGGCCCAGCTGGAGTTGGACCGGGTGCTGCTGCGCCGGACGCAGGAGCACCTGGCGTCCGAACCGGACTGGGCGGAGGCCTGGCGGCTGCTGCTGGCCCTGGACGCCGACCCCGGCACCGCCCCGCACCTGGACGAGGTGCTGGCGCACCCCTATGTGCGCACCAGCCTCCGGCGGTCCCTGCGCGGCCCCGCCGACACGGCCCGGTTCATGTCGCTGGCCGCCGCGGCGGCCCTGCGGGCAGGGGTACCTGCCACGCTGTCCTGGGACCAGCCCGGCACCCGGCTGCACCTGCCGACCTGGGGCACCTACCGCCTGGACGCCCCCGGCCGTATCGAGGTCACCGTGGCGCCGGACGCCTTCCGGGTGCGCGCAGAGCACGCGGCCGACGGCAGCTGGGTGCGCCTCGACGAGGTCCCCGTCTCCACGCGCTGGCGCCCCGTCGACCGGCTGCCGGTCCAGGACGGCCCGCTGGTCGACGACGCCGACCCCTACCGCGATTGCTATCCCTGCCCCGTCGCCCCGCCGCTGGAGTGCGGCGAGTTCGCCGAACGGATGGCGCGCGCCTACGAGTTGCTGGCCAAGGACGCACCGGACCGGCACTCCGGCCCGGACGCGTTCCGCCCCACCGTCCTCACCCCGCTGGCGGCGGGCGGCGGCCTGGTCCTCGGCAGCCACGGGTTCGGGGCGCTGGGCGTGGCGGTCGACGTGACCCCCGAGGAGTTCGCCCGGGACCTCCCGCGCGTCGGCCGCCGGGCCCGCCTCACGGCGTTGCGCGAGACGGCCGACCTGCATCGGCCTGGCAGCCCCGCTGGCTCCCTGCTGGATCTGGCGGACGAGGAACTCGGCCGGGAGGCGTACGAGAGGGCGGCGGCGGCCCTCACCGCACTCACCCTGCTGCCGGAGAACGAGCTGACGCTGACCGGCGCCGTGCTGGTGGCGCGCATGTGGGCGCAGTGGGCGGACCGTCCTGCCTGAACAGGTAAGGATCCACATGTCCAGATATGGCCATCCTTTGTCCTGAAAGCAACCAACCGTATGACGTGCGGTCGGGCACATTGTTGGTTCCGGCCGTGGGGCACCGTCGGCGGGAACAGGCGACGGCCTGTCAGCGGACAGGGGGATGCGTGGGTACAGGCGAACGGGTGCAGGATCGGGTTGCGGGCAACCGGCCCTGTTTCTTCCTGTCGTACGCCCACACCCCGCGGTGGGGCCCGGACGGCGGCGACCCGGACCACTGGGTGCGCGTCCTGTTCGACGACCTGTGCAACCACGTCAGGGCGCTCATCGGCCTGCCCGCGGGTTCCCCGGCCGGCTTCATGGACCGGGAGACGCGCTCCGGGGAGGGCCGGCCCGAGAAGCTGAGCGAGAACCTCGCCGTCTGCCGGGTGTTCGTGCCGCTGTTCTCGCCGCACTACTTCTCCAGCGAGAAGTGCGGCCGCGAGTGGTACGCGTTCCACGAGCGGATGCAGAACGCCGGGACCACCGGGACGGCCACCGCCCCGGCCATCGTGCCCGTCCTGTGGACACGCGTCGAAAGACACGAACTTCCGGACTCCGTGAGGCACATCGGTATCGAGGACCTCTCGTCCGGCGGACGCGGCCGCAGCAGAGGGATCTACGGACTGATCAAGCTCGGCCGGCTGCGCGACGAGTACGAGGAGACCGTGTTCGGCCTCGCCGAGCGCATCGTGCAGGCGGCCCATGAGACCCGGCTGCCGCCCGGGCGCCCCCGGGAGTACGAGAACACCCCAAGCGCCTTCGGATCACACGGCACCGGCCCCCGGCGCATCCGGCCGGCCATGGCCGCCTTCGGCGACGGGACCACCGCCGAGGAACTCGAGCGGCGCGGAGGTCCGGCTGCCGCCGGGCCCGCACTTCCCCGCACCCCGTCCGGCGGACCCCTACCTGCCGTCCGGCCCGGACGCGGGAGACGACCCCGGAGGAGAGACATGACGGCCGCAGGGGACGGACGCATCATCACCTTCTACTCGTACAAGGGCGGCATCGGACGGACGATGGCGCTGGCCAACACGGCGTGGATCCTCGCCGCCAACGGCAAGCGGGTCCTCGCCGTGGACTGGGACCTGGAGGCCCCGGGGCTCCATCGTTTCTTCCATCCGTTCCTGGACCCCGACGTGCTCACCGCCACCGGCGGCGTCATCGACATCCTGCAGGACTACGCCTGGGCGGCGACCGACGGAATCAGCCGCACGGGCCCGTGGCACCTGGAGTTCGCGGACGTGGAGCAGCACGCCGTCTCGCTCTCCCCGGAACGCCAGGGACTCGCCTTCGGGCCCGGCGGCTCGCTCGACTTCCTCTCCGCGGGCCGCCGGTTCCGCGCCTGCACCGGCACGGCCTCCTCCCTGGAGTGGGACAACTTCTACGACCGCCTCGACGGCGGCATGTTCCTGGAGGCGATGCGCGACAACATGAAAGGGCGGTACGACTACGTCCTGATCGACTCGCGCACCGGCCTGTCGGACACCGCGGACATCTGCACCCGCCAGATGCCCGACGTCCTCGTGGACTGCTTCACCCTCAGCGACCAGTCCATCGACGGCGCCGCCGAGGTCGCGCACAGCGTCGCCGACGAGCACCGCGAGCGGCGGATCCGGGTGCTGCCCGTACCGATGCGCGTCGACGACGGCGAGAAGGACAAGGTCGAGGCGGGCCGCGCGGTGGCCCGGCTGAAGTTCGCCGGGCTGCCGAAGGGCCCGGACGGGGAGCGGCTGAGCGCCGACGAGGTCACCGCCTACTGGGGCAGCGTCGAAATACCGTACAAGCCGTACTACGCGTACGAGGAGACCCTCGCCGTCGTCGGGGACAGGAAGGGCGATCCCAAGTCGCTGCTGGCCGCCTTCGAACGGCTCACCGCGGCCGTGACCGACGACGAGGTCACCGCGCTGCCGCAGATCCCGGAACAGGCGCGGCTGCGCAGCCGGGACGCGTTCACCCGGCGCCGGCCGCAGGCCGACGGGGCGCGGGTGGCGATCGTGTACGCGGCGGAGAACCGGATGTGGGCCGACTGGATCGAGTCGCTGCTGAAGCGGGCGGGCTGCACCGTCACGCCGCACGACGTGGCCGCCGGGGCGCCCGGCAGCCCCGCCATTCCCGGCACCCGCACCCTGGTGCTGTGGTCCAAGGCACTGTACGGCTCCCGGCACACCGGGAGCCTGCTGGACCGTGCGGCCGACAGCGGGGCACCGGGATCACAGGTGCCGGTGCAGGTCGACGAGGTCCGGCTGCCGGAGTCGTACCGGGACCGGACCGATCTCGTCATCGACCTGCACGGACTCGACGAAGCGGGTTGCGAGGACGCGCTGCTCGGCGCGCTCGGGCTGCCCGGACAGGTGCCGAAGGGCGGACCGGCGGCGCCCCGGTTCCCCGGCCACGAACCGGATCACTGGAACGTGCCGCAGCGCAACAGCACCTTCACCGGCCGGGGTTACATCATCGAAAGGCTGCGGGAGCAGCTGCGCAGCGGCACGACCGCCGTACTGCCCCAGCACCAGGCGCTGTTCGGGACGGGCGGGGTCGGCAAGACGCAGATCGCGCTGGAGTACGTGCACCGGTTCAGCGCCGATTACGACCTGGTGTGGTGGGTGCCGGCCGAAAGCGTCGAGAGCGTGGTGGCCTCGCTCGCCGAACTCGGTTCCCGCATCGGCGCGCCCGGCGGCGAGGACATGGCGCTGGTCGGCAAGGAAACCGTCCGCATGCTCTCCCGGGGCAACCCCACCCAGCGGTGGATCCTGGTCTTCGACAACGCCGACGACCCGGACGGCCTCGCCGGGTACATGCCCAGCACCGGCGTCGGGCACATCCTCATCACCTCGCGGAACCAGGCGTGGTCGGACACGGGCGAGACGCTGCAGGTGGACGTCTTCCCACGGCAGGAGAGCGTCGAGCACCTGTCCCGGCGCGCCCCGGGCCTGACCCCGGAGGAGGCCGACCAGGTCGCGGACGCCGTGGGCGACCTGCCGCTCGCGGTGGAGCAGGCCGGGGCCTGGCTGGCCGAGACCGCCATGCCGACGGCCGAGTACCTGCGCCGCCTCACCGAGGAGACGGCCGCGGTGATGGGGCTCAACCAGCCCGCCGACTACCCCGATACGGTGGCCGCCACCTGGAACGTCTCCATCGAGCGGCTGAAGGAGCGGTCGCCCGCCTCGGTACGGCTGCTGCAGCTGTGCGCGTTCCTCGCCGCGGAGCCGATCGCCTCCGGACTGCTCTACGGCAGCGACGAGATGCTCGCCGCGCTGCGCCCCTTCGACCCCACCCTGACGGAGAGCCTGCTGATCGGTCGGCTGGTACGGGAGATCGGCCGGCTCGCCCTCGCCAAGGTCGACCAGATCTCCTGCTCGATCCAGGTGCACCGGCTCGTGCAGGCGGTGGTCCGCTCCCAGATGTCGGAGGATGAGCGGCGCATCGCCCGGCACACGGTGCACGAAATCCTCGAAGAGGCCCGTCCCAAGGGCGACGAGCCCGTCGACGACATGCAGAACTGGCCGCGGTTCGACATCATCTGGCCGCATCTCGGTGCCTCCGACCTCCGCAACTGCACCGAGGCGGAACCGCGCCGGCTGCTGATCGACCGCGTCCGCTACCTGTGGAAGCGCGGCGAGTTCCCGCGGGCGCGGCAACTCGCCGAGGAACTCCTCGGCCACTGGAGGGAACCCCTCGGCGAGGACGACGAGCAGTACCTGTACCTGCGCTGCCAGCTCGCCCACGTGCTGCGTTCCCAGGGGCTGTACGTCGAGGCGCGGGAGCTGGACGACGACGTGCTGGGGCGGCAGCGCCGGCTGCTCGGCGACCGGCACCCGCACACGTTGATCACCGCCTCCGGCCTCTCCAGCGACCTCGCGGCGCTCGGTGAGTACACCAGGGCCGTGGAGCTGGCGAAGGAAGCGCACGACGGCTTCAGCGACCTCCTCTACGAGGCCCACCCGCGCACCCTGAACGCGGCCGGCAACCTCGCCCTGGCACTGCGCATGGCCGGCAGGTACCGGGACGCCCGGCAGATCGACGAGCTCACCCTCGCCCGCCGCACCCAGGTGCACGGCGCCGAGCACATCTACACGCTCTCGTCCGCCGAGAACCTCGGCCGCGACCTGCGCGAGGTCGGCGAGTACACCGAGTCCGTGGCCGTGCTGTCCCGCGCGTACGACCAGCACAAGCGCGTGCTCGGCAAGGACTTCCCGGGCACCCTGCGGTGCGCGCTGTCGCTCGCGGTGTCGCTGCGCAGGGCCGGCGAGCTGGAGGACGCGCGGCGGCTGACCTCCGCGACCCTGGAGCAGTACCGGGCACAGCACACCGCGCCCACCCCGGACTCGCTCGCCTGCGAACTGAACCTCGCCGCCGACCTGTTCGCGGCCGAGGACCGGGAAGGCGCGCGCGACGTCGCCCGGAAAGTGCTCGCCGAGTACGTGAAGACGCCGGGCGAGGCCCACCCCTACACGCAGGCCGCGATGAACAACCTCGCTGTCTTCCACTGGGGTTGCGGTGACAGTGCGCAGGCCGAGGAGGTCTTCCTGAAGGTGCTCGACCGCATGACCGCCGTACTCGGCGCCCACCACCCGCACACCCGGTTCTGCTCCGCCAACTACGCGATCGTGCTCGCCGAGACCGGCCGCCCGGAGGAGGCCTGGGAGCGGGAGCAGCGCAGCGCCGACGCGCTCCGCGCCGACCTCGGCGCCCGGCATCCCGAAACCCTCGCCGTCGTCAGCAACGGCGCCCTCACCCTGACCGCCCTCGGCCGCCCGGATGAGGCCCGCGCGCTGCGCGACGAAGCGGTCGGGAGGCTGCAGGGGCTGCGCCGGCAGCTCGGCGAGAACAACGGCATCACCCGCTTCGCGCTGGAGGAACGGCGAGTGTACCGGGTCCTGGAGCCGCTGGGCGTGTGAGCCCCGGGGTCGGTCCCCGCCGCTCAGCGCGCGAACCAGCACCGCACCGTCGTCCCCTCCGGCCCGGTGTGCAGGCGGACCAGGTCGGCCACGACGTTGACGAGGAGCAGGCCGCGGCCGCCGGAGCGGTCGCGGGAGGCCGGGCGGCGGCCGGCCAGGGGGTCGGAGAGGTGACCCTTGTCGCGGACCTCGCACACCACGACGCCGTCCTCGGCCCACACCGCGAGCGTGCCCGAACCCCCGCCGTGCACCACGCTGTTGGTGGCCAGCTCGGCGACGGCGAGCGTCAGGTCGGCAAGCCGGCCGCCGGTCAGGCCGAGCCGGGCGGCCTCGGCGGCGGCGAGGTGGCGGGCCTCGGAGAGGGAGCCCGGCTCGAAGCAGACCGCCGGGACGGCGTCGGGCGGCGGCGGCAGGGGTTCGTTGTAGCGGGCGAGGGCGTCGGCGGGGGCGTAGGCGTGGCTGTCCTGGTCCGGTCCGCCGCCGGCCTGCCGCAGCGTGGGGTGGGTGGCGTGGGCGTCGGCGATGGCCTGCGGGTCGAGGCGCCGGGTGTCGTACGGGCACAGGACGGTCGCCGTACGGCCCCGGAAGGCCGCGTTGATCAGGGCCTCGTGCTGGACGCAGGCCGGGTACTCGGCGGTGGTGCGGCCGGGCCAGACGGGTTCGCCGATGATGCGGACGCGGCGGCCGGGCGGCTGTGCGTCGGCGAAGGCGTGCAGGACGCCGGGGATGATCCGCCCCGGGTTGCGGCCGGCCTCCCGCATGTCGAGGAAGCGCACCGGCCCGGCGTCGGCGCCCAGCGCGTCCTGGATGAGGCGGAGGTTCTCGCCGGGCACGGCGACGGCCACCGGATCGCCGGCGGCCAGTGCGGCCCGGACGAAGGACACCGTCCCGGCCAGGTACTCGCCCTCGTCGGCGTAGAACAGGGCGGGGTGGGCGAAGGGGCCGGGCGCGCCGGTCATGACGGCGTCGCCGCACGCCGTACCGGCTCCCGGATGGTCACGGTGCCCGCCTTCCTGCCGCCGGCTCACACACGTGCCCCGTGGCCGCCGGTCCAAACCGGCCCGCGCGGCCACGGGCGCGGGGCGCGGGTGCGGGTGCGGGTGCGGCCGGCGCGTACCGCCCGCCCGCACACCCGCACTAGTACGGCAGGATGCGCCCGGAAGGCGTCCTGCGGTCGATCTCCTGCCCGCGGGGAGCGGGCCGACGAACAACGCGTACGCGGATCCGACCGTCCATGACGCCCTCCTCTTGCCGAGCCCTGACCGGTGCCTGCTGTCCGGTAGGAGGGCTCTGCCCCGCACATGGCAGGTCCAAGCCTCGTGCGGGGCAGCAAAGTTGGCGGGGCCACCGAGGCGGGGGCCGGACAGGACGTTCGGCCAGTCGGACGTTGTTCGAAAACTCTTGACGGCCCCGTGGACATCGTTTGACACTCTCGCAACGCAATGTCATCTCCGTGTAACCGCTGAGGACTTGGCAGGGAGCCGCACATGACGCACACCTCACGCCTGCGCGGCCGCGCGAGACGCCGGGCGGGGCAGCTCGCCGGACTGACCGCCGCCTCTACCCTCCTGGCACTCCTCGGCCCCGCCCTTCCGGCCCGGGCCACCACCGAGGCCGTCGCCGATCCCGCCGCTCTCACCGACGGCCTCGCCCTCTGGTACCCCCTGGACGCCGACACCGGCACCACCGTCCCCGACGCCTCCGGCAACGGCCGTGACGGCACCCTCGACGGCACCGCCGACTGGTCGGCCTCCGGCCAGGGCCTCGGCTTCGACGGCTCCGGCACCTACGTCAAGGTCCCGGACGACGTCATGAAGGGCATGGACGCCATCACGGTGTCCATGGACGTGCGGATCGACTCCGCCCAGTCCACCCCGTACTTCCTCTACGGCTTCGGCAACTCCAGCGGCAGCAGCGGCAACGGCTACCTCTTCACCACCGGCAACTCCTTCCGCACCTCCCTCGCCACCGGCAACTGGTCGACCGAGCAGACGACCAGGCCGTCCGACTCCCACAACCTCACCCGCGCGGTGTGGAAGCACATCGCCTACACCCAGACCGGCACCACGGGCGTGCTCTACGAGGACGGCGTCGAGGTCGGCCGCAACACCTCGGTCACCATCACCCCCGGCGCCATCGGGTCGGGCAGCACCGTCGCCAACTACATCGGAAAGTCGGTCTACTCCGGCGACAAGCTCTTCAAGGGCCGCATCCGCGACTTCCGCGTATACGACCGCGCCCTCGACGGCTCCGAGGTCGGGCAGCTCGCCCTGCCCGTCGACACCCAGGGCGTCGCCGACGACAAGGCGGCCCTCAGCCTCGGTGACACCGGTGCCGTGACCGCCGACCTGGACCTGCCGAAGACCGGTACGGCGGGCGGGTCGGCCATCAGCTGGTCCAGCGACAACCCCGAGGCCGTGTCGGATTCCGGCAAGGTGACCCGGCCCGCCGCCGGCTCCCCCGACGCCCGTGCCACGCTCACCGCGACCCTCACCAAGGGCACGGTCACCGACACCAGGACCTTCGACATCACCGTCCGCGCCGACTTCGACGACGCCACCGCCGCCGAGCAGGCCGCCGGCGCCCTCACCGTCCACAACGTCGACGACGTCCGCGGCAACCTCACCCTGCCCGCCGACGGCCCCTACGGCACCGCCGTCACCTGGTCCTCCGCCGACCCGGACGTCATCGCCGCCGACGGCACGGTCCACCGTCCCGCGCACGGCGCCGGAGCCACGACGGTCGACCTGACCGCGACCGTCACCAGGGGCGAGGCGCACAGCACCCGCACCTTCACCGCCCGGGTCCCCGAACTCCCCGCCAGGGAAGCCCTCAAGGGCTACATGTTCAGCTACTTCACCGGCGAGGGCACCGCCGACGGCGAGCAGCTCTACGCGGCCCTCAGCAAGGGGAACGACCCGCTGAACTGGCGGGAGTTGAACGACGGGAAGCCCGTCCTGACCTCCACGCTCGGCGAGAAGGGCCTGCGCGACCCGTTCATCATCCGCTCCCCCGAGGGCGACAAGTTCTACCAGATCGCCACCGACCTCAGGATCTACGGCAACGGCGACTGGGACGCCGCCCAGCGCACCGGCAGCAGGTCCATCATGGTCTGGGAGTCCACCGACCTCGTGCACTGGACGGACCAGCGGCTGGTGAAGGTCGCCCCGGACAGCGCGGGCAACACCTGGGCGCCCGAGGCGTTCTACGACGCGAAGCTCGGCGAGTACGTCGTCTTCTGGGCGTCGAAGCTGTACGACGACGAGGCGCACTCCGGCGACACGTACAACCGCATGATGTACGCCACCACCCGGGACTTCTACACCTTCAGCGAGCCCAGGGTGTGGATCGACCGCGGCTGGTCGGTCATCGACTCCACGATGATCCAGAAGGACGGGACCTACTACCGGCTCTCCAAGGACGAGCGGAACAACACCTCCTCGACCCCCAACAGCAAGTTCATCTTCGAGGAGAAGAGCGACTCGGTCCTCAGCACCGACTGGACCCCGGTCGCGGAGGGCATCGGCAAGGGGGCCATGAGCGCGGCCGAGGGACCGTTGGTGTTCAAGTCGAACACGGAGGACAAGTGGTACGCGTTCCTCGACGAGTTCGGCGGGCGCGGATACGTCCCGTTCGAGACCGACGATCTCGACTCCGGGGTCTGGAGCCCGGTCGCCGACTACGACCTGCCCGCCAGGCCCCGCCACGGCACCGTGCTCCCGGTCACCCAGGCCGAGTACGACCGGCTCCTCCGCGCCTACCAGCCGGACCAGTCGGTGGAGAGCGTGGCGAGCGTGAGGGTGAAGACGAGGACAGGGCAGGCCCCGGTCCTCCCCGCCACCGTCATCGCGACCTACGCCGACGGCGTCGACCGGCCCGTGGCCGTCACCTGGGACGGCGTCCCGGCGTCCGCGTACGCGCAGCCCGGCACCTTCACCGTCACCGGCAGCCTCCCGGACGGCACCGCCATCCCGGTCCAGGCCGAGGTCACCGTGTCGGAGGAGGGTCCCGACGTCCCGGCCGACCTGCTGCTGCACTACGACTTCGACGACACCGGCGGCAACATCGCCGTCGACTCCAGCGGGCACGGCTACCACGGCACGTACGTCCGCACGCCCGCGTTCGGTACGGGGGTGAAGGGCGGCTCCTTCAAGATGTCGGGGGACGCGACGAGTTCGCCGTACGTGAAGATCCCGAACGGGGTGCTGGAGAACGCCGACAGCGTGACCGTGTCGACGTACGCCAAGTGGAAGGGCGGCGACAGCTTCCAGTGGCTGTTCGGGCTGGGCCCCGACAGCGACAGGTATCTCTTCGCGACCCCGTCCAACGGCGGCTCCAGCCTCTACTCGGCCATCACGAAAGCCAGTTGGTCGGCCGAGTCCAGGCTGACGGCCGACTCGCAGCTCACGCCCGGCGAGTGGAAGCACGTCACCGTCACCCTGGACGGCGCGACCGGCACGATGGTCCTCTACGTCGACGGCATCCAGGCCGCCCGCACGACGACCACCGTCAAGCCGTCCGAGCTGTACGACGCGAGCAAGGACTACACCGGCTACATCGGCCGCTCCCTGTACTCGGCCGACCCGTACTTCGGCGGTGAGGTCGACGACTTCCGCATCTACGACCGGGCCCTCTCGGCCGCCGAGGTGATGGAGCTCAGCGGCAACACTGCCGGGATCGCCAAGGCGGCCCAGACCGGTCTGAAGGTCGACGCCATCGTCGACGACGCGGACAGCAGGATCACGCTGCCGATGACCGGGGGCACCGATCTCACCTCTCTGGCACCGGAGTTCACCCTCGCCCACGGCGCCGCGATCAGCCCGGCCTCCGGGAGCGTGCAGGACTTCAGCAAGCCGGTGACCTACGAGGTGACGGGCTCCGACGGCAGGAAGCGCACCTGGACGGTCTCGGCTCTCATCATGAAGAGCCCGGTGCTGCCGGGGCTCAACGCCGACCCGAACATCGTCCGCTTCGGCGACACCTTCTACCTCTACCCGACCACCGACGGCTACGACGGCTGGAGCGGCACCCAGTTCAAGGCGTACTCCTCCACCGACCTCGTCCACTGGACGGACCACGGCGTCATCCTCGACCTGGGTCCCGACGTCAGCTGGGCGGACAGCAGGGCCTGGGCGCCGACGATCACCGAGAAGGACGGCACGTACTACTTCTACTTCTGCGCCGACGCGAACATCGGGGTGGCGGTGGCCGACTCACCGACCGGGCCGTTCAAGGACGCCCTCGGCAAACCCCTCCTCAAGTCCGGTGACTTCAGCGGCCAGATGATCGACCCGGCCGTCTTCACGGACGACGACGGGCAGTCGTACCTCTACTTCGGCAACGGCCACGCCTACGTGGTCCCGCTGAACGCCGACATGACATCCATCGACACGGCGAAGGTCAGGGACATCACGCCGAGCGGCTACAACGAGGGCTCGTTCGTCATCAAGCGCAACGGGATCTACTACTTCATGTGGTCCGAGAACGACACCCGGGACGAGAACTACCGCGTCGCCTACGCCACCGGGCCCTCCCCCACCGGCCCCTGGACCAAGCGGGGCGTGATCCTCTCCAAGGACCTCTCCCTGGGCATCAAGGGCACCGGCCACCACAGCGTCGTACACGTCCCGAACACCGACGACTGGTACATCGCCTACCACCGGTTCGCCATCCCCGGCGGCGACGGCACCCACCGCGAAACCACCGTCGACAAGCTGGAGTTCGACGCGGACGGGTTGATCAAGCCCGTCGTCCCGACGCTGACGAGCATCGATCCGGTGACCGTCGTGCACGCGGGTCCGGACGCCGACGGGCCGGAAGGGGACGCGATCCCACTCGCCGGCACGGTGTCGGGGGCCGGTCCCGGCAAGTGGACCCTCCCCGCGGGTGCCCCCTGCACGATCGCGGACCCCGGATCGGCCGCCACCACCGTCACCTGCACCGACAACGGCACCTTCACCCTCACCCTGACCGGCGGCCGCAGCACCGACACCACGACCGTGGCCGTCTCCAACGCCCCGCCGACCATCACCGACGCGCACGGCCACGGCGACCGGCGGGTGACCGTCACCGTCCGCTTCACCGACCCGGGCGCCTCCGACACCCACACCTGCGTCGTCGACTGGAAGGACGGCACCCGCCCGACGCAGGGCAAGGTCCGCGGCTCCGTCTGCCGTGCCGAGCACCTGTACCGGAGGCCCGGCGGGCAGCGGCCGGTGGTCACCGTCAGCGACGACGACGGAGGGACGGCCACCGTCGCCGTACCCCTCCGGCCACGGAACTCCGGGAAACCACGGTCCGACAACACGTGACTCACAGGCGGCGCCCGTGGGTTCCCGTGCCGAACTCGGCCGACGTCAACGGCGACGACCGCCCGGACGTCCTGGTGTCGTCCCTCAACGGCAACTCGGTCTCGGTCTACACCGGCACCTCGGGCGGCTCGCTGAGCGAGCTGACCGAACTGACCGAACTGTCGGCGGGCGGCGCCTACGAGGCGGCCGCCGCCGACGTGACGTCAGACGGCACCGAGGGCCTGCTGGTGGCGAGCAGCAGCGACGACGCGGTGGACGTCTTCACCGGCTCGTGCGGCTGATCACGCCAGGCCGTCAGGACACGGCCAGGGAGATCGCCCCGCTGCAGTCCCCGCCCGGCTCGATGGCGGTCGGCTCCCCGTCGGCCGCCATCGAGACCGTGCTCCGGGCGGGCGCGGTGTCGACACTGTTCTCAGACGGCGGGGCCGGCCGCCAGCCAGCGCGCGACGTCGCGCGGGTCGGCGGCCGTGCCGGTCAGGCGGAGTTCGCGGTGCACCGCGCGCGGCAGCTCCGGACGCTGCAGCAGCGGGCGCTCGGCGAGGGCGAGGACGAGGCCGGTCCACGCGTCGGCGTCCTCGGGGTCGCCCGCCAGCAGGCGGGCGTAGGCGTCGGAGGCGTCGGGGTCCCCGGCGACCAGGGCACGGTCGGCGGCGGACGGTACGGGCCAGTCGCCGGCGTCCGGCACGGCGAGGCGCTGCCGGATCAGTCCGTTGCGGGCCTGGGACCAGGGCGCGACGGGATCGGGGACGACGGCGGACGCGGCGATGGGCCCGTCGGCCGCGGCACCGGCGGTGAAGGCCCTGGCCAGGGCGCGGACGTCGTCCGGGGCGGGGGCCAGGTGCCGGAGCCGCCAGCCGGTGCGGTGGTCGGTGGCCGCCAGCTCGGCCAGCGCGGCGACGTCCGGACGGACCCGGGGGTCCGACCACCAGGCCGGCAACCGCGCTGCCATGCCCCGCAGGAAACGGCGCCCGTGCGCGGTCAGGCCGGGGTCGGCGCGCAGGGTCTGTACCGCCTCCTGGGTCTGCCGCCGGCGCAGCGCGAACTCGAACTCCGCCTCCTGGCGCGCGGCCGGCGGTACGTGGTCCAGGTACCTGCACCAGAAGTCGGTGATGCCCAGGAAGGCGTAGGCGCCCTGGAGCAGGCCGCTCAGCGGGCGCGGGTCGTTGCGCCAGGGGGCGTAGTGCCGTTCGGCCCCGCCGTCCCGCTCCAGCGTCAGCAGGTGGAGCAGCGCGCCCAGTTTGGTGTGCTGGAACTCGTGGACGAGGGTGACCGCGAAACTGACCGGGTCCGGGGGCAGCGAGGAGAGCAGGCCGCCGAAGGCGTCGCCGGAGGAGGCGCTGGCAACCGTCCAGGTGTGTGCCGACCGGACCTCGGCGACCGTGCGCAGTCCCTCCGCCATGGCGGCGGCCATGCCCGGATCGCTGGCCCCGAGCAGGTCCACGGCGAGACCGAACCGCTCCTGCCAGCGGGCGAGTTCGTCCTTGCCGAGGCGCTGCGGGGGCAGGGGCTCACTCAGGTCCCGGTACGGGTCGATGTCGTCCAGCCAGACGGTCACCGGCCGCTCCGCCGGCCCGGCCCGCAGGCTGCGCAGCCCCTGCCAGCCGGGGGCGTCGCCGTCGGGGCCTCCGGGCGGCTCGGGCGGGCCCACGCCGGCACCGTGCGGGTCGACCCGCAGCCGCCCCGCCTCCACCGCCACCTCCGCCGTCCCCCACCGTGGGCGGCCCGGCAGGCGGGCCAGTCCGAGGGCGGGGAACATCGCGGTGCCGTCCCGCAACGGCACGGTGGTGCGCAGGGGCAGCCCGGCGCGCAGCGCGGCGACCGCGCACACCGCGTGCAGATGGCCGAGGTCGGTCCAGAGCGGCCCGTCGCCCCAGGCCGTGTGCCTGAGCCGGCGCAGGCCGTGCCCCAGCCAGGTGCCGATCTGCGGGTGCAGCAGCAGTTCCCCGAACGCGCGCGGGGCGCGCTGCTGGGCCGCCGTGAGGATGTCCCACGCGGCGTCCACGGGCGGCAGCGGGCCCAGCGCTCCGGGGGTCGCGGCGGCGGTGTCGAGCAGGGCCCTCAGCAGCAGCAGGCGCCTGCTGTACTCGGTGCTCCACAGGAAACGAACGGTCTCCGGACCGCCCCGGCCCGCGGCCAGATCGTCGAAACACGCCGTGGGAACGACGTGGTGAGCGGCATGGGCGAGTGCGGAGCGTCCGTCCGGCTGCACACGGCTCCTTCCACGACGGTCGTCAGTCGGCCCGCTTGGGCGGTCCGTCACCGGCGAAGTTGACCCGCGGCCGCTCGACCTGCCGCAGCAACCGGTCCAGTGCACGCGCGTAGACGTCCGTGCTCTGGACCCGTAGGCCGGCAAGGGTGGTCTCGCTGAGATCGGGCAGTTCGGACCACACGGATTCCGTGGGCGTGTTCATGTGCCATCCCCCTGAGGACGTCCTCCCGTTGACTTCATGATGACGCATGCTCCAGGTGCCGTGAAGGCCGTGATCAGGCCGGTCAGCCTCCTATTCGGGCGTCAGCCAGCGGGCCGCCCAGTCCTTCAGGTCGCGCCGCGCGAGCGAGCCCGGATCGATCATGGCGAGTACTTCGACGAGGGCGGCCAGGCCGCCCGGGTGCAGACGGCAGGTACGCACGATGCTGATGATGTCGGCCCGTGCCGCACCCAGTCTGGGGATGGCACCGCCCAGGTCGACCGGCAGCATGTCGATGACGAGCTGCCGCTGGTCGCGGTCGGCCATGCCGGGCCACCCCGCGAGCAGGGCGATCAGTTCGGCCAGGGCCGAGTCCGGTACCGGTTCCGCCCGGCGCCGGGTGGCCGGGAAGTCGTAGTGGCGTACGTCGCCGGCCCCGGACCGGTACCAGAGCGAGGTGGGCCGCTGTCCCCCCTCGGTGAACCGTCCGATCACGGTGTCCGCCACCGTACCCATGTCCGGTGGCCAGTTCTCGTCGTCCGCGGCCTCCAGTACGGCCAGCACGGCCCGGGAGAACGCCCCGGTCCGCCGCACGGGATCGTTGGCCGCTCGCTGTCCCGGTCCCGAGGCCAGCAGCACGAACTGCTCCCGGCCCGGCAACCGGTCGCCGCGGGACGGGAGTTCGCCGGGCAGTGAGCGGACGAAGCCGAGGTCCTCGACGAAGGTCTGGCAGGAGTCCACCAGCCAGATCTGGCGCCGGAAGCCGGGCAGCGCGTCGGTGGTGAGGGTGGTCAGCCAGGCGTCCAGGTCGAGGTTGCGCTTGTCGTCGGCCGTGGCGTCGGCGTAGAAGAGCCTTCGGTGTCCCTGCGGATCGGTGACCCCGTGGCCGCCCCAGACGACGAACAGCAGGTCGCCCTCCAGCGCGGGCAGCCGGCGCGTCAGCACCTCCTGCACGGCCTCCCGACCGGCGCTGCCGGCGGTCACGTCCACCTCGGGCCCGCCGGTCCCGGGCAGGGCGCCCAGCAGCAGGGAGATGTGGGCCGCGGGCACGCCGCGGCCGCGCAGCCAGGCGGTGAAGCGGCGGGCGTCGGCCGCCGGACCCGGCAGGTCCCAGGACGGGCCGGCGGCATAGCGTTCCACACCGACGACGACGGCGTGGGTCCGGTCCGGGCGGGCGGCGGTCACGGCAGCTCCTCGGCCAGGACGCGGTACAGCTCGGGGTTGCTCCAGTAGGCGCTGTGGGAGAGCGGGAAGGGTTGGCGGCTGTCGAGGGCGATGTCCCGGACCCGGCCGGGGAAGACGCCGGCGCCGAGGTAGCTGAGCAGGTCCCGCCGGTCGTAGACGTTCAGCCAGCGCGGTACGTGGGCGGGCAGCGGGCTGCCCGGCTCCAGGCTGGGCAGGGCCCCGAGTTCATACAGGAACGGCGCCTGCGAGCCGACGGTCACCAGCAGCTCGACCTGCGGCAGCGGCCGCAGCACCAGCAGGTCCAGCGCGGCTATCCCGCCGAGGCTGTGCGCGAGCAGGACCACCGGCGGCTCCGCCTCCGCGACGGCCGCCGCGACGAACTCGCGGATCGGGCCGCCGCGGGCCAGGTAGAGCAGCACGTCCCCGGCGGCCGGATGGGCCGCGTCGGTGAGCGCCGAACGCCGTCTGACCGCCTGGGCGGAGGCCAGGCCGAGGGCCAGCCGTCCCGTCAGCCGCTTGATCCGCCGGGTCACGGGGCCGCGGTGTGTGCCGGGCTCGTCCCCGGTCGCGGAGGGGCCGGGGAGCAGGCCGGCGATCCGGGCGACCGCCTCGTCGCGGGCGGTGCCGTCGAGGGCCGTCGCCGGTCCCTGCCGCTCGGTCCGGCGGCGTACCGCCTCGGCCACGAAGGCCCGGGCCAGTTCGGCCGGGCCGGTGCCCTCGGCCGGGGCACGGAGGAAACGGCGGCAGTCGTCGGCGGTCAGCACGGCGGACACGGCGGCGGCGAAGTCCTCCGCGAGGCCCGCCGCGTCCAGCAGTCGGCGCAACCGGTCGTCCGCGGTGAGCGCCGGAGCCGCCGCCGAGAGGACCTCGCCCGGCGGCCGGGTGCCGGGGGCCGACTCGGCTCTCCCGGTGGTTTCCGCGGTGAGCAGGCGCAGTTCGAGCAGCGGGTCCAGATAGAGGAGGCCCCAGAATTCGACGTCCTCGTCGAGGTCCTCTCCCGGTGCGCCGGGGGCGACCGCTCCCGGCAATTCACGCCCCGTCGCGTACCCCGGCACGGAAATACCGTTCGAATGCAGTACCGATCCGGCAGTTCCCCCCCAATAACAGGAAGATATACGGACTTCGGGCCGTAACGGCCGCAATCCTTGCCGTACGGTCTCCACGGTTCCGCTGAATCCCGGCTCGCGTACGCCGGTGCCGTGTACGAATAAGACCGTTGCCACCGTCGACCCCCCGCCCTCTGACGGCATATTCCAAACGCATGCAAGAATAGATCAGTTGCCCCCACACCGGCTATACTGCGCGTGAACAACACCACAGGGTGAGGCACTTGCCGAAGGGGGATGCCGGTGAGCATCGACTCCACTGTCACTCACGTCGTCGCAGCTCTCGCGGTGGTGATCGCGCTCTCCTCGCTCTTGGGAGCGGCGGCCCGCAAGCTCCGCCAGCCGCCGGTCATCGGGCAGTTATTCGCCGGCATCGCCCTCGGCCCCAGTCTGCTGGGACTGGCCCCCGGAGGGGTGTATGAAACCATCTTCCCGGACCAGATCAAGCCAATTCTGACTTCCGTGGCCCAAGTCGCGCTGGTGCTCTTCCTCTTCGCGGTCGGTTATGAACTCGACCTCGGCCAGCTGCGCAATCGCGGCGCGGTGACCGCCGTCTCGCTGAGCGGGTTCGCGATTCCCATGCTGATCGGGGCGGGCATCGTTCTGCTCTATCCCGGAGGTTTCCATTCCGCCAACGGCGGGCATCCGGTCGACGCGACATTCACCCTGTATATGGCGGTCGCCCTGTCCATCACGGCGGTGCCCGTGCTGGCCAGCATCATCAGGGACCAGGGGCTGGCCGGCACCAGGCCCGCCACGATCGCGATGGCGGCCGCCGGTGTCATCGACGCGTTGAGCTGGCCGGTACTGGCCGTCGCCCTGATCGGCGGCGAGGACGGCTCACTGGGCGGCTGGACCGTCAAGGTGGCGCTCCTGGCGGCCTACGTGCTGGCGATGTTCGTGGTGGTGCGGCCGGTGCTCAAGTGGTGGATGAACCGGTCCGGCGCCCTGATGACCAATCACGTCCCGGTCGCCGCCGCCCTGGCGCTGGCCTCGGCCTGGGTCACCAGCGCGCTCGGACTGCATGTGATCTTCGGTGCGCTGCTGGCCGGGATCATCATGCCCCGCCAGTCCGACGGCGCTCCGGACAGCCAGGTGCTGCGCCCGCTCCAGGAGACCGGCGGCCTGCTGCTTCCGGTGTTCTTCGCGATCTCCGGGATGTCGGTCCAGCTCACCGGGCTGCACGCCTCCGACCTGCTGCTCCTGCTGGTGATATGCGTCGCCGCGGTGGCGGGCAAGGTGGCCGCCGGCGCCCTGTCGGCCCGGGGCGCCGCCCGGCTGCCCTGGCGTGACTCCCTGCTGATCGGTGTGCTGCTCAACACCCGAGGGCTCACCGAACTCATCGTGCTCAACGTGGGGTTGCAGGCCGGGGTGATCGGACCCCGGCTGTATGCGCTGCTGGTGGTGATGGCGCTGCTCACCACGGCCGCCGCCGGACCGCTGATCGGCCCGCTCCACCGCCCGGAGGGCACCTCACCGGCCGAACGCGCCGGCACCGAGGCGGACCCCGGTGGCGAGCAGACGCCGGACACCGGGCAGGCCGTGGACGCCGAGCCGACGCCACAGCCGTGACTCCGCTGCCGTGACTCCGCCGGGCCGAGCCGGTCGGGCGCCCAGGGCCCGACCGGCAGCCCTTGGCTAGAACGGCACCGGAGCGATGTCCGCCTCGGCCCGCTGGCTGCTGGCGGCGGCGACGGTCGCCGGGTGGCTCTCGCCCAGCGTCCGGCGGAACCGGGTCAGGGTGTCGGTGTGCAGCACCGTCGCCTCGTCCACGCGGTCCAGCGCGCGCAGGTCCAGGGCCACGTTGTTGGCGCAGGCCAGGGTGGTCGGGTGGTCCGGGCCGAGTGTCCGCCGAAGGATGTCCAGGCTCTGCCGGTCCGCTTCCAGGGCCTCCGTGTGGCGCCCGAGCGCGCTGTGGTGGTTGGCCATGCCGAGGGCCGTGGTCACGGTGAGGATGTGCTCGTCGGTCAGCGACTCGCGCATGCCGCCGAGCGCCTTGTCCAGGTGTTCCCCGGCGGCGTCGAGCTCCCCCAGGTGGCGCAGGGTGATGGCCACGTTCGTACGGGCCGACAGGGTGTAGGGATGGGTGGCGCCGAGTTTGGCCTCGTAGCGCGAGACGGTCGCCTCACCCAGTTCCGCCGAACGCCTCAGCTGGCCGTCCTGCCGGAGGTCGACGACCAGGTTGGCCGCGCAGGCGATGGTGTCCGGGTGGTCCGCGCCGTAGCGGGTCTCGAACCGCGCCATCGCCAGTTCGCTGAGCTGCACCGCCCCGTCGTGGTCGCCGGCGCGCCGCCGGCACACCGCGAGCACCCGGGCGCAGCTGATGGTGGCGGGGTTGTCCTCGCCGTAGGCGGCGACGTAACGGGCGTAGACGTCCTCCTGGTGGACCACGGATCCCAGGTAGTCACCGGTCTCCCGGATGTCGAGGGACAGCGCGCTCAGGGTGTTCAGCGTGTCGAGGTGGTTCTCGCCGAGGGCGAGGGCACGCAGCCGGGCCGTCTCCGTGTCGTATTCCCGGGCCTCCTGGTAGAGGCCCATCAGGCGCAGGCCGACGCCCAGGCTGTGGGCCGCGCGGAGGGTGGCCGGGTCGTCGTCGCCGAAGGCCCGCAGAGCGCGCGAGTAGACCGATCGGTTGATCTCCAGGGCCTGGGCCATCTCGGCCCGCAGCCGCAGTCCGCTGGTCAGCTGGATGAGGGCGTCGAGGGTGCCTTCGTCGTCCTCGCCGGCGATCCGGATGTACGTGTCCGCGGTGCGCTGCATCATGGCGGCGGCTTCCTCGTACTCACCGATCGTACGCAGCAGGAAGGCCAGCGTCTTCGCCATCTCCAGCGTCTGCTGGTCCTCGGCGCCGAACTTCCCGGTCCACAGCTGGACCGCCTCGCGCGCCATGGCGACCGCGCCGTCGTGGTCGCCCCAGATGTAGAGGAAGTCCACGGCGTCCCGGATCAGGCTGCGCACCCAGGGCGAGTCGCACTCCACGGCCCGCGACACCACGATGTGCGGCAGCAACTGCTGGTAGCGCGGCCACAGTTCCCTGGAGCCGGGACTGTTGGGGTTGGCGTCGGCGAGGAGCAGGTGCGCGCCGTGCCGCATGTCCGCCTGCTGCTGCGGGGACATGCGGTTGACCAGGACCGCCTGGACCAGACGGTGCAGCTGGATGGTGTCGTGCCGGTGCTCGATACGCGCCAGGGCGTAGACGTTGATCTCGCGGATGGCCCGGCCGAGCCTGATCGGGTGGCGCAGGGCCTCGTCGAGCTCCGGGGAGATGGTGCTGCGCGAGTTGTTGAAGAGGGCGCGCGAGATCGGCTCGGGAGCGAAGAAGGAGCAGACCTGGAGGAGCTGGAGCGCGGCGGGGTTGCGCTGTTCGAGCTGGCGCAGCGAGACGTCCCAGGCGGCGGCCACCGACATGGGGTAGTCCGGCGAGGGGACCAGTTCGAGCATCAGCTCGGCGATCTTCTCCCTGATCAGCCCCAGATACTCGGACACGGCCATACCGGTGACGGCCTGCCAGGCCGCGGCCTGCTCGATGGCGAGCGGCAGGTCGCCCAGCTCCTCGGCGAGTCGGTCGGCGTCGGAGTCGCTCAGGTCACGGGCCCGCCGGCGGAGCAGGGCCTTGCTCTCCTCGCGGGTGAAGACGTCCACGGAGAGGGTCCTGGCCACCCGGTCCCATTCCTGGTTCCGCGAGGTGATGAGGATCTTCCCGGTGCCGCCGGTCGGGAAGTAGGGGCGTACGGCCTCGACGTTCTCGGCGTTGTCGAAGACCAGGAGCCATCGGCCGAAGGGCTCCCCGCGGCGCAGCGCCTCGCGGACCGCCGGGACCGCCCTGTTGGCTTCCGCGCCCACGTTCAGACCGAGCCGGTGGGCGAGTTCGGTGAGCGCGGTCAGGATCATCGTCGGCTGTTCGGACGGGATCCACCAGATGACGTCGTATTCGGAGGAGTGCCGGTAGACGTATTCGATGGCGATCTGGGACTTCCCGACCCCGCCCATGCCGTGCAGGGTGTGCGGCAGCACCGCCGAGGTGTCGCCCGTCAGCAACTGCTCGTGCACCTGCGCGAGGAGTTCCTCCCGCCCGGTGAAATTGGGGTTGTTCGGTGGCACGTTGCCCCAGACCACCGGTACGGAGGCGCGCTGCGGGGCCGAGCGCGACTGGGGTGCGGCCGGCCCGGGGACCGTCCTGCCGGGTGACGAGAGGTCGGCGCCCGGCAGCCCGTCGGTGCTCGGAACGGGAATCTCCCGCACTGGAGTCCCGCTCGCGGATTCTCCCGCTGCATGCTGGTGCTCACTGGCAGTGGTGTCGGTCATGTCCAGGCCGCCCAAGTCTGAATTTACAACATCTTTATTACGGATATCGTGGCTCATTTGCCGCGAATTCTCAGTGATCGACGCACCCGAAGGAGCCCCTTCCAACGCCGCGCCGACCCGGCGGGCGCGCAGCAGGTAGGGCCCGGACAGGGCGCGCAGCACGGCCAGCTCGACACGCACGAACGGCAGACTCTCCGCCGTCACTTGTGGAACCGGCTCCTCGTCAGGGGCGAGCAGCGCGCCGTGCAGCCCGCGGGCCGCCTCGAACCGGTCGCCGTAGAACTCGGACACCGAGCTCACCACCCGGGCGGTGTCCGCACGCATCGCGCCCGCCAGCAGCGCCTCGCGCGCCCCGTCGACGAACTCCAGCGGCGCGGGCGCGGTGGCGCTCCGCGCACCGGCGGGCGTCGGCTGCTCCAGCAGGCCGCTCAGGAAGAGCTCGGCCAGATGGGCCGGCTGCGCCTCGGGCACCAGCCTGCGCTGGACGTCCCGCACCAGGCGGGGCTCCAGGATCGCGGCGGCCAGATGCGTGGCCAGCCGGAAGGCGGTGGGGGTGGCATGGCTGCGGAAGCGCCGGATGCGCTCCTGTACCGAGGGTGGCGGGACGACGGCCGGCGGCTCGTCGGCATCCTCCTCGGGCACATCGGGCGCGCCCAGTAACAGCACCGGGGCCTCGACCCAGCCGGGCTCCGCACCGGCCACCAGACCGGCCCAGCGGCCCAGCCACCGGGCGTCCAGCTCCAGGACCGGGACCGCCGCCGTCCAGGTGCCGGGCGGCGGATCGAAGGGGTCGCGCCACTCGGCCGGGAAGTCCACGGCCAGTTCGTTGGTGCGGGCCCCCGCGCGGGGGCTGCGCAGCCGTGCGGGCCGGGGGGTGAGCGCGGTGCGGTGCCAGTCCCGCTGGGAGAGCAGATGCACCACCGCCGCCGGCCCGGCCGCCGCCCAGAGCTCCAGCGCCTGCCGGCCGGCCCCGGTCCGCCACAGCGGTCCCAGGCCGTCGGTGAGGACGAGGATGATCCGGCGGCCGGTGCGGTCCACCAGTTCGCCGGGGACGCCGAGGACGTCGTGGTCCGGATACGGCCCGCGCAGCACCGCCTCCGGCCCCCGCGGGGTCTCGCGCAGGCCGAGCCGGCGCACCCGTACGTCGCGGAAGGCGCCCAGCCGTTCCGCCACGGCGGTGAACTCGGCGACCGTCTGCTCCCAGATCACCATGGTCGGGTGGTCGTCCACCACCAGCACCAGATCGAAGCGGCGCTCGTCCGCCGACCGGGTGTAGGGCACCCACAGGCCGTCTTCGGCGGCGCGTTCGGCGGTGGTCTCCTCGTCCAGCTCGACCTCGGACGCCGAGGGCACCAGCTGCTTCAGCACTCGCAGCGCACGGGTGATCCCCGTCGCGTCCCGCAGGTCCGGCACGGCCTCGGCCGGCTCGGCCGGTACGACCGCCTCGGCACGGAGCCACCGGGTCGCCCGCTCCGGCGCGGAACCGGGTCCGGCCCCCTCCGCTCCGGCGGGCGGCAACGGCAGGAACAGCACCTCGGCCAGGTCACCGGACGGCTCCCGCACCGCGCCGTCGGCGGTCCCGTCCGTCGTGCCGTCCCCGGTCTCCGCCGACCTGCCGCCTCCGGTCCCGTTCGCCGTACCGGCGGCCCCGCCCGCCGTACCTCCGGCGGTCCCGTTCGCCGTACCGCCACCGGTCCCGGCTGTCGTACCGCCGCCCGTCCCACCCGTCGTACGGCCGCCCGTCCCACCGGACACCGGCGGCCTGTCGAGCGGTTCGGGCAGCCCGGAGAGCCCCGACAGCGCGGTCGGCCGGGGCTGGGGCGGGCGGTCCGACGCCGGCAGCCGGGCCGCCAGCGTCTGGTACGCGTGCAGCCAGAGGCCCTCCGCCACTTCGAAGGCCTCCGGACGACGCGGGTCGTCACCCATCAGGGCGCCCCCGACAGCTCGCGCCAGAGGGCCTCCAGCAGCTCGCCCCAGGACTCGTCGTCCTCCCGGACCCCGGCCGTCCGCAGGAAGATGGCGTTGAGCAACTGGTCGGTCGCCAGTCCGCCGTTCTGCCGGCTGCGTTCCACGAACGCCCGGATCATGTCGTCGTGCCGGCCCTCCTGGTCCCGGAAGTGCGCGGCGATCATGGTGGCCAGCTGGTCCTCGCGGGGCGGGGAGACGTCCAGCCGGACGCAGCGGCGCAGGAAGGCCGGCGGGAACTGCCGTTCGCCGTTGCTGGTGATGACGACGAACGGGAAGGCCCGGCACCGTACCCGGCCGTCCGTCACCGTGACCGTGGTGTCCGGGTCGTCGGTGAACACCCGTGCCCGGCCCTCGTGATGACGGGCGCGGACCAGTTCCGGGATGTCGTACGAACCGTTCTCCAGCACGTGGAGGAGGTCGCTGGGCAGGTCGATGTCGCTCTTGTCCAGTTCGTCGATGAGCAGGACGCGGGGCAGCTCGTACGGGAGCAGGGCGGTGCCCAGCGGGCCCAGCCGCACGAAGTCCCCGATCCGGGCGCCGGTGCCGCCGTCCGGCGGCGCCTCGGCGGTGCCCTCGCCGTCGGGGACGGCTGCCGGTCGCCGCCCCAGGGAGGCCTGGGCCCGGCCGATGGCGTCGTACTCGTACAGTCCGGAGCGCAGGGTGCTGCGCGAGGTGATCCCCCAGTGCAGGACGCGGCCCAGGCCCAGTTCGCGGGCGACCAGGTAGGCCAGCGTGGACTTCCCGATGCCGGGCCGGCCGGTCACCAGCAGCGGCCTGCGCAGCAGCAGGGCCGTGTTGATCATGTCGATGTCGTGCGGGTTCTGCCGGGAGGTGGTGCGGCCCACGCTGCCGAGCCGGCGGTCGGTCTCGGCGCTCTCGGCCGGTACGGGCGGCAGCACCGGGCCGCCGTCGAAGGTCCGCCAGCCGGGCGGCGGAGGCAGCACGTCGGCCAGGCGGATGTCGGGCAGCGGCTGCCCGGTGCCCCGGTAGATCCACCAACTGCGGCTGACCGGGCCGCCGTTGCGGCTGTTCTCCACCGGGTGCTGGACGCCGTTCATGAGGTCCCCTCGTCGTCGTGTCCGCCGCGCACACCGCCGGGATCCGACGCCGGGTATTCGGACCAGTCCACCATCCGGTTCGGGTTGTCCAGGAGCACCGCGAGGTGACGTCCTGCGTGCGCATCGCGTTGCGGGGCGGCTGCGGTGGCCGCCTCGCTGCGCAGCTTCTTCACGCGCTGCGGCAGTTCGGCGACCGTTCCCTTCAGCAGTCTGTCGACCCGTTTCCGGAAGTCGCCCGGGGGCGTCGGCCGGCGGTCCCAGACCGCCAACGGCACCCCGGCCTGCAGCGCGGCTTCGAGCGTGGTCTGGCGGCCGCCGGGTCCGGGCAGCGGGGGCCCGGTGAGCGCGACCGACACGAGCCGCTCGTCGGCGGCGAGGGCACTGTTCCACTGCTCGGGGTCGTGGCCGCGCTCCCCCGTCGTGTCCCAGTGGCAGACGATCCGGGGACCGGCCGCCAGCTGCTGCCAGCGGTTGCGCCAGCGCCGGTGGTACCGGCGGGCCCGCATCCGCTCCAGGCTCCGCAGCGCCACCGGGTAGTCCAGGCACAGGGCGGTCGCGGAGGGCGAGTGCGAGGCGGTCGGCAGCCATTCCATGGGACGGTTCAGCAGGTGGAGCGGCAGTACGAACTCGAGGACCGGCCGGCCGGGTTGCTCGCCCCAGTCCTCCTCGACGCTCTCCACCAGCTGCTCCACCGCGGCCTCGACGTCGTCCAAGGCCACGATCCGGTCCTCTCCTCGCTCCGGCCGCCACGAGCCGGGCCGCCGCTGGCGCCAGTGGGACAGCAGGTACTCGTCCGAACTCATCCCGTGTCTGCTCAACTGGACAACGAGACAGGCGGGAGCCGGTTCCGCCGCTCCGCGCGCTATCTGCGAGCGGAGCGCTTCGAGAGGTTTCACCAGGTCGAGTCGGGTGCTCTGATCGTCGATCCAGCCGCGCAGGCCGTCGACGACCTGCCGGTCGGCGTCGGCCGCCGTGCCCGCCGCGATCGCGTGCTCCACCAGGACCAGCACGGGAAGCAGGCCGTCGGGGCGGGCGTTGGCCCCGGCGAGGAAGTCGAAGGCCTCCTGGAGGGAGGTGACCGGGTGCACCGGGAGCGGAAGGTCGCCGGCCGCCGCGTACAGCAGGCCCTGCGCGTCGGGATACGGTAACCGGCCCAGCAGCGTGCGGGCCCTGCGGAGTTCGGCATCGGGCAGGACCGCCAGAACCGGCGAGCCGGAGACGAGCTCGACGATCCTCAGCACGGGAATCGACCCGGGGTCGTACACCTGGAGGGTGTCCACCAACACCGACAGTCCCGCAGGCTGTTGCCAGCAGGCTCGGGCTATCTCCAGGATGTCGTGCCGCTTCCGGTCGTGTCGCCGTACGTTGGCCAACTCGGGTAACCGGCCCGACAGCATGTCGATCAAGAGATCGCGCCCTCCCGGTGCATCGAGTCCCGACACCGCGCACATCTGGTCTACCAGCTCATGCTCGAACCCCGCCGCATGACCGCCGTTTCTCACACTGAACAAGCGTCCCCCGTTCACGGCTCCTGTGCCCCCCAAGTCCCTTCCGTTGCAGGGCAGTCCGGGTGCCGTAGCCCTGGGTCCAGGGTATGGCCCAGGCCTTACACGTGGCCACCCCGGTACGGTCAATCACAGGCACGGAACCCGCTGCCCGGCCACCGCTTCGCGGCCGGATGCGGCCACGGCCTAAGGTCGTCCGGTGACGAACAGCAGCGCGACGCGTTCCCACGACCTCGACGGCATACGTCCGGCGCCGGAGTCCCCGGCGTGGCCGGCCCGGCTGCGCCGGTTCGGTTACGCCGGGCCTCCGCGCACCGGCACCCGCACGGGTCCGCCCGCCGGTGTCCGGGAACGCCTGGTCCCGCCCTTCCCCGAGCCCACCGCCCGGCTCTGGCAGCTCCTGGGCCTCGGCCCGGCCCGGGCGCGGCGGCTCGCGAGGGCGACGGAGTGGCTGGGGCCACTGCTCGTCGCCGTCCTGGCCGGCGTCCTGCGTTTCTGGCACCTCGGCCGGCCACGGGACCTCGTCTTCGACGAGACGTACTACGCCAAGGACGCCTGGGCACTGCTGCACCTCGGTTACGAGGGCACGTGGCCGGACCGCAAGATCGCCGACCCGCAGATCCTGGCGCACCCCCAGGTGATCTCGCTCTCGGACACCGGCTCCTTCGTCGCGCACCCGCCGACCGGCAAGTGGGTGATCGCCGTCGGCGAGTGGCTGTTCGGCCTCGACCCGGTCGGCTGGCGCTTCATGACGGCGGCCCTGGGCACCCTGTCGGTGTTCATGCTGTGCCGGATCGGCCGCCGCCTGTTCCGTTCGACGTTCCTGGGCTGCCTGGCCGGGGCGCTGATGGCGATCGACGGCCTGCACCTGGTGATGAGCCGCACCGCGCTGCTCGACCTCGTCGTCATGTTCTTCGTGCTGGCGGCGTTCGGCTGCCTGCTGATCGACCGGGACCGGTTCCGGGCCCGGCTGGCGGCAGCGCTGCCGGCCGACGCGGCGGGCCGGGTGCGCCCGGACGCGGACACCGGCGACCGGGCCGGGACGGGCCGGCGGCCCTGGCGCCTCGCGGCCGGCGTGCTGCTCGGCCTCGCGGCCTCGACGAAGTGGAACGGCCTGTACGTCCTGGTGTTCTTCGTGGTCCTGACGCTGCTGTGGGACGTCGGCGCCCGCCGCGTCGCCGGGGCCCGCCACCCGTACCGGGCGGTCCTGCGCCGGGACCTCGGCCGGTCGGTCCTCTCCCTCGTCCCGACCGCGCTCCTGACGTACCTGCTCTCCTGGACCGGCTGGTTCCTGTCCGACGACGGCTGGGGCCGGCACTGGGCGGACGGCCGCGGCGGCACCTGGTCGTGGATACCGGCCCCGCTGCGCAGCTTCTGGCACTACGAGTACCTGGTGTACCAGTTCAACGTGGGCCTGCACACGCCGCACAAGTACCAGTCCAACCCGTGGAGCTGGCTGGTCCTCGGCCGTCCCGTGCTGTTCGCCTACGACTCCCCGCAGCCCGGCCAGGACGGCTGCTCCACCGCGACCGCCTGCACCCGCACGGTCCTCGCCCTCGGCACCCCGATGCTGTGGTGGTCGGCCTGCTTCGCCCTCGCCTACCTGCTCTACCGGTGGGCCCTGCGCCGCGACTGGCGGGCCGGTGCGATCCTCTGCGCGGTGGCGGCCGGTTACCTCCCCTGGTTCCTGTACCAGGACCGTACGGTGTTCTCCTTCTACGCCGTGGTCTTCGTGCCGTACCTGTGCCTGGCCGTGGCGATGATGATCGGGGCCCTGCTCGGGCCGCCGGGTGCGACGGAGCGGCGGCGGCTGCGGGGCGCGGTGGCGGCCGGGGTACTGGTGCTCCTCATCGCCTGGAACTTCGTCTACTTCTACCCGATCTACACCGGGCAGACGATTCCCTACGGCGGCTGGCAGTCCAGGATGTGGCTCGACACCTGGATCTGAGGCCCGGGCCCGCTGCGGCGCTCAGCGCAGTGCGGCGGCCTCGCCCGTGCGGACGGCGCGCAGGACGCGGTCGACGGTCTCCTGCTTCTCGCCGACGGGTGCCGTGTAGCCGATGACCTCGCGCACGGCCTCGTCGCCGAGGGTCCGGGAGATCACCCAGGCGCCGAGGTACTGCGAGGCCATGCAGCCGCCGGCCGTGGCGATGTTCCCCTCGCTGTGGAACGGCGCGTCCAGCACGGTGACCCCGCGGGCCTCGACGAAGGGCCGGCTGACCGTGTCCGTGCACGCGGGCCTGCCGTCCAGCAGACCGAGCCGGGCCAGCACCAGGGCGCCGGAGCACTGTGCGCCGATCAGCTGGCGCCCGGGGTCGAGCGGCAGCCGGGAGACCAGCCGGTCGTCGGCGACGACGTCCCGGGTCCGCACCCCGCTGCCGACCAGCACGACGTCGGCCTCGGCCACGAACTCCAGCGGCCGCTGCCCGGTCACCTCGACGCCGTTCATGGACGTGACGACGGGGGTGGGCGTCGTGATGAACGCCTCCAGCCCGTTCTTGCGGCACCGGTTGACGAGCGCGGCGGCGATGAAGGAGTCCAGTTCGTTGAACCCGTCGAAGGTGACCACGGCTACCTGCATCGCCACTCCCCACTCCCTGCTCCACCGGTCCGGCACCGGCTGCCCACTCTACGGGCTCCGCCACGGCCGCCGCGGTGCCGTGACCCGGCCGGTCAGCGGTGGGCCGTGGCCGTGGGGCTGGGCTCCGGGCCCTCCGCGCGCAGCGAGCGGTGGCCGTGGGCGGGAGTGGGGCCGGGGGTGGGTGTGCCCGCCGCCTCGGTCACCGGCTTCCTGGCGTGGTGCCGGGGCACGACGTCCTGGGGGAAGGTCAGCTGCCCGTTCATCCACTTCAGGGCGGCGGGCATCTCCCGTACCCAGGTGGGGAAGTTGTGGCTGCCGTTCTCGGGGAGGATGGAGACGACCCGCATGGGCGCCTTGACGGCCTTGATGAAGGCCTCGGTCTGCGCGTAGCCCTTCTCACCGTGCTTGCTGTTGGCGACCAGGACCGACACCTGGGGCGCGGGCAGGTGCTTCAGGCGCCACATCAGGTCGTGGCCGTCGATCCGGGCCTGGCGGCCGGGACCGCTGCCGAAGAGGTTGCCCGTGGTGGGGTCGTCCTTGACCCGGTAGTCGGGCGACAGGGCGGCGGCCGTGGTGTAGACGCCGGGGTCGCGCATCGTGAGCTGAAGGGCGCAACTGCCGCCGGACGAGTACCCCATGACGCCCCAGGAGCTGGCGTCGTGGCCGGCCCGGTAGACGGACTTGACGGCGTCCGGGAGGTCCTTGGCCAGGAACGTCTCGGTCTGCGGTCCGCCGGGGACGTCCACGCACTCGGTGTCGCGCGGCGGGGCGATGGTGGGCCGGATCATCACGATGATCGTCGGCTGCATCTGGCCCTTGCGCTGGAGTTCGCCCGCGGTCTGGGAGACCCGCAGGTGCTGGGCGAGGTTGTAGATGCTGCCCGGGTAGCCGCTGAGCGCGACGATCACCGGGAACCGCATGCGGTGGTACGCCTTCTGGAAGTACTGCGGCGGGAGGTAGACGAAGGCCGGGTCGACCACGCCGGTGCGCCGGCCGATGATCTTCACGGACTCCACCCGGCCGACGGCCGCCGCCGGCCCGTCGGGCAATCCGCTGACCCTGCTCAGCTGCTGGTCCCCGGCGGGCTGCACGAGCGACGCCCCGTGGACGCTGCTTATGCCGTTCACCGAGCCGCCGCCGTTCCCGCCGGCCGCCTGGGTCACGCCGACCGGAGCGGTGTCGACGTTCCCGAACAGCTCGTTCCAGGAGCCGAAGAACTGGTACGACGAGTTCACCGCGCAGGCGAACGCCGCGACGATCGTCACCTGTGTCACCGCGACGGCCCCGAGCCGCCCCAGCACCTGCCACAGCCCCGGCCTGGCGAGCCGCGGCCACAGCCAGACCAGCAGCGCCACACACAGGGCGGACAGCGCCGCCAGCGCGTATACGGTCGTTCGACTGGTCAAACCCATGTCACTCAGTCCCTGTTTTCCCTGCCCGTGCTCCGTTGCTTCCGCACAGGAGGAGGGCGGAAGAGCCTTCCGCGTTCCGTAACGAGGGATTCAGGAAGAAGACATGACCTGTTACGCCATGTCGGGCGACGGGGCCGCCGCCGTGAAGTGACGGACGTCATTGACACACCGATCACCGAAGGTTGTCATGAACACATGCAACTGACCGGGCGCCGAGCGCTGCTCGACGCCGCCCGGGTCCAGGCGGCGGCCCGCCCCGGACTGCTCCTCCACGGTCCCGCCGGCATCGGCAAGTCCGCGCTCGTGGCGGCCCTCGCGGCGGACCCGGCCGCCGGGACCGTCCTGCACTGCTCGCCCGCCGAGGCGGACGCCCGGCTGCCCTTCGCCGGGCTCGTCGACCTGTTCGCGCGGATCCCGGACAGCCACCTGGACAACCTGCCGCCGGAGCCCCGGGCGGCGCTGCGGGCGGCCCTGCTGCGCGGCGGCGGACCGGCGGACGACCGCGGCCTGCTCGCCGTGCGCGTCGCCGTCCTCGACGCACTGCGCGCCCTGGCCGCCGCGGGTCCCGTCCTGCTGGTCGTCGACGGCCTGCAGTGGCTCGACGGGCCGACCGCCGAGGTCCTCGCCTTCGCCGTACGCCGGCTCGACGACCCCGGAGTCCGGATGCTCGCCGCCGAGCGGGTGCCGGACGGCGGCCGGCCCGAGCGGCTGCACTGCTGCCCGCCGGGCACCGTCGAACTCCCGGTGCCGCCCCTGACGGACGGCGAGACCGCCCACCTGGTCCGCACCGACCTCGGCGCCGACCTGCCCCCGGCACTGCTCCGGGCGATCCAGCGGACCGCCGCCGGAAACCCCTTCTACGCACGGGAGTTGGGCCGCGCCGCCCGGACCGCCCCGCCGTCCGCCGGGTTCGGCCCGCTGCCGCCGGTGCCCCCCGGGCTGCGCACCCGCCTGCTGGAGCGGGCCCGCGCACTGCCGGAGCCGGTGCGGCGCACCCTCCTCGTCGCGAGCGCCGCCGCCCGCCCCAGCCTCACCCTGCTGCGCGCCGCCGGGCTCCCGGCCCCGGCCGCGGACCTCGCGGAGGCGGAACGGCTCGGCATCGCGACGGCCGACGCCGACGGGGTCGTACGTTTCCACCACCCCGTGCTGCGGGCGGCCGTCCACGCCGACGCCTCCGAGCACGGGCGGCGGCAGGCGCACGCTCTGCTGCTCCGCGCGGTGCCCGAGCCGGTGGAGCGGGCCCGCCATCTCGCGCTCGCCCACCCGTACGAGGACGAGGACACGGCCCGCACCCTGATGGCGGCGGCCGGCTCCGCGCGCCATGACGGCGCCCCCGGCACCGCCTTCGAACTGGCCGCCCTCGCCGCCCGCCGCACCCCGGCCGCCCACCCGGCGGAACGTGCCGAACGGCTGCTGGCCGCGGCCGAGTACGCCTGCGACGCCGGGCGCACGGAGGAGGCGGGCGAGGCCGCCGGGGCGGTGCTCGCGCGGTCCGGCTCGGCGGCCCAGCGGGTGCAGGCCCGGCTGGTGCTGCTGCGCGGCGCCGGGCAGGCGCTGGAGGGCGCCGAGGACCTGATCGCGGACGGCCTGCGCGACGCGGCCGGCGATCCGCGCTCCGAGGCCCGGCTGCACCACTGGGCCGCCGTCCGGGGCCTGCTGTGCGGGGAGTTGACCGAGGCGGCCGCGCACGCCCGGCGGGCGGCCGCGGCGGGCGACACCGGGACCAGAATCGACGCGCTCGCCACCCTGGCCCGGGTGCAGTCCCTGGCCGGCGACCCGGCCAGCGCCGACGCCGCACTGACAGAGGCCCTGACCCTGCTGGCAGCACCCCGAAGGGGCGCGGGGCCGTATCCGATATGCGGCTGCCACCGCGCGGGCGCGACCAGCCCCAACGACGCCGCACCCGAAGTCCACCCGAGCCCGGCAGCACCCCGAAGGGGCGCGGGGCCGTATCCGATATGCGGCTGCCACCGCGCGGGCGCGACCAGCCCCAACGACGCCGCAGTCGACACACAGCACGTCGCGGCGCTCCCAGCGGAGCGCTTCGGCGGCCCGGAGAGCAGGCGGCTGATCCGGATGCGGGCGATCCTCGCCCTGGACTCCGACCGGGTGACCGAGGCCCGCGACCAGGTCGTCGCGCTGCTCGCCGCGACCGGCGAACCGGCGGGAGCCGAGGAGACCGTCGCGACCCTGGTGGCGCTGACCCGGATCCAGGTGCGCGCCGGGCACTGCCGGGAGGCGCTGCGCACCGCGGCCCGCTGCTCGCGCGCCCTGGCCGAGGCGGCTCCGGCGCTCTACGCGGCGGCCCTCGCCGCTACCACCGGCGGCACCCCCGAGGAGGCCCGGCAGCTGGCCGCACGGGCGGTCCGCGCCTCGGAGGCCGACGGCGACCGGCTGTTCCTGCTGCGCGCCCTCGCCGTCCTCGGGCAGGCCGAACTCCTCGGCGGCGATCCGCGCGGGGCGGCGGCCGCCGTCGAGGCGCTGCAACGCGTCAAGGAACTCGGCGAGGCCATGTGCGCCGCCGACCCGCCGCTGCTGCACTGGTACGGCGACCTGGCCGAGGCCCTGGTCGTGCTCGGCGAGACGGAGGCGGCCGGGGCGGTGCTCCACGACGCCCGCGCCCGGGTGCCGGACGGGGCGCCCGGCAGCGTCCTGGCGGCGCTGGACCGGGCGGAGGGGCTGCGCGAGGCGGGGATCGGCCGGGCCCGGGAGGGCGCGGTACGGCTGCGTACCGCCGTCGACCGGCTGCGCCCGCTGCCGCTCCCCGTCGAACTGGTACGCACCCTGATCGCGCTCGGCGCGGTCGAGCGCCGCGCTCGCCGCCGGAACGCGGCCCGCGCAGCCCTCGCCGAGGCCCTGGAGACGGCGACCCGGATCGGCGCGGCCCCGCTCGCGGCCCGGGCGAGGGACGAACTGGCCCGGCTGGCGGCCGGGGAACGCGGCGGCGAGGCGGGCGCGGCCGGGCCCGACCTCACGCCCACGGAGGCGAGGATCGCCGAACTGGTCGGCGGCGGGGCGACCAACAGGGAGGTCGCCGCCGAGCTGTTCATCAGTGTCAAGACGGTCGAGGGCGCGCTGTCCCGGGTCTACCGCAAGGTCGGTGTCCGCTCCCGCACCGCGCTGGCGCACGCGATGGCGGTCGCCGTCATCGCCGCCGGCGCGGCGGTGGACACCGGCGACGACGACCGACCCGCACCCACCGCACAGTCGGTGACGGTAAGTCAGGCCGCGCGGGCCCGGCTCCCCCGTCCGCTCGACACACGCCGTTGACGTGACATGGGCAGTTAACACAGAACGCAAGGGTTCCCCCGCTTACGGGGGTGGGACCGGAGTTCCTACGGTGATCCCGTTCCGCTTCCGGAACACTCCCCACCCCCCACCCTCCGGAGGAACTTCGGTGAAGTCACGCCTGAAACTGCTCGGTCTGGTCGCCGCGCCGGCGCTGATCACGGCGGTCGTCCCCGCCGCCTACGCGGCCGACGCCCCGCACACCGCCCGTGCCGCCGTCGCCGGGGACGTCCTGCCCGGCCTGAAGCACGACGCGTCCCGCACCGGCGAGGTCGCCTCGGGCAAGCGCATATCGGTGGCGATCAGCCTGACGCCCCGAGGCGGCAGCGCCCTCGACACCTTCATCGCGAAGGTCAGCGACCCGCACTCGGCCGCCTACGGCCACTACCTGACGAAGGGCCAGTTCGCGGCCCGGTTCGGCCGGACCGACGCCGAGGTCAGGCAGCTCAAGGACTACCTGCGGGCGCAGGGCGTCACCGTCGGCAAGGTGCACTCCGGCAACCTGCTGGTCGACGCCAGCGGCACCGCCGCCCAGCTGCAGAAGGCGTTCGGCACCCGGCTGTCGACCTGGAAGGACGCCGCGACGGGCCGCTCCTTCTACGCCAACGACAGCGCGCCGACGCTCCCGTCCTCCCTCGCCGCCATCGTCAGCGACGTGGCCGGCCTCAACAACCGCGTCCAGCTGCACCACCAGGCGACCCCGCACACCGTCTCCCCGCACAACGGCCCCGGCGGCGGCTACACCCCGGCCCAGCTCAAGGGCGGCTACAACGTCTCCGGCACGTACACCGGCAGCGGCCAGAAGATCGCGCTGCTGGAGTTCGACGGCTTCCAGCAGTCCAACATCACCAAGTACGACACCAACTACAGCCTCGGCTCGCCCACCCCGACCGTGTCCAAGGTCGACGGCGGCTCCGGTGCGCTCGGCGACGGCCAGGTCGAGGTCGAGCTGGACATCGAGGTCCTGCACGCGATCGCCCCGAAGGCGAACGTGACGGTCTTCGAGGGCCCCAACTCGGACGCCGGCGAGGTCGACACGTACCAGGCCATCGTCGACAGCGGCATCCCGACCACCTCGATCAGCTGGGGCGCGGCCGAGTCCGCCCGCACCACCTCCAACATCAACGCGGTGGACGCGGTCTTCAAGGCGGGCGCCGCCGAGGGCCTCGGCTTCTACGCGGCCTCCGGTGACGACGGCTCCGACGACGCGGGCGACGGCGGCACCTCCGTCGACTACCCGGCCAGCGACCCGTACGTCACGGGCGTCGGCGGCACCAAGCTGACCGTCACCTCCGCCAACGCCTTCAGCAAGGAGGTGGCCTGGTCCGGCGGCGGTGGCGGCAAGTCCTCCGTCTTCAAGATCCCGAGCTGGCAGACGACCGTCCAGAAGAGCGCGGGCGGCGGCTACCGCCAGGTCCCGGACGTCTCGGCGCACGCCAACCCGAGCCCCGGGGTCTCCATCTACTCGCAGGGCTCCTGGTCCTCGGTCGGCGGCACCAGCGCCGCGGCCCCCGAGTGGGCGGCGTTCGCGGCCCTCTACAACCAGCAGGCCGCGACGGCCGGCAAGGCCAACCTCGGCTTCGCCAACCCCGCTCTCTACGCGGCGAGCGGCACCGGGTTCCACGACATCACCAGCGGCAGCAACGGCGCCTACTCCGCGGCCACCGGCTGGGACTTCACCACCGGCTGGGGCTCGTACAACGCCTCGACGCTGGCGACGAAGCTCCTCGGCTGACGCCACCCGCCGGACGGCGAACCGCCCCCGCGTGGACCGGGACCACTTCCCGGCCCACGCGGGGGCAGCCGTTCTCCCCTGCCGCCGTTCTCACCTGACGTCGACAAAGTCGCCGGCCGCCGTGGCCGGACCGGTGGTGGCGGTACCGGCGAAGACGAACCGGAAGTACCCGTCGGTCTTGGCCTTGGTGGTGGTCCGCAGGGCTCCGGCGCTGCCGCTGGTGACGGTCTTCAGGGTGGTGTAGGTGCTGCTGCCCTTCTTGCGGAACTGCAGCTTGACGGACTGCCCCTGGTAGCCGGTGTAGCTGCCGCTCTCCCAGTTCGCCCGGCTCAGTTTGCCGGTGACGGTGACGGTTCTGCCCTTCTTCACCGGCTCGGGCGAGGCGTTCACCGTCACCTTGGCCAGCCGCTTGACCCGGGCCGTGCCGGCCTCGTCGATCTCCGTCCAGTCGTCGGTGCGGTCCTTGGCCCCGGCGAGCACCTTCCAGGTACCGGCGAGACCGTTGTGGTCGAGGTCCCGCGCGGCGTCCACGGCGATGCTCACCGCGCAGGTGGAGGTGGTGGGGTCGGTGGCCGACACCGTGCACGTGCCCGTCGGCGGGTACTGCGGCAGCATGCCGTCCTCGTCGTCGGTGTTCGGGCCGTGCCACAGGTAGGCCCAGGAGGCGGCGACACCGTCCGGGTCCGTGGCCGTCCAGGTGATGGTGACGGTCTTCTTGGTGGTGAGGCCGAGGACGATGTCCTTGCCGCCGTTGACGACGACGTGCGAGAACACCGTGTCACTGGGCGCGGCCCGGTCCGCCGCCTGGGCGGCTGCCGGGAGCACCGACGCGGTCAGGGCGGAGAGGCCGGTGGCAAGGGATACGGCGGCGACGGCCGGGCGGATGCGCATGGGATCCCCCTTCGGGATCGACGGCTCGCCGCCTCCGTACGGCGAGTCCTGATGCTGTGTCACGTCTGCTGGACATGTGAGGGACCGCCATGGTTGCCCCGTTGTTCCCACTGTGTTCACAGCGGGCGGCCGGGTGCCACCGCTCTTTCGGGGATCAGGATCTGCGCAGGACGCGGTTGGCCCCCGCCACGACCGTGGACGCGAGGACCCAGCCCACGCTGACCAGGACGACCACCACCCACTGCATGGCGCCGTGGGAGCTGTACGACCGCTCCTGCCCGAAGTCGACCACCGGAAGCAGCAGGTCGAGGGTGTACACGGCCGACTGGAAGTCCGGGGGTGTGCCGTCGCCGTAGGGCAGCGGCGGCCAGGTCGCGAACAGCACGGTGCCGACGGTGAAGAAGACGGCGAGCAGCAGCACCGCGCGCAGCGGCCGGTAGCCGTAGCCGACGGTGAGATCCTGCAGGAGGCTCCAGATCCGGGCGGGCCAGGCCAGGGTGGCCCGCCTGCGGCGCTGTTTGGCGAGCAGGACGAGGCGGGCGTCGGCGTCCCGGCCGTGGCGCCGGTAGTTGGCGGCCAGTTGCTCGTAGGGCTGCGGTGCGAAGCCGGCCGGGTCGCGGTCGAGCCAGGTCAGCCGACGGCGCCCGGGCAGTGCCGGCTTGGTGCTGTCGTAGGCGAGGCCCTCCAGGACCAGCGAGCGGGGCCAGCCGGCCGGGTCGTCGCGGAGCACGCCGACCCGGGTGTGGCTGAGGTCGACGATGCCGTGCGGTGTCTCGCGGGGCTTCAGGGTCAGCTCGGCGGCCGCGGACCGCCGGCAGATCAGGGCGCGCTCCCCCGCCGGGACGTCCAGCAGGGCGTTCTCGAAACAGAGCCTGGCCCGTACGGTGATGCTGCTGAGGGAGATCCGGCCGTGTGCGGTCAGCCCGTCGCAGCAGTTGAACTCCGCCCCCACCTCTATGCCGTTGGCTCGCAGGGCGGCGGCCCCGGCGCGGCCGGTCAGCTCGGCGCCCTCGAAGAGGGCCGAGCCGCCGACCCGGGCGTCGCAGAGGTCCACGGTGCCCTGCGAGACGAAGCCGTCCCGGCAGTCGAGGTCGCCGCCGACGTGCAGCCGGTGGGCCCTGAGCGCGGTGCCGGCCGGATGGTGCAGCCGGGCCCGCCGTAGCACGACGCTGCCCCGCACCGAGGTGTCGCGCATGTCGACGCTCCCCCGCACGGCGAGCCCCGAGCCGGCCTGTATGTCGCCGCCGACCGATGCGCAGAGCAGCTGCAGGGCGGGTTCTGCGCCCTGCGCGTCCGGGCCGGTGAGGGTGGCGTCCTCCAGGTGCAGCGAACCGCCCACCGAGGCGCCGTAGAGGTTGATCCCCCCGTCGCTGGAGAACCCCCGGTCGAGGTAGAGGCCGCCGCCCACGGTCAGTTCGGGAGCCTGGAGGCAGGCCCGGTCGCCCTGGAGCCGGGCACCGCGGAAGCCGAGGGTGTCCTGCACCCGGGAGCTCATGAGCCGGACGGGGCCGGTGCACACCAGG
The DNA here is from genome assembly GCF_042899865.1 of Streptomyces sp. NPDC013157. Taxonomy (NCBI): domain Bacteria; kingdom Bacillati; phylum Actinomycetota; class Actinomycetes; order Kitasatosporales; family Streptomycetaceae; genus Streptomyces; species Streptomyces sp. NPDC013157. The sequence continues at coordinate 76,685 of NZ_JBIBAK010000015.1, read as the reverse complement.
CCGGTCGCCGAGAAGTGTTCCTCGACGGCGAGCGACTGCGCGTCGACGGCCGCGGTGCCGTCGGGCGCGTGCACCGTCGAGCGGTCGAGCAGCAGATGCGTACCGACGGTCAGGGAGCGGAGGTTCAGGGTGCCGTCGAAGGCGCAGCCCACGAACTCGCACTCCTGGCCCACCCGCGCCCCGGCCGCGCTCAGCCCCGGCAGGGCGCAGTCCTTCAGCTGCAGCACACCGAACTGCCCGCCGTCGAAGCAGGGCACGTCGTCGAAGCGGCAGGAGTCGAGACGGATTGCGCCCCGGACGGCCGCCTCTGCCAGATCCAGGGTGCCGGTGATCCGGGCACCGCGGAGCCGGAGCCGGGCCAGCCGCCCGGGCACGGGGCGCGGCGCGGCGACCAGCAGCCACCGCAGGGCCTCGGCCCGCACCACCGGCACGTCCTCGCACCACTCGCCCCGCCGGTACGCCTCCCACAGTCGACGCTCGTGCGCCTCCCAGCCGTCCGGCGGGCCGTCGTCCGACACCCTGTGATCCCCCTCCACACGTCCCCGCACACGGCTGCGAAGCAGGACGTTGCTACCCGAGGGGGAGGGAGATCACGCCTGCGAACCGCTGCGGCGGCAAGGGCCGTTGGGTCCGCGCGGGCCTCACCGCCACCTCGCACCGCCGTGGCCGCCGCGGTCGTCCGCGGGTCCGTGGGGGCTGGTCGCGCAGTTCCCCGCGCCCCTTCCGGGCGCTGCCGTGCCGTGCCCCACAGGGGCGCGGGGAACTGCGCGCCCGGCCACGACGCCGCCGCAGACGACCCCGGCGGCCATCACCCACCACCGCCACCGACCCCACCACCCACCATCCCCCACCTCTCACCGCCACCCACCGTCCCACCACCATCCCGCCACCACCCGCCATCCCCCACCTCTCACCGCCACCCACCATCCCGCCACCACCCACCATCCCCCACCTCTCACCGCCACCCACCCACCGTCCGCACCCGCACCCGCACGCGCCAAGACCACCTGCACCCACCCCGCCAACACCACCCACACCCACACCCACACCCACACCCACACCCACACCCACACCCACCGAGCGATATACCCCAAGAAGACGCCTCTGTCCTCGCTTTCCATGTTCTGCCCCCGATGGGGCGTTCCCCGCTGTACCTCTGGCAGCACGCGTCGAGGCAAGGGGGGACGTATGCAACGCGCAGGGCGTTGGGTTGTTGCGGTGTGCGCGGGGGCCGGGTCGTTCGTGGGCTGTCTGTGGGCGGCGCGAGCCGCGTCGTTCGGGTTTCTGCCCCGCGAGGAGGCCGACCGGTGGGTGGTGGCGACGGCGTTCGCGACTACGGTGGCCACGCTGGTCGGGGCGGCGGCCGGGTGGTGGGCGGGGGCGGGGGCCGAGGAAGCCGGGGCCGTGCGGCAGGAAGCCACGGCGTCGGACGACGCCCGGGTCACGCAGGTCGCGGGGCACCGGCACCCCGGGCCCGGCGTCCCCGCGGAACGCCCCGGAAGGCTGGCCCAGCGCGTCAGGGCGGCGGGCAGGTCCCGGGTCACCCAGGTCGGCGGGGACGACGGCACGGCAGGTCCCGGGCGTGGTGACCGGTAGGCGCAGGGCCGCGCAGGCACAGGCCGCCGCGGCCTCCGGGCACGGTCATGTCATCCAGATCAGCGGCAGCGGAAACCAGGTCTGCGCGTCCGGCGCCGAGCACCGGTCACCGGTGCTGCACCTCCCGGCGGAGCCGACGCGGCTGGCCGGCCGGGAGAAGGAGGCCGAGGCCGTACTGGCGCTGCTCGCCCCCGTGTCCCGCGGCCGGCCCGACGCCGTCGTCTCGTTGCTGTCCGGGCTCCCCGGCATCGGCAAGACCGCCCTGGCCCTCCATGTCGCCCACCGGGCCGTGGCCCGGGGCTGGTTCCCGGGCGGCGCGGTCTTCCTGCACCTGCGGGGCTACGACCCGGCCGGGCCGGTCGGCGCGGACGAGGCGGTCGGCGCGCTGGCACGGGCGCTGTGCGTGGAGGACGCGAGGACACCGGACGAGCAGACGGGTCTCTGCCAGGCCGCGCTGAACCGGCTCGCCGACGAGGACAGGGCGGTCCTGCTCATCGCCGACGACGCGGCCGACGCCGCACAGATCGAGCGGCTCGTCCCCGCCCGCTCCGCGCACCGGCTGCTGGTGACCTCCCGTCACCTGCTCACCAGCCCCGGCTTCCAGCCGCGGCTGATCGGCCTGGACGAACTGACGCCGCAGGGCGCCGCCGACCTGATCGCCGAGGCACTGCGGCACGCCCGGCCCGACGATCCGCGTCCGCGGCGGGAGGCCGACGCGCTGGCCGAGCTCGCCGGACACTGCGGCCACCATCCGCTCGCCCTGCGGATCGCCGCCTGCCTGCTCACCACCGACGCGGGCCGGTCCATCGCCGCCCTCGCCGCCGACCTGGCCGACGCCCGGACCCGCCTCGACGTGCTGAGCTTCGAGGACGGCGGGCACACGACGGCGGTCCAGGCGGCGTTCCACCTCTCGTACCAGCGGCTGCCACCGCCCCACCGCCAACTGTTCCGGCAACTCGCCCTCAGCCCCGGTCCGGACATCGGCACGGACGCCGCGGCGGCACTCGCGGGACGGTCCCGGGGCCGGACCCGGGACTCCCTGGCCGCGCTCGCCCGCGCCGGGCTGCTGGCGGAGCAGCCGGTGCTCTCGGGACGCTGGCGGATGCACGACCTGCTCCGTGTCTACGCGGCCGCGCTGGTCGAGAAGGACAGCGCCAAGTGGCGGGACGCCGCCTTCACCCGGCTGCTGACGCACTGCGGGAAGCTCGCGCGCGCGGCCGACGCGCATCGGCACACCCACGACGACGGGCCCCTGCCGGGTGACTTCCCGGACCGCGCGCACGCCGTGCAGTGGCTGGAGGCGGAACGGGCGAACCTGGTGGCCCTCGTCACCCGGGCCGCGGCCACCGGACACCCGCATGCGGTGCTGGACCTGGAGGAGCACATACGTCTGTTCCTGCTGGAACGGCGCAGGTACGCCGGCGAGGCGGTGACGGCCGCGCAGCACGCCGTCGACAGCGCACGCACGATCGGTCACACCTGCTGTGAGGCAACCGCCCTGGAGCACCTCAGCCAGGCCCTCGGCGACTGCGGACGGCTGCCCGAGGCGGTGGAGGCCGCCACCAGGAGCCTGGACATCGCACGGGCCCGCGCCGACCGGAAGCGCCAGATCACGGCGCTGCGGGTGCTCGGCACCTCGCTCCGCCGCGCCGAGCGGTTCGAGGAGGCCGTCAAGGCCCATACCGAGAGCCTGGCCCTCTGCGAGGAACTCGGCGACCGGGACCTGATCGGCCGGGCGCTCGTGGGCCTTGCCGACACGCTGCGCGACCGCCAGGAGCACGAGGAGGCCGCCGGCCTGCTCACCGAGGCCGTACGGCACTTCACCGAGACCGGTGACTGGCATGCCGAGGGCCTCAACCTCCTGGGGCTCGGGGACACGTTGCTCGCGTTGAAGAGGTCGGACGACGCCGTCGCCTGCTACCGCCGCGCCCTCGCGGTCTACCAGGAGCGCGGCGACGAACACCACCAGGCCATCGCCATGCAGCACCTGTGGAGGGTGAGCGACATGGACCCGGAGGAGGCGGTGGACAACTACGAGAAGGTCGTCGCCATCTGCCACAAGGTCTGCGACCGCCCGCTGGAGGCCCTGGCCCTGAGAGCCCTGGCCGACAGGCTCCAGCGGCTCGGCCGGTACGACGAGGCCGTCACGGCCCACCGCAGGGCGGCGGCCATCCACGAGGAGCGCGACGAGGAGACCCAGTTGACCGGCGTGCTCCGCGACCTCGGCAGCGCCCTGTGCGCGGCCGGCCGGTTCACCGAGGCCGCCGAGGTGCACGAACGGGAGATCGCGCTGTTCCAGGCCTGTGGTGACCTGCACAAGGAGGCCGAGGCACTGGAACGCCTCGCGACGACGCTGCGCAGCGGGCGCCGGCGGGCGCGGGCCCTGGAAGCCTCCGCCGCGGCGATCGGCCGCTACCGCGAACTGGACGACACCTGGTGCGAGCGGAGGGCACTGGGCGACCTGGGCCTGCCCGCCCGGGACGCGCCACGGGCCGAGCGGACCATGGCCGCGTACCACTGGGTGCTGTCCGGTCTGCCGGAGAACGACACGCGCGGCCGGGCGAGCGTCATCCTGTTGGCGGTCGCCACCGCGCAACGGCAGGCGTGGCGCGTCACCGACATGTTCTGGTCGTTGACGAGCGTGATCGGGATCGTGCGGCGGGACGACCAGGAAGCGGAGCAGCTCAACGACGCTCTCTTCCACCTGGCGAAGACCACCCTCCGCCCGGGCCCGGTCCGCACCGCCCTGCGGAACCGGTACCGCCGTCCGACCGCCTGAGCCGCGCCCCACTCATCCCCCGGCCCGGGTCGTCTCCGCCCGTCGTCCACGCAGTTGCGCGATGTACCCACTCCCTCCGCAGCCCGTCACATCCCGCCGTGTCCCATGCCCGTCCCAGCGGCACTCCGTCCCCGCAGGTCACCGGCGCGCGACCGTCCCGGCGTCCCGATCCGGGGCGAGGGGGCCGGAGTTCGGGACGGGCGCTGCCAGCATGTCCCCCGCCGGGAGCTCCCGGCCACTCACAGAGGGGGAACACAGATGGGACGGAGGACGCTACTGCGGGGTCTGACCCTCGCCGTGGCAGCGGTCCTGCCCCTGTACGGACCCACGGCGGTGCACGCGGCGCAGTCCGCGGCGACCACCACCGCCACCGCGGTCGCGGTCTGCGGGCACACGAGCGAACAGCCCACGCTGCAGCGGGGATCGACGGGGGACCCGACGGTCGAGGCGCAGTGCGAACTCGATCTCGCGACGAAGCCGAGCCGGTACACGCCGATCGCGGCGGACGGTTCGTTCGGTCCGGCGACGGAGACGCGGGTCAAGGAGTTCCAGGCGTGTGCCGGGCTGAGCGTGGACGGTGTGCTCGGGCCGCAGACCTGGGCCGCACTGAACACCTGGGCCGCACAGCCGCGCACCTGCGCGACCCAGGGCACGTCGGCCACGGCGCAGGCGACCGTGTGCGGTCACACCGACACGCGCCCGACCCTGCGCGAGGGCGCGAACGGCGTCGAGGTCAAGGAACTGCAGTGCCGGCTGAACCTGGCCATGGAGCCCTTCCACTACCCGCCGCTGACGATCGACGGCGACTTCGGGGGCGGCACCGAGGGCCGGGTCGTCGAGCTCCAGCACTGTGCGGGCCTCAGCGCCGACGGCGTCGTGGGCCCCAACACCTGGGCGAAGCTGGTGGACTGGTCGAGCCGTCATGCGTACTGCACACCGCCGCGCCCGGCCGGCTACCCGGTCGACGGTCTGGACACGGCCAAGTACCAGCACCCGGGCGGTGCGCCGATCGACTGGAAGGCCGTACGGGCCTCGGGCGTCGAGTTCGCGACGGTCAAGGCCACCCGCGGCCTGAACGTCACCGACGAGTACCTCGCCACCGACCTGCCGGCGGCCAGGGCCGCGGGACTCGCCGTCGCGCCCTACCACTTCTACACGGGCAGCGCGCCCGACACGGGCGGCGCGCAGGCCGACCGGTTCATCGCCGCGGTGCGGGCGACCGGCTACACCGGGCAGCGCGCGGGCGACCTGCCGCCGGTGTTCGACCTGGAGCGCATGGACGACGGCACCGGACGCTGTCCCACCTACGGCACGGTGGCGGACGCCAAGGCCTGGCTCGACAAGGTGGAGGCGGCCTTCGGACGTACTCCGATCATCTACACCCAGAAGTCCTTCCTGGACGACTGCCTGGGGTCGACGACCGCCTTCGCCCGGTATCCGATGCAACTCGCGGACTACCGCCAGTCGATCACCCAGCCGCCGCTGCCGAACGGCTCGACGACCTGGGGGTTGTGGCAGTACACCGACGCCGCGCTGTTCCCGGGCATCAAGGCCCCGGCGACCGCGGACGTGTTCAACGGCACCCAGGCCGACCTGGACCGGCTGGCCAACCGCACCACCGGCCTCACCACGGGCCTCACCACCGGCCTCACCACCGCGGCGTCGGTGGCCCCGGCCGCGACGACCTGCTACGGCGGGGCGGTCACGGTGCGCTACGGGGACGTCGTCGACTTCGGGCCCTACTGGACCACCAGCCGCTGCAACGACATCAACATGCGCGTCACCGGCGGCACCGCGGACTACGTGAACGCCTGCGTGAAGTTCGCGAAGACCGGTACCTGCAACCGCTGGACCAAGGTCGGCCGGAGCTGGACGACCATCGCCACCGACGTGCTGGACGGCACCAAGTTCACGGTGCCCAACGGCGTGCCCCTGGAGGGCGACGACGCCGTCATGCAGATCGCCTTCTGACCCGCCGGCCGTACGGAGACCACCATGATCCGCAACAGAACGCTCGCCTCGGCCCTGTGCACCGCGGCCGCCCTGCTGGGCGTGGGCGCCGTGCCCGCCTCGGCACAGACGTCGGCCGCCTCGGCCGCCGCCACCAGCTGCTACGGCGGCGCGAAGACCCTGACGTACCACTACCAAGCGGCCGCCAGGGAGTACGGCACCTACACCACGTCCTCGCGGTGCAACGACATCAACCTGCGCCTCATCACGGACGAGCCCGGCGTGTACCTGGACGCTTGCGTGGTGTTCGTCGACCACACCAGCAAGTGCAACAACGGTGACGCCTACACCACGCACGGTACCGAGTGGGGAACCGTCGCCACCGACGTCAAGGACGGCACCCACTTCGTCCTGCGCGTGCACGCCTACGACATCGACGCCCAGAACGTGACGTTCCAGATCGCCTACTGACCTCTTCGCATTCGAAAGGACGACCATGACCTCCTCCTCCCGTCCCCTGGACCGCCGCACCATGCTGCGCGGCACACTGGCCGCCGGCGCCGGCATCGCCTTCGGCCAGCTGCTGTTCTCGGGCACCGCTCAGGCCTATTCCTGGTCACGCACCCTGACCCAGGGCGCCACCGGCGCCGACGTGACCGAACTGCAGATCCGGATAGCGGGCTGGGCGGCGGACAGCGCCGGCCACAGCCGGGTGAGCATCGACGGGGACTTCGGCTCCGGTACCGCGGCGGCCGTACGCCGGTTCCAGGCGGCGTACGGTCTCAGCGTCGACGCCGAGGTCGGCCCCAACACCCAGGCGAAGCTCAACTCCCTGGAGCAGTCGGACGGCTCCACGCTCCACTTCAACTGGAGCGAGTTCGTGAACCAGTCGGACGGCACTTTCAACGGCGGCAAGCTGAGCGCCTCCCAGGTGAAGGAGAACGTCCGGCGCTGCATGTACAAGCTGGAGGCGCTGCGCAAGAAGCTCGGCGACAAGCCGATCACGGTCAACTCCGGCTTCCGCAGCATCGCGCACAACGCCGAGATCGGCGGGGCCAGCGACAGCATGCACCTGTACGGCACGGCGGCCGACCTCGACGTGCCCGGGGTGGCCACCAAGACCGTCTACCAGAAGGCGGAGACCTGCGGGTTCTCCGGGCTGGAGACGTACACCGTCGACCACCAGCACGTCGACAGCAGGGCCGACCTCGGCCGTGACTGGTGGTGGGAGGACGGCACGGTCTGACGCCGCTTCCGGAGGAGCGGAGCTCCGGGTACCGCCGCTTCGGTACCCGGAGCTCCGGGCTTCAGCCCGTCGGTGTGCTCTTGGGTGTGCTGTCGGGTGTGCTCTTCAGCGCCGCCTCGCAGGAGGGCCAGTCGTGGAAGTCGTGCCGGACGCTCCACAGCCGGTGGGCGGCCCTGATGTTCCAGTCCGGGTCGAACGCCCGCAGCGGGGTGCCGTCGAGGTCCTGCAGCCGGGCGTCGGAGATCTGGAAGACGCCCCAGTTGCGGCTGCCGTTGGTGTTCGGCAGTACGTACAGCGGGTCGAGGAACGACGCGCAGCGGGCGACGGCCACGGCGGTGCCGGGATCCTCGACGAACACCTCGCGGATCCGCTTCGCCACCCTGGCCGGCGGCCAGGTGGTCATGCTCACCTGGTGCGCGTAGAGAGCCTTCTTGGTGGCGTCGTCGACCACGTTGGTGGCCGGCAGCCCGGCCAGGACCTGGAACGCAGTCACTCTGCGCAGGGTCTCCGGCCCGAAGTCGCCGTCGACGGCGAGCTTGCCCTTCGCCCGCGTGAGCAGGGTCTGGACCTCGCGCACACAGGCGTCGTGCTGCCCCATGCTCACGGTCTTGCATGCCGGGGAGTCCAGCAGCCTGTCACCGGACGCCGGCGCGGCACCGTCAGGAGTGCTGCCGGGCAGCCACACGAAGCCGGCCACCAGCACCACCGCGACCACGGCGGCCAGCACCGCGACACGCGGGGACAGCTTCTCGGGCACCCGGAACCGCCGCGGCCGCCCGGTCTCCGACGCGGTGACCTCGGCCTCCGACGCGGTGACCTCGGTCTCCGGCGGGGGAAGGTCGCCGGGTACGGCGCCCGCCTGCACGCTCTCCGGCTCGCTCGCCTCGGCCGCGGCGGCCGGCGCGTCCCGGTCGGTGTCCGCCAGGGCCCACAGCCTGTGGAGTTCGCGGAGTTCCTCCGGGCCGGCGCCGCACACCTTGGCAAAGGCGTGCACCACGCGGTAGTCCACCGGGACGCTGAGGCCGGAGCAGTACCGATGCAGGCTGGAACCGCTGACGCCCGCCTCCTTGCCGAGGCGGTCGTATCCCCGGCCGCTGCGGTCCTTCAGCATCCGAAGACGGGCGGCGAACTTCTCGGTATGCGGAGAGGCAACCACGCGTCGTCCCCCGTTGCTCAAGCCTCTACTGACGGGTAGAAGCTACACCGCGGAAATGGAGCGCGTACGTTCTTCCGTTGCCCTGATGCGACCGACAATGACCTTTTCAGTCAAGGAATTTGACAAGCCGTCAAACAAACCCGCCGCTCCCCCGCACGGCCTACTTGCACTCGACCCCTCCGGCCGGAGCGGTTCCGGTCGTCCACGTCTCGCACGCCGCCTGCCAGGCGTAGGGGTCGGACTGGAGCTGGGTGCGCAGGTACGCCGAGGTGAGGTGGGCGAGGGCGGCGACGCGCTCGGGGTTCTCGTCGGTGGTTTCGTCGGCGTCGTATCCCGATATGCCGCCGAGCAGGTGCTCGGCGCCGAAGAGGGTGAGCAGGGTCTTGGGGGCGGGGGCGAGGTGGTAGGGGTCGGCATGCCAGCCGGGGCCGATGTCGGTGAAGTGCGGGGACCCGTCCTTGTCACCGGCGACGACCAGGGTGGGCGCGGTCATCGTGGAGAAGTCGGTGGCGCGGAAGAACGGCACCTTCTCGGCCATCCACCCGTTGAGGACGTCGCCGCCCCTGCCGGGTGCGGCCAGCAGCACGCCCGCCTTGATCCGGGGCTCGCGCAGGTCCGCTTCCGCCCCGGTGTCGGGGTCGGTGGTCCGGGCACCCAGCAGGAGGCTCGCGGTGTGGCCGCCGAGGGAGTGTCCGGCGACCGCGATCCGGTCGTGGTCGAGGCGCCCGGCGAGCTGCGGCACGGTCTTCTCGATCTCGTCGAGCCGGTCGAGGATGCGGCTCATGTCCTCGGCGCGCGAGCGCCAGAAGAACGGGGCTCCGGGGGCGTCGGCGAGTTGCCGGGCCAGGGTCCGGGAGCTGAGGTGGGTGGGCTGGACGACGGCGAATCCGGCGGCCGCCCAGAGGTTGGCGAGGGGGGCGTACCCGTTCAGCGAGGAGAGGTTGTTGGAGCCGCCGTGCCCGTGGGAGAGCAGGACGACGGGCAGGCCGGCCCCGGTCGCGGGCACGGAGACACGGACCTGGAGGTCCACGGGCCGTCCGGGCACGGACAGGGTCACCGGGCTGTACGACAGGACGGGAGCGGGCGCGCCGAAGCCGGCGGTGGTGTCGGTGGCGATGTCGGTGGATGCACTCATGATGAGCGGTTCCCTTCTGCGTCCGGTCACAGGCAGGCGAAACGGAACGCTGTCCCGATTACTATCCGGAACAGCGTCCCGTTTTGTCAAGCGACACCGGACGAGCCGCGTCGGCGGGGCTACTTCACGGTGCCCGGCCGGACGGTGAAGTAGGTCCACCCGCTCTGCGCACCGCCGGTCTGCGCGCCCCCGGCCGGCGGCGCGTAGAGACCGTGGACGCGGTACCGGTCGTTGCTCGTGAAGAGCTTCAGCGCGCGGCTGTAGCCGTACCAGCCGTCGGAGTACAGGCCCACGCACTTCTGCGAGGCGGCCTGGTGCCAGGCGCCCGAGGAGTAGTGCTCGACGTACACCGACGCGCAGCCTCCGGACTGCCGGGGGGTGACCTGGAGCTCGAAGCCCATGGTGACTTCGGACTTGTAGAAGACCTGGTAGGCGGTGGATCCGATGCGGGTGGTCCCGAGCGCGTTCTGCAGCTTCGTCCGGACCGTCGGGGTGAGGGTCGCGCCGGTGGTCACCGTGCGCGGTGCGTAGCGGTAGTCGCCCGCGAAGGCCGCGGTGAAGACGGTGTTGCGGGTGATCTTGTAGGACGCGACGAGGTTCCCGTGCGCGTCGGCCCCGCCGCTCTTGAGGACCGTCCGCGGCTTCCCCGCGGGCTGGGCGTACAGCGTCAGGCTGCGGGAGTTGTACGTGGTCCCCAGGTGCGCGGTGACCTTGACGGTCGCGCCGGAGCGGTACGACTTCGCGTCGGTCGCCACGGTCAGGGCCGGGGTGGCCCGGGACACCTGGACCGTGCGCGCCGCGGTGACCGGGAGGTAGGAGGAGCCGCCGTCGTAGCTGAAGGAGTAGGTGTTCGTGCCGCCGGTCTGCGGGGTGTCGTGGAGGGCGAAGGTGCCGTCGGCGGCGACGGGCACGGTGCCCAGCGAGTAGCCCGAGGGGTGGGCCGGGTCGGTCCTGACGACGTGCACGGCACCGGTGTCCACGTGTGCGTGCGGCCAGCCGAGCCGCCCGGTGACGGTCAGCGGCGCGGCCCGGCCCGCGGTGTCCGGCCCGGTCAGCGTCATGGTGGGCGCGTACTTGGCGACGGGGACGTCGAAGGTCCGGGTGGCCGGGCCGTAGTGGCCGCCGCCGGAGTAGTCGACCCGGAAGCCCAGGGTGCCGGTGCGGGGAGCGGTGCCGGAGACCTGGTAGGTACCGAAGAAGTCGACCGGGGGGCGGGCCGGGGTGGCCGTCGGGTCCGGGACGGGCACTCCGTCCGGATCGGCGTCGTCGTAGCGCGTGACGCGGACGGTGCCGGGGAGCACGGACTCGCCGGCGCCGAGGGCGAGGGGCGAATCGGGCGACACCGCGAACGAGTAGGTCTCGCCGGGGGCGAGCGGGGTGGTCGGGCCTCCGTAGAGCATGACCGGCGCGGTTTCCGGGTCGCGGGAGATGTGGAGCGTCGGCGTTCCCCCGGAGCCGTCGACGGCCACGCCGTAGACCCGGCTCTCGTCCGGCGCCCAGGCGACACCGTGCGCGGCGGAGTTCAGCTCGCGGGCGTAGTAGTACTCGGTGTACCGGCCCTCGCCGGTTTCCGGGAACGTGGTGAGTGCGCGGTCGCCACCGGCCATGGTCCCGTCCGGGGCCACGGCGACGGCCCTGCCGTACACCGCGGTGGCGAACTGCCCGTCCACCGCCAGGTCCGAGGTGCGGTACCGGTTGGCGACGCCGCCGTGGAACGACGGGATCGCCAGATGCTGCCCGTCCGCCGTGACCGCGAGGTCGCTCAGGTCGGGCACGGGCAGCGACTTCGCCGCCCGGCGGGTCAGCGCGCCGCCCTCGGCCGCGTACGTGACGACGGCGGAGGTGTCGCCCGTCTGCACGGCGGCCGCGAGGGCGCCGGAGGGCACCGGGGTCGTCGCCAGCGTCGGCGCCGCCGCCCAACCTCCCGGATCCCGCCCGAGGTGCACCGCCCCGGCCACGTCGACGGAACCGATGCCGCCGGCACCCGCGGCGCCGTACCCGAACCAGAGAGTGCCCCCGGCGACGGCCAGCGAGTCCGGGCGGGTACCGGCGCCCGTGCCGTAGCGGGCCGACTCGGTCAGGTCCGCCGTACTGATCGCCGCGATGGCGTCCTCGCCCGGGAGAGCCGCGTACAGCACGGATCCGTCGGCGGACAGGGCGAGCCCGGTCGCCCCCGGCTCACCGCTGATCGTCGTCGGGTCGCCGCCGTCGAGATCGGTGACGAGGATGCCGTCGGTACCGGCGCCGCCGCTGATGTACAGGTGCCCGTGCGGGGCGTCCACGACCAGGTGCGCGAAGTGCGCGATCGGCAGCGCCACGTCCGACGCTGCGTACGAGTCCCCCGCACCGGGACCGACGACGGTCACGGCGGTCGCCCCGAGGACCAGCGTCCCGGCGACGGAGACGGCGACGGACGGCAAGAACCGCACGGATTTCATGAAAGGCCCCCCACACAACCCTCACGATCGATGGGGCGCAACGTAACACGGGGCCGTCGCGAGTTCAGCGCCGGGCCGACGTCGCGGACACCGAGCGGGCGCACGACGGCAAAGACCCGTCGGGCGCCTCTTCAGGAGACCCGACGGGCCGTGAGCGGTACCGGACCGGTGGCCGCCGACGGCGAAGGCGGTCACCCACCCGGCCGCGCCCCGCCGCCGGTAGCGCCCGGGCCCGTGCTCAGTCGCACAGGCTCGCCACCACCAGGCTGTCGAAGGCCAGGCGGCCGGACTGCCAGGCGGTGACCCGGACGGCGGCGTCCTCGCTCGCGTCCTGGGCGGGCAGCCGGGTCGCGGAGATACGGCAGGGAGCGGACAGGGACAGGGGGAAGTGGAAGGCGCTGCGCAGTTCCACCGGGAGGACACGGTACGGGGCGCAGGCCGCCTGGACGGCCTGGCGGGCCGCCTCCAGGAGGACCATCCCGGGGATTTCGTCGGTGGGATGGTCGAAGAGGACCGGGTGACCGGGGTCGATCCGCAGGTCCCAGGCCAGCCCCCGGCGGGCACCGGCGGAGCCGGGGACGCCGAGGACGACGTCGCGTTCGTCGAGCCGCCCCACGATCGCCGGCGGAACGGGGTCGGGCAGGGGCGGGTACCCGCCGCCCTCCCCTGCGGCGGGGTCGCGGGGCGCCTTCGTGTGCAGGGTCAGCCGCCCGGCGCCAGCGAAGTCGCCGCCGCGCAGCAGGTCGGCCTCCAGGGTGAGCGCGCTCGGGGTGCCGTGGTGATGCCGCAGGTCCATGACCGCGACGTCGAGGCGCACCTCGGCGGGGCGGGTGCCGAGCAGGATGACACCCGGCACCACCTCGAACTCCAGTTCTGCGATGGTGAAGCCGTGGTCCGCCGGGACTCCGTAGTACGTCTGCCCGACCAGGACGGACGCCTGCCGCAGCGACTCCGCGGCGAGCAGGGGGTCGTACCAGGCACCGGCGATGGGCACGTAGAAGTGGTGCCCGCGCGGCCACTGCGCGCCCAGCCGGAAGGCGTCGGGGCCCAGCCGCCGCCAGTCCGTGATCAGCACCTCGGCCACCGCGCTGCGGTCGACGAGATGGCGTGGGGCGGTCCGCACGAAGTGAAGGTCGGCCTCGTCCAGGGCATCCGGCGGCAGAGGCACGGTAAGTGTGGGATCGGTGAAGGACACGCAGGTTGCCTTTCTCGTGGGCGTCGACGCGGGGGCACGGACCGGAAGCGGTGCGGATGCCCTGCCGGGCGGACCGGACCGGGCCGGGTCGGGCCGAGGACTCCGGTGGCCTCGGCCCGGTGGACGGGAGGAGTCGGGCGGTGACGGGCGGCCGTCGGCCGGGTCCCGCACCGACCCGGATCGCCGGACACCGCCAGATCCCTGGACCGCCGGCCCGGGACCGGAACCACACCGGGCCGCGGGGCCGGGCACGAAGCCGGGCTCCGAGCCGGCTCGGAGGCCGGCACCGGCCGCCGGACCACGGGGCCGCGGCGGAACCGAACCGGGCCGTCCCAGCCGGAACCGGAACCCGGACGGAGACCAGGACCTGAGCCGGGCCCCGGGCCGGTCGCCGGGTCGCCGCGCCAGGAGCCGGACCGGGCCGCGGGCCGCGGGCCGAGGCCCGGACCCGGCCGGGCGGCCGGACACGTACCCCGCGTCGGAGAACCGAGGCGAATCGACCCGAATCGCGTCGGTGTTCGTCCGGCTCAGGCCACTGCCAGGGCCGTGAAGCGGCCGGCGTGGAACACCAGGGGGTCCGCCTGTTCGCTCAGGGACCCCTCCAGAGCCTCGGCGATGACCAGTTCGTGGTCGCCCGCCGGATGGACCGCGGTGATACGGCAGTCCAGCCAGGCGAGGCCGTCGGCCGGGATGGGGTGCCCGGCACGGGTCGTCGACCAGTCGCCGGCGGCGAAGCGGTCGGCGCCCTTCGTGCTGAACAGGCGGCACAGTTCCGCGTGCCGGTCGCCGAGGATCGTCACCGCGAAGGAACCGGTGTCGCGGATGGCCGGCCAGGTGGAGGAGGTGTCCGCGGCGCACAGGGCGACCAGCGGCGGGGTCAGCGAGACGGAGGTGAAGGAGTTCACGGCCATGCCCTTGGGGCCCTCGGTCGTGTCTGCGGTGACCAGTACCACCCCCGTGGTGAACCGGCCGAGTATGTCGCGGAACGAGCGTTGCTCCAGCATGAGTTCTTTCCGATCGGGTGGATGCCCGGCCGGGCCGGCGAGACGGCCCGGCCGGACGCGACGTGAGTGACGTGAGGGGCGCGCCTGCCTCGTCGGGCCCGTCGGCCCGGCTACTTCCCGCGGCTGGCGATCGCGAAGTCCACCGCCTCCTGCGGGCGCACCGCCGAACCGGTGATGCGCGGCGCGACGTGCCGGGCCAGCAGCTGCATGCTGCGGTTGGTCTTCTCCCAGGACGTCCAGTCGGCGACGTAGACGAGCAGCGTGCCGAAGCCGCCGGTGATCTCGTGCAGCCGCTCGATGCCGGCGACCACGTCGTCCACCGAGCCGACGAGCGCGCCGCCCGCCTCGACCCGGGCCTCCAGTGCCTTCTCGCGCGGCACGTCGGGGCTGAGGACGTCACGCCCGGCCGCCTTGCCGAAGTACTCGAACAGCCAGCGGTCGTACCCCTCACGGACGTCCGCGTACGCCTCCTCGCGGGTCTCGGCCACGTGCACCGGCAGCGCGATGCGCCACTTGTCGCGGTCCAGGGTCTGCCCGTGCTCGGCGGCGGCCTCCTCCGCGTACTTCCACTGGTGGGCGAGGTTGATGTGGGCGGGCGCGCCCGGCGTGAGCAGCGCGAAGGGGAGCGCGAACGACGTCATGCTCAGCCCGTACCGGCCGATCAGGCGCGGGCTGGACTGCGAGGTCCCGGAGGTGGCGACGGCGACCTCGATGCCCTGCGGACTGAACCGGGGCAGCTGGAGCTTGGCGTCGCGCAGGTCGAACCAGTCGGTCTGCTGGGTGATCCGCTCGTCGCCGTTGACGAGTTCCAGGACCGTCGGCAGGGCCTCCTCCAGGCGGCGGCGCTGCACCGGCTGCTCCAGGCCGAACATCTTCGCGTCGAAGGGCACGCCCGGGCCGACGCCCAGGATGTAACGGCCGCGCGTGAGGTGGTCGAGGTGGACGGCGCGGCTCGCCACGTGGAAGGGGTGGTGGCCGGAGAGCGGTACGACACCGTGGGCCAGCTTGATCTGGGTGGTGCGCTGCGAGGCGGCGGCTATCAGCGTCTCGGGCGCCCCGACCAGCCCCCAGCCCAGGGTGTGGTGCTCACCGAACCACGCCTCGTCGAAGTTGAGGTCGTCGACGTACTCGACGAGGTCCAGGTTGCGGCGGATCGCCAGGTGCGGGTCCTGGCCGGTCTCGTGGACGGGGGACAGGAAGAGACCGATACGGCTGTGCATGACAGAAGCCTCCGGGAAGTGACGGGAAGTGAGTCGTGCGCGCGAGAAGTGCGCGCGGGATGTGCGCGGGAGAGGTGCGCGGGATGTGCGCGCGGGATGTGCGCGGGAGAGGTGCGAGGAACAGAGGGAGCAGGGCGACGGTCAGGCGACGCGGTACACCGCGTCCTTCAGCGAGCGGACCTTCTCGTAGTCGGCCGCCAGGGTCGCCTCGTCCGGTGCGGTGAGGAACACCCGCAGGGAGCTGGTCAGCAGGTCGACCGTGGGCTTGATGCGGGCGCCGGGGCCGAACTTGACGGCCGCGAAGAACACGCTCTCCAGGGACCGGATCTCCGCGACGGCCGTCTCGTCGACGGACTCCACGACACCGTCCAGCTCGGTCGGGGTGTTGTAGACGACGGCGGGCTGCAGCCGGGCGTACGTCCGGCCGGCGCGCTCGGCGCGGAACTCGTCGGGCCGGGTGTACGCCTGCGCGGTGAGCGCGGCCTGGTTGTGGCCGAGGCACAGGTCGTGGAAGGGGGCGTTGATGTTGCCGTTGAGCCGGGTGCCGATCTCGACCAGGACGGGGCCCTCGTCGGTGACGATGACCTCGGCGTGGGCGGGTCCCCAGGCGACGCCGAGCGCGGCGAGGACCTCGTCGACGTACCCGGTGAGCGCCGCGACCACCGGGTTGTCGTCCGGGTCGGCGAGGAGGTCGCGGTTGTAGATGTTCTTCCCGGACGGCAGCAGCGTCTTCTCGTACTCCCAGACGCCGCAGACGTACCGCTCGCCGCCGCAGCTGACCGTGTCGACGATGTACTCGGTGCCCTTGAGATAGGACTGCACGAGGATCTCGGTGTTGGCGAGGCCGAACATGTTCGGCGCGTCGAGCACGGTCCGGGCCGCGGCGCGCACCGCGTCGGGGCCGTCGCAGACGACGACACCGTCGGAGGCCGCCGAGCTGAGCGGCTTGACGACGACCGGGTAACTGCCGTGTTCCTCGGCCCAGTTCACCGCCGCGTCCGGGTCGTCGGTCTTGAACTGCCGCGCGCAGCGCACCCCGGCCCGGCGCAGCGTCTCGATCATCTCGTACTTGTCACGGCGGGCCGGTGACAGCGCCGAGCCGTTGGAGGGGACACCGACCGCCTCGCTCAGCCGGTCGGCGAGCGGCACCGACGACTCCTGCCCGGCGATCACGCACACGGGGTGCAGGGCGCGCAACCGCTCGGCAAGGGCGGACTCGTCGCCGTGGCCGGCGATGTTCTCCGTGTACGCGGTGAGGTCCGGCGGCGCCATCGTCGGGATCAGCGCCGGGGTGGACTGGACGTGGACGACGTCCGTGCCGTACGCGGCGAAGGCGGCGGGGTAGAAGTTGCCGGCGGAGTAGCCGTCGACGACGACGGCGACGGGGCGGGTGGGTGTCCTGTTCATGAGACGGCCTCCGGGGTGGACGTGGACTCGTCCTCGATGAAGCGGGCCAGGCGGGCGATGCCCTCGCGGATCGCGGCGGGGGTGAGGTTGCTGAAGCCGAGGCGCAGGGCGCGTTCGCCGCCGCCTTCGAGGTGGAACATGCTCATCGGCGCCCAGCTGACGGCGTAGTCGCGCGCCGACCGTTCCATGGCGGCCAGGTCGGCCTCGAAGGGCACCTCGACGACCAGGAAGAATCCGCCGCGCGGCCGGTTCCAGCGCACGCCGTGCTCGGCGTACCGCTCGGGCGGGAAGTGCTCGGCGAGGGCGTCGAGGGTGGCGGCGAGCCGCTTCTGGTAGACGGCGGCCAGATCGCGGGTGGCGGCGCGCAGGTCGTGGCCGGCGTCGACGAGGATGCCGCCGATCGCCGCCTGGGAGAGCGACGACGAGCCCACTGTGAACATCGCCTTGGCCTTGGAGAGTTCCTGGGCGAGGGTGCGCCGGACGCCGTCCTCGCCGACCACCTCGCGGTCGCCGACCAGATAGCCGAGCCGGGCGCCGGGGAAGGCGGACTTGGCGAAGGAACCGAGGTAGACGACGTCCCCCCGGGTGTCCAGCGACTTCAGCGTGGGCAGCCGCTCCTCGGCGCTCGCGAACAACCCGTAGGGGTTGTCCTCCAGGATGGTGAACCCCTCCTCGGCGGCCAGCGCGAGCAGCCGCCGCCGCGCCTCCAGAGGTACGACCGTGCCGGACGGGTTGGAGAAGTCGGGGACCAGGTAGAGCGCGGCGGGCCGCTTGCCCTCGGCGCGCACGGCGCGCACCGCGGCGGCCACGGCCTCCGGTTCGAGCCCGTTGGGCCCCTCGGTGACGCCCTTGACCGGGATGTCCAGCATGCGGGCGGCGCCGCGGATGCCGACGTACGCCGGGGACACGGACAGCAGCACGTCGTCGGGCGACCGGAACAGCCCCCGCAGGGCGACCAGCGCCGCCTCCTGGAAGCCGTGCGTGATCATGACGGCCTCGGGCGAGACAACGATGTCCTCGTCCTTGGCGAGCATCCGCGCGACTTCTTCCTGGATGAACCCGTTGACGGGTCCGTACTGGAAGTGCAGCCGGGTGATGCGCTGTTCGGGCACCCCCTTCTCCCGCAGGTGCGCGATGTAGCGGTCGACGTAGTAGGAGAGCCTCGCGAGGTCGTGGGTACCGTCGTGGGGCGCCCCCGACGAGAACGACAACGCTTCGGGGAACCTCATTGCCGTCTCGCTGAGCAGGCGCATCGAGTCCATGTCGGGGTCGACGATGCCGGCGTGCAGCGCTTCACGGCGCAGAGGTGTGGCGGCTTGCGGCACTGGCGTCAGAAGCACGTCAGTCGGTCCTTTCGGGGAAGGTCGCTTAGCGAACGCGGGGGTCTGGGAGCGCAGCCCCCGGGGAGGGCGGGAACGGGTGGGGTCGGCGGGGGGGGGCGGAAGGCCGTCGGGCTCAGGCCGCCGTCCGGGACTGCCCCGCGACCCAGGACCCCTTGCCGGGGGCCCACTGCCGGATGCGGATGCGGCGGACGATGCCGCCCGTGACGTAGGGCTCGGCGTCCAGGATCCGCTGCAGCGCGTCCCGGTCCTCGGCCTCGTAGACCAGCAGACCGCCGTTGGTGTCCTGGAGCGGCCCGCCGAGCAGCAGTACGCCGCTGTCGGTGAGGGCCCGCAGGTAGTCGGTGTGGGCGGGGTGCAGGTGCTCGCGGCCCGCACGGTCGACGTTGTACTCGAACTCGACGACGAACTGCGCCATGGAAACCTCCGTTGTCACGATGTGGGGGCGGGGGTGGAGACGGGGGCGGGGCTCACATGTAGAGGCCGCCGTTGATGTCGATGACGGACCCGGTCGAGTAGCCGGCGCTCTCCGAGCAGAGGTGGAGCACGCTGCCGACGGCCTCGGCGACGGTGCCGTAGCGGCCCATCGGCAGCTTGGCCAGGACGGCCGCCCGCTGCGCGGGGTCGCGCCGCTCGAACGCCCCCGCGACCCGCTCGGTGGCGACGGGACCGTGGGCGACGACGTTGACGACGACCCCGGTCGGGGCGAGTTCGTACGCCATCTGCTTGGTCATGCCGATGACGGCGGCCTTGGCCCCGACGTACGCGGCGTTGTTGAAGTGGCTGTACGTACGGCCGCCCGCCGAGGCGAAGTTGACGATGCGGCCGTAGCCGTCGGCGGCCATGCGCGGGGCGCACACCTTGACCGCTATCCAGCTGCTGACCACGTTCTCCAGGAACGACTGGTCGAAGTGGTCGGTGGTGAGGTCGGCGTAGCCGATGACCCGGGTGTCGCCGCCGACGCCGTTGACGAGGATCGACGGGGCGAACCGGTCGACGATGTCGGTCAGTTGGCGTTCCGCCGCCGGGATGTCGGTGATGTCACCGACGACGGCCTCGACCTTCGTGATCTGCCCCAGCTCCGTCGCGAGCCGGCCCACGGCCTCCGCGTCCCGGTCGAACAGGACGAGCGTGTGACCCTCTTCGGCGAGCTTGCGCGAGACCTCCGTGAGGATGCCGCCGGCGGCTCCGACGAGGAGTGCGGTGCGGGGGGTGGGTGCGGACATGTGGGATCACCTTGTCTCTGTGGTCGGGATTTCTTCAGCGGAGGTCGCTCGTCGGGACGGCCTCCGACGGGACGGCGCCCGACGGGACGGCGTCGGATTCGGTCTCGGACTCGGTCTCGGACTCGGACTCGGACTCGGGGGCGGTCCCGGCCGCGAAGCCGGTCAGCCTCGGCAGCAGTGCGAAGCCGAGCGCCACGGCCAGGCCCAGGCCGAGGACGGACAGCCACAGCGGTCCGTAGCCGTGGGCGTGGGCGAAGGCGAGTCCGGCGGGGCTGCCGACGACGAACGCGGCGTTCCAGGCGAAGAAGTACGAGCCCTGGTAGGTACTGGTGCGTCCGGCGGGAGCCCGGTCGGCGATGAAGGTCGCGGACATGGGGGCCCACAGCACCTCGCCGAGGGTCCAGAGGACGGTGGCGAGGGTGAAGGTCACCATGCCGTCGGCGAGGACGTTGGCCCCGAAGCCGAGCGCCATGAACCCGGCGGCCAGGACCAGCGGCACGTGGGCGCGCAGCCGGCCGACCAGGCGGGGCACGAGCGGCAGCAGCAGGACCGACAGTACGGCGTTGACGGCGAACACGAACCCGATGTCCCCGGTGGTCAGCCCGCTGTCCCGCATGTCCAGCGGCAGCGCGGAGTTGACCTGGAGGTAGATGCAGGCCAGCAGGAAGGTCAGCAGGAGGAAGGCGACCAGGACGGGGGTGCGGAAGGGTTCGGCGATGCCGCGCGCGGCCGACTTCAGGGCGGCCGCGGCCCCGGCGGGCCGGTCGGCGTCCCGCGCGGGCCGCGGGTCGGCGGGCACCGCGAAGACCAGGGCCGCGTAGACGAGGCTGGAGACCGCCCAGACCACGAACAGGGCGCCGGGGCTGACCTCGAGGAGGAACCCGGAGACGACCGGGCTCAGCGACATCCCGATGTTGAAGCCGACCAGGAAGAGGCTGTACGCCTTCGAGAACTGCTCCTGGGGGACGATCGCGGAGATCAGCCCGGCCCCGGCCGGCCGGTCCACCGCCGACAGGAACCCGGTGATCAGCGACAGCGCGCACAACGCGGCGACATGGTCGGCGACACCGAACAGCAGGGCCATCACGGCGGTCACCGGCTGGGCGGCGACGATGGTCCGGCGCGGCCCGATCAGATCGGCGACCGCCCCTCCCACCAGGCCGGACAGCACGACACCGGCGCCGAAGAGCCCGACGACGAGCGGGGTGGTGCCGGGGGCGACGCGGCCGTCCTGCTCCAGGTAGAGGACGAGGAAGGCGGGGGCGAGCGTACCGAGCCGGCTGGCGGTCTGCCCGCACCAGAGCAGCCAGAACGCTTTGGGAAGGGTCATCAGGAGCATCCAGTCGTGTCGGAGAGGTGGGGGGCGATGCCACGGGGAGTTCGGGCGTTCTCGTCGTGCCCTCGGCGCGTCGCGGACGAGTCCATGTGCCCTCCTTCAGGACCCCGGGGCGGCGGCGCACCTGGCGCGGTGCCTGTGCTGCCTCGGCCCACGAGCACAGCCTGCTGAGGGGACGGTGGCCTGTCGCCCGCTGTGCCGTTGACCGGAACAGGTGACCGACGCGGGGAGAGAGGGGAGAGCGGGGCGGTCGGGACCGCGGAAGGCCGCGGCGGGTGTGCGGCAGCCCGTGCGGGGGCTTCCCCACCCCGGCCCGGACCCCCGGCGCTCCGGGCCGGTGCCGTACCGCTGCGCGCTCCGCGCGGCGGCCGGCCGGCCCTCGGTGCGTGTGCGGCGGGGACCGGGGGGCCCGGCGGCGCGGTGGCGGAGCCGAGGGTGCCATAGGCGAAGGCGGCGGAGACCAGCGTCATGTGGTGGTGCCAGCCGGGGTAGGAACGCCCCTCGAAGGCACGCAGCCCGAAGTCCTCGGCCAGCCGCTCCACCGTGTCGACGGCCTCCGTGTGCAGCCGGGCCAGCGCCAGCACCTCTTGCGCCGGCCGGTCCACGAGATCGGTGAGCCAGACCCGCACGCCGTCACCGGGGCCCCCGGTCCCCTCCGTCCGGCGTTCGCAGACCAGCCGGAGGGCGACGGGGAGGCCGGGGAGGCGGACCACCCCCGTCGCCACGGCCGCCGGCTCCGGGGCGGGGGCCCGGTCCGGCTCGGTCCCCGCCGGGGGGCCGAGTTGCGGCCGGGCGCGGCGGGCCTCGAGCAGGCTCCGCGCGATGACGGCACCGGCCCGCGCCCCGGCGGGTCCCGCCGTGCCCGAGTCGGCCCGGCCGTACGCCCCGGGCGGGACGCGCCCGGCCCCGCCTCCCGCCGGCCGGTCCGGCACCACGACGAGGTCCCCGGGCACCGCCACCACGAACCTCCGCCGCCGCGCGGCCAGTCCGCTCACCAGCGCACCGCCGTCCGCGAAGCCGACCAGGTCGGCGACGACCGGCAGCCCGTGCGGGTCCGGCAGGCCCCGGCCGACCTCGTCGACCAGGTCCAGGGCCTGTGCCTCGGCGGAGTCCTGGGGGCCGCCGGCGGTCTCGGGCACCCGGGCCCGGCCGCGGACCTCCGGGTCCTCGGACCAGGCGCCGGGCAGCAGCAGGCGCCAGTCGACGGGGACCGTCGCGTCGTCCGCGGCGAGAAAGGCACTGACGCCCAGCTGGCAGTTGACAGTACGTCCGTCCCGCGGGACGAAGCGGCGGTGCACCCCGCAGGAGCTGTTGCCGCGCTTGGGCAGCACCACCGGGCCGAGGACCAGGGCGCGGGGCCGGGACCGCCGTACGACCCAGTCGGCGAGCCGGGCGCGGACCGGCGCCCAGTCCCACGGACTGGCGTTGACGAACTGGTGCAGGGCCTGGGCGGCCGTGGCCGGGTCGGGCAGGGCGGCCGCGAGCCGCCGTACCGTCTTGCGACCCGGCGTCACCAGCAGGCCACGGGTGTAGACATGGGCCCATCTGCGCTGGTCGGAGCGGGGCAGCCGGTCGAAGATCTCCGCGACGAAGGCGTCGAGGGCGGTGCGGTGCGCGACGGAGCCGGCCACCGTCCGGGCCGGGCCGGGAGCCACCGCGGAAAGCGTCCTCGCCATGACGCGCCTCCTTCCTCTCGGCTGTGCGCGGTTGGACGGGCCTCACCGGTCCGAGGCCCGCCCTAAAAAAATAGAGAACGAACTCTTTGTTTTCAAGAAAGGGGGCCACCCGGCTACGACTTTGAGGAGTCCGCCCCCGCGCACCGCTCCCACCTGTGCCTTTACACGGGGAGCAGAGCGGACCGCAGCAGCGCCGCATCCGTCAGCTCCCGCTCCGCGACCGCCGCCCACGGCCCGCCGGCGGCGAGAGCCACCGTCAACGCCCCCTTGAACGACGACAGGTGAAGGGTGCCGCCGAGCCGCGTCCCCCCATGTGCCGCGACGGTCCGGAGCCCCGTGACCCTGCCGGCGTGCGGGCCCAGCGCGGTGTCCAGCGAACCGGCGTCGACGACCCGCAACTCCACCCCGCCCTCCCCCGCCGCCACCCGCTCCACGGCGCGGCGGACCGCGGTGTGCGCGCGCCGTTCCGGACGCCACGCACGCCCCGCCGCGCACAGCGCCGCCGTGTTCGCCCGGGCCGCACCCACCGGGTCGCCGCCCGGCCCCGCCCGCAGCGCCGCCCGCACCATGCCCAGCACACAGCCCTGTTCGGTGATCAGCGTCCGTTCCGCGTAGCTCCGCCGCAGGGACACCGCCGTGGCGACCGTGACCTCGGTGCGTCCGCTCGCCCGGACCAGCGCGTCGGCCAGCACGGTGGTGAGAAACCCGCTCACCGTCAACTGCCGGGTCCCGCACCAGTCACGCAGCCGACGGGACGCGCGGGCGTCCAGGGCGAGGGTCACGACGTCACCCGCGCGGTCCACCCGCCCGGCCCGGCCGTCACGGTCTCCCGCGCACGGCGTCGCGTCCCGCCTGCCCCGCCGCGGCGACCCGGAGGGCATGCACACCCCGCACCCGCACGCGGCCCCGCCCTGGTAGGTGAGCCCGTCGAGGTCGGGAGGCAGTTCCTGTTCCCCCGAACAGGAACCCGGCGTGCCGAACAGGGCGTCCAGCAAGGGCCGTACGAGGCGGCCGACGGAGTATCCGTCGCAGATCGCGGGGTGCAGGGCGAGGGAGAAACGGGTCGTACCCACCGGGGTCCGTCCGACGCTCAGCGCCCACAGCCGTTCCCCGTCCACCTCCCGCTCGCGGACGGGGTGCGGTCCCGGCGTCCCCTGCCGGAACCACAGTCCGCCGTCGCCGGTGTCCTCGATCCGCAGCGACAGCAGCGGCAGCCTCCGTACCCACGTCTCCACCGCGCGCTCGATCCGCTCCGGGGCGAGGACGCCGTTCACCGTGAAGGTGGTGGTGAGCCGGCCGCTGCCGTGCACGAGTGCGTGGGCGTAGGCGAACGCCGCCTCCGTGTCGCCGAGCCTGCGCACCCTCTCGCCCCGGCTCACGAGCCCTCGTGCGTGGCGGCCGCGAGCCCCGGCGACGCCCACCGCACGGTGTTGGAGAGGGTGACGCCGTGGCTGGCGAAGTCCAGCGTGACACGGTCGCCGTCGGCCATGCGGTGGCCGTCGTGGAAGCTGCTGCGGTCGGCGCCGATGTAGACGTAGTGGACGCGGCCGGGGGTGAGCAGGGCGTCGTAGGAGAACAGCTCGGACATGATGTCGTCGAGCCCGTAGTGCAGGGCCTTGGTCCCGGTGGTGAAGTCGCCCCGCCAGCAGGGCTCGCCGTCCCGTTCGATCGTGACGTGCCCGGTGACGTGGCGCGGCGGTTCGCCGAGGAACAGCCAGGGTGCCACGGCCGCGTCGCACAGCTTGGCGTAGGAGAGGTGGCCGCGGTGGCGGCGGAAGCGGCCGATGTCGGTGAGGTCGTTGCCGAAGGTGTGGCCGACGTACCGGGGCCGGTGGTCGTCGTCGGTGACGTAGACGAGGACGATCTCCGCCTCCTCGGTCAGCGCGACGGAACCGGCGGGCGCGCGCAGTTCCTCCCCGGAGGTCTTCAGCACCTCGCCCAGCCCCTTGAGGAACCAGTTGGGCTGGCTCGGGGTGTCCGCGTCCACCTTGACGTTGTGGGTCTGCATGAAGCCGCCGACCATGGCGTCGCCGAGGTGGGCGGGCAGCAGCGGCGGCCGGAAGGACACGGCGTCGCGCCGGCTCGCGGGAACGGCCACCGCCTCGGCGGCGGCGTGCCGCACTGCGGCGTCGCCGCCCCGGACGAGCAGCTTCCCCAGGTCCAGGTTGCCGAGCGGGGTGATGTGCAGCGGCTCGCCGTCCTTGGGGATTCCGAGGCCGAAGTAACGGCCGCCCCGGTAGGTGCATTCGAACAGTACGGTCATGACGGTCTTCCCTTTCGGGCGGGGGATGCGGTGTGTGACGTGCAAGTGGGAGGAGGGAGAGGGCGGTTCGGGCGAGGGGCGGGCTCAGAGGTCCCGTACCGCCCAGCGCTCCGCGCTCGCGGCCAGGGCCATGCCCCAGCCGGTGCCGCCCGCCGGTGACAGGGTGTTGGTGCCGCGGTCGACGGCCGGGGGCGGGGCGACGATCATCTCGGGGAAGAAGCGGTCGGACTGGCCGGCCTCGACGGTGAGCGCGTCCGGGCGGCCGAAGGCCAGGGCCCGGCCCGCGTTGATGAGCGGGCCGACCTCGGCGACCTGGACCCCGAACTGGAAGCCGACCCCGTTCTCGCGGGCGTAGTCGACGAGCCCGGCCGCCGGCAGCGGTCCCCCGTTCTTCGACACCCGGATGTTGAACGCGTCGCACGCCCCGGACTCCACCGCGGTACGGGCGTCCCGGGCCGTGCACACCGACTCGTCCAGCATGATCCGCACCCCGCCGTCGCGGCGCAGCACGCGCAGCGCCTCCCAGGAGCCCTTGGGCAGCGGTTCCTCCACGTAGTCGACGCCGGCCTCGCGCAGCCGGCGGGCGTGGCCGACCGCGTTCGCGGGGGTCCAGCACATGTTGGCGTCGACCATGACCGGTACGTCACCGCCGATCCTGTCGCGGATCGTGCGGACGGTCCGCGCGTCGTGCTCGACGTCGTCCGACGCCTTGATCTTGACGAAGTGGAAGGGGCCCCGGGAGGCGAGGAACTCCTCGGCGTCCAGGCTGAGATCGAGCACCTGGGAGACCGGCAGGGACGGTGGGGTCCCGGCCTCCGCACCCGGCAGCAGAGCGCGCGCGCCCAGGCCCAGCCGCCGCCCCAGCCAGTCGAGCACCGCCGTCTCCAGCAGGCAGAGCAGGTTGTTGCCGCCGGTGATCCCGAAGGTCCGGGAGAAGCCGTCCCGGTGCAGCAGGCCCAGCACTTCCTCCGGGTCGCGGCCGGTCAGCACCGCGCACAGCGCGGCGGAGTCGACCTGTTCGAGCGCGGCGCGCACACTCGCGGCGGTCTCGCCGGTGACGTACGAGCGCGGCGCGCACTCTCCGATGCCGTCCACGCCGTCGGCCGAGAGTCTCAGGACCAGGCTGTCGGACGTACGGCGCCGGGCGGCGGGATGCTCGAACGGCGTCCGCATGGGCAGTTCGACGTGGTACAGCCGGGCCCGTCCGGGGCTCCCGGTCTCAGGCGCCACGGTTCACCCCTTGGAGCAGGGTGTACGTCGACGTCCAGTCGACCAGGTCGCCGCTGACGTCGGTGTAGAAGAGGTAGTGCCTGTCGGTGGGGAACTTCATGATCGCGCCGCGCCCGGAGACGAGGTCCTGGAAGACGGAGTGGGCCGCGTCGAGGTTCACGATCGGGTCGGTCATCCCGGAGACGAAGGTGGCCGCGGGCACCCTCGGCCTGGTCCGCGCGCGCGCCAGATACAGCTGCTCCAGCTCCAGCAGCACGGCCCGCGACCGCCGCGTCAGCTGCCGTACGGCCAGGTCGTCGTGGTCGATGAAGTGCCGGTACTTGGCCTCGCCGGTGAAGTCGGCGCTGTCCAGCCCCGCGTCCCACGGCTCCTCGCTCGTGTCCGCCGCGACCGCCGCCCGCGCGTCCGCGTCGAGCGTGGCGTGCATCCGGCCGAGCCAGGAGGAGCAGAACACGGCCGCGTCGTAGGAGGTGGTGAACCCCTCCCAGCTCATCAGGGCCGCCATGAAGGAGCCGCCGAGGCAGTGCCCGAACAGGGACAGGGGTACGGTGTCGCCGATCATCTCCCGGACGAACGCGACGGCCTGGGCGTAGTCGCCGAGGACGGTGCCGACGTCCGGTATCCCGCCGCGCGCGCCGGGGCTTATGCCGCTGCCGCGCCGGTCCAGGACGAAGAAGGCGATGTCGTTGTCGGCGAACTGCGGGCCCACTTCCCACAGCCACCCGGCGTGGCTCTGCAGCCCGTGGAAGTAGAAGACGGCTCCCTTGATCTGCTTCGGCTTCCAGACGTGCAGGGCGAGCCGGACCCCGTCGCCGGACGGCAGGTCGATGATCTCGCGGCGGGTGTTCTGCGGGGGCCTGAGGGTTTCCAGCATGGCGAACTCTCCTTGTTCGATGCGTGGTCGTTCCGTGCGTGGTCGTTCGGTGGTGGTCGTTCCGTGCGTGGTCGTTCCGTGCGTGGTCGGGGATGCCGGGGAAGTGACACCGGCGGTGCGGGCGTCAGCCGGTGACGATCGCGTCGACGAAGTCGGTGTCCTTCTGGAACGGCTTGTACTTGTACTGGGTCGCGTTGCCCCGTTGCCGCCGCGACTCGACGTACGCGGCGATCGCGCCCTGCGCCACGGTCCGGACCCTGAGGCCGGCGAGCCGTCCGCTGTCCCGCTTCGAGGCGTACTCGATGTTGATGACGGACAGCTCGCGGTCGATGGCGGCGGACAGCTCCGCGTCCAGCCCGGCCCCCGGGACGGGCACCTCGACGACGACGGTGTAGGACGGGGGCTCGTCCCAGCGCGGCCCGCACATGTACAGCCCGGTGTCGAGGCCGCTGCCTTCGAGGCCCTGCCGGATGGCCTGGGTGACCTGGCTCTCGGTGATCTTCTCGCCGGTGAAGGAGTGGAAGACGCCGTCGCGGTGGGTGAAGTGGATCCAGGGCGTGCCGTCGACGATCCGGTCGACACGGTAGATGTCGCCGGTCCACAGCCGGTAGAGGCCGTTCCCCTGGGACATGATCAGGTGGTAGTCGCGGCCCGCCTCGACCTCGTCGTACAGCAGGGTCTCGACCTTCTCGCCGGCGTCGAGGAGCTGCCCGAGCGGTACGTCGGCGGGGACGAACTCGAACCAGGCCTGGGTGACGGCGAGCGGCTGGCTCTCCAGGGTCTCGTCCACGGGGATGGTGGTGACGCCCTCGGTGCCGCAGCTCATGAACGGCAGCTTGGCGACACCGGGCAGTACGGCGTCCAGGCGTGGCCGGTACAGCTCCGCCGAGGCCGACAGCCAGCAGCTGTAGAGGGTGAGGGACGGCCAGACGTCGACGAGGCTGAAGTCGGGCTTGGCCAGAGCCTGTTCGAGGTGGAGCGCGGCCTTCTCGTCGGGGTCGGTCCACGGCCTGCCCCGGAAGGTGCCCTCACGCAGGTCGCGCACCAGTTCGGCGCCGTGCTCGGCGATCAGGTCGCGCAGGGAGACGAGCGTGCTGGGGTTGATCGCCGAGATGTAGTGCAGGTCCTTGCCGACGAGGTGCCGTACGCGGTGGTACATCCGCCCGGCGTGGCTGGTGGGGGCGTCGGGGCCGAACCAGGGGGACTCGTACCACGGCGGGTTCCAGTCCAGGCTGTTGATCTGCGGATGGCGGTTGCTGATCGCCTGGTGCTCGACCCCGTGCACGAAGTCGTAGACGTCCTCCCGGACGGTCTGGGTGTCGAGCGTGGCCCAGGGGTGGGCGAGGATCTCGGGGTGGTGCTCCAGGTAGGTGCCCCACATGGCCTTCATCGCGGGGATCCGGTATTTCAGCAGCCAGTGCAGCGTGTACGGGATCCGCTTGGGGGTGCCCGTGGTCCCGCTGGTCTTGAGCCAGCGCAGTACGGGGCTGCACGAGAGGACGCCGCCCTTGGTACGGGTCTCCCGGTCGATCTGTTCGGCGAAGTCGTCGTAGCGCATGATGGGCAGCACGGAGCGGAAGGTGGCGGGGTCGGCGGCGATGACGTCGTACCCCTCCTCCTTCCAGTGCAGCGAACTGGCGCCGATGTCGATGAGGTCGTCCAGGACGCGGGCCTGGGCGGCACGCGGGTCCTTCAGGTCGGCGCGCAGGCTCTCCCGCGCCCGGAAGCACTCCGCGACGAAGGGATCGCGGCGGGTCTGCCAGTGCTCCTGCCACTGGGTCGCCTGGGATGCCTGGGATGCCTGGGACATCTGGGGTGTCTCCACAGTCGTCTCTCCTCGGGTGCCGGCCCGTTTCCGGGCAGGCGGAAGCGCCGCGCGGCGGGTGCCGAACGGTGCTGTGGGTGGGGGGGTTACGTGGTGCCGGGTGTGGCTACGTGGCGCTCTCGCCGGCCGCGAGCGCGGCCAGTTCGTTCAGGTCGTACAGGGCCTGGCGCTTCGTGCCGTACCGGGTGATCTTGCCCCGGCGGGCCCACTGGCGGATCGTGCCCTCGCGGACGCCGAGGGCGAGTGCGGCGAGCGAGGTGGGGACGCGCTTGCCGCGCGGGGTCTGTACGTCGTCGTTCATGCGGACTCCTTGGTCCGGGCCGTGGATTGACGCTGGTTCAGGAGGAGCCACTGGCGTGGGGTGAGGACGTGTCCGGCGTCGCACATCGGTCCGCGCAGCACCAGTTCGTCGCCACCGCGCCCGGGCAGCGACACCTCGGCGTCGCAGCCGGGCTCCACGCACCGGCCGAGCGGTACGAGTTCCGGCCGGGGCGACGCCACGACGAGCCGCAGGGCGGTGGCCACCTGGGCGATCTCGTCGGCCGCCGGGCCCGCGGCGGGGTGGGCGGCCAGGAAGCCGGCGTGGCGGCCGAGGAAGGCGGCCAGCTCGGGGACGGTACGGCCGGGAGGTGCCCCGGCGTCCGCGTCCGCGCACTCGTCCAGCACGAGCCGGGCCCAGGAGGCCAGGCGTACGACGGCGTCGTGGCGGGCCTCCAGCGCCGCGTCGTTCACCGGCGGTGCGTCCGGGTGGTTGCCCGTGACCCGGGCGAGGCCCGCTCGCCGCGCGGGGAGTACGAGTTGCTGCTCGCTCTCGTGGTGGAGCGCGGGCAGCGCCGCCAGGTCGGCCGCGAGGGCGCGTGCGCACGATCCGCAGAGCCGGGCGCCTGGCGCGGCGGGCCTGCGGCGCAGCGCGTCGGAACGGGCCGCCCGGCCGCAGCGGTGCGACGCGCACTGCCGCGGGCGGGACTGCGACGGGGTCGGGTCGGCCATGGACGCCTCACCTTCGTGGGAAACAAAAAAAGCGCCGCTCGATGGCGACGCGACAGCAGTGCGAGGGCCCAGGGGAGAGTTCCCGGAACTTTCGGAGCACCTGAAAGTGGGCAGACTGCCTCGCGAAAGAGTGTTACACGTCTGCCGCGTGGCCCGCAAGGGGCCACGGCAGCGGATCCAACGGGATTGCGGGGAGCGGCGGTTGACGGCAGTGACGGTCCGCGTCCGGCACGGGCGACGGGTGTCGCCCGCCCCGGCGGTCGCGGGGCGGGCGACACCCGTCGCCGGGAGCCGGTCACCGGGGCGCCGGCACACCGAGCACTCGGTCGCGGAGCGCGGGGAACTCGGCGCGGGTCTTCGCCACGAGCGCCGGATCGAGGTCGACGACGAGCGTCTCCTCGCCCGGCCCGGCCTCGGCGAGCACCTCGCCCCACGGGTCGACCGCGACACTGTTCCCGGCCTGTTCGACCCCGGCGTGGGTGCCGGCCGTACCGCAGGCGAGGACGTACGCCTGTGACTCGACGGCCCGGGCGCGGGCCAGCAGTGACCAGTGGGCGCGGCGGGCCGCGGGCCAGCCGGCCGGGACGAGGAACAGTTCGGCACCGGCGTCCGCCAGCAGCCGGAACTGCTCGGGGAAGCGCAGGTCGTAGCAGGTGGCGAGCCCCGCGGTGAGTCCGGCCCCGCCGGGCCCGTCCAGCACGGCGGTGACGGTCTCCTCGCCCCTTGCGAGCAGCGTCGCCTCGCCGCGGTCGAAGCCGAAGCGGTGGATCTTCCGGTACGCCCGGTGGAGGGTGCCGTCGGGTGCGAACACCAGGGAGGTGTTGTACAGGGTGTCGCCCGGGCCGCGTTCGATGATCGAGCCTGCGTGCAGCCAGACCCGCGCGAGGGCCGCGGCCTCGCCCATGGCCAGGGCCGTGGGCCCGTCGAGCGGCTCGGCCCCGGCCCGGAACGTGTCGAAGGCGAACGCGCCGAGCGTCCACAGTTCCGGCAGCAGCACGAGATCGGCGCCGTGCTGCTCGCGGACGAGGGCGGCCACGCGGTCTCGCCGCTCGGCGACGGGTTCTTCCGGTCGTACGGCGATCTGCAGAAGGGCGGCGCGCACGGTGTCTCCGTTCGTGGTCGGTGGGTACGGGGTTCAGCGCAGGTGGGAGGCGCCGTTGACGTCGAGCACGGTGCCGCTGCACCACTCGGCCCCGGCGCTGCTCAGCCAGGCGACGGCGGCCGCGACGTCGGAGGGCACGGCGATCCTGCCGAACGGGCTCTGCCGGCGTACGTCGTCCTCCACGGGCCCGACGAGCGTGGCTTCGGTGAGGTCGGTGCGGACGAATCCCGGCGCGACGGCGGTCACCGCGATGCCGAGCGGGCCGAGCGACTGGGCGAGCGACTGGGTCAGCGCGTGCAGGGCGGCCTTGGTGGCGCCGTAGGCGGGAGCGTCGGGTTCGCCGCGGTAGGCGCCGCGCGAGCCGACGTTGACGATCCGCGCGCCCTGGGGGCCCTGGCGCCGGTGGCGGAGGTGGTCGACGTGGTGCCAGACGAGGTCGGCGGGGCCGAGGAGGTTGACGTCGAGCAGGCGTCGCCAGTCGGCCCGCCAGTCCTCGTACGAGGTGGTGGCGACGGGCTGTTCGGCGTAGACGCCGGCGTTGTTGACGAGGACGTCGACCGTGCCGAGCTGTCCCACCGCGGACTCGATGATCTCCCGGGCCGCGCCCGGAGCGCCGACGTCGCCGGTGACGAGGGCGTGACCGGTGCCGGGCAGGGCGTCCAGCACGGCCTTCGCGGCGGCGGATTCGGCACGGCAGTGCACGGCCACCCGGTGCCCGGCGGCGGCGAGTTCGGTCGCGATGGCGGCCCCGATGCCCCGGGAACCGCCGGTGACGAGCGCGCAGCGTCGCATCATGGAGTGAGCCTTTTCGTATCGGATGAGGACGCGGGCAGGGACGGAGAGGGGGACGACGAACGGGACGCGGAAGGGGACGCGGAAGGGGACGCGGAAGGGGAAGGGGCTGGGGGAAGGACGCCGACCGGACTCGCGACGGCGCCCGGTGTACACGCGCCGGCGCCCGGTGGACGCGCCGCGGCGGCAGCCGACGGCCCGGGATCGCACACCAGCGCCCACAGACGCTCCAGTTGGGCGCGGACCTCCTTGCCGGTGCGGCCCGCGCGCAGCGCCGCCTCGGCGCCCGCCGTGAGGTAGAGGGCCAGCAGTTCCAGTTCCTCGGGCTCGGGTCCGGGCCGTTCGCGGGTCCGGGCCACCGCCTCCCGCAGGGCGGCACGCCAGACGGCGTGCCAGCGGAAGGAGACGGCCTGCTCCTGGGTGAGCCGGGCCGCGGCGCGCACGGTGACCTCCTCGTCCAGCAGCCGGACCACCGCGAAGGTGAACTCGGCGACCGGCTGGAGCGCGCCGTCCGGGGCGGGCCGGGCCAGCGCCCGCCGGGTGACGTCCTCGGCCTCGTGGCAGACGGCGGTGGCCAGCTCCGCCTTGGCGGAGAAGTGGAAGGTGAGCGCCCCCATCGTCACCCCGCAGGCCCGGTGCACGGCGGACAGTGAGGTACCGGCGTACCCCTGTCGGTCGAACTCGACGGCCGCCGCCGCGACCAGCGCCTGCCGGGTGCGTTCCGCTCGCACCTGCTTCACCATGGGCTTGACCTCGGTATCCGTCACGGGAACTGACACCCACGGGCCACAGGACGGTGTTGCGTGCTCCGGGCACCGGGGGCGGGGACCCGTCGTCGCGCTCCCGCCCGCCGTTCCTTCGCTTGTGGGACGAGAGGGCAGGGCCCTCAGTCTCCCGAACCTACCGCCGCTTCCCCGTTGGACACCCCGTCTGCCCAACTCGGCAACTACTTGGCCAAGTTGAGGTAATGCCGGTGGTATGTGCCAGGGCACGCCGGCCCGTCGGCGGCGCCTCGGGGCCGGCGCCCGGGTGGCTCCGGGGGCAACCGCGTGCGCCGGGCCGGGCATCCGCACCCCTGCGGACGGGAGGGTGCCGCCACGGCCACCGTCGCGGAGCGGGGAGACCGGGGCACGGGGCACCGGTCGCCGGACCCCCGGCCCGGCAGGCCCGGCAGGCCCGGCGGGCCCGGCGGGCACGGCGGTCGCAGACCGTCACCCGGCGGCCGCGAGCTGCCTCCGGTACCACCCCGCCGCCCCGCCCAACCGCTCCAGCGGTCCCGGTCCCGGTGCGCAGCCCGTCAACCGCCAGATCTCCTCGCTCTCGTACCAGTGATCCCGGGCCAGCAGTGCGAACTGCCGTTCGCTGATGCGCCCCGGGGCCTCCCGCAGGCGCGCCAGGCACTGGTCCCACGGCAGGTCACCGGCCGGCCGCGGCAGGACGTCCAGCTCCGCCAGCCGGGCCATCAGGTCGCGGTTGCGCACCGGCACGGGATGGCCGGCGTGGTACACCCCGGAGGGCACCTCGCGGTCCGGGGCCAGGGCCACCGCGGTCACCAGCCGGGCCAGGTCCCCGACGTCGACCGCGGACACCCGCCCGCGCCCGCCGTCCCACCCCGCAGGCACCCGCCGGAGCAGTTCGGCGAGCGCGGGCACCACCCAGCGGTCCCCGGCCCCGAGCACGAGACCGGGCCGCAGTACGACCCCGCCCGCGTCGAGCGCGATGCGCTCGGCGGCCAACCGGGTACGGCTGGCCGCCGACACCGGTGCCGGCGTCACCCCGTCGACGGCGATGCCCCGATGCGGTCCCGGCCCGTACACCGCCGCCGTGGACAGGTGGACGACGCGCCCCACCCCGGCCCGCCGGGCCTCGGCGAGGACCGCCCGGGTGCCATCGACGTTGGTCCGCTCGCACTCCTCCGCGTCGCCGTCGACCCGGCAGGCGAGATGCACGAGCACATCCGTGCCGCTCGCCACGCCGGCCAGCGACGCCGGGTCCGCCAGGTCCGCCCGCACCCACTCCACGCCCGCCGGCGCCCCGGCATCCGCGGGAACCGCGCGGGCGACCGCACGCACCTCGACCGCTCCCCCGCCCGCGCCTTCCGCGCGCGGCAGAGCCCCGAGCACCGCCCGCCCCACGAACCCGGTCGGGCCCGTCAGCAAGACCCGGACAGGCTTCATGAAGCGGCAGCCTCCCCCGTCGCCTTCGCCCCGTCGGCGTCTCCCGGGAACTCCAGCGTGTCGACGACCTCAGCCGGCGCGAGGGCCGGCAGCAGACATCGCAGCATGGTCTCTATGCGTTCGGGCAGGTCGACCCGGTTGGTGGCGAGCCGGGACATGATCTGCGTCCCGGTGTAGGCGGCGACGATCACCTGCGGGAACGCGGCCTCGTCGACGTCGGGACGCAACTGCCCGAGCTCCCGCGCCTCCGCCAGGTGCGTGGCGAACTGCTCGGCCCACCAGTCGTAGATCGAGTAGTCGAGAAGGTTCATCTCGCTCTGCTCGACGGCCAGCCGCACACCCGCCCGGAACAACACGTTCGAGCGCATCTGCACGGCCAGGTACTGGCACACGTCGATCAGCTGCTGCAGGCCCTTCCGCTCCTGGGGCCAGCGCAGCTCGGCGGCCTGGTCGACGATGACCGCACGGGCCAGCTCCTCCTTCGACTTGAAGTGGAAGTACATGGCTCCGGTGGTGATGCCCGCCCGCCGCAGGATCGCGTTCAGACCCGCGCCGTGGTACCCGGCCTGGTCGAACTCCTCCGCCGCCGCATGGATGAGCGCGACCCGTGTCCGCTCCGCCCGCTCCTGTCGTTGTCGCGCCATCAGCGGACTCCCTCGTATCCGTAGACAAACAAAAAGAACGACCTCTATTTTATTCACGTCGGCGCCGCCCTGTCACTGCGAGCGCCCTCGTTTCACCTGCGCGTGCCCACAGGAGAGTCACCGCAACAGGGGGGTCAACCATGTCTATCAGCTTTGCCCAGCACGCCCTCGAAAATCGTTTTGAGAGGGTTTCACCGGATTTCACGCACAAGACGAACCAGGCCGAAGTACTGCTGCGCGACTGGCGGCGGACCGCGCCCGACGCCTTCACCGTCACCGCCGCCTGGCCCGCCACGCACCCGTTCTACGTCAACCGCCTGGGCCTGCACGACCCGCTCCTGCTCAGCGAAACCGTACGCCAGACGCTGCCGCTGCTGTCCCACGGCGCCTACCGGGTGCCGTTCGGCCACCAGTTACTGTGGAAGGACTTCGGCTGGAGCCTCGACCCGTCGGCCGCGTACGCCGACGGCGACCCGGCCGAGCTGGAACTGCACATCACCTGCACCGAGGTGACGTACCGTCGCGAACGCGCCGCCGCGATATCCCTGAGCGTCGAGGTGGAGCGCGGCGGCCGGCACCTCGCCTCGGCCCGTTCCCGCTTCACCGTCCAGGACCGCACCGTCTACAACCGGCTCCGCGGCTCGTACGCCGACGCGGCCGCGGCGACCGCACGCGCCGTGCCGCTGCCGCCACCGGCCGGTCTCACACCGTTCGGCCGCGACCGTTTCGAGGACGTGGTGCTCGCCGCCACCGACCGGCCCGACCGCTGGCAGCTGCGCGTCGACACCACCCATCCCACCCTCTTCGACCACCTCGTCGACCACGTGCCGGGCATGCTGCTCCTGGAAGCCGCCCGCCAGGCGGCCCTGGCCACGGCACACCCCGGCACGACGGCGGTCACCGGCATGGACTCCGACTTCGTCCGCTACGCCGAGATGGACGCCCCCTGCTGGATGGAGGCCGAGCGGCTGGCGGACCCCGGCCGGGTACGGATCAGCGCCCGGCAGCACGACAAGGAGATCTTCGCCAGTGTGGTCACCCTGAACGCCGTACCCGCCGTACCCGCCGTACCCGCCGCGCCCGCCGTGCCCGGGGCGCACGGCGCCTGACACGCGCCCCGCACACCACCGCCGCCGGCCCCCGCGGCCCGCACGCCGCAGGCCGCGGTCATGGCGACCGAGGCTCGTCACCCGGGTCGGCGGTGGCGGCCGCGTCCCGCAGCGCGTCCAACAGGCCGCGCAGGGCCGGCTGTTCGAGGGCGGTCTCCCGGGCGGCGGCCGAGATCACCCGGACCGGCTCGGGGTTGCGGACCGGGCGTACGACGACACCGGGGTGCCGGTTGCGCAGCCCGAGCCGCGGCATCAGACCGACGCCGAGGCCGGCCGCGACGAAGCCCTGCGCGGTGGCGTAGTCCTCGCTCTGGATGACGAAGTCGGGGCTGAAGCCGGCCGCCGCGCAGGAGTCGATGACGGGTTCGAGGCAGGGACCGGGGGGCTCGCTGCCCACCCACTGCTCACCGGACAGCTCGTGCAGGTCGATCGTCTTCTTGCCGGCGAGCGGATGGCCGAGGGGCAGTACGGCCGCGTACGGGTCGTCGAGGAGGTGGACGAGCCGGAAGCCGCCGCCCGTGCGGTCCTGCGCCTGGACCACCACGGCCAGGTCGGCCCGGCCTCCCGCCACCTCCTGGAACGGGTCCTCCGGGTCGGCGAGTTCGAGGTCGACGCGGACGCCGGGGTGCTCGGCGCGGAGTCTGGCCAGGGCCGGTGCCACCAGCGTGGAGCCGGCCGTGGCGAAGTAGCGGACCGACAGCCGGCCGGTGCGCCCGGCGCGGAGGTCGGCGAGCGCCGTCTCCGCCTGGGCGACCGCCGAACTGATCAGCGCCGCGTGCTCGGTGAGCAGCAGCCCGGCCGCCGTGGGGCGCACCCCGCGTCCGACCCGCTCCAGCAGTGCCGTACCGGCCTGTTTCTCCAGCGCCGCCACCTGCTGGCTGACGGCGGACGGGGTGTAGCCGAGGTGGGCCGCGGCCGCGGTGACCGTGCCGCTGGTGACCACCGCGCGCAGGACCTGCAGTCGTCTCACATCAAGCATGTAGGACAGCTTAACAGTATGGGTAGAAGCGTTTGCTTGTGCTCAAAGCTCGGCTGAGGCACCGTCGGAGTCGAAGGAGTCGTGGGGCGAGGACGACACGACCACCAGACGAGAAGACGAGAATGGGGAAACGCCATGACCGACAACAGCGGTACGCGGGCCCTGTGGGGCGGCCTGCGGGTGGCCGTGCTGGCCCTGCTGTGGGGCTCGACCTTCCTCTGGATCGAGCTGGCGCTGCGCGGGCTCTCCCCGCTCCAGGTCACGTTCGCGCGCTGTGCCCTCGGCGCGCTCGTCCTCGTCGTCGCCTGCTACGCGACGGGGCACCGGCTGCCGACGGGCGTCGCCGTCTGGCGGCACATCGTCGTCGCGGCCTTCTTCTGCAACGCCCTGCCGTTCGCGTTGTTCAGCGTGGGCCAGCAGACCGTCGACTCCGGGCTCGCGGGCGTCCTGAACGCCACGACCCCGCTCTGGTCGATCATCCTCGGTCTCGCCCTCGGCTCGGAGCGCGGGCTGCGGCCCGTACGGCTGGCGGGGCTGCTGCTCGGCTTCACCGGCACGATCGTCATCTTCGCCCCCTGGCGGACGACCGGCGCCACCGGCTGGGGCGCCCTCGCGATCCTGGGCGCCGCCGCCAGCTACGCCGTCGCGTTCACGTACATGGGCCGCACCCTGGTCCGCAGGGGCACGCCCACGATCTCGCTCTCCGCCGCCCAGCTCGTCGCCGCGAGCGGGCTGACCGCCCTCGCGGTGCCGATCGGCGGCCTGGACGCGATCGACCCCGGCCCGACGGTCCTCGTCGCGGCCGTCGTCCTCAGCGTGTTCTGCACCGCGACCACCTTCCACCTCACCTACCGGATCATCAACGACGAGGGCGCGACCAACGCCGCCGTGGTCGGCTACCTGCTGCCGGTGGTGTCCGTACTGCTGGGGGCCGTCGTTCTGGGCGAGGACCTGAGCATCCGGGTGGTGCTGGGGATGGCGGTGGTACTGGTGGGTGTGGGGATGACCCGCAGGCAGGGGGCGACCGCAGCGCCCGCGGAGGCCGCGGAAGCCGTGCCGGCCACCGAAACCGTGACGGCCGCGGAAGCCGTGACGGCCTCCGAGGAGCCGTCCGCCCCCGGCCTCGCCACGGACCTCCGCCCGGCCGACGCCGGGCCCGCCCCGGAGGACCGCCCGTCCGACACCCCGCGTCCCCTTCTCGAGAAGTCCGGCGAACTCGGGCTCACTCAGTAGCCCCTCTCGGATGCGCACAGTCCGCTGCGTGGGACGCCGCCGGGGCTCGGGCGAGCCTGCCCGAGCCCCGGCGATCCGCCGAAAGCTGATTGGCGATCAGCGCGCAGTGGGCATGAAGCACATACGGGCGTACGGCCGCTCCACCCCGCGGCCGATCCGGTTCCCGATCCGACTCCCCTGTTCCGCGCCGGTACGGAGGGACGCCATGAGCGCGACCCATGAAATGCAGTTGGTCAACACGTTGGCATCGGGCGCCGAGGAATGGTTCTGCCCGAATTGCCGGCGCCGGATACTGATGCGGTGGCCGCCCCAATACGAGCTGGTGGTGCTGGAGCGCGGCGACGAGACCGTCACCCATGCGGGAGGGAAGGGCGGCCTGTCGATCGTACGAACCGAAATGCCCGCCACGCCGACCGTCCCGCAGCCGTTGGCCATGCCTTCCGGGCCGGGACCGGAGGACAGCCGCTGGCTGCGGGAGATCGGCATCGCCTGGGACGACGAGGCGGGCCCGGACTCGGGCTCCGCCGCGTGAGGCGTGGTCCGGTGCCCGTCACCGTCACAGGCTGAGCACGAGCCCGTCCACGGTGGCCGCCAGCGCGCTCGGGTGGAGCCCGCCGGGTTCGCGCAGGCTGACCGCGATGCCCAGGCTGTGGGTGCCGGGCGGCAGGCCGGGCAACGGCAGCCGGATGACGGGGTGTCCGGCGACCACCACGCCCCCGCCGTCGGCCAGCATCCGCCGTCCGGCGTCGGTCAGGATCTCGGTGGCGGCCGCGTAGTACGCGAAACGCTGCTCCGGGTCACCGGACGGCGGCAGTTCGAGCGTGACGTCCATGACGAACGGCACCCACGCCCGCACGGTGCCGCCGTCGCCGACCGACAGCCGGGGCTGGGCCAGGATGACGGTCGGCGGTACGGAACGATCCTCGGGCTCGTCGGCCGCCGCTGCCTGCGGCTCCGGCTCCGGTTGTGCGTCGGCCTCCGACGGGGCCGGCCGGCCCAGGACGCAGGCCAGCAGCGCCTCGGCGTCCCACTCGGGCCAGTGCCGGCTCTCCCCGGTGCGCACTCTGCGGATCTCCGTCGCGCGGACCCGGCCCCGGTCGAGCCGGACCCGCAGGACGAAGCTCTCGTACCCCTCCTCGTCGGCCGGCTCCGGCTCCGGCCCGGGTTCCGCCGCAGCGAGTTCCGCCGCGTCCTTGCGCCACCGCTCGGCCCTGCTCACGGACATGCCGTGCAGGCCGTGCACGGCGGCCAGCACCTCGTCCGTGGATGCGGCGGAGAGTTCGGCGCAGGTACGTATTCCGGCGGCGGCCAGTCTGCGCGCGGTGGACGCGCCGACGCCGTCGATGCGGGTCAGCTCCTCGGTCACGGCTGCTCTTCGATGACCTCGATCACCGGGAGCGTGGTGAACGCGGCGATGCCGGGGTTCTTGGGGAACTGGACGAACGCCGACAGCTGGTAGAGCCCTGGCTTGACGGCGCCGGCCGGGATCTTCACCTCGGTGTCGGCCTCCTTGTAGACCTTCGTGGGCGACGGCAGGGCTGTCCTCAGGTTGCCTTCGTGCACCGCCTTGTACGGCGGGGTGTCGGTCAGCGGGGCCAAGGCGTAGGTCACCCGGTACTTCTGGCCGTCCATCGACGGGATCACGAGGCCGTCGATCTCGAAGACCAGGTTCATCCTGATCTGCTTGTCGGCGTCGAGCACGTACTTGGACGGGATGCCGTCGTTGTCCGTCACGTGGACGGCTGTGGCGTCGATCACGAATGCGATGTTGCTGCCGGGTTCGGGCTGTCCGGTCATGCTGGTCTCCCCCTGAGACGTGAGCGGTCGGCTCGGTGGCGGAGTGCCGCCGGCCATGGCACCGGTTATGCCGGACGCCGCTTAACGGCCCCGCCGGGCACCGCTTAATCGCGCGGACCGGCGCGTTGAGCCACGCGTTAAGCGACGCTCACACCGGAAGGTCGGCGCGCAGCCGGTCGTGGAGTGCCGCCGTCTCGCGCTGTGGCGATATGCCGAGTTCGGCCTGCAGGGCCTTGGCGCAGGAGCGGAACTGGAGGATGGCCAGGTGGGGTTGGCCGATCCGGCTCAGGCAGCGCATCAGGCGGCGGTGGGCGCTCTCCCGGCACGGGTCCAGCTCGACCAGCCGGCGGCAGAGCTCGGCGCAGGGGACGTAACGTCCGGTGACGAAGTGCAGTTCGCTGAGCCGGGCGAGGGCGTCGAGGTGGGCCAGGCGCAGCCGCTCCCGGTAGAGGGCGCTCCACTCCTCGTACGGGGATTCGGCGAGGAACTCGCCCCGGTAGAGGGCGAGCGCCTGCTCGTAGTCCGTCACCGCGTCGGTCTTGTCGCCGCGGTCCTCCGCGTCCCGGGCGGTGCGCAGCCGCAGGTCGAACTCGTCGCAGTCCAGCCACAGGCCGAGGCCCGGGCAGAGCCGGTACGTGCCGCAGCTGAAGACGACCACGGGGTCGCCGGTGGCGGTGCGCAGGGTCTGGCGCAGTTGGTGCAGTGCGACACCGAGGCTGTTGCGGGCGGCCTCGGGGGCGGAGTCCGGCCAGAAGGTGTCCATCAGGGCCTCCCGGTGCGGCCAGGGGTCGCGGTGGGTGGCCAGGAAGGCGAGCAGCGAGCGGGTGCGGTGGCCGTTCCAGCCCTCGGCGGGGACGCCGTCGACGCTGACGTTGAGCGAGCCGAGCAGGGCGATCGCCAGCTGCGGCGCAAGGTGCGCGGCAGGCTGGGCCGGGTCGGGAGACCGTTGCGGTTCCGGGGCACGCCAGGTGTGGCGCAGCCGCCCCCACAGCCGGGCGCCGGGGTCGGCTCGGGCCGCGCCGTCCGGTGGGGTCCGGTCCGCGTCCGGCGCCCCGGCCTGCCGGAACCAGTCGGCGGCGGCCTCACGGTCCCCGGCCAGCAGGGCCAGGCGTCCCTGGCGCAGTTGGGCGGCCCGCAGGTGGGACGCCAGCCCTGCGGAGGCGGCCAGCATCGCCGCGGTACGGGCATGGGCGGCGGCGGTCGCCAGGTCGCCGGTGTCGGCGGCGGCGTCGCTCGCCCCCAGTAACTCATTGCAGAGCCGGTCGTTCGGGATTCCGGGCAGTGGTGGTTGCAGCGACGGTTGCGGCGCGGATGAGTTGCTGTGACCAGGCATGACGTCTCCCCCTGCGGTTCTGCCTGGCGTCCACTCAAGGACGGTGGTTTGTGCGTGTCAATCCGCATTTCGGTGTAGCGACCGACGGCGTCCGCAGGCCGTCGGGACCGATTCCGCACCGTGGCCGGACGACCCTCCCCTAGCATGCCGAACGAGCCCATCTACGAAGGGAAACCCGTGACGGACCGGCGCACCGGCGGCAGGCCACCGGCCCTGCGGCCCGCGGTGGAGTCGATGACCCTCCTGGCGGCCGCCGTCATCGTCCACGACACGGAGAACGACCGGGTCGTCCTCCTGCAGCGCGGCCCGGGCGCCAAGTACGGGAACGGTCTGTGGGACCTTCCGGCCGGCAAGAGCGACCCCGGCGAGCCCATCACCGAAACGGCCGTGCGTGAACTACGGGAGGAGACCGGGCTGGTCGTCGATCCGAGGTCACTGCGCGTCGCCCACCTCATCCACGGCGCCTGGGGCGTCGAGGCGCCGTGCGGCTTCCTCACCGTCGTCTTCGCCACCCACGAGTGGACCGGCGAGCCGGTCAACGCCGAACCGGCCAAGCACCTACAGGTCCGCTGGACCGGCACCGGCGCCATCCCGGCGGCCATCGTGCCGACGACAGGCATTGCCCTCGGCCACTACCTGGTCGGCGGCGCCCAACTGTCGATCGCCGGCTTCGGCGACGCCGGGTAGACCTCGCCCCTCGGAGCGAGGGAACGACAGAGCCGCAGCTCAGAAGGTTTCTCCTCGCCTAGCGAGTGGTGGGGTGGGGGAGACTCGTCGTCTCGGGGCGACGGCCGGCGACAGCACGTCATCCCGTCGCCAGGCCAGGCTCGCGGCGGCCGCGTCGGGCTCGTCCGCGATCGGGTCACCCCACCGGCCGTACTGCACCCTTTACGATGACTCCTGTTACCGCGGTGCAGGAGGGGACGCTGGGCATGCGACGGCTGGGTGATCTGGAGGCGGAGATCATGGACCGTCTGTGGAGGTGGAGGCGCCCGGCGACCGTGCGCGAGATCGTCGACGACATCAACCGGACCCGGCCCGTCGCCTACACCACCGTGATGACGGTGGCCAACATCCTCCACAGCAAGGGCTGGCTGGTACGCGAGCAGAAGGACGGCCGGGCCTGGCTGTACGAACCGGTGCGCACTCGCGAGGAGTACGCGGCCGCCCTCATGGAGGACGCCCTGAGCGCCAGCGAGGACCGCCCTGTGGCGCTGACCCACTTCGTGGACCAGATGTCCTCCGCCGAGATCAGCGCGCTCCGCAAAGCCCTGCGCAACGCGGGAAGACGCGCCGACACGTGACTGGCGCCGCTGGAGGACAGGGTCGCCATCCTGCCGAGTTCGCCGCTCCACCGTTGAGCGAGGCCGAGTTCGGGCAGATCACCGACGACTTCACGGGAAAGTACGTCGCCCTGGCCCGCCGCTCGCTCCTGACGTCGGCGGGCGCAGGGCGGACGTCCTCTCCGAGACTCCGCCCGATCCGGACGCGAAGTTCTCGATGAAGGTTCGTCAGGCCTGGTAGGCCACCAACGCCATCATGCCGGCCTCACCGTGGTAGGCGTTGTGGCAGTGCAGCATCCACTGGCCAGGGTTGTCGGCGTCGAAGTGGACGGACACCGTCTTCTTCGGCAGCACGATGGTGGTGTCCTTGCGCGGGCCGTCGCTGCCGAGCTGGTAGGTGTGGCCGTG
The DNA here is from genome assembly GCF_042899865.1 of Streptomyces sp. NPDC013157. Lineage (NCBI taxonomy): Bacteria > Bacillati > Actinomycetota > Actinomycetes > Kitasatosporales > Streptomycetaceae > Streptomyces > Streptomyces sp. NPDC013157. Next base: position 33,942 of record NZ_JBIBAK010000015.1, on the reverse strand, counting down.
CAGGTGCATCGGATGCCACATCGTCGTCCTGTTCACGAAGTCCAGGCGGACCCGCTCGCCCTGCTCGACCAGGATCGGGTTCGCGGTCGGGTTGCTCATGTCGAACCGCTTGCCGTTGATGCCCCAGTTGTACTCGCCCATGCCGCCGGTCAGTTCGATACGGTGCACCCGGTCGGCCCTCTTCGTCGCCGGCCGGACGTCGTCCGCCGCCTTCAGCCGCGCGGCGGTCATGATCAGGCCGTCGAGTTCCTTCGGGCGGACGGTCGGCATCGGTGCGCTGCCGGAACCGGTTCGGACCAGCGCCATACCGTTGGCATCCTTCCCCTCGGCGAGGGCGACCAGCGGGAAGACGCCGTCCGCGAGGGTGACCAGGACGTCGTACCGCTCTCCCATGCCGACGAGCAGGGCGTCGACCCGCTGGTGCTGAACGGGGTATCCGTCGGTGTGGGTGATGGTCAGCCTGTGCCCGCCGAGCGCCACCCGGTAGGCCGTGTCGCCGCCCGCGTTGATGATCCGCAGCCGCACGCGCTCGCCCGGCTTGCCGGTGTACACCTCCGGGTCGGCCGGGACACGTCCGTTGACCAGGTGGTACGGGTACTTCACGTCGCCCGCGTCGCCACCGAGCAGCTTGCTCCGAGCCCCCATGAGCATGAACTTCATCGACATGCCGCCGGAGCCGGACGGCGAGGCGCTCGCGTCCGGACTCCCGCTGTCCGTGCCCATGTTGCTCATGTCCATCCCGCCCATGCCCCCCATGTCGTCGCTGGAGGAGTCGCTGGGGCCGGCGCCGGCTCCGCCCATGTCCATGCCCCCCATGCCCCCCATGCCCTGCTTGACCTCGGCGTAGACCTCGTCGGGGGTGCCGGTGACACCGTCGACCCAGTCGTCGAGGATGACGACCCACTCGTCGTCGTACTGGAGCGGTTCCCTGGGGTCTTCCACGACGAGCGGGGCGTAGAGACCCCGGTCGAGCTGAACGCCGACGTGCGGGTGGAAGAAGTAGGTGCCTGGGGCGTCGGCGACGAAGCGGTAGGTGAAGTTGCTGCCGGCGCGTACGGCGGCCTGGGTGGCCGGGGGTACGCCGTCCATGTCGGCGCGCAGGGCTATCCCGTGCCAGTGGATGGAGGTGGTGGTCTGGTCCGGCAGCTGGTTGGAGAGTTCGGCGGCGAGCGTGTCACCCACGGACAGCCGCAGTTCCTTGCCGGGGGTCCGGCCGCCGAAGGCCCAGCTGGCCGCCGTGACCCCGCCGCCGAGATCGAGCATGGCGCGCGCGGCGGTCAGGGTCACCTGCTGCGTCCTGCCGGTGGTCTTGCGCTTCTTCTCGACGGCGGCGACCGCCGCGTCATCGGGGCCGACCAGGGAGGGGGTGGAGCTGCCGGAGCCGCTGCTGCACGCGGCGAGCGCGCCCGCGCCCGCGACGCCGAGCCCGGCCAGCAGGACGGAGCGGCGGTTGATGCTGTTCATGTCGTTCACGTGGGGAGTCCTCTACTCGATGTGCCGTCGGCCGGACCGCGTGCGGGCAGCACCGCTCGCGTACCAGGGGGACGCGGCGGCGGCTCGCGGGATCCGGCCTAGATCAGCAGCCGGGAGAGGACAAAGAGATCGGGGGGCGCTCGGTACGACGTCCCGGTCGGATCACGCTGGGCGGGCGTGGAACGGAAGGCATCCGACCGGACGACGGTGGCAGCGGCGGGCGGCGGCAGGAGTTTCGCCGTGCCTACGTTTCCAGCCGCGCAGTGCTGCATGCCGGGACCCGAGCAGGCGCCGCCGTCATCGCCCGTCGCCGTGTACGCGGTCTTCAGGACCGCGCCGTGCGCGACCGGGGCGGGCCTCGGGGTCATGGCGGCCGAGGTGTGATCCATGCCGGCCATCGCGCTCATGGAGTGGGCGGGCGTGACAGCCGACGTCGTGTCGTGGTGGACGAGGACAGCGAGTGCGGCGAGCAGCGCGACGACCACGGCCCGCGCGCAGCGCGCTGCGCTGCCTCGGGGTCCGGCCTGCCGCTCTGTGGCTGTCGTCATCGCTTTCCGCGCCCCGTTCTGTCTGACACGACCCACCCACTATACCCACCAGGGGTATATGGCTCTACTAAGCGAGCTGCGCACACGTCATCGGCCGAAGACGGGCCTCCGCAGGGCACGCAGCACCCGTCACCCCGAGGCGGCCATCTCCTTGCCCGCCGGTGTCACGGCGAACCACGCGCCGTTCTTGCCCTGGCCGTTCATCTCTCCGGCCTTGGTGTCGCCCATGTAGCGGTACAGCGGCCAGCCGGCGAGGGTGATCTGCTTCATGCCGTCGTCGCGGGTGACGACGCCGACCTTGGCCTGCACGCCCATCCCCTGAGGGGTGCCGTCGGCCATGACCGGCATCCAGGTCTGCGCACAGCTGCCGGTGCACATCGACATGTTCACCTGGTCCTTTCCGTACCGGTAGAGCGTGAAGCCCTCGGCGTCGGTGACCACCGCACCCATGCCGGCCATCGTCTTGGACATCAGCATGTTCGTGCTGACCATATGGCCCGTGCCACTGCTCGGGGCGGACGTGCCGCCGTCGGCGGGTGCCGTGGTACCGGCCGGCGCGGAGGCCGCCGGTGCGGCCGCGCCGGTATTCGTGGAGCCGTCGCTGGACGATCCACACGCGGTGAGCAGCAACGCCGAGGCGACGCCCGAGGCCATGACGAGGGCAATGCGGTGCCGGGACACGGAGTTCTCCCTTGTTGTCACACGGGTTATCTACTGATGCCCTTAGTACGTTCGCAGACAGCTGACCGTTCAGACGAAGTCGACGCGCATGACGAGGTCTTTACTCGGAGCCGCGCGGCGGTCTCGTCGTTGGACAGGTCCTCGTCCACGGTGATCAGACGGGTTGCGGCAGCGATCGAGGACCTGCCCTGCGGATGTCCGTCAGGACCAGGCCGCCCCGGGCGGCCTCGGCCGACCGCACGACGGTGTCTGTCTCGAACAGGTGGACCGCCGCCGTGCCCGGTCCCGGCAGGACCACTGCCGCGGACAACGGTGCCGGTGTCACGGCCCGGGCCGCCGGGCCGGAGACGCGGGCGCCGTGCCGGTGTCAGTGAGCGGGGGGAGGCAGGCCGTACCCATGAGTACGATGCCGGAGACGATGGCGCGCCGGGACGAGCAGCCCGCCCGTGCCCATGCGGTGGTCTTCAGCGGCCCGGCCACGGCGCGCTCCGGCGGGCCGGCGTCGCGCCGCTCTCCCGGCGAAACGCAGGTTGTGGAAGGCGCCTTGATCAACCTGTTGGGGATGGTGCGGGTCCGCTGGGAGTCAGGGCACGCACGCCACCGTCAGGGGCAGCAGCGGAGCCAGGACCGTGGCCACGACGATGCCCAGCCATGCCACGCGGTGCGGCCGGGGCTGCGGTGCAAGGACGCGCCGCAGCCGGATGAGGACTCCCGAGCCGCCCGCCCCCAGGGCCGCCGTCGGCGCTCGTCCCGCCGCGACCTCGCACATCGCCGTCGCCAGCGTCTCCCTGGAGTGATGCCGCAGGGCGCGGTCGTCCGCGATCATCTCCAGCAGCAGGTTCGTCTGCTCTTTTGCGTGCCGGGCGAGCGGCAGACCGCGGAACGCGCGCGAGAACGCGTCCACCAGGATCTTCAACAGGTGATGCCTGCCCACGATGTGGGCGCGCTCGTGGTCCAGTACGGCGCGCAACTGCTCCTCGGTGAGGATGTCCAGCGCGCCGCTGGTGACGACCACGCGGGCGCGGCGTCCGGCCAGGCAGTACACCGCGGGAATGCCGTGGTCGACGATCGTGGCGCCGTACTCGGGCGCGGGTTCGCCGACGAGAGTGAGCATGTCCAGTTGACGGTTGCCGGCACGTCGCGCCCGCCAGGCGCACCGGACCAGCCATCCGACCGGCAGCAGGACGACCATGACGGGTGCCGCGATCGCCAGGGCGTCGTCGAAGGTGGGGGGCGCGCCGCCCGCCGACGAGGCGTCCGCGGGCAGTCCGCATGCGGTGAGCAGCCCGATCATTCCGTCGTGCACATGCTGTTCGGCCGTCACCGCGTGGTACACCGAAAGGGCGGTGGCGACGACGAACGTGACCATGAGGCCCTGCCACGCCAGCACAGCGACGGCCGGGGCCCGGTGCGCCCACGGGGCCCTGGCCAGCAGGGGCGGCACCACGGCACCCACCAGGACCGCGTATCCGGCCAACCCCGCGGCTGTGATCATGCGCTGCTCCGCCTCTTCACCGCTCGGAGCGCCGAGCGTAGCGCGTCCCACTTCCTCCGTACTCATCTGTTCCACGAAACCGGCCGGCGCGCCCGCCGGGTCCGGGTCGTCCGCGAGGACGTCCTCCTCCAGATCATGATCGGCGGGGTCGCCGGGGCACTGACGGCAGCCGCACCCTGGGCTTCTGCCTGATGTCCCCGGTCAGCTGCGGCTCCGGTCGGAGCCGCCGCAGCCGACCAGGGCGAACATCAACACAGCAGCGGGAGCGGCAAGCACGTCGCGCCGGGGCAGAGCGCGCATCGGGGCGTCTCAGGAACCCGCTGTGGAGAGACAGCCCAGGTTCTGGGAGGATCCCGCGGTGACCAGCACTGACGACGCCACCCGCAGGACGCTCGTCCGCCGCGGCCGTGCCCTGGAGTACACCACCCTCGGCTGGAACGTGATCGGCATCGTGGTGCTCGCCGTCGCCGCGACCGCGGCGAGATCCGTGGCGCTGGCCGGGTTCGGGCTGGACTCCCTGATCGAGATCGGCGCCTCCACCGTGGTGATCTGGGAACTGTCCGGTACCGGCGAGGACCGCCGGCGCTTCGCGCTGAAACTGATCGGTGTCGGTTTTGCGTTGCTGGCGGTGTACCTGCTGGTGCAGTCCACTTGGGTGCTGGCCACCGGCTTCCGGCCCCGTCACTCACCTCTGGGCATCGGCTGGACTGCGGTGACGGCGTTGGTGATGTTCACGCTTGCCGCAGGCAAGGCACGCACCGGCACCGCGCTGGACAACCCGGTACTCAAGACCGAGGGCCGGGTCACCCTGATCGACGGCCTGCTGGCCGCCTCCGTGCTGATCGGCCTCTTGCTGAACTCCGTGGCCGGCCTGTGGTGGGCCGACCCGGCCGCAGGATACGTGCTGGTCCACTACGCGCTGCGCGAGGTCAAGGAGATCTTCTTCGGCGAGCACTGAGCACCTGGGGGCGATGCCTGCCGGCCAAGCCGGACCGCAGGCGCAGTGGGCCGCTTCGGTGCGGGCCGTCCACATCGCACCGCCGCAGCCACTTCCGATTCCCTGCGTCCCGTCAGGGTCCCGACTACCGTCCTCGCCCGCCGATCAGACCGTCCGCCCCAGCCCGCGAGAGCAACCGCACGAGGCATGACCGCAGGTCGACGAGGCGCCCAACCGCGGATCACCGCACCCCCCAGTCAAGGCCGCTGGGTGGCCCGGTGCACGAAGGCGGGTGGCAGATTCGCCCACACCGTCTTCGAGCGTTCCAACCGGTCGAAACGGTTGGCCAGTTCGGCGGTGAAGTGACGGGCGGGCGGGGTCCAGGCCGCGTGCAGGTAGGCGAAGGTGGTGAACCAGGCACCGGGCGCGAGGACTTCGGTCACGGCATCCAGGATGTACCCGCGCCGGTTCTGCGGCATGACCGTCCAGGGCAGTCCGGAGACCACCGCGTCGACCGGTTCGCCCACCGCGGCGGCCAGGTCGGCGGCCGAGCCATGGACCACGGTCAGCCGGCTGTCGCGCCGGGTGACCGGCAGCCGGGCGGCGAGCACCGGGTTGAGCTCGACGGCGACCAGCCGTGCCCCGGGGGCGAGCCGGGCGAGGATCGCGTCGGTGAACACCCCGGTCCCCGGGCCGAGTTCGGCAACGGTCCGGGCCTGTTCCAGGCCGATGCCCTCGGTCATCGCGCACGCCAGCCGTCGTGAACTGGCCGCCACGGCGCCGGTCATGAGGGGCCGTCTGAGGAACTCGGTGGTGATCGACATGGCGGCCATGCTGGAAGCGCCCCGGGTGGCCGCACGTCGTGTCCCCGGCCGGTGTCCGTACGACTGCGGGAGGACCCGGTGACGCCCGCCAGGACGATGCCCCGGAGCGGTCCCCGGCCGTAGCGTGAGGCGGTGCACCGGCTGATCGAGACCCTGCCCCGCCTGCGGCGCGGACATCCGTGGCTGACGGACGTCCTGCTGGTCGTGCTGGTTGCCGTGCCCCCGGTGATCCGCCCGCAGCCGGGCTGGCGACCGGTCTGGGTACAGGCGGTCGTGTACGCGGCCCTGGTGCTGCCCCTGCTGTGGCGCCGCCGCCGGCCGGTGCTCGTCGCGGCCCTGGTGACGGCCGCGTTCTGGGCGCAGTACCTCGGACAGGTGTGGGGACAGGAACCGGGACGCGGCGCCGTCGCCCTGGCCGCGGTCCTGGCCACCCTCACGGTCCGCGGCCTGCGCCGGGCCGCCGCGGCCACGGTGATCTGTGCCGCCGGCTGTGTACTGCTGTGGATTCCCGCGTGGCAGCGGGACTACGGGGGCCCGGGTGCCCGCGGTGCCTGGCTCACCCCGCTCGCCGTGGGCCTCCTGCTGGCCGGGGCCTGGGTGTTCGGCGAGTACGTCCGTGCCCGGCGCGCCTATGTCGCCGAGTTCGAGCGGCGGGCCGCGCTCGCCGAGTCGGAACGTCTCGCCCTGGCCCGGTTCGCCGTCGCCGAGGAGCGGGCCCGCATCGCCCGCGAGATCCACGACGTCCTCGCACACAGTGTGAGCGTGATGGTGCTGAACGCCGAGGGCGGCAGGCTGATGCGGCACACCGACCCCGCGGTCGTCGACCGCACCCTCGGCGTCATCAGCGCGACCGGCCGCGACGCCCTGGACGAACTGCGCCGGCTGCTCGAGGTGCTGCGCACCCCCGACGCGGACGCCTCGTCCGGCGCCCCCGGACCCGGCAACGGTGGGGCCAGAGCCGGTGATTCCCTCTTTGCCGATCTGCGGCGGCTGGTCGGACGCCTCAACACGAACGGCACGCGCGCCCGGCTGGACCTTCGCGGAGAGCCGGGCGGCCTTCCGGCGGATCTCACCGTGCAGACGTACCGCATCGTGCAGGAGGCGCTCACCAACGTCGTCAAGCACGCGCCGCCGAACGCCACGATCCACGTACGGGTCGACACCGGTACCGAGGGCCCCGGACGGCTGGTCCGCGTCCGGGTGGAGAACTCGGCCGGAGCAGGAGCCGGAGCGGGAGCCGTCCCGGAACGCCCCGCCCGACTGCACGCCCGCGGTCACGGACTCACCGGCATGCGCGAACGCACCGCCTTGTACGGCGGGAGCGTCGACGCCGGACCCACACCCGACGGGGGCTACCGGGTCACCGCCTCCCTGCGCCCCACCGAGCCCGAGCCCACCCCGGCGACCCCATGACCGGCCCGGCCCCCACCTCGCCACCGTCGCGGGTGCTGATCTGCGACGACCAGGAACTGATCCGGATGGGACTGCGCATGGTCGTCGACAGCCAGCCCGATCTCACCGTGGTGGGCGAGGCCGCCGACGGCGACGCGGCGATCGCGGGTGTGGCCGCCCTGGAGCCGGACCTCGTCCTGATGGACGTACGCATGCCCGGCCTGGACGGGCTCGCCGCGACCGAACACCTCTGCGCGCAGCCCCATGCGCCCCGGATCCTCGTCGTCACCACCTTCGACCTCGACGAGTACGCCTACGCGGCCCTGCGGGCCGGCGCGAACGGCTTCCTCGTCAAGGACGCGCCCGCCGAGGAGATCCTGGTGACCGTCCGGGCGGTGCTGCGGGGCGAGGTCACGGTGGCGCCCTCACTCACCCGGCGCCTGGTCGAACGCTTCGTCCTGCAATCCCCCACGTCCGTGCCCGCCCAGCGCAGCCGCCTGGCCGCGCTCACCGAGCGGGAACGGGAGGTCCTCGCCCTGGTCGCCCGGGGACTGGCCAACGGCGAGATCGCCGACCGTCTCTTCGTCGGGGAGACGACCGTCAAGACCCACCTCGGCCGCGTCCTGACCAAACTCGGCCTCCGCGACCGTATCCACGCAGTGATCTTCGCCTACGAGAGCGGGCTGGTACGGGCCGGGGACTGAACGGCCGTCTCTGCGACTCACGCCCAGCGGATTCACCTACCAACGCGCAGATGCTCTGTCCCGGGCTTTGCCCGGGGCCGAAAGGCTTGACGCAACCCCGAGCCCGGGTCAGCAAGCCGACCCGGGCTCGGGAGCGCGATTCAGGTGCTCAGTCGTATGCGTTGAACTCTGCGATCGACCACCAGGTGTCAGCGCTACCGGTGTTGACCACCTTGATGTAGCGCGCCGTCTGCGTCGCGAAGGTCACGGCTTCGATCTGCCGGCCGTCCGAGCTGAGGGCGACGACCGTCGCCGGACGGCACACGGGTGGCGTACCGCAGGTTCGTGCCCGGGCGGGTCCCGGACGAGCATCGCTCCGCCGTGGTGGTGGCCAACGCGGTCAGCGGTGAGGAGATCCACGTCGTCGGTGATCTGGAACACCTCTACGAGGCTCCGCGGTTCACCTATGACGGCGGGCCCGGGACGACATCGATGCCTCACGTATCGCGCTCGCCGGCGGCTCGTACGGCGGGTACATGGTGGACCGGGTCGCCACCGGCACGGACCGGTTCAAGGCGATCGTCAGCCATGCGGGTCTGAGGGACCTGCGGATGTTTCAGGGCGACACCGATGCGCCCTGGTACTTCCAGCGGATCTTCGGCGACCCGCTGACCCGCCCCGAGCGGTACGAGGCCGACTCGCCGCACCTGGAGGTCGCGAAGATCCGTACCCCGATGCTGGTCATCCACGGCGCGAAGGACTACCGCGTGCCCATCGGGCAGGGCGCCGCGCTCATCCAGGAGCTTCAGCGGCACGAAGTCCCCGACAAGTACCTCTACTTCCCGGACGAGAACCACTGGATCCTGAGGCCGAACCACACGCGCCTGTGGTACGAGACGTTCCTCAACTTCGGTAGGCCGCGGCGGCGAGGTAGGCGGTCGACGCACGAAGCTCATGCCGCCGAGCCCGGGGAGGGCGCCCCGTCAGATGACGCCCGCGTCATTCCGTCGCCCCGCGAACCACATTTCGTCGGTAGTCCTCCTCCAACGGGGGATCGGGGTCTTCGTCTTCGTCGTCCAGCAGGATTCCGGTCATGTCGACGGGAGGAGTGACCATGCCGATCCGGCCGCCGGCGGCTCGGTTTCGGCGGCCGGAGTGATCGGGTGGGGTGGTAGGTGGTGGCGTTGCGCGCGCGCCACCCCATTCCCTTTGTATACCGCCGAGTGCCTTCACAGTGCCTCTCCTCCGGTTGCTTTTGTGATGGTTCGCATCGGCCCGTAGTGCGATCGGTTCCAGGCCCTCATCCATGAGGGAGGGCAGGAGCCGGAGGACGGGTGGTCCCGCCCGACCACCGCGCGGGGGTCGCGGCGGAAGGGCGGAACCGGTTCACGGGGGATTTGGTGATCGAACCTGAGGTGCGGTCAGGGGGTCCGTTGGTTCACCCAGCGCCGAAGCCCATCAGGCCAGGTCACAGGACGCGTAGTGCGGTCAGCGGGTGCGGCCCTGGCGGGGCCGGACATGGAGGTGTGCAGGGCCGCGAGCAGTCGACGGCCCTTCCAAAAGGCCGCGGGGCGGCGCATCAGAAGAACGTCCGGACGAAGTCGACGACCGTCTCGTCCCGTGTCACCGGGATCAGCTGCCACTTGTCGAAGGCCGTGCAGGGGAAGGCGAGGCCCAGGCGGATCCAGTCCCCGATCCTGACGTCGTTGCCGGGCGCGAGGCGGACGAAGGCGTGCTGGTCGTTGACTGCGGTGACGACACAGTCACGCAGCTCGTGGGTCGTACCGTCGTCGCGGCGGACGGCCTGCGGCTCGGGCAGCCAGGCGTCGAAGGACAAGTCCCGTTTGCCGGCCGTGATGAGCGCGAGGCCCGCCTCGGGCATCGAGGTCACCCGGCCCCAGGCGTGCAGCGCGGGGCGCAGCTCCCGCTCGGTGTCATCCGCCCGGGAGAAGGGCGACATCCAGCGGTAGAAGCCGTCGTCGTGGGCGATGTAGCAGCCGCTGCGCAGCACCGGCAGGACGTTCATTCCCGGCTTCCAGGGCCGCGTGAGGGCGTCGGTCACCTGGTCGAAGAAGCAGCTGCCGCCTGCCGTCACCATGATGGTGTCGGTCTCGAACAGGCCCTCGTCGTGGAGCCGAGTGGTGACCTCGCGCAGCCGGTTCAGGAAGTCGTTGATCACACAGAGGCTGTACGGCGACGGGTCATTGACCAGCACGCCCTCGTAGCCGCCGACGCCGACGAGACGCAGTGCGGGGCTCGCGTGGACGGCACGTGCGGTGGCCAGGGCGTCCTCGACGGTGCGGGCGCCGGCGCGGCCGCCCGTCCTGCCGAGCTCGACGATGACCTCGAGGGGCCGGGACGGCGCGGGCTCCAGTGCCGCGAGGATCTTGTGCATCCTTTCGGCGACCTCGGGTGAGTCGGCGAAGCAGATGAACCGGTAGGACGGGTCGCCGTCCAGTTCCTCGGTGACCCAGCGCAGCGACGGTGCGTCTACCAGTTCGTTGGCGAAGAGGACGGTGGAGACGCCGAAGTGGCGGTACACCCGTAGTTGGGCGGTGTTGGCGGCGGTCAGTCCCCAGGAACCCGCGTCGAGTTGGCGTTCCCAGAGCTGGGGGGCCATGGTCGTCTTGGCGTGGGGGGCGAGTTCGACGCCGCGTTCGGCGCACCACTTGGCCAGAACTTGCACGTTGTGCTCAAGGGCGTCAGCGTCGATGGTCATGAGTGGGCCGACGAAGCCGTCGTCGAAGACGTTGAGGCGGCGGGCCGCGACCTCGGCGACAGTGCTGCCCTCGGCTGACACAGGGAGTCCTTTGAAGCGCCAGTCGATCCGCTCCTCTGCGAGCGCTCTGACGGCGTCCTTGTCGATTTGTTCGATGGGGGCGGGGTGAGGCACGGGTTCTCCCTCGGTGACCGTCAACGGATCACTTCTCGTAGTGCTCGGGCGAACACCTCGATGTCTTGGGGCGAGGTGTAGTGGTGCGGTGAGACGCGCACACCGTGGGCGACGCCCTGCCCGGGTAGGTAGAGCGGGGTGTGGTTGCCCTGTGCCACCCACACGCTGACGCCGCGGGCGGCGAGCTCGTCACGGATCCGTGACGCGGGCATCAGTTCACAGACGAAGGTGACGATGGAGGCGTGCCGTGTCCCGGGGTCGATCAGCCGGGTGCTGGGCAGTTCGTCGACGATGCACCGGACCGCGTCGCGCGGACTCGGTCCGGTGCCGGGCCCGTCGGAGCCGGCCAGGTGGTGCTGGAGCGCCGCTTCGAGGCCCCGGACGGCGGCCGCCGAGCGTTCCGCGTATTCGAAGCGCCGGGCGCTCTCGGTGTGTACCTCGTAGTTGTCGGCCGATGTCATGTCGGCGACGTGGAGGTCGTGGAAGACGGGAGCGGCGACGGCCCGCAGGCGGGGGCCGATGGCGGCGAATCCGGTGCCCCGCGGCCCGCACAGGAACTTGCGTCCTGCGCCGGTGAGCAGGTCGCAGCCGATCTCGCGCACAGAGACGTCGAGTTGGCCGACCGACTGGCAGGCGTCCACGAGGTAGAGGCATGGCCACGGGGCGAGGATGCGGCCGATCTCCTCCACCGGGTTCACGATTCCGCAGCCGGACGGGACGTGCGGGACGGAGACCGCCACCACGTCCTCGCGGATGTTGCGGCGCATCCACTCGAGGTCGAGGTCCCCGGACGGGGTCAGGGGGACGACCTCGATGCGCAGGCCGGTTCGCCTGCGCAGCTCGGTCCAAAGGATGAGACTGCCGGCGTACTCGTAGGGGGTGATCCAGACGCGGTCGGCGCCGGTGAAGCGCAGTGCGTCCACGGCAGAGCTCCAAGCGCGGGTGGCGCTGTCGAAGAGGGCCAGGTCGTCGACGGGTGCGTCGAGTACTTGGGCCAGCGCCTCGTAGACGCCCTTTTCCAGGGTGGCCTCGTGGCGACGTTCCGTCTCGTAAGCGCCCTCGGCGGCCTCCTCCGCCAGGTGGGCGGTCATGGTCTCCACGACCTCTGCGGACATCAGGCCGGCACCGGCGGTGTTGAGGTGCACGGGCATCCGCTGACTCCTTCGTTGGACGAGGGGGTGGGGCATGAGGTGAGTCAGAGGATGCGGGCGAGCGCGGCGGCCTCGGCGAAGGAGCCACCGTCGTCGATCAGCGCGGGATCACCCCCGAGGCGGCGCCAGCGGCGGTACTTCGACGCGTAGCTCAGCAGCGTCTCCTGGTTTTCACGGCCGCGCGAGCGGGTGAGGACACCGGCCCAGAGGCCGTCCCAGCGGGCATAACCGGGGTCCTGGAGCAGCACCTGGTGGGCACGCTTCATGTTCCAGAACGGCACACCGGTGTTGAGGTGGTGCACCAGGTGATAGTTGTCGTGGTGCCGGCCGAGCAGGAAGCGCTCGATGGCCCAGCCGTGCCGGTTGCGGGTCATCAACTTCTGCCGAGACTCGCTCTCCGGCAGGGGATAGTGCTCGGCCAGCTCCGACAGCCAGCCGATGGCCACGGCCGTGGTGAACAGGGGCACGAACCAGAACAGCACCAGCTGAAGCAGCCAGCCCTGCCAAGCGCACACACCGACGATCGCACCCCACTGCAGGAGCAGCAGTGCGCGCTCGGTGCTCTGCCGGATCGGCATTGACACCGAGACGTTCTCGTTGAAGAGGATGCGGTCGCGCACGACGTAGGTGACGTACTGGGGGGCGCGCAGGCCCAGCAGGGCCGAGGCGATGTTGCGGGCGAAGAAGCGGGCGTCGGAGACCCGGTGGTCGTAGATGCCGATGTCCCGGTGGAACTGGTAGTCGGGATCCTTCTCCGGGTCGCCGAGGAACCGGTGGTGGAAGCCGATGTGGGAGTTGCGGTACGGGTTGTACATGTGCAGCACCAGGTAGCCCGAGAACACGGTGCCGAGTACGAGATTGAGTCGCCCACTGTGGGCGAGCACCTTGTGCGAGGACTCGTGCAGCAGGTTCACGAAGGCCCGCTGGGTGGAGCCGATGAGCACGATGGCGAGCGGATAGAACCAGTAGGAGACGCCGACACACGCGTAGATCGACGCTGCCAGCAGCAGGTAGTCGCCGATCAGGGCGAGCGGGGCGTGGTGGTTGTCGACGGTGCACAGCGCTCTCAGCTGTTTTCGCACTCCAGGGTCGAGTCTGTTGAAGTCAAGACTCAGATCCTCGTTCTGTATGGACGTCGTCATTTCTTCTTCTCCAGGACCGGTGGACGCAGGGCGAGTACGAGGCGAAGCGAGGCTTGAGCGTACGAGTCAGGCACATTCTTGGCAAGTGATTGTCAATCTTGGTTCGGCTCCCATCTGGCATTATGCCAAGTTGACCTGCAGCGATGGAGAGATCGGGAGGGAATGAAGAGCCCTCCGTTGCGAGGCGGTAGGCAATTTTCCTTCAAGGGATTGCCTCATGCGGCACACATCTGGCAGTGTTCTTGCCATGAAGCCACGTGTACTGGTCCTGGGCGATCAGCAAACCCTGGTCGACGCGGCCGTCGCGCTGGGAGCCGAGGTGTGGTGGGCACAGCGCCCCGACCGTGTGCGGCCCGCCGAGGCCGCCGCTCCGGTCGTGACCCTGCTGACCGACTACACCGAGCCGGCGTTTGTCGACCTCGTCGCGCATCTGCACGCGTACCGGCCGTTCGACGCGGTCGTGAGCATTCAAGAGCACGCCCTGTTGTCGCTCGCCGCCCTCAACGATCGGTTGGGGCTGCGCGGGCCGCGCCATGACACGGTCCGCCTCGTCACCGACAAATGGGCCATGCGCACGGCACTCGCCGAGTGCGGAGTGAGTCCGGTGGCGGCCGCTCTAGGGCGGACGGTCGACGACCTGCGCGCGTTCGGTGCCGAGCACGGCTTCCCCTTCATCGCCAAGCCGGTCTCGGCAACCGGCAGCTTCGGAGTCGTCCTGGTCCAGCCGGACCGGGTGGACGAGATCGCCGAGCGGTTCGCCGACAGCGGGGCGGGCGCCTTCCTCCTCGAGGAGTACCTCGAAGGACCCGAGATCAGCGCTGAGTCATTCACCTTCGCTGGCCGGCACGTCGTGCTCGCCCTCACCGACAAGTCGACCGGCGACGGTTTCGTGGAGGCCGGGCACACCGTTCCCGCCGAGTTGGACGAGGCCGTCGTCACTGACGTGGTTGACCTGGTCGGGACGTTCTTGGACGTGATCGGCCTCACCGACGGGCCGTCGCACGTCGAGGTGAAGCTGACTGCCGCCGGTCCACGGATCGTCGAAGGGCACTGCCGGCGCGGTGGCGACCGGATCAACGAACTGGTCCGCCTCGCCCACGGGGTGGACATGGAAGCCCTGAGCGTGTCATGGGCGCTGGGCCTGGCCGAACCCCTGGCCGGGCCGCCGCCGTTGCTGCGCGGCTCGGCGATCAGGTTTGCTGAGGCCCCCTGTGGCGAACTCGAAGCGGTGACCGGCCAGGAGAAGGTCGTCGCCGATCCAGCGGTGACCGAGCTGCGCGTACTCCACGAGGTCGGACAGCGCATCGGGCCGGTGCGCTGGTCGGGCGACCGGGCCGCGTACGTCATCGCCACCGGGGACACCTCGGCCGAGGCGGCGGACAACGCCGCGGCGGGCGTGGCGCGGTTGGTCTTCACCGTGACCCCGCAGTCGGCAGTGGAGCCCGCGCACCGGATGTCCGACGAGCGGGAGATCAGCCGCGAGAACGACCTCTCCCGGCTCGTTGGCTACCAGCGGACAGACGGCGCCGACGATGACTGAGACGGTCGAACGGACGGGTGCCGCCTTCAGGTTGAGCGAGAGGGCGCTGCGGCGCACCCTCGGCGTCAACTACCTGTGCTGCCAGTTCGGCAAGTTCTCCCTGATGCCGGTGCTGGCCGTGATGCTGGCCCGTGGCAGCGGAGGCAGCGCGTCGGCTGCCGGGTTCGACATGTTCGCGTTCCTGATGTGCGTGGGTTTGTCCTCGCTGCTGATCAGCCGCTGGCTGCCGAGATTGCCGTACGCCGTGAGCATGGCGGCGGGCATGGTCTGCTCGGGCGCCGGATTCGGAACCCTGGCTTTCACCGACCGTCCGGTGTCTGTGCTGCTCGCGCTGTGCCTGGCCGGGTTTGGCAACAGCGTCCACGGAGTGTTGGTCCGCGTGCTGGTGGCGGAAAGCCTCACCGCCGAGTCGGCGCGCAACACCGTCTACGGCATCCTCCAGATCGCTACCAACGCCGCCGCCGCGCTAGGCCCGTTCATCGCCGGAGTGCTCTACGTTGCGGGCGACAACCGGTCGCTGCTCGCCTTCGTCGGTATCGCCTACCTGGCCGCGGCCGTGTCGCTCCTCGTCGGCCTGCCGTTCGGGCTACGACCGCCGAGGACGCTGCGGCGCATCGACGGGGTCCGCGCCCGGATGCGTACGCTGCGGGATCCGCAGTGTCTGCGCGCCCTCGCGCTCACGGCGGTCGGGGCCTTCGCCTACGGGCAGTTCTACTCCGCGTTCGCGCTCTTCGTCGCCTTGGCGGTCGAGCCCGCGATGCTCCGCGCGGTGCTGCTCGGCGGGCCCCCGATCCTCATCGTGCTGTTCCAGTCCGGGGTGACCGCCCTGACGAACCGGAGACTCCGGGCCGGTATGGCTCCGCAGGAGCTCCTGGCCATCGCGGTGGCCGCCTTCGGCTCCGGAATCGTGCTGCTCGGCGTCGGCCTGCCCGTCGTCGCCGGGGCGGCTCTGGCAGTGGCGGTGTTCGCGTTCGCCGAAATGCTGTTCGGTCCGATGGTCAGTATCGCTTTCAACCGCCTCACCAACGTTTCCCCCATCACCTCCTCCAACTTCCAAGGCATCTCGCTGACCACCGGCGAGGCCCTCGGATCGCTGTCCGGCGGAGCTGTCTTCCTGGCCTGCTACCACCACGGCGCGGGTGACTGGTACTGGCTCGCGCTCGGCGCGGCCACGCTTGCCGGCGCCGGTCTCCACTTCGCACGAGCCCGAATCACCCCCGAACGACCCGAGGAAGGGCATTGACATGGAACACCTGAAGCGCATCGCGATTCTCGCCGAGGACGAGATCACCCCGAGCCCGGCCAAGACCTTGATGGGCATCCTGCGGTACCGGTCCGACCGGGTGGTCGCCGTGGTCGACCGCCACAACGACGGCCGGGACACCGGCGACGCGGTCGGTCAGGGCCTCGGCACCGGGATCCCGATCGTTGCGGATGTCGACGCTGCGATGGCCTTCAAGCCGGACGCGGTCCTGCTGGGTGCCGAGCCCACCGGCGGCATTCTGCCGCCGAGTTGGCGGGCCATGGTCCTCGACGCGGTCGGCCGGGGCCTCGACGTGATCAACGGCCTGCACACCATGCTCGGGGAGGACGCCGAGATCGTCGCCGTGGCCGAGCGCACCGGCGCCACGCTCTGGGACGTCCGCCGTGAGCCCACGGAGCGCTACACCGTCGAGTTCATGCCGGACGGCAAGCCGGTCTTCGAGATCGCGACGCACCGTCCGGGCACGCGGACCGTGCTCACGGTCGGCACCGACTGCGGCATCGGCAAGATGACCACGATGCTCGAGATCGAGAAGGAGGCGCTGCGCCGCGAGCTCGCGGCGAAATTCGTCGCGACCGGGCAGATCGGGACCATGATCACCGGCCGTGGTGTCTCGATCGACGCGATCATGGTCGACTACGTCGCCAAGATCATCGAGGAGGAGACCCTCTCCGCGCTGGAGGAGAGCGAACTCGTCCTGGTCGAGGGCCAGGGCGCGCTGAACCACCCGCGTGGCTCCGGTGGTCCGCTGTTCTTGATGCACGGCAGCCGCGCCGACTCACTGATCCTGTGCCATGACCTGAGCCGTCCGACCATCAAGCTGCTGCCGGACTTCCCGCTCCCGTCGCTGGAACGCTCAATCGAGATGCACGCGGAGGGCGCGAGCTGGGTGTGGCCGGAGGGCCGCTGCCCGGTCGTCGGCATCTCGCTGATCACCCGAGGTCTCTCCGACGAACAGGCCCGCGAGGAGATCGCCAAGATCGAGGCGGCCACCGGCCTGCCCACCACCGACGTGGTCCGTTACCCGGATGGTGCCGCAAAGCTCCTGGACGCGATCCTCGCCGGCCCGACCGCCTGAGCGCACCCCTCTCTCCGGCCTTCTGCCACCCCTTGGCCCACCCCTCTCCCCAGAACTCTTGACCGAAATACGACGAAGTCGACGAGAAGGAGACGATGAAGTGTCCGAGACCCTGACACGAGAGCACACCGGTGTCGAGATCGCCCGCGTGGCGGGCAACATCGGTGCCGAGATCAGCGGCGTGAACGCCGCGGAGGAGCTGCCGGAGCCGGTTGTCGCCGAGCTGCGTCAGGCCCTGCTGACCCACAAGGTCATCTTCTTGCGCGACCAGGACCTCGCCTACGACCAGCTCGTCGCCTTCGGCCGTCGCCTGGGCACCCTGACCCTGGGCCACCCGATCTACGGCGGCCCCGAGGGCTTCCCGCACCTGCGGGAGATGGACTCCATGGGCGAGGGGACCCGTGCCAACTACTGGCACGCGGACTTCACGTACATGGAGAACCCGCCGGCGTTCGCGATCCTGCACAACGTCGTCTGCCCGCCGGTGGGCGGCGACACCATGTGGGCCGACACCGCCCTGGCGTACCGCAACCTGCCGGCGGGGCTGCGCAAGCTCGCCGACGGCCTGCGCGTGATCCACAGCAACGACTCCGACTTCACCGACGCCACCTACGACGGTGACGTGAAGGACAGCTACCTCAAGAACGTGTTCAGCGCCGAGCACCCCGCGGTGCGCGTGCACCCGGAGACCGGTGAGAAGGCGCTGATGCTCGGTGGGTTCGCCCGTCGCGTCGTCGGCTACAGCCCGCAGGGCGGCCGGGACATCCTGCGTGCCCTCACCGAGTACGCCACCCTCCCCGAGCACACGGTGCGCTGGCGTTGGCGCAAGGGCGACCTGGTCATCTGGGACAACCAGGCGACCCTGCACTACGCCATCCGGGACTACACCGAGCACCGGCGCGGCGAGCGTGTCACCGTCGCCGGTCCGACGACCGTCGGCGTGGACGGCCTGCCGGGCTACGCGATCCACGGCAACACCGTGGAGTTCGGCGCCGGCGGGGCGCAGACCATGTGATTCCGGCCCTGTCCTGCAAGCACTCCGGCCTGGCGACGCGACGTCACCAGGCCGGGCGCACTCCGCGCGTCCGCGCCCTCGCCCGGCGGGGGCCCTCACAGTTGTCCACCTCTACTCCCCCGCGGCCTCATGTCTGCACGGACAGGCGGCACGAGGCCCGTTGACAGCTCTTGATCGATTCCAGGAGAAGACGTGACCATCCTGTCGGAGAACGCCATCGGCCTCGACCGCGAGGTCCGCTTCGGCGACGTCCGCTACGACTTCCACGTACGACACGGCCACAGCGCGTGGAGTGATCTGCGCGCCCGGTTCGCGGAGCTGGATGCGGACCGGTTCGTGATAGTGGCGGACGCCGGGCTGCCGGCGCACCTGCTCGCCGAGACCGAGATGAACCTGGCCGCGCTCGCGCCCACCCAGGTTCTGAAGGCCCAGGCCGACGAGACGCAGAAGAGCCTCACAACCCTCGACCGGCTTGCCGAGGAGACACTCCGCCACGGCATCACCCGCCGCTCGGTCGTGGTCGCCCTCGGCGGCGGCACGGTCGGCAACATCGCGGGCCTGCTCGCCGCACTCGTCTTCCGCGGCATTCGGCTGGTCCACATGCCCACCACCCTCCTCGGCATGTCCGACTCGGTGCTCTCCCTCAAGCAGGCGGTGAACTCCAGCTACGGCAAGAACCACCTGGGCACTTTCCACGCCCCGGTGCTCGTGTGGAACCACCTGGACTTCCTCGAGTCGCTTCCTGCCGCTGAGATCCAGTCCGCGCTCTGCGAGATGATCAAGAACGTGATCGGTATCGTGCCCGAGCGCTACGACGAGGTCGCCGGGCTGCTGCGCACCGACGGCCGCTACCCGCCCGACGTGATGAGCCGGTTCATCGACCTGTGTGTGGACGCCAAGACCCGGGTGATGCGTCACGACGCCAACGAGAAGGGCGAGGCGCTCATCCTGGAGTACGGGCACACCGTCGGACACGCCGCCGAACTGCTCACCGGCGGACGGCTGCGCCACGGATTCGCCATCGGCATCGGCATGCTGGCGGCCGCCCGGGTCTCCCGGGAGCTCGGCATGCTCGACCGCTCCGACGAGGCGGCCCATCTGAAGCTTCTCGAACTCAACGGCGCCCCGACTGCGCTGCCCGAGGAGCTCGACACCACGTCCGTGCTCAACATCGTCCGACTCGACAACAAGCGCGGCTACGTCCCCGGCCGCAACGGCACGTGCGACCTGATCCTCTTGGAAGGCCTCGGCCGACCGCACCGCCCTGGCGGCAACCAGATCACCCAGGTCGACGAGGACACCGTACGGATCGGCATCGAGTCGGTGCTCTCCAGCCGTCCCTCGCTGGTGGGTGCCTGATGGCCACCGTGGTACGCGGCGAACGCCGCCCCTTCGGACCGATCGCCAACGACATCTCCGGGCCGGCCGTCACCCACCGCCAAGTCGGCGGCGAGGGCATCTGCCGCTGGAAGATGCTGATGAACGGCATGCACCTGGAAGGCGAGTGGAACTGCGTCGAGTACGTGGTCATCGAGCCGGGCGCCTCTGTCGGCGAGCACGTGCACCTGCGCACCGAGGAGATCTACTACATCGTCAAGGGCCACGCCGTCGTCACGATGGACGGTGTGGAGATCCACGCCAAGGCCGGCGATCTGATCACCACTCCCATCGGCTCGTCCCACTCCATCGCCAACCGGGGCGGCGAGGACATGCACTTCTTCGTGACCGAGGTCTTCCCCGGCGAGGGCCCGGCAGCGCTCCCCGCCCACCTGCACGTGCCCGACCTGCTGGCGCCCCGCGAAGGGCACCGGTCGGCGGAGGTCGACCTCACCCCGTACTTCACCGGGGACTGGCAACGGTTCCGGCTCCTGGAGGTCCCGGACGGCGGCCGACTCGACGAGAGCGTGCCGGCCGACCGCAGCATCGTGCTGCACGTCCTGGACGGCTCCGCCGTGATCTCCGTCGACGGCGCCGAGTACTCCGGCGGTCCGGGCCTGTCCGTCGCTGTCACCCCGGGGCTCGCCTTCACCGCGACGAGCACCGCGGGGCCGGGACCCCTCCGGGTGATCAGCACGGAGGTGGGGGTCGTATGAAGCTCGGACTCGACGGCCGGACGGCGATCATCACCGGTGCCGCGAGCGGCATCGGAGCCGAGACGGCCCGCACCCTGGCCGGGGAAGGCGCCCGGCTCGGCCTGATAGACCGCGACGCCGAGGAACTCACCCAGCTCGGCAAGGAGTTGTCCGAAGCAGGCGCCGAGGTGACACCGGTGACAGCGGACCTCGGCAGCGCCGACGGCGTCACAGAGGCGTTCACCACCCTGCTCGACGTCTTCGGCGGGCACACGGACGTGCTGGTGAACAACGTCGGTCAGTGCCGCGCCCGTGTCTTCGACGAGCTTTCCGACCAGGACTGGCTGGACACCTTCGAGATGAACTTCCTCAGCGCGGTCCGCGCGACCCGGCTGGTCCTGCCGGGGATGCGGGAGCGCGGGTACGGCAGCATCGTCACCAATGCCTCCGACCTCGCCCGCCAGCCGGAGGCCGGTCCGGCCGACTACCAGGTTTCCAAGGTTGCCCTGCTCAGCTTGACCAAGAGCCTGGCGCTGTCCGAAGGCCCGGCCGTACGGGTGAACGCCGTTGCCCCCGGCCCGGTGTGGACCCCGCTGTGGATCCGGCCGGGCGGCTTCGCCGAGACCCTCGGCAACGTCCACGGCCGGGAGGCCAAGCAGGCCGTCGAGTACGAGATGAGCAAGCGCCAGCTGCCCCTTGGCCGGATGGGTACCCCGGACGAGATCGCCCGGGTCATCGCGTTCCTCGCCTCGGACGCGGCCTCGTTCGTCACCGGCGCGGTCTGGGGCGTGGACGGCGGCACGATCCGAGGCCTGCTCTGATGGGCTCGGCACTCGCGGTGCGGGGCGGGACACCGGTGCGCGCCGGCCGGTCCTGGCCCCGCTGGCCGCAGCCCGCCCCGGACGCGGACGTGGCGCTTCTCGAAGTACTGCATTCGGGCCGGTGGTCCATCGCCAGCCCGTACGGCGGCGTCCCGACGTACGAGCAGCGGTTCGCCGGCGACTTCGCGGCGTACCTCGGCGTCGGCCACTGCATCCCCACCGCAAGCGGTACGGCGGCCCTGATGACGGCCCTGGAGGCGTGCGGGGTCGGGGCGGGCGACGAGGTGATCGTGCCCGCCCTCTCCTGGGCCGCCTCGGCCTCGACGGTGGTCGGGGTCAACGCCGTACCGGTGTTCGCCGATGTCGACCCGCGAACGCTGTGCCTGGATCCGGCTGCGGCCGAGGCCGCCGTCACCCCGGCGACGAAGGCCATGGTGGTGGTGCACTTGTACTCGGCCGTGGCCGACCTCGCCGCCCTCCGGGCGGTGGCGGACCGGCACGGACTGGCGCTGATCGAGGACAGCGCCCAGGCCCACGGAGCGACGTACGAGGGTCTCAAGGTCGGCACCTTCGGTGACGTCGGCACGTTCAGCATGCACCACACCAAGGTGCTCACCAGCGGCGAAGGGGGAGCGGCGGTCACCGACGACCCGGCCCTCGCCCGGCGAATCGAGCATCTGCGAGCTGACGGGCGTTGCCGGGCGGCGGCGCCGCCGCGCACGGGCGCTCCCGAACTGGTGGAGACGGGCGAGTTGATGGGCAGCAACCGCTGTCTGTCCGAGTTCCAGTCCGCGTTGCTCATCGCTCAGCTGAAGACCCTCGACGCGCAGAACAGTACCCGCTGGGCCAACGCGGTCCTGCTCGACCGGCTCTTGGCCGGGCAGGGCCTGCGCCCCCAGCAGACCTCCCCGGGCACGACCCGGCGCACCTATTTCGGCTACGCGGTCGAACTGCCCGAGGAGGTCCGTGACGGCGCCGCCGCCGCGGACGTCGCGGAGGCCCTGACCGCCGAGCTGGGACTCCACGTGCGCCCCGTGTATCAGCCGCTCTTCGCCAGCCGGCTGTACGACCCGTCGTCCCGCCCCAGGTTCGACATCGGCCCCGGCCACCTGGAGCGGCTCGACCCGGGCCGGTATGCCTTGCCTATCAGCGAACGCGCTGCCCGCTCCTTCCTCACGTTCCATCACGCCGCGCTGCTGGGCGAGGAGGAGGACATGCACGACATCGCCGAGGCCTTCCGTCGGGTCCTGGCCCGTCGTGCGGAGCTCACCGGCTGACCCGGCCGCACTACGGCGCGGAGTATGTGCTTTGGCCCTGCACCCCTCGAAGGGGTGCAGGGCCAAAGCACATACTCCGCGCCGAGCTCGTCTAAAACCTGATCGAGTGGGTGTGGAATTCGGCGGTGGATCCCATGTCCTTCATGTCCCGGACGTCGGCCCGTTTGACGGCCGGATACAGGGCGCGGCGTTCCGGACCGAGGACGGACATCATGAACTCGTCCTGCTCCAGGGCGTTCACGGCCTCTTCCAGCGACCTCGGCAGTGGCCTGACGCCGCGCTCGCGCAGCTCGCGGTCGGAGAGCTTGTTCGGGTCCTCCAAGAGCGGCTCACCGGGGTCGAGCCGGCGGCGTACGCCGTCCATCCCCGCGTGGATGAGCGCCCCGAGGGCCAGATAGGGGTTGGCTGTCGAGTCGACCGTCTTGACCTCGATGTTGGTCGAGGCTGACTCGCTGCCGCGCAGCTGGCTGGGGATCCTGATGGCCGCCTCGCGGTTGTCGAACCCGTACGCGCCGAAGGCACCGGACCACATGCCGGGCTGGAGCCGGTGGTAGCTGTTGACGCTCGCGTTGGTGAGGGCGATGAGCGCAGGAAGGTGCGCGAGGAGACCTCCGATGAAGTGGCGCCCAAGGCAGGACAGCCCCAGGTCGTCCGATGGGTCGGCGAAGAGGTTGACGGCGGGCTCCCCTGCCGGTCCGGGCTGCCACAGCGACAGATGCGTGTGGTTGCCGTTGCCGCGCATTCCGGGGCGCGGGACGGGCGCGAAGGTGGCCCAGAGTCCGCGTTCTCGGGCCAGGCCGCGGGTGATGGCCCGCTGCCAGACGTAGTTGTCGGCAGCCCGCAAGGCCGGCGCGTACCGGACTGTCATCTCGTGCTGGCCGGCGCCGAATTCGGGGTGGTAGGTCTCCACCTCCAGGCCCTGGTCGCGCAGCGCGCGGACCAGGGCCACGGCGTACTCGTTGGCGGTATCGAAGCTCTCGTTGTCAAAGCACAGGCCGTCGTCGAGGAGATCGAGCCGGCCGGGCGACGGCTTCCCGGCGCACAGTGTGAACTCCGGCTCGAAGGCGGCGAACACCTCGTAGTCGGCGGCTGTGGCCAGCGCCTCCTTGAGGAAGGTGCGGGGGCAGGCGGCCCAGGGCTCGCCGTCCAGGGTCACCAGGTCGCACAGCATGGCAGCCGACCCGGGGGCGTACGGGAGCCGGACGAACGAGTCGGGGTCCGGCACCAGCCGGACCTCACCCACCGCGTCGAAGCCGGGCACCGGCTGGCCCAGGTCCAGCAGGCTCGACGCCTGCCGGGTACGGGCCAGGCCAATGCCGGACTCCATGCGGGAGGGCAGGGCGCTGCGGGTCACGGCCTTGCCGCGGGTGACGGAGTTGTGGTCGACCCAGAGGAAGCGGATCAGCTCGATGTTGTCCTGTTCGACGGCGTGCTTGATGCCGTCCAGGGCGTCGTGGTTACGCACGTGCAGCAGCTCTCATCTCTGATCGGATGCGGTCGTTGAGGTGGTCCTGGACGGCCCCGGAGGGCCCGGCCGGTCAGACCCAGGCGATGGCGTCGGTCAGGGCGTCGTCGAAGAAGCCGAAGAAGAAGCCCATGGTGACTCGGTCCGCCGTGCCCAGCGGCTGTTCGATCGAGTGGTAGTGCGTGGGGTTGAGCAGGTAGACGTCGCCGGCCTCCGGCTTGAAGCGGTGCGAGGGAGCGCCCCCGGTGACCGCGTCGTCGTAGCCGAGGCCGTGGACGACCTTGAAGCTCTCGTCCTCGGGTGCCCACTTCTTGCGGTGGATCTCCAGTTCGCCGCCCTCTTCGCACTCCTGGAGGCACACCACGACGCTGAGGTGGTGTCGCAGGTTCTGCAGGAGCAGGCCGGTGCCGGCCGCGTCGCGCATCATGTTGTCGTTGTGGAGCGGGGTGCGGACGCCGTTCGGGTAGATGCGGACGTTGTTCTCCGCGTATCGCCGGCCGTCCGGCTCCACGGCCGCCTCGAACGAGTTCAGGCCGAGGACCTCGGCGAGGCGGGCGCGGGTGCGCGCAGCCAAGCCGAAGCCGATCGAGTCGGTCAGCCGCGCGGCCGCGGCGGCCTCCTCGAAGTAGGCGTCGACGGCACCGAGGTGCTTGGCCAGGAACGGGCCGATGGTGGTCAGACTGCCGTTGCTGTACTGCGTGGTGGAGGCCTGCCCGAAGAGCGGGACGACGCGCTGGACGTCGGCGTCGAACTCCTCCCGGGGGAAAAGGCCACGGAGGACGACCACGGCGTGGTCGCCGTTGACGAGTCCCTTCAGAATGCCGGGGCCGGGGGGCTCGGCATCCCCAGGCCGGTCGAGGTGGTGAACGACGCGTTCCCAGGCAGCGGGCATGTCGGGGGTCCTTTCTCGGGAGCTTTCTCAGGCGCTTACGCGGGCGCTTTCCCAGGCGGCGTCGGCGCGGGCGCTTTCCCGGGTGAACGGGAACGTGAACACGGTGTCGGCAGGCAGCGGCTCCCACTGGTCGGCGGGGGCCAGGTCCACAACGGTCTCGGAGGCCACGACGACCCGGTCCGCAGTGGTGTGGCGGTGCATCGCGAAGAACCGCGGGGTGCGGGTCTCCGGCGGGCTCCAGTGGACGAGATGGGCCTGGTCGGGGTGGATGGCGATGGCGTTGCCCGACATGCCGCCGCCCGGGATCGCCCGCAGCCGTTCCAGGGCGCTCTCCTGTTCCAGGCGCGGGGTCCGGGGCGGGATCAGGTAGTCGAAGTACTCCGCCGAGTCGAAGACGGACGCGGGCATGCCAAGCAGTCGGTGCACGGTCGGCAGGTAGCCGTTGTGCATGAAGTACCAGTCGTCCTCGGGCCGTTCCAGCGGGTGGGTGTAGGCGAGGCCCCGGTTCTCGGGCAGTGTGGCGTTGCGGACGTGAAGGGCGAGGAAGTCGGTCCGGACGGTCGCCACGGGCGAGTCGGCGGCGCTGTCGGCGGCAGGGCGTACGTCACGGTGGGCCCGCAGCCGGCCGTCGACGGGGTCGCGCCATACCGCTCCCCAGCCGTGGGCGTGCACGGTGGTGGCGTTGTCGTGGTTCGCGGTGACTCCACAGCTCATCTGCACAGCGGCGGCGACGATCTCCGCCGGGTCGAACGAGCCGTGGGCCAGGATCAGTCGGCACATGGGCCGCCCGTTCTCTCAGCGGGCATCGGGGCTCCCGAAGGTCTCGGAGTCGGCTGTCGCACCGACCTTAGAAGCCGTGGCAATCTTTGGCAATATGGTTGCCTCTTAGGCAATGCTGTGACAACCTCTTAGACCTCGATCAAGGAGTGACGATGGCTGACCACTTGCCACCCAAGACCGTTGTGATCGTGGACGGATACTCCAACGCCGCGTCCCTGGTCACCGCGTTCGCTCGGCGCGGGTACGCCTCAACGCACGTACTGAGCACGCCGGAGCCGCGGCCTGCGATGATCCCGCCGCGTCCCGAGGACTACCGGGGCTGGCTGGTCTGCCCGGACGCGGCCGCGGTGGACCAGGTCGTCGACCAGCTGCACGCACTGGACCCGGTCGCGGTGCTTGCCGGTCAGGAGCCCGGGGTGCCGCTCGCCGACATGCTCAGCGAACGCCTCGGCCTCGCCACCAACGGCACGGCGCTCTCCACCGCCCGCCGCGACAAGTACGAGATGATCGAGACGCTGCGCGCCGCCGGCATCCGCTGTGCCGACCAGTTCAAGACCGACGACCCGGACGCGGCCGCCGCGTGGGCGGTACGGCACGGGCGTACCCCCGTCGTCGTCAAACCGCTTTCTTCTGCGTCCTCCGACAACGTGTACATCTGCCGCACCGCCGAAGAGGTGGCCGACGCTGCCCGCCGTGTCCTCGCCTCGCACTCGATGTTCGCGGAGCGCAACACCGAGGTCCTGGTCCAGGAGTTCCTGTCCGGCCGCGAGTACGCCGTGGACTGCGTCAGCGCCGACGGCAGCCGCTATCTGGCAGGGGTCTGGGAGTCCGAGCGGCGCCACATCGACGGCGGCCGCACCATCTACGACATGTGCGTGCTGCGCGATCCCGACGCCGCACCCGTCCCGGCCCTGAACGCCTACGTCCACACCGTCCTCGACGCCCTGGGCATCCGGCACGGTCCCTCCCACGCCGAGGTCATCATGACCCCGCAGGGCCCGACCCTCGTCGAGATCGGCGCCCGCCTCAACGGCTCGATGGACCCCGACTTCCACGACATCGTGTTCGGCACGAACGTCGCGGAACTGGTCGCCCATGCCTACACCGAGCCCACCGGCTTCGCTCGCCGTTTCGGTGGCCGTGTGTACCAGCCGATGCAGGCTGCCGCCGTCTACCACGCGCCCACCGCTCTCGACGGCGTCATCGCCGCCGTCGACACGGGCGTCGTGGAGCGGATCACCGCGCTCCCCGCCGTCCACAGCGCCGTCGTCCGCTCCGGCCCCGGAAGGCGCCTCCGGCCCACCGAGGATCTGCTCACCAGCCCGCTGCGGTTCTTCCTGGCCGGCCCGGACGAAGCAAGCCTGCGCCGGGACCGAGCCCTGGTCGACGACCTCAAGGACGAGGTCTACCGGCTGCTGTGACGGCACCCCACACGGAAGGAAGTGACATGGAAAACGAAAACCGCCCGCTGGTCCTGCTCCTGGGCAGCGCCCGGTATGTGGTCGAGGCGTGCGTCCGCCTCGGCATCGACGCCGTCGTCGCCTCGGGCGCCCGGGAGAACGACGCCGGTCTCGCAGCGGACGACCAGGTGACCGTTCTGCGGGTCGACCATCAGGCCTCCTCGGAGGCAGTCCTGGGTGCTCTGCATCGCGGCGGGTTCACGGACCGCGACTTCGACGCAGTCGTCACCTCCGACGAGTTCGCGCTGGTCACCGCCGGGCTGATCGCGGAACACCTGGGCTGCCGGGCGATCGACGCGCGCACGGCGCTCAACTTCCGCGACAAGTACCTGCAAAAGCGACTGGTCGCGGAGGCCGGGATCGACACCGCCCGGGTGACGCTGATCGAAGACGTTCACGACGTCTCCGCCCTGACAGACCTTCCGTACCCGCGCGCCGTGCTCAAGCCGGTGGCCGGCGCCTCGACCCGGCTGACCGCCGTCGTGGACACTGCCGAGGAGTTGCACGGTCTCAGCCGGCGGTACCGCACGGCCGGCACCGCTGAACGCACCTTCGTCCTGGAGGAGTTCATCGGAGGCGAGGAATGGATCGCCGACGGCATCGTCTTCGGCGGCGAGGTCCTCTTCTGGTCCCTTGGCGCCTACGGCGCCCCCTGCCTGACCGCGCTCGACGAGGGACTACCGCTGTGGATGCGGCGGATCGACCCGGACACCGAGCAGTGGCGGTATGAGCGAGCTCAACCCGTGGTGCTCGGCGCGCTGCGGGCGCTCGGCCTCACGGACGGCGTCTTCCACATGGAGCTCTTCCACAATCCGGCCTCCGGCAGGCTCGTCTTCGGTGAGTGCGGCGCCCGCCGCGGCGGTGCACTCATCCAGGAGGAGGTGCAGGCGAAGTTCGACGTTGACCTCGGCGAGGCCATGGTGCTGTGCGGCCTCGGCCGACGGCCCGAGCTGAACGTCAAAGTCCGGCCGGGCCTGGTCGGCACCGCCTATCTGCCCGGCCGCCCCGGCATCCTCGTCGACCGCCCCTCGGCGGCCGACCTGATGGCCCTGCCCGAGGTCGAGTACGCCCGAGTGGAAGCCCCCGTCGGAACGGTCTGGACCGGCGGTCCCGCCGGCACCGACCAGCGGGTGGCCCAGATCCTCGTCACCGCCGACTCGGAGGCCGAGTTGAAGCAACGCTTCGCCGACGTCCGCCAGTGGTTCGACGAGCGACTGACCGTTGCCCCCCATCCGGCGACCCCGCAGGAACTGCGCACCTGGCAGCGGGCGACCTGGCCGCACAGCGACCTCGGGGACCGGCTGTGGCCCTGACCGAAAACACCGAGCGGAAGGTCGGCCCGGCGGACCGGCGTGCACCAGGCCGGTGGGCGAGGCTGCTGCCCGCACCCGGGCCGCAGCGCATTCTCGCCGCCGCCACCCTCGTCAACACCTTCGGCAGCGGTCTGTTCGTCACCAGCAGCGCGCTGTACTTCACCCGGGTCGTCGGACTGCCCACCGCTCAGGTGGCGATCGGTCTCACCACGGGCGGCATCGTCGGTCTCGTCGCGGGGCTGGCCGGCGGCCGGGTCGCGGACCGCTGGGGTGCCAAACGCACCCAGATCGGCGTCATGGTGCTCGGCTCGTTCTTCATGACCTGCTACCTCTTCGTCCACACCTTCTGGCCGTTCATCGCGGTGGCCTGTCTGACCGCCGCGGTGCACTCCGCCAACCCCAGCAGCCGGGACCCGCTGGTCCGGCAGTTCGGCGGCGAGCGGCCCGCTGCGTACCGCGCCTACCTACAGGCCATGACGAACCTCGCGATCGCCCTGGGTGCGGTGGTGGCCGGCCTGGCCATCCAGGCAGACACCCGCGAGGCCTACGTGAGCCTCCTGGTCGGCCGGACCCTCGCCTTCGTCGGCTGCGCCCTCGTGCTCACCCGGCTGCCCGGTCCCGTACGCAGCGGCACCCGGGCGACGGACAAACCCGGCTGGGTGGCCCTGCGCAACCGCTCCTTCCTCGTGGCAACGGTGATCAACGGGGCCATGCAGGTGCACTACGCCGTGCCGACCTTCGCGCTGCCGCTCTGGATCGTGGACCACACCGATGCCCCGCGCTGGACCGTGTCGGCGATCTTGCTGCTCAACACCGTGATGGTGGCGAGCCTCCAGGTGATGGCGGGCCGGTCGGTCACCTCGACGGAGGCCGCGGGCAAACGGATGCTGTGGGCCGGCTGCGCCCTGTGCACGGGCCTCGTCCTGATGGCCGCGGCCAGCGGACCGACGGCCTGGGTCTCGGTCCTGATCCTGGTGGCGGCCACCGCCGTGTACACGGCAGGCGAGCTCTGGCACGCCGCGGCCTCCATGGAGTACTCCTTCGGCCTCGCTGATGCCGAGGCACAAGGCCAGTACTCCGGCGTCTTCAGGCTCGGCGCCGGCGCCGGAGACGCCCTGGCCCCGACCGTGATGGGCGTCATGGTGCTGGGCTGGGGCCGGCCCGGCTGGCTGGTCCTCGCCGGGCTCCTCCTGCTCGTCGGGGCGGCAAGCCGTCCCGCGGTCGCTTTCGCCGGCCGCCGCTTCCCGGGGTAGGACGGCGGAGTCGGAAGAGTTCGGGAATTCAGGAGTTCAACATGCAGATCAGGCTCATGCGGGAGGACGACCTCCACTCCGCGGAACGCGCCTCGGCGGCGACGTTCCTGGAGGCCGAGGAGCTCAACCGGCGTGTCGTCGAGCCGCAGGTGCAGCCCCGCTCGGCCGAGGCCTCCGCCCTCTGGATCGACCGGATG
Organism: Streptomyces sp. NPDC013157; assembly: GCF_042899865.1. Lineage (NCBI taxonomy): Bacteria > Bacillati > Actinomycetota > Actinomycetes > Kitasatosporales > Streptomycetaceae > Streptomyces > Streptomyces sp. NPDC013157. The sequence goes on along the minus strand of NZ_JBIBAK010000015.1, from coordinate 4,296 downwards.
CGCCTTTTTCTCACCGTGGATCCCGGAGGCTGCTGGGTAGCGGTGGACGAGGCGGGCGAGGTCGCGGGCTTCGCGATCTCGCAGAACCGTGACCGCCTCTGGTACCTGGCGACGTACGGTGTGCTGCCGGGCCACCAGGGACAGGGCGTCGGCAAAGGCCTCATGGACGCCGCGCTCGCACATGCCGGGGACCGCCAGGGGATTTTCATCTCCAGCGTGCACCCCGGCGCTACCCGCCGCTACCGGCTCGCCGGGTTCTCGCTCCACTCTCAGGTGCGGATGACCGGCACCGTCAACCGGTCCACGCTTCCAGCGGTCACCGGTCTCAACGAGGGCGGTACCGACGACTTCAGCTGGATGGACCGGCTGGACACTGACCTCCGCGGCGCGGGCCACGGACCCGACCACGCGTTCATGCTGGCCACCCTCCGGCTGATCGTGTCCCGGTCCGATGCCAGGCCGGGATACGCGTACGTCGACCACCGGGGCCGTGTGGCGCTGCTGGCCGCCGCCCACGAGGACACGGCACGGGCGTTGTTGTGGGAGGCCCTGGCCTCATCCCAGGCGGAGGCGTTCGTCCCGTCGATCACGGCGGTCAACGAGTGGGCGATGGACGTAGGCCTCGCCGCTGGACTCGACATCGTCCAGGAGGGCTATGTCGCAGTGCGCGGCATGGCGGTACCCGGACCGTACCTGGCCAGTGGGCACTTCCTCTGATCTTTCCCTGATGTCCCTCTGCGTTGAGGAATCCCGATGAAATCGTTCTGGTTGCTGACCGGGGCCACCGCGGTGTCCACGGCCGGAAATACTTTTCTCTATCTGGCCGTTCCCTGGGCCCTCGTCGAGTCGACACAGTCGAGTCTGCTGGCCGTCCTGAGCCTTGCCGCCCAGACCGCTCCCTATCTGGCGGCACCGTTCCTCGGTGCGGCCATCGACCGGTACGACCGCCGCTTCCTCTTCGCCGCGGGCGAGGTGATCCAGGGCGCGTGCGTGGCCCTGATCCCGCTGCTCCTTGCCATGAAGGCGATCGCGCCGGTGTTCGTGGCGCTGTTCGTCATGGGCCTCGCCAAGGTCGTCTCCGACGTGGCGGGCGACTACGGGCTGCTACCTGCCCTGGTCCCGCGTGACCGCCTGGACCAGGCGTCGAGCTGGTTCAATTCCATCCAGCTGACGGCCCGGTTCGCCGGCCCCGCCCTGGCCGGTGCCGTCATCGCCGGCGTCGGCCCAGGCTGGGCCCTGGCGATCGACGCCGCCACCTTCCTGCTCACCAGCCTGACCGTCGTCTTCATGCCCAAGTCGGCACCCGCCACTACCCGGACGGCGCTGACCGCGATGCTTCGCGAGGGCATCACGTACTTCCGCTCGCGATCCGACCTCCAGCGGCTGACCCTTGCCGTCGCGCTGTACAACCTCGGTGCTGGAGCATTGGAACCCACCCTGCTCACCGTCGGCGCCGCCCAGTGGCGCTGGTCTTCCTCCGCCCTGGGCGTCGCGGTGTCCTGCGGTGCGGTGGCTGCCGCCGTGGGCGCCTGGCTGAGCCCCAAAGTGCTGGCTCCTGACCGCCGACACCACCGGATCGCCCTCTGGCTCGGGGTGGCCGCCCTCGGCTCCATCGCCCTGCTCATCAGCGCGCCCCTGGCCGTGGTCGTCGCGTTTTGCGTGCTGTGCCTCGGCGAGGGCGGTGTCAATGCCACGACGATGGCTTACCGGCAGGCCGAGATCCCCAGCGAACTGGCCGGCCGGGTGAACGCGGTGATCCGTACCTTTATGACCGGCGCTGTCCCCGTCTCCGCGCTCCTTCTTGGCCTCACGGCCAACCTCACCGGTTCGCTCCGGATCTTCTTCCCGGTCACCGTGACCGCACTGCTCGGGGTGCTCGTCTGGACAGTCCGGAGCGGCGCCCCTCGCCCTGTCCCCGTACCCGCCGAACTCGCCATGGCCGAGGAAAGGTCCGTGTGATGAAGAACGTCCTGTTGATCAACTCAGGCCGGGAGAACGCGGCCCGAGCGCTCCAACAGCGTGAGGACATAAATCTCTCCGTCATCACCATGCCGGAGTACGCGCACTACTACTCTCCCGGCGTGGACGTCGAGGTGATCGACACCGTCGAGGACCTCACCCAGGTCCGGCTCGCCGCCCTGCGCATCAGGGCCCGCAACCCGTTCGACTACGTGGTGGCCCCTTCCGAGTGGAGCATTCAGGCCGGCGGCTACATCCGTTCGTACTTCGGCCTGCCAGGCACCGGCTACGCGGTGTCGAACGCCTTCTCCAACAAGTTCGTGATGAAACAGGAACTGGCTGCCGCGGGGCTGTCGGTGGCGAACTTCCGGCGACTTGACGCCTTCGGCGACGCGCCGGCCGCCGGGGACGATCTCGGCTGGCCGATCGTAGTCAAGCGGGCCTTCGGCGGCGGCTCGGAGGACGTCTTCGTGGTCCGCGACGCGGACCACGCCCTGGCGCTGGCCGGCGACGACAGCACGGCGAATCTGCGCGCGGGCGCCTACCCGCTGATGGCCGAGGAACTGATCGACATCGAGACCGAGTTCCACTGCGACGGCATCGTCGTGGACGGGGAGGTCCGATTCGCCCCGGTATCCCGTTACTTCGCGCCCGTACTGCGCAGCGTGGGCGGCGTCATCGGCTCGTACACCCTGCCCGATGACCACCCGGACGCCGAGATCATCACCGCCCTCCACGAGCGGGTCGTCGCCGCGCTGGGCCTCACCGACGGGGTGACCCACCTCGAGGTCCTCAAGTGTTCCCGGGGCTATCTGATCGGCGAGATCGCCTGCCGTACCGGCGGCGGCGGGATCACTCCCCAGCTGGAGCACCAGTACGGCGTGGACCAGCTGAGTGCGTTGCTGGAGCTGTCCATGGGGGGCATGCTCGACGTCAAGCAGCCGCCCCGCACGGACCACATGATCCAGTACATGCTTCCGCGTCCGCTCGGCACGGTCACCGAGGTCACTCCGGTCCGGGAGTTGCTCGCGGTGCCGGGTGTGGTCCATGCCGAGGTCAAGATCAAGGCCGGTGATGTCTTCCACGGGCCGCTCGACTCATCCGTCTACGCCGGCATTGTGGTGATGCGCGCCGCGGACGAGGACCAGGTGGCCCAGCGGGTGACGGAGATCGGCCGAAGGTTCCGCGTGACGGTGGCCGAGGGCACCGACGCCCAGCCCGTCCTGGCGACCGTCAGCTACGACAGGGTCGGGTGACCGCGATGGAGATCGTCGACGAACACGGGCTGTCCGTCGCCCTGATCACTCCGGCGGACCTGGACACCCGGCCCTGGCGCAACAGCGGCCCGCACATCGACGTGGTTCGGCTCCCCGAACCGCCGGCCGAGTGCTGGGACGAGCTGACGGCGGCGGGATTTGTTCGCAAGCCGGAGCTGCTGTGCTGGAAGGCCGAGCTCGGCGCCGACGAGGCGGAGTTCCTGTCCCGTCTGGAGAACAAGTCGCGTCAGGACGTACGGCGGGCCCGGATGCGGGCGGAGAGCGCGCTGCGGTTCACGGTCCAGGACACGATGGCGCCCGAGATCCTGGACCCCTTCCTCGCGCTCTACCTGGAGCGGGTCCAGGAGATGGCCTTCGGCGTCCCTATCGCCGTACGGCAGCGCAACCGCCTTCTCGGCGGCGCAGAGAAGTACTTCGCTGTCTATGCCCACGAGGGTGACGAACTGGTCGGCGGCTGCGTGGTACGGGAATGCCCGGACGAGGACGCCGTACGCATCAGGTTCTCGGCTGTGACGGAACAGTGGCGGCGGTCCAGCCTCGCCCGCACGCTCTACTTCGCCGCGATGCGCACAGCCCGAGAGAAGGGCTACCGGTGGGTGACCCTGGGCGACGAGCCCAACCTGTACGGGCATCTCACGAAGGCCGGGCTCTTCTCGTTCAAGGTGAGCATGGGATTCCGCTGTGTGCCGTCCCAGGACTTCCACGACCCCGAGGGCCGCGATCTGGCGGATCTGGTCCTGAACCTGACGAACTTGAGCGGTCCTTGCCTGATTCTCGGCTACGCGACCGACTCCGCCGAGAACCGGATGCTGCACGCCGAACTGTTCACCGACGAACCTGCCGGCACGGACCCGAGGAAGTACACCGCGCCGTTCCTGACAGGTGTCGAGGTGCGGACGCCCGGACAGTAGGCAGCATGAAGGGGCCGTGGGGGGCCCGCCCCCCCGGGGGGGGGGGGGGGGCCCCCCCCCCCGGGGGGGGCGCCCCCCCGCCCCCCCCCCGGCGGGGGGGGCGGCGGGTGGGCCGGCCCCCCGGGCGCGGGGGGCCACGGAAAGCCCGC
>NZ_JBIBAK010000014.1:303060-331599 GCF_042899865.1 Streptomyces sp. NPDC013157 | reverse complement strand
ATTTCCGAGACGGGGTAGCGCGATTCCCGGCGTACCGCCATGAAGATCCGCGGCATGACCGGGAAATGGAACGCCATGTGGCACTCGTCCCCGCCCTTGTCGTAGTCGCCGAAGTAGTCGACGACGTCCTCCGGCCACTGGTTCGCCTCGGCCAGCAGCACGGTGTCCGGGAACATGGCGTCGATCTCGCGGCGGACCCGCCTCAGGAACTCGTGCGTGGGCGGCAGGTTCTCGCAGTTGGTGCCCTCTTCGGCGTACAGGTACGGCACCGCGTCGAGGCGGAAGCCGTCGATGCCCAGGTCCAGCCAGAACCGGAGCGCCGCCAGTACCTCCTCCTGGACGGCCGGGTTCTCGTAGTTGAGGTCGGGCTGGTGCGAGAAGAACCGGTGGAAGTAGTACTGGCCGCGCACGGGGTCGTAGGTCCAGTTGGAGACCTCGGTGTCCACGAAGATGATCCGCGCGTCCTGGTACTGCTTGTCGTCGTCGGCCCACATGTAGAAGTCGCCGTACGGGCCGTCCGGGTTCTTCCGGGACTCCTGGAACCACGGGTGCTGGTCGCTGGTGTGGTTCATGACGAAGTCGATGATGACGCGCATGCCGCGCTGGTGGGCGGCGTCGACGAACTCCACGAAGTCGGCGAGGTCGCCGAACTCGGGGAGTACGGCGGTGTAGTCGGAGACGTCGTAACCGCCGTCCCGCAGCGGGGACTTGAAGAAGGGCGGCAGCCAGAGGCAGTCGACGCCGAGCCACTGCAGGTAGTCGAGTTTGGCGGTGAGGCCCTTGAGGTCGCCGATGCCGTCGCCGTTGCTGTCCTGGAAGGAGCGGACCAGGACCTCGTAGAAGACGGCGCGTTTGAACCAGTCCGGGTCCCGGTCCTTCGCGGGAGTGTCCTCGAAGGTGTCCGGGACGGGTTCGTTGACAGTCATGACGCGCTGGGCCCTCCGTTCGCTGGTGTCGGCCGCTCTACCTGGAGCACGTGCGCCGGCGTCCGGCCGGGAGTGAGGCGCACATAGTTGGTCCTGCCCCATGAGTAGGTCTCACCCGTCAGTTCGTCCTGCACGGACAGGACGGCGTGCCAGTCCAGGCCGAGTTGCGGCATGTCCAACGAGACCGTGGCCTCCTGGGTGTGGTGCGGATCAAGGTTGACGATCACCAGAACCGTGTCCGGCCCGGTGCGCTTGCTGTACGCGATGACGGACTCGTTGTCCGTATGGTGGAAACGCAGGTTGCGCAGGTGCCGGAGCGCGGGATGGCGGCGCCGGACGGTGTTGAGGCGGGTGATGAGGGGGGCGATGCCCTCGGTCTCGGCGCGGGCCCAGTCGCGGGGTTTGAGCTGGTACTTCTCCGAGTCGAGGTACTCCTCGCTGCCCTCCTTCAACGGGGTGTTCTCGCAGAGTTCGTAGCCGCTGTAGATGCCCCAGGTGGGGGAGAGGGTGGCGGCGAGCACGGCACGGGCCTCGAAGGCGGGACGGCCGCCGTGCTGGAGGTAGGCGTGCAGGATGTCCGGGGTGTTGGCGAAGAAGTTCGGCCGCATGGAGGCAGCCGACTCGCCCGACAACTCGGTGAGGTACTCGGTGAGTTCCTGCTTGCTGTTGCGCCAGGTGAAGTACGTGTACGACTGCTGGAAACCGATCTGGGCCAGGGTGCGCATCATCGCGGGCCGGGTGAAGGCCTCGGCGAGGAAGATGACGTCCGGGTCGGCGCGGTTGACCTCGCCGATCACCCGCTCCCAGAACACCACCGGCTTGGTGTGCGGGTTGTCGACCCGGAAGATCCGCACCCCGCAGTCCATCCAGTGCCGCAGCACCCGCACGGTCTCGGCGATCAGCCCGGCCATGTCGGCGTCGAAGGCGATCGGGTAGATGTCCTGGTACTTCTTCGGCGGGTTCTCGGCGTAGGCGATGGTGCCGTCGGGCCGGTGGTGGAACCACTCCGGGTGCTTCTCCACCCAGGGATGGTCCGGGGAGCACTGCAGCGCGAAGTCCAGGGCGATCTCCAGGCCGTGCCGGCCGGCCTCCGCCACGAACCACCGGAAGTCCTCGACCGTGCCCAGGTCGGGGTGGACGGCGTCGTGGCCGCCCTCGGGCGATCCGATCGCCCACGGCACCCCCACATCCTCCGGGCCCGGGGTGAGGGTGTTGTTGCGGCCCTTGCGGAAGGTGGTGCCGATGGGATGGATCGGCGGGAGGTAGACGACGTCGAAACCCATCTCCGCGATCTTCGGCAGCCGCCGGGCCGCGGTCCGGAACGTGCCGTGCGGCCGCTCGGGCGTGCCCTCCGAGCGCGGGAAGAACTCGTACCAGGAGCCGTACAGCGCCCGTTCACGCTCCACGAGCAGCGGCAGCTCCTCGGAGACGGTCACCAGCTCCCGCAGCGGATACCGCGCCAGGACCTCGTCGACCTCCGGGGCCAGGGCGTTCGCCAGCCGCGTGTGCAGGGGGAGGGAGTCGTTGCCCAGGGCCCGCGCCGCCGCGAGCACCCGCTCGCGCTCGGGTCCTTCCGGGACTCCGGCGGCCGCCCGCTCGTAGAGCTCGGCGCCCTCCTCCAGGACCAGGCCCGTGTCGATGTCCGCCGGGATCTTCACCCGGGCGTGCTGCCGCCAGGTGACGAGCGGGGCGCTCCAGGCCTCCACGTGGTACGTCCAGCGGCCCGGTTTCCCGTCGACGGTGACCTCGGCGCCCCAGCGGTCCGTCCCGGGGACCAGCTCCCGCATCGGCGTCCACGGGCCAGGGCGGCCCTCGGTGTCGCACAGCACCACATTGGCGCCGACGGCGTCATGGCCCTCGCGGAAGACGGTGGCGGTGACCTCGAAGGTCTCGCCGGGGACCGCCTTCGCCGGCCGTCTGCCGCACTCCACGGCCGGCCGGACGTCACGCACCGGAACGCGGCCGATGGCCTCAGTCGCCTTCATGGGTCTCACCTCCGCCGTGCGCGGAGCCGGGCCCGGGGCCCGGCTCCGCGGTCCGTAGTGTGCCGGAAGACCGGTGTCTTCCCGCGGGTCCGCCTGCGGGATCACTGCCTCGCGGAACGCCGCTCCGCCGGCGGCCCCTGCCGGACCTTCCCGCTCAGCGGGGACCGCCCACCCTGTTCCCGCACATAGGTGACGAGGCTGGTGCGCAGGTAGCGCTCGGCCGCGTCCACCGCCTCCCGGGCGCAGCGCTTGCCCATCAGCACACACAGCGTGTAGCCCGAGTCCTCGAAGGTGGACCGCACCTCGCGGTCCTGCGGCGAGGCGAGCATGACGCGCTCCCACGCCCGGTAGCGCCGCAGCTGCCGGGCCACCTCGGCCTTCGCGGGTAGCAGCATGGCCGTGTCTTTCCTTCCGACGCTCTCGAATGGGCACGTGTCCCCGGAGCGGGGGAGCGTCCGGGCACGGAAGAGCACGGAGCCGTTACGGCGAATCGAGGCTTTCACTCATGGTGCACGCACGATGACCGAGCGTCTTGTTGGATCTTCAACTACCTCATGCGGCTCTCAGGTTGCACGAATGGCGTAGCGCCCTCACAGTGAAGGTGACTCAGGAGCGATCGGCGCTCACGCTGCGCTTCCGGAACGGACTTCCGGACGGGCGAGGGGGAGCGGGAGCTTCGCGGGTGAGGAGCTAGCGACAATGAAGACCGCAGTGCCCTGCTACTACCACCTCGACGTGGAGGTCAGCCCGGAACGGGTGGGACAGGTCAGCCGCATACTGGCCGCCCATCTGCGTTACTGGGACCTCGACAACCTCGTGGACCCCGTCTGCCGCGGTGCCGAACTGCTGCTGACCGCCATCGACCAGCACGCGACGGACAAACACACGTCCATCGAGATGTGGTGGAACGGGCAGCACCTCATCACCGCCATCGGCGACGACGACCGGGATCTCCGCCCCGACCAGGATCTGCGTCCGTGCCTGGCGCACCTGGCCGCGACCAGCGACGGCTGGGGGTGTTGCGCCTCGGAGACCGGCAGCAAGATCATCTGGTTCTCGCAACGGGCCCGGTCCGGGGAGCGCGTCCCGCTGGTCCCGACCGGGCCGGCGCCCCGGCTGCGCCAGGTCCTCAAGGTGCCTCGCGACCTGCCGGTCGCCCAGTTGGCCGCGTCGGCCGACGGCGCCCTGGCGGGCGCCCGGTGACCGCGAGGAAGTCCCGGAAAGGGGTGCCCGTGTGGAGCGGGCACCCCTACCCGTTGGGGGCCTCCTTCGACGGACAGGGCACCAACTTCGCCCTGTTCAGCGAGGTCGCCGAGCGGGTCGAACTGGTGCTGGTGAACGACGCCGCGACCGGGACGACGGTGCCGATGACCGAGGTCGACGGCTTCGTCTGGCACGCCTACCTGCCCGGCGTCGGGCCGGGGCAGCGCTACGGCTACCGGGTGACAGGCCCCTGGGACCCCGAGCTCGGCCACCGGTGCAATCCGGCGAAGCTGCTCCTGGACCCGTACGCACGGGCGATAGACGGCCAGATCGACAACCACGCCTCCCTCTACGAGCGCACCCCCGGTGGACCCTCCCCGGCCGACAGCGCCGGGCACTCCTTGCTCGGCGTGGTCACCGATCCCTACTTCGACTGGGGCGACGACCGCCCGCCCCGGCGGCCGTACTCCGACTCGGTGATCTACGAGGCCCACGTCCGCGGCCTGACCATCACCCATCCGGAGGTACCCGAACGCCTCAGGGGCAGCTACGCCGGTCTCGCGCACCCGGCGGTCCTCGACCACCTGACGTCGCTCGGCGTCACGGCGGTCGAGCTGATGCCGGTCCACCAGTTCGTGCAGGACGGCGTGCTCCAGGACCGGGGCCTGTCCAACTACTGGGGCTACAACACCATCGGCTACTTCGCCCCGCACAACGCCTACGGCGCCTTCGGCAGCCGGGGCCAGCAGGTCAACGAGTTCAAGGCGATGGTGAAGGCGATGCACGCGGCCGGGCTCGAAGTGATCCTCGACGTGGTCTACAACCACACCGCCGAGGGCAACGAGATGGGCCCCACCCTGTCCTTCCGGGGCATCGACAACGCCTCCTACTACCGGCTGGTCGACGGCGACTGGGCGCACTACTACGACACCACGGGCACCGGGAACAGCCTGCTGATGCGGCACCCCTACGTGCTCCAGCTGATCATGGACTCGCTGCGGTACTGGGTGACCGAGATGCACGTCGACGGCTTCCGCTTCGACCTCGCGGCCACCCTGGCCCGGCAGTTCCACGAGGTGGACCGGCTCTCGGCGTTCTTCGACCTGATCCAGCAGGACCCGGTGATCAGCAGGGTCAAGCTCATCGCCGAGCCGTGGGACCTGGGCGAGGGCGGCTACCAGGTCGGCAACTTCCCCCAGCTGTGGTCGGAGTGGAACGGCCGCTACCGGGACGCCGTACGGGACTTCTGGCGGGCCGAGCCCGGTTCGCTGGGTGAGTTCGCCTCCCGCCTCACCGGCTCCTCGGACCTGTACCAGGCCAGCAGGCGGCGGCCGCGGGCGAGCGTCAACTTCGTCACCGCGCACGACGGTTTCACGCTGCGCGACCTGGTGTCGTACAACGACAAGCACAACCAGGCCAACGGCGAGGGCAACCGGGACGGCGAGAGCCACAACCGGTCCTGGAACTGCGGGGCGGAGGGCGAGACCACCGATCCCGCCGTGCTCGAACTGCGGGCCCGCCAGCAGCGCAACCTCCTCGCCACGCTGCTGCTGTCCCAGGGCATCCCCATGCTCAGCCACGGCGACGAACTCGGCCGCACCCAGCGCGGCAACAACAACGCCTACTGCCAGGACAACGAAGTCTCCTGGATCGACTGGGAACTGACCGAGGAGCAGCAGAGCCTCACCGACTTCACCCGGTACGTCATCGGGCTGCGCGCCGCCCACCCCGTGCTGCGCCGACGGCGGTTCTTCCTCGGCGACACCGCCATGCATCCCGGGCAGCCGCTGCCCGACCTGGTGTGGCTGCTGCCCGACGCCCGCGAGATGACCGACCGGGACTGGCAGCGGCCCGACGCGCACTCGGTCGGCGTCTTCCTCAACGGTGACGCCATCGCCGAACGCGACCCGTACGGGCGGCGCCTGATCGACGACTCGTTCCTGCTGCTCCTCAACAGCCACTGGGAACCGGTCGACTTCCGGCTCCCCGACGACTCCTACGGAGAGCGCTGGACGACGCTCATCGACACCGCCGACCCGGAGGGCGTCCCGGACGAACGCGAGCGCAAGGCAGGCACGAGGCTGAGCGTGGAGGCGCGCAGCATGGTCGTACTGTCGCGGCCGTCGAGGTAGTTCCCCGCGCCCCTGAAAGCAGGGCGTTGCGGTGAGCGCCCCTTCAGGGGCGCGGGGAACTGCGCGACCAGCCACGACGCACCCGCAGCCGGCCACCCCGGCCGCCCGCCACGGCTCAGCGCGCCCCGCGTGACGTCGTCACCGTGAACTGCGCGCCGTCCGGATCCCGGAGGATCGCCTCGGTGTCCTCCTCGCTCAGCACACTGCCACCGTGTTTCTCCGCGATCCGGGCGCAGGCCGCCACGTCGGACACCGCGAAGTGGATCTGCCAGTGCGGCCGTACCGACGGATCGGGGGCCGCCTCCACCGCCCCCGAGTCGATACGGGCCACGGCGTCGCCGCGGCTGCGCAGCACCACTTCGCCGCCCTCGTACTCGACCTCGCAGCAGCCCGGTTTGTCGGAGGCCCAGCCGAGGACCTCGCCGTAGAACATCGCGGAGTCGAAGGCGTTGCGGGTGTGCAGGCGGATGAAGGTCGGGGCGGCCCGCCGCCAGGTTTCCCAGTTGGAGACCAGTTCCCCCTCCCAGATGCCGAAGACGGCACCGTCCCGGTCGGCGATCAGCGCCGCCCGGCCGGGTGGGAAGGAGAGCGGCCCCACCGCGGGGGTACCGCCGCGCTCACGGGCCCGGGACACCGCCTCGTCCGCGTCGGGCACGGCGAAGTACGGCGTCCAGGCCACCGCCATCTGCCACATCGCGGCGACCGCGGCGATTCCCGCCACCGGCACCCCGTCCGCCAACGCGATCCGGAAGTGGTCGCCGAGCCTGACGCTGCGCCATCGCCACCCGAGCACGGCGCTGTAGAAGTCCTCGGTCGTCTGCAGGTCGCGGCTGGTCAGGCTCACCCAGCACGGGGCACCGAAGACCGAGTGCGTGGAGAGCACCGCCCGCTTCTTCGGCGCGGGGCAGGGGGTAGGCGTGTCGTCGTTCATGGCACTCGCGTCCTGGTGTCGGGGCCGGCGGGGCGACCGGTCTGCCACCAGTCTCCAACCGGATGTGGTGGGAATGCCTGCCGAGTACCCCGGTGGCACGGAGCCAGACGGGTGACACGATGGATGGATGGGCGAGACCGAGCAGGACCGGATCTTCCACCTGCAGGAAGAGGTGGACCAGCTCAAGGAGGCCGTGGCGTCCCATGCCGTGGTGGACCAGGCCATCGGGATGGTGGTCGCGCTCGGCCGGGTGACGCCCGACGAGGGCTGGGAGGTGCTCAAGGAGGTCTCCCAGCACACCAACATCAAGCTGCGCAACGTCGCGGACCTGATTTTGATCTGGGGGCGCACCGGAGACATGCCCGCCGAGATCCGTGCCGAGCTGGCGGAAGCCCTCGAACGGTACGGCCCCACCCAGATCCCCGGCGCGCCGCCCACCGGGTGAGTCTCAGCCGGCCTCGGCCTGCAGCTCCTCGCGCAGCCGGTCGAAGCAGGCGCTCAGCAGGCGGGAGACATGCATCTGCGAGATGCCCAGCTGCCCGGCGATCCGGCTCTGTGTCATACCGCGGAAGAACCGCAGGTAGAGGATGAGCCGGTCGCGCTCGGGCAGGTTCTGGAGGCAGGGTTCCGCGGCCGCCCGGTCGACGATCAGGTCGTAGCCGGGGTCCGCGGCGCCCAGGGTGTCACCGAGCACGTATCCGTCGCCACCGGGCACCTCGGCGTCCAGCGACAGCGTCGAGTAGCAGTCCAGGGCCTCCATCCCGGCCCGCACCTCCTCCTCGGTGAGCTGGGTCCGGGCGGCGATCTCGGCGACGGTGGGCGGACGCCCCGGGGTCGTCTGGTCCAGCTCCTTGAGAGCCGTCCGGACCCGGTTGCGCAGCTCCTGGACCCGGCGGGGCACGTGCAGGGTCCACATGTGGTCCCGGAAGTGGCGCTTGATCTCGCCGGTGATGGTCGGTACGGCGTACGCCTCGAAGGCCCGGCCGCGCTCCGGGTCGTAGTGGTCGACGGCCTTCACGAGCCCCAGCGCGGCGACCTGGTAGAGATCCTCCAGGGTCTCCCCCCGGCCGCGGAACCGCACGGCGATCCGCTCGGCCATGGGCAGCCACAGCTCGACCAGTTCGTCCCGGAGCGCCAGGCGCTCGGGGCCATCGGGCAGTCCGGCCAGCCGTACGAAGGCCTGGGCCGTGTCCGGGGCGTCGTCGTGGGGATGGGACCTGGGTGTGCAGGTGGCACGCATCACGCGCACCTCCCTTGGCGGATGCTGGTGGACGGACACCGTGGGAGGAGCGCGCTCGGACCCTGGGGGAGGACACGGGGCGACCGGCGGAAACCGGCTCCCACGCACGTGCCTCCGGTCCGAAGCACTGAACTACGAATGCCCCGAACGGCGTATGGCGAAACAATTCGGATAAAAAGGTTGGAAAGCTCCCATTCGTCTCATGTCCTTCTCATCGGCCGCCCCGTTGGCCGCCCCCCTTGACCGTCCCTTGGGGGAGATATCTCTGTAGCAGAGGTAATCTTCGAGGTGTGGAATCGGAGACCTTTCCGGAAGAACTCGCCGACGCGTTGGTCGGCATCCAGCGGCTGATCCGCCGCAGGCTGCGCCGCGGGCTCACCCGGCCGCGGCTGCGCGGCGCCGAGGTGGAGCTGCTGCGCCTGGTCGAGTCCCGGCCCGGGATCGGCATCTCGGACGCCGCCAAGGAGCTGTACCTGGCGGGCAACTCGGTGTCGACCCTGGTCAACCAGCTCGTCAAGGACGGCCTCGTGCGCCGGGAGACCGACCCGGCCGACCGCCGGGCCGCCCGGCTGCTGCTCACCGAGGACGCCGAGAAACGACTCGCCGACTGGCACCGCCGCCGCGCGGAACTCGTCGCCGGTCACGTCGCCCGGCTGGACGAGGCGGACCGGGAGGCGCTCAGGGCGGCGCTTCCCGCGCTGCGGAGGCTGGCCGACACCCTGCACGAGGAGGCCGGGGAATCATGACAACGGACACCGCCGCAGTCGCCTGCACCGGGCTCTCCTACTCCTTCGGAGAGACCAAGGCCGTCGACGGGCTCGACCTGGGTGTGGGCGAGGGCGAGGTCTTCGGCCTGCTGGGCCCCAACGGCGCCGGCAAGACCACCGCCATCCGCTGCATCACCACCCTGCTGCCCGTCCCCGCCGGGATGGTCCGCGTCTTCGGCCACGACACCGGCAAGGACCGGATGGCCGTGCGCCGGCTGCTCGGCTACGTCCCGCAGCAGCTGTCCGCCGACAGCGGGCTCACCGGACGCGAGAACGTCGAGCTGTTCGCCCGCGTCTTCGACGTCCCCCGGCGCGAGCGCGCCGCACGGGTCGCCGAGGCGCTGGAGGCCGTCGACCTCGCCGACGCCGCCGACCGGCTCGCCGGCACCTACTCCGGCGGCATGGTCCGCCGCCTCGAACTGGCCCAGGCGCTGGTCAGCGCGCCCCGGCTGCTGATCCTCGACGAACCGACCATCGGCCTCGACCCGATCGCCCGCACCAGCGTGTGGGACCAGATCAACTCCGTACGCGCGGCGACCGGCATGACCGTCCTGGTCACCACCCACTACATGGACGAGGCCGACCAGCACTGCGACCGGGTCGGCCTGATGCACCGCGGCCGCATCCGCGCGCTCGGCACCCCCGCCGAACTCAGGCGCGGCCTCGCCGAACGCCGGGGCACCGACGCCCTGCCCACCCTCGAAGACGTCTTCCGCGACGTGGCCGGCAGCGGCCTCGACGACCAGTCAGGAGGTTTCCGCGATGTCCGAAGCACCCGCCGCACCGCGAACCGTGTCGGCTGAGCGCACGGGCACGTCCCTGCTCCTGACCCCGCCCCAGCCGCGCTCCGGCTGGCGGCTGCTGCCCGCCCGGGTCTTCGCCATGTGCGCGGTGGAGCTGCAGAAGCTCCGCCACGACCGCACCGAGCTGTACACCCGCGCGATCCAGCCCGCCCTCTGGCTGCTGATCTTCGGCCAGACCTTCACCCGGATACGGGCGATACCCACCGGCGGCATCCCCTACATCGACTACCTGGCGCCCGGCATCATCGCCCAGTCCGCGATGTTCATCGCCATCTTCTACGGCATCCAGATCATCTGGGAGCGCGACGCCGGCATCCTCAACAAGCTCCTCGTCACCCCCACCCCCCGCTCGGCTCTCATCACCGGCAAGGCCTTCGCGGCCGGCGTGAAGTCCCTCATCCAGGCCGTCGTGGTGATCGTCATCGCCGCCGTCCTCGGCGTCTCCCTCACCTGGAACCCGCTGAAACTCCTCGGCGTCGGACTGGCCGTCGTGCTGGCCTCGGCCTTCTTCTCCTGCCTGTCGATGAGCATCGCGGGCATCGTCCTCAGCCGCGACCGGCTGATGGGCATCGGGCAGGCCATCACCATGCCGCTGTTCTTCGGCTCCAACGCCCTCTATCCCGTGGCGATCATGCCGGGCTGGCTCCAGGTGGTCAGCAAGATCAACCCGCTGAGCTACCAGGTCGACGCCCTGCGCGGCCTGCTGCTCGGCACGCCCGCCCACCTCGGCCTCGACTTCGGCGTGCTGGCGGTCGCCGCCGCCCTCGGCATCACCGCGGCCTCCTCGCTGCTCGGCCGCCTGGCCCGCTGAGCCGGCCGCAGGTGCGGGGTACACCGACGTGATGTGCGGCACGCGCCCGCGACCCGCCCCGGACCCCCGGGGCGGGATAACCGCTGCGCAACGCTTGATCAGCGATCAAAGCGGGCGAACCCCCTGGCCACAGTGCATTCCGCTCATTTGACAGTGCGCTGAGCACACAGATAAACAGCGGGGGTCGAGAGGGGCACTGTGTACGAGCCGAACGTGGTCGGGGACTGGCACGAGTACGACGAGCATGCCGGTCTGCGGGTCCGCGTCCACCGCCTGGAGGAGTCCGAGCCGCCGCGCGGCCGGGACGACGCCGCGGCCGGGCTGACGTATTTCAGTGCCCGGGTGACCATCGAGAACCGCGGCTCCCGCCACCTCGGCGTCCAGCTGGAGGACGGCCAGATCGACGTCCGGGTCGGCCCCGACGGCGAGGGCGCGTTCATCGACTGGCGCAACTCCCAGTTCATCGAGGGCTTCGACGTCTACCCGCTGCGCCGCGTCACCGCCGTCCTCTACGCCGCCGGCCCCGAGGCCGCCCTGACCCAGGTGGACATCCAGATCCAGCTGCGCGTCGACGAGGAGTGGACCGAGCGCCGGCTCTGGGCGGGCGGCATCGGCGTCCTGGAGTCCACCACCGCCACGGCCTGCCAGTCCGCCGCCCCCGGCAGCCTGGCCCACCAGGTCACCACCTACCTCAAGGACCAGACGGAGCCCGGCCCTACCACCCCCTGACCGACAGCGCACCCCGCCAGGGGCGCGGGGAACCGCGCGAGCACCCCCACGCCGCCGCAGACGGCCGACGACTTGGCGTAGCACTTCCCGCACCCCGTCAGGGGCGCGGGGAACCGCGCGAACGCCCCCACCCTGCCGCAGACGGCCGATGACTTGGCGTAGCACTTCCCGCACCCCGTCAGGGGCGCGGGGAACCGCGCGAACGCCCCCACCCTGCCGCAGACGGCCGACGACGCATCCCGGCGCCACCCAGCGGAGCGCCTAGTGGGGGATCCCGTCGATGATCTCGCGGGCGCCCTGCCGCAGCAGGGCCACGGCGACCGAGGTGCCGAGGGTGGCCGGGTCGAGGCGGCCCGCCCACTCGTGGGCGTTCAGCCGGGTCTTGCCGTCCGGCGTGAACACGCACGCGCGCAGCGACAGTTCACCGCCGCCGTCGACCCGGGCGTAGCCGGCGATCGGGCTGTTGCAGTGGCCCTGCAGCACGTGCAGGAACATCCGCTCCGCGGTGGCCTCCCGGTAGGTGGCCGGGTCACCCAGCCCGCTCACCACGTCGATCAGCTCGGCGTCGTCCTCCCGGCACTGCAGCGCGAGGATGCCCGCACCGATGGGCGGCATCATCGTCTCCGGGTCCAGCACCTCGCTGATCACGTCCGTACGGCCGATCCGCTCCAGGCCCGACAGCGCGAGCAGCAGCGCGTCCGCCTCACCGGCGGCGAGCTTCTCCAGCCGCCGGTTGGCGTTGCCGCGGAAGGGCACGCACTCCAGATGCGGGTGGGTGGCCGACAGCTGGGCGATCCGGCGGACCGCGGAGGTGCCGATCCGGGTGCCCGGCGGCAGCTCGTCCAGGGTCAGCCCGCCCGGGTGGACGAGCGCGTCGCGGATGTCGTCCCGCTTCAGGAACGCCGCGAACACCGTCCCGGCGGGCAGCGGCCGGTCCGCGGGCACGTCCTTCACACAGTGCACGGCGAGATCGGCCGCACCGGCCAGCAGCGCGGCGTCCACCTCCTTGGTGAACGCCCCCTTGCCCTCGACCTGGGACAGATCGCCCAGCCACTTGTCGCCGGTCGTCTTCACCGGCACGACCTCGGTGCGCACCTGCGGATACAGCGCGGCCAACTCGGCCCGGACACGGGCCACCTGAGCGAGCGCCATCGGCGAGTCGCGGGAGACGATACGGATCAACTCGGGTACCGACATGGGGACACGATAGACCTTCCCGCCGACCACCGATTCCGACATCCTGTCGGCCGCCGCCCGGCCTGCCGCCGGTCCGGCCGCTGCCCGGAGACCGCCCGGCCGTCAGCCCATGTCCTCCGGCAGGTCCGCCGCCGACTCCTCCGGTGCGATGTCCGGGCGCAGCCGCAGCCAGGACGGCTGGCGCAGCAGTCCGGCCCGGGTCCGGGTGCTGTAGCTGACCTCGCCGACCAGCCGGGGCACCACCCAGCGGGCACCAGGGACCGGCGGGACCGGTTCGAAGGGGCACGAGTCGGCCGCGGCGGCCCGCAGCAGCGCGGCCAGTTCGGTCCGCTCCGCCGCACTCCAGCCGGTGCCCACCCCGCCGACGTACCGCAGCCGCCCGTCGGGGGACCGCTGGCCGACCAGCACCGCGCCCGGCAGCCCGGTCAGCCGCCCCTTGCCGGGCAGCCAGCCGCCGACGATCACGTCCTCGGCGCGCATGTTCCGGATCTTGATCCAGGCGCGGGACCGCACCCCCGGCTCGTAGACCGAGTCCAGCCGCTTGCAGACCAGGCCCTCCAGACCGTGCTCCCGGGTCGCCCGCAGCGCCTCGGCGCCGTGCCCCACGACGGCCCTCGGCGTCGACCAGTGCGGCCCCGCGAGCGAGAGGGACTCCAGGCGCGCCCGGCGGTCTGCGTACGCCATGGTGAGCAGTGGGTCCGACAGCAGCAGTGCGTCGAACAGCACCAGGTGGACCGGGATCCGGGCCGCCATCCGTGCCGCCCGGGCCGGGGCGTGGGCCAGCCCCATCCGGCTCTGCAGCAACTGGAAGTCGGCGCGCCCGTGTTCGTCGACGGCCAGCACCTCGCCGTCCAGGATCGCCGCGGTCCGGCCCAGCGCCGCCGCCAGCGGGCGCAGCTCGGGATAGGCGGCGGTGATCTCCTCGCCGGAACGGGCGCGCAGCAGCACGCTGCCGTCGCCGGGCAGGTAGACGACCACTCGCTGGCCGTCCTGCTTGGTCTCGTAGGCCCACCGGGCGTCCTGTGCGGCGGGCGGCAGCCGGCCGGGAGTGGCGAGCATGGGCGGGATCACGGGGAGGGCGGTCACGCAGGAGATGTGACCCGGCACGGCTGCGGCACGCGCCTTCCGGCGCCGGTTCCCCCGAACAGGCCTCAGGCGTCGGGCACCGGCGGCGGGGGCTGCACCAGCCCCGACTGGTAGGCCATCACCACCAGTTGGGCCCGGTCCCGGGCGTCCAGCTTGGTCATCGCCCGGTGGATGTGGGTACGCACGGTCAGCGGGGAGACGAACAGCTTCCCGGCGATCTCCTCGTTCGAACGGCCCTGGGCGGCCAGCGCCATGACCTCGCGCTCGCGGGCGGTGAGCACGCGCACCTGTTCGGGGGTGGCGAGCCGGGCGCCGGGCGCGGGAGCGGCCAGGAACCTGGTGATGAGGGTGCGGGTCGCGGTGGGGGAGAGCAGCGACTCGCCGGCGGTCACCGTACGGATCCCGGCCAGCAGCGCCTCGGCGGTCACGTCCTTGCCGAGGAATCCGCCGGCCCCGGACCGCAGCGCCTGCGCCACGTACTCGTCGACCTCGAACGTGGTCAGGATCAGCACCCGCACGCCGGACAGCTCCGGGTCCGCGCAGACCTCGGCCGTGGCGGCCAGCCCGTCGGTGCCGGGCATCCGGATGTCCATCAGGACGATGTCGGGCCGGTGCTCGCGGGTGAGCGCGACCGCCTCGGCGCCGTCGGCGGCCTCGGCGACCACCTCCATGTCGGCGCAGGAGTCGATCAGGATCCGGAAGGTGGCCCGCAGCAGGGCCTGGTCGTCGGCGAGGAGCACGCGGATGGTCATGGCGTCCCTTGTTCCTCCGGTTCGGTGGCGCCGGGGTACAGCGGCAGCCGGGTGGTGACTTCGTAGCCGCCGCCGTCCCGGTGCCCGGCGGCGAAGGCGCCGCCGACCGACTGGGCCCGCTCCCGCATCCCGATCAGCCCGAATCCGCGTCCGGGGGCGGGTGCGGGAGGGGCGGTGGCGGTGCCGTCGTCGGTGACCGTGAGGGTCAGGCTGTCCTGGGCCCACCCGATCCGGACGTGGGCGGCCTCGGCAGCGGCGTGTTTCGTGACGTTGGTCAGCGCCTCCTGCACGATCCGGTACGCCGTCAGGTCGACGCCCGCCGTCAGCGGCCGCGGGGCGCCCTCGACGCGGACGTGCACGGTGAGCCCGGCGGACCCGAAGGCCTCGGTCAGCTCCGCCAGCCGGTCGAGGCCGGGGCTCGGGGCGAGCGGCAGGTCCGGGTCGCCGGTCTGCCGGAGCAGGCCCACGGTGGCCTTCAGCTCGCGCAGCGCGGAGGCGGTCGTACCGGCGAGTTCCCCGAGGATCCGGTGCACCTGGTCGGGATGGGTGCGCGAGAGGTGGGCCGCCGTGCCGGCCTGGGCGTTGGCCAGGGCCAGATGGTGGGCGACCACGTCGTGCAGCTCCCGCGCGATCCGCATCCGTTCCTCGGCGACCCGGTGCCGGGCCTCCTCCTCCCGGCTGCGCTCCGCGTACTCGGCCCGCGCGTGCACGGCCTCCAGATAGGCGCCCTGCAGCCGTACGGCGTTGCCGGCGACGACCGGCAGCAGCAGCCAGGCGGCCGGACTGATCGTCTCCAGCGGCCAGGGGACGCCCGGCGGAGCGAGGACCACGGCGGTGGTCACCACGAGGGCGAGGCTCGCGAAGTAGAACCGGCGTGCGGTGGGCCGGTCGGTGTCGACCGCCAGCCGGTACAGCGCCAGCATCAGGCCGCCCAGCAGCAGCGGGGTCGGCAGCTGCCCGAGTCCGGCGGCGGCCGCGGTGGCCGCCGCGCTGACGGCGACGACCGTGCGCGGCCGGGTGCGCTGCCAGAGCAGGGCACCGCAGCCGACGGCGGCGAGGGCGATGGTGAGCCCGACCGCGTTCGGCCGGGACTCGGTACTCATGGTGATCTCGCTGCCGAGCAGGAACGAGGCGAACATCAGCACCGTCGCCATGGTGTCGACGGTACGGGCGTGCTCTTCGGCGTAGCGCTGCCAGGGAGTGCTCATCGGTCGCTCCGGTCGGTCTCCTGTGACCATGGTCCGTGACGCGGCGGGCGGGGCGGGCCGCCCCCGGGGTACGGCCCGCCCCACCGCGGATCACCGTCCGCGGCTCAGTGCACGGATTCGGCCGCGGGCGCTGCCGTCGCCGGAGCGGGCTCCGGCTCAGCCGGGCGGCGGCCCGGCAGGAAGGAGGCGAGGACGAAGGCCAGGGCGGCCGCGCCCGCGCCGATCGCCATGACCACCTTGAAGCCGTTCTCGGAGGGCAGGGTGGTGCCGCCGAGGCTGATGGTCATCTGGGCCAGGATCACCCCCGCGAGGGCACTCGCCACCGATGTACCGATGGACCGCATCAGCGTGTTCAGGCTGTTCGCGGCGGCCGTCTCCGACGCCGGGACCGCGCCCATGATCAGCGCGGGCATCGCGCCGTACGCGAAGCCGACACCGGCGCCGATGACGCAGGAGACCAGGATCAGGTGCCAGACCTCGGACATCAGGACGATGTTGAGGCCGTAGCCCGCGGCGACGATCACCGCGCCGGTCATGAGCGTCACCTTCGGCCCCCTGGCCTTGGTGATGGCGGCCGAGAGCGGGGCGAAGGCCATCATCACCAGACCCTGCGGGGCCATCACCAGACCGACCGTCAGCATCGACCTGCCGAGGCCGTAGCCCGTCTGGGTCGGCAGCTGGAGCAGCTGCGGGATCACCAGGGACATCGCGAACATCGAGAAGCCGAAGGCGATCGAGGCGAGGTTGGTGAACAGCACCTGGCGGCGGACCGTGGTGCGCAGGTCGACCAGCGGCTGGGCGGTGCACAGTTCGAAGAAGCCCCAGGCGAGCAGCACGACGACCGCGAGCGCGAACAGGCCGAGCGTGGTGCCGCTCGCCCAGCCCCAGTCGGCGCCCTTGGAGACGGCGAGCAGCAGCGAGACCAGGCCGACCGCGAGGCCCACCGCGCCGACCGCGTCGAAGCGGCCGCCCGAGCGCACCTTGGACTCCGGAACCAGCAGCATGACCAGCGTGAACGCGACGACACCGAGAGCGGCGGAGGTCCAGAACAGCACATGCCAGTCGTAGTGGTCGGCGATGAACGCCGCGGCCGGCAGGCCGAGCGCGCCGCCGACGCCCAGCGAGGCACTCATCAGCGCCGTCGAGCCCGCGAGGCGCTCCGGCGGCAGTTCGTCGCGCATGATGCTGATGCCGAGCGGGACCACGGCGGCCGCGAGGCCCTGGAGGGCACGGCCGACGATCATCGGGACCAGCGTGTCGCTCAGCGCGGCCACCACCGAACCGGAGACCAGCAGTACCAGGCTGACCAGCAGCATCAGCCGCTTGCCGAACATGTCGCCGAGCCGGCCGGCCACCGGGGTGGCCACGGCGGCGGCCAGCAGGGTGGCCGTGACCGCCCAGGCCGCATTGGACGCGGAGGCGTCCAGGTACTTCGGCAGCTCCGGGACGATCGGGATCACCAGGGTCTGCATCAGCGAGACGGTGATACCGGACAGCGCCAGCACCGCCACCACGGCGTTCGGGTTCGGTCGTGCCGGTCTCGCGGACCCGGCGGACTGGACAGGGACTTCGGACATGGGACTGGGCCTCCGTAGGAAGGGCATGGTGCGACTGGGACTTACTTAAGTCAGTCGCTTGACTTACTGTACTGGCAAGGTGTTTCCGCACTCCGCGGCCCTGCCGCGTAGGCTTCTTCGGCTGGACCTCGCCGCTTCGGGCGGGGCCCCGGCACGGCTCGCGGGACCGGCCGGCCGGGATGGCAAGGAGTCCCGGAGCGGTGGTGGGCATGGCAGGCAGGACGGCGCGGGCGGACCAGGTGAGCGCGACGCGGGAGGCCATCCTGGGCGCGGCGGAGCGCCTCTTCGCCGAACAGGGCGTGTACGCCGTCTCCAACCGCCAGGTCAGCGAGGCCGCCGGCCAGGGCAACAACGCCGCGGTCGGCTACCACTTCGGCACCAAGGCCGACCTGGTCCGCGCCGTCGCCGCCCGGCACTTCGACCGGATCGAGGAGATCCGGGTCCGCCTGGTGGCCGAGACCGGCGACTCCGACGACATCCGCGACCTGGTGGACTGCCTGGTCCGCCCGATCACCGAACACCTCGCGAGCCTGGGCAGCCCGACCTGGTACGCCCGCTTCTGCGCCCAGGTCATGACCGACCCCGCCCTGTACGACATCATGGTCGAGGAGTCACTGACCTCGCCGTCGCTGCGCCAGGCCGTCGACGCGCTGAACCGGCGGCTGCCGGAACTGCCCGCCGAGGTCCGCGCCGAACGCGGCCTGATGGCAAGGACGTTGATCCTGCACACCTGCGCCGAGCGGGAGCGCGCCCTCGCCGAGGGCACCGCCACTCCGCGCGCCACCTGGAGCGACGCGGCCACCGGGCTCACCGACGCGCTCCTCGGGCTGTGGCTGGCGCCCGTCTCCGCTACGCGTCGAAGGTGACGACGACCTTCTCCGCGGCCCCCGGCGTCAGCGCCAGCTCGAAGGCGCTGTGGGCGTTGGCGAACGGGACGCGGTGGCTGATCAGCTTCGCGAACCGCTCGTGGTGCTCGACCAGTTCGGGCGTGACCTCGAAGATCTCCGTCGGGTAGCCCTGTGAGGCGACCAGGGTCAGCTCGCTGCGCAGCATGCCGCCGAGGTCGATCTCGCCCTTCTTCTGCACGGCGACCATGACCAGCCTGGCGTGCCACTGGGCGTTGGCCACCACGGTGTTGAAGACGGCCGGGGCGCCGGCCGCGTCGATGAAGACGTCGGTGCCGGGGCGGGGCTGGCCCAGCGCGTTGGCGCTCTGCCCGTGCAGCTCGGTCAGCCGCGCGGTGACGTCCTCCTCCGCGGAGTTGATCACGGCGTCCGCACCCACGGCCAGCGCCTTCTCCAGCCGGGCCGGGATGACGTCGGCGACGACGACATGCCTGACACCCCGCAGCTTCAGCCAGATCGCCGCGCCCAGCCCGATCGGCCCGGCGCCGAAGACGACCACCTTGTCGTCCGGCGCGGCCTCCGAGCGGTTGACGGCGTGCCGGGACACGGCCATCGGCTCGTTCAGGGAGGCGACCTCGAACGGCACGGTGTCCGGGAACACCGCGACACTCCGGCCGACCTCGGCGTTCTCGATCAGCAGGTACTCGCTGAGGGCCCCATACCGGCCGCCGCAGCCGATGATCCCGGTGGGCGCGTCCTGCGGGTTCACGACCACCCGGTCGCCCACCTTGAGCCCCGTGACCTCGGCGCCGGCCTCGACGACCTCGCCGGCCGGCTCATGGCCCAGGGCGATCGGGACCAGCTCGCCGCCCAGATGGGCGCGGGCGGGCATGCCGCCCATGTGCAGGAAGGTCACGTCGGTGCCGCAGATGCCGCCTGCGCGGATCTTCAGCAGGACGTCCTTCGGACCGGGCACGGGACGCTCGACGTCCACGACCTCGATCCTGCCGACGCCACCGGTCTGTACGGACTTCATCGTGGCCATGGGGTGACTCTCGCTTTCTGGTGGTGCCGTGGAGGTTCGTCGGGCCGTTCGGCCGAGGAGATGCCCTCGGGCCGGCCGCCGGGCCGGGGGGAGTGGGCCGGCGGCCGGCCCGAGGGCCGCGCCGGCTCCCGTCCCCACGGGTTCCGGCGCGTGGGCCCGCCGCGGGCGGGCCCTCGGGGCGGCCTCCGCTCAGGACGGCCCCGATTACTTGAGTTAGGCAAGCACATGTGGCTTACTTGAGTCAAGCAATCGAATTCCCGGCGCCTCGAACGAACGGGTCACCCCATGTGCGGCAGCTCTCTCTCGCCCCTCGTGCTCGCCCGTGGCAGCGGGCAGCGGCTCCTGGTCGCCGCCGGTGACCGGGATGCCGCGGAACTCCTCACCTCCGCGCTGGAGCTGGCGGGCTACCGGGCCGGTGCGGCGGCCAGCGGTGCCGACGTGGCGCGGCGGCTCGTGGAACACCGGTACGACCTGGTCGTCGTCGACGCCGAACTGCCCGGCCTCGACGACCTCGCCCAGGGGGGCCGCCCCGAACCGGCCTACCGGCCACCGGTCCTGCTGCTGGCCGCCTGTGAGTCGCTCGCCGGGCTGGTGCCCGAACTCGGCGCCGGTGAGCGGGACTACGTCACCAAGCCGGTCCGGATCGCCGAGGTTCTCGCCCGGGTCAAGGTGCTGCTCCGGGACGTGGGCGGCGCTGGCCGCCGGGGCGGCACGCTGGACCACGCCGACCTGGTCCTGGACGACGGCACCTGCCGGGCCTGCCGGGGCGGCCGCACCCTCGACCTCACCCCCGCCGAGTACCGGCTGCTGCGCCACCTCCTGGTCAACGCCCGCAAGGTGCTGTCCAAGGAGCAGATCAGCCGGCACGTCTGGGGCGAGTTCCGGGGCGACAACGCCATCGAACAGCTGGTCTCCCGACTCCGGCGCAAGGTCGACCGGGGCGGTCCCGCGCTGATCCACACCAGGCGGGGCTTCGGTTACTGGCTGGGGGAGCTGTCGGGGCCCCGGTGACCGCTTCGCGATGGAATCCGCGAGCAAATACCCCGGTGGTCGTTCCGCCCGTCCCGCGTGCCCGCCCGAGCGGGGGAGCGGCCGGCCGTCCGGGCGGGTGCGCGGTACCGCCCGCGACATCAAGGTCCGTTGCCTGTAGAGGAGTTGACGATGCCTGTCCGATGCGCGGGTTATCCCGAAGGCGCCGCTGTGTGACCTGGGCCACGTCGGCTGCGTGTCAGGGAACTGGCCGGAAGCGGTCAGCCCATCCTGTTTGCGTGTGCTCATCCCCCCACCCTGAGGAGACTGAGATGGCCGACGCCCGCGACGCCCGCCGTCATGTCGCCTTCGGCTTCGGCGTCCACCAGTGCCTGGGCCAGCCGCTGGCCCGGATGGAACTCCAGGTCGTCTACGGCACCCTCTACCGCCGCGTCCCCGGCCTCAGGCTCGCCGCCGGCATCGGCGAACTGCCCTTCAAGCACGACGGATCCGTCTACGGCGTCTACGAACTCCCGGTCACCTGGTGACCGGACCGCCCACGCACAGCCCCCCGCACAGCAAGGAGAACACCATGCATGTCGAACTGGACGAACCGAAGTGCGTCGCATCCGGGCAGTGCGTCCTCGCCGCCCCCGAGGTGTTCGACCAGCGGGACGAGGACGGCATCGCCTTCGTCCTGGACGAGAAGCCCGCCGGGGACGCCCTGGACGCGGTCCGTGAAGCCGTGGCGATCTGCCCGGCCGCCGCGATCCGGCTGGTGGAGCGCTGAACCGGATCGTGGTCGTCGGCGCCTCCGCGGCCGGACTCGCGGCGGCCGAGACGCTCCGCCGCGAGGGCTACGACGGCACGCTGACCCTCGTCGGCGACGAACTCCACGCCCCGTACGACCGGCCCCCGCTGTCCAAGCAGGTGCTGTCGGCCGAGTGGGCGCCGGACCGGGTGACACTCCGGGCGCCCGGCGAACTCGACTCCCTCGGGCTGGAGTTGCGGCTCGGGGTGGCGGCGAGCGGGCTGGACGTGGCGGACCGTACGGTGCGTCTGGCCGACGGCTCGGCCGTGCCCTACGACGGGCTGATCGTGGCCACGGGGGTGCGGCCGCGCCGGCTGCCCGGGGAGGGCGCGCATGTGCTGCGCACCCTCGACGACGCGCTCACCCTGCGGGAGCGGCTCGGGCCGGGGCAGCGGCTGGTGGTGGTCGGCGCCGGGTTCCTCGGCGCCGAGGCGGCCGCCGTCGCCTGGCGGCTGGGTGCCCGGGTGACCCTCCTGGAACCCGCGCAGGTGCCGCTCGCGCACGCGGTCGGCGAGGAGGTGGGCCGGGTACTGTCCCGGGCCCACCTGGAGCGGGGCGTGGACCTGCGGACCGGGGTCGCGGTGACCGAGGTGACCGAGGTGACCGACGACGGGGTACGGCTCGCCGACGGGCAGGAGATCGAGGCCGACGAGGTGCTGGTCGCGATCGGCTCGCTGCCCAACGTCGAGTGGCTGGCCGGCAGCGGGCTGACCGTGGGCGACGGGATCGTCTGCGACGAGTACTGCGAGGCCGCGCGGGGGGTGTACGCGGCGGGTGACGTCGCCCGCTGGTACAACCCGTTGTTCGGGGTGTCGATGCGGATCGAGCACCGGACGAACGCGGCGGAACAGGGGGTGGCCGCGGCCCGCAACCTCCTCGACCCCGGGGCCCGCAAGGCGTTCGCGCCGGTGCCGTACTTCTGGTCCGACCAGTACGAGATGAAGATCCGGGCGTACGGGTACCTGCGGGGCCACGAGGAAGTGCGGGTCGTGGAGGGGGATCTGGAGGAGGGGCGGTTCGTCGCCGCGTATCGGAGGGGGGAGCGGTTGGGCGGGGTGCTCGCGGTGGGGGTGGGGCCGAAGGTGATGCGGGGGTGGCGGCAGCGGGTCGCGGTGGCCGCGCGTTGGCGGGATGCCGTCATCTGATGGGAGGGGGCTGGTCGCGGAGGGGGAGCCGCGGGCCGGTTGTGGCTGGTCGCGCAGTTCCTCCCCCGGCCTTCGGCCGGGGGTACCCCCAGCGCCCCTGACGGGGCGCCTCAGCCGGCCCCGGTTGCAATGCTGAGGGCGTTCGCCGCGACCACCGCCCCGATCCCGGCCCACTCCGGCACCCCCAGCCCCTGCCCCAGCACCACCCACCCCACCACGGCCGCCAGGACCGGGTTGACGCTCATGAACAGGCCGAAGGTCTGGGGCGGGACCCTGCGCAGGGTCAGCAGGTCGGCCAGGTACGGCACCGCCGACGACAGCACGCCCGCCGCCACCGCGCAGAGCACCGCACCGGCCGTCGGCGGGTGTCGTACCGCCACCACGACTCCGATCGGCAGGAACGTCAGTGCCGACACGCTCGCGGCCGCGGCCGGGCCCTGCGCACCCGGTATCCGGCGGCCGACCACCCGGTTGAGCAGGATGTACGACGCCCAGCAGCCCGCCGCCACCAGGCCCAGTCCCATCCCCGCGTAGTCCGTGGACGGCCGCGGACGCATCAGCACCACCACCCCCGCCGCCGCCAGCACGGCGCACCCCGCGTCCAGCCGACGACGGGACGCGGCAAGGGCGATGGTGAGCGGGCCCAGGAACTCCAGGGTGACCGCCAGGCCCAGACCGACCCGGTCGATCGCGGTGTAGAGGGTCAGGTTCATCGTGCCGAAGACCACCGCGAGCAGCAGCACCGGCCACCACTGCCGCCAGGTGAAGGCGCGCGGGCGGGGTCGGCCGACGGCCACGAGGACGACTGCGGCCACGTACTGCCGTACCGCCACCACCCCGAGCGGGCCGAGGACCGGGAAGGCGAGCGAGCCGACGGCCGCGCCGGTCTGGTTGGACAGGCCGCTGCCGACCATGGTCGCCACGCCGGAGAGCGGATTGGGTGCGGAGGGGGAGAGCGCGGGGGAAGAGACCGGGCGTTCAAGGGCTCGTCGCATGTCAGGAGCGTCCGCCCGGCCTGCACATACGCATAATGCATGTGGCCCGGGATCTATACGCTGTGCGTATGGATGAGGTCGAGCTGCGGCAGCTGAGGTGTCTCGTCGCCATCGTCGACGAGGGCACCTTCACCGACGCGGCGATCGCTCTGGGGGTGTCCCAGGCGGCGGTCTCCCGCACCCTGGCCGGTCTGGAACGAGCCCTGGGGGCAAGGCTGCTGCGGCGGTCCTCGCGGGAGGTGACGCCGACGGCGGCCGGGGTGCGGGTGGTGGAGCGGGCCCGGCGGGTGCTGGCGGACGTCGCCGACCTGGTCCGGGAGGCCGCCTCGGGGCCGTCCCGGCTGAGGATCGGGTACGCATGGTCGGCGGTGGGGCGGCACACCGTGGCCTTCCAGCGCGCCTGGGCCGCCGCGCACCCCGGGACCGAACTGCATCTCGTCCGGGTGAACACGGCCTCCGCCGGGCTCGGCGAAGGGGCCTGCGACCTCGCCGTCCTGCGGCGGCCGTTGGAGGACCGGCGGTTCGACTCGGCCATCGTCGGGCTGGAGCGGCGGCTGTGCGCGCTGGCCGCCGACGACCCGCTGGCCCGCCGCCGCACCGTGCGCCTGGCCGACCTCACCGGCCGGATCCTCCTGGTCGACCGGCGCACCGGCACCACCACCCCGGAGCTGTGGCCGCCGGCGTCGCGGCCGGTCGTCGAGGAGACGCACGACGTCGACGACTGGCTCACCGCCATCGGGGCCGGCCGTGCGGTCGGCGTGACCGCCGAGTCGACCGCCAACCAGTACCCGCGGCCCGGCATCGTCTACCGGCCGGTCCGGGACGCCGAGCCGGTCGCCGTCCGGCTGGCCTGGTGGCGGGACGACCCGCACCCCGCCCACCAGGCGGTTCTCGAACTGCTCAGCGAGCTGTACCGCACCGGCTGAGCGCGCAGGGCGCCGGACTGGCCCGGCAATACGGCAGACAAAATTGTTGACAATCTTGTTTGGCTAGATTTACGTTCGACAGGCACTCACTCAGGGAGGGCGCAATGCCGAAGGAAGCCCGTCCGAGCACCGGAGAGCAGGCCAAGCAGCATGCGTTCACGCAGCTGCGGCAGGCGATCCTGCACGGCGAGATGGCCCCGGCCCAGCGGCTGGTGGAGAACGAGCTCGCCGAGGAGTTCGGTGTGACGCGGGCCAGCATCCGTGCGGCACTGATCGATCTGGAGGCCCAGGGACTGGTCGAGCGGATCCGCAACCGCGGCTCACGGGTGCGGGTGGTGACCGTGGAGGAAGCGGTCGCGATCACGGAGTGCCGCATGGTCCTGGAGGGACTCTGTGCGGCCAAGGCGGCCGTCGCGGCCAGCGACGAGCAGCTCGCCGACCTGGCGGACCTCGGTACGGCCATGACCAAGGCCGTCGCCGACGGCGAACCGGTCACCTACTCCGAGCTCAACCAGGAACTCCACGCCAGGATCAGGACGATCTCCGGCCAGCAGACCGCCGTGGAGCTGCTGGAGCGGCTCAATGCCCAACTGGTCCGGCACCGCTTCCAGCTGGCGCTGCGTCCGGGGCGACCGCAGCACTCCCTGAGCGAGCACCTGGCGATGATCGAGACGATCAGGGCCAGGGACCCGCAGGCGGCCGAGGCGGCCGTCCGCGCCCACCTCACGAGCGTGATCGAAGCACTGCGCGCCTGAGCACGCCCGGGGCCGGGTGGGCGCACACCTGTCCACCAAGGAGAGTTTTCCATGACGCACGCCAACGCGCCCGCCACAACCCCACCGCGATCCACCCTGGTCGTCACCGCGCACGCCGGGGACTTCGTGTGGCGGGCGGGTGGAGCCATCGCCCTGGCCGCGTCCCGGGGCGAGAAGGTCACCATCGCCTGTCTGACCTTCGGCGAGCGCGGCGAGTCCGCCAAGGCGTGGCGCGAGGGCAGGCACCTGGCGGAGATCAAGGCGATACGCCGGGAGGAGGCGGAGAAGGCCGCCGCCGCTCTCGGCGCCGAGGTCCGGTTCTTCGACGCCGGCGACTACCCCTTGGTCGCCACCGCCGAGCTGACCGACCAGCTGGTCGCCGTCTACCGAGAGGCCCAGCCCGACGTCGTGCTCACCCACCCCGTCGAGGACCCCTACAACGGCGACCACCCGGCCGCCAACCGCATGGCCCTGGAGGCCCGTATCCTCGCGCAGGCCATCGGCTACCCCGGCGAGGGCGACATCATCGGCGCCCCGCCGGTCTTCTACTTCGAGCCGCACCAGCCCGAGATGAGCGGCTTCCGGCCCGAGGTCCTGCTGGACATCACCGAGGTCTGGGAGACCAAGCGCAAGGCGATGGAGTGCCTCGGCGCCCAGCAGCACCTGTGGGCCTACTACACCGACCTCGCGGTCCGCCGGGGCGTGCAGCTCAAGCGCAACGCGGGCCCCAACCTGGGCCTGGCGCACGACACCATGGCCGAGGCGTTCATGCGGCCGTTCCCGCAGATCGCGAAGGAGCTGGCATGAGCGGCGTGATCGTCACCGACCCGCCGAAGGCGGAGCTGAAGGCCGTCGACGCCCTCGCCGGCTTCGGTGTCGCCACCGTGAGCGAGGCCATGGGCCGAACCGGCCTGCTGGGCCCGGGTGTCCGCCCGATCCAGCAGGGCGTGCGGGTCGCGGGCACGGCCGTCACCGTGCTCAGCTGGCCCGGCGACAACCTCATGATCCACGCGGCCGTCGAGCAGTGCGGCGAGGGCGACATCCTGGTCGTCACCACTACCTCGCCGTGTACGGACGGGCTGTTCGGCGAGCTGTTCGCGACCGCGCTGAAGCAGCGCGGGGTGCGCGGGGTGGTCCTCAACACCGGCATCCGCGACACCCAGGAGCTGCGGGAGATGGGCTTCGCCGCCTGGTCCCGGGCAGTCTCCTCGCAGGGGACGGTGAAGGCCACCGGCGGCTCGGTCAACGTGCCGATCGCGATCGACGGCCAGGTGATCAACCCGGGTGACGTGATCCTCGCCGACGACGACGGGGTCGTGGTCGTACCCCGGGAGCGGGTACGCGAGACGACCGAGAAGTCCGAGGCCCGCGAGGCCAAGGAGGCCGCGACCCGCGCCGCGTTCATCGACGGCCAGCTCGGCCTCGACCGCTACGGGCTGCGGGAGACCCTCGAGCGGCTCGGCGTCGAGTACAAGACGTACGAGGAGTACGGCACATGACCGGGCCTGCGGAGGTGCGCTGCATGCTGATGCGCGGCGGCACCTCCAAGGGCGCGTACTTCCTGGCCGAGGACCTGCCCGCGGATCCCGCCGCCCGGGACGACCTGCTGCTGCGGGTGATGGGCAGCCCCGACCCGCGCCAGATCGACGGCCTGGGCGGGGCGCACCCCCTCACCAGCAAGGTGGCGGTCGTCTCGGTGTCGGACGACCCGGAGACGGACGTCGACTATCTCTTCCTCCAGGTCGCCGTCGACCGGCCGGAGGTGACCGATCGTCAGAACTGCGGGAACATCCTCGCGGGGGTCGGGCCGTTCGCCGTGGAGCGGGGGCTCGTGGCCGCCGGTGACGGTGAGACCTCGGTACGGATCCGGATGCTCAACACGGGGGAGCCGGCCGTCGCCACCTTCCCGACCCCCGGTGGGCGCGTCGACTACACCGGGGACGCCGAGATCTCCGGGGTGCCCGGCACGGCCGCCCCGGTGGTGATCGAGTTCCCCGCCGCCGAGAGCCCGCTGCTGCCCACCGGCAACGTCCGCGACACCGTCGCGGACACCACGGTGACCTGCGTCGACAACGGTATGCCGACCGTGCTCGTCGCGGCGAGCGCCCTCGGTGTCACCGGCTACGAGACGCCCGGGGACCTGGAGGAGAACCTGACCCTGGCCGACCGCCTCCACGAGATCCGGCTGGCGGCGGGGAAGCTGATGGGCCTCGGGGACGTCGAGACCGCCACCGTGCCCAAACTCAGCCTGCTCGCCCCGCCCCGCGACGGGGGTGCGGTCACCACCCGGACCTTCATCCCCGTCCGCTGCCACACCTCGATCGGCGTCCTCGGCGCCGCCAGCGTGGCCGCGGGGCTCAGGCTGCCCGGCAGCGTGGCGGAGGGGATCGCCCGGCTCCCGGAGCACGGCGACCGTATCCGCGTCGAACACCCCACCGGGTTCCTGGAGGTCGACACCAGCGTCGACCCGGGATCCGACGGCTCCCCGCCGGCCGCCCGCCGGACCGCGGTCGTCCGCACCGCCCGCAAGATCTTCGACGGCACCGTCTTCCCCCGTGCCGCCGCCCTGCCCGCACAACCTCAAGGAGGCAACGATGGCTCCGCCCCTCGGTGACATCGCCCATATCGGCCATGCCCAGCTGTTCACCCCGGACCTGGACGCCAGCGTCGCCTTCTTCACCGACTTCCTCGGACTGACCGTCAACGGCCGGGACGGCGACACCGTCTATCTGCGCACGTACGACGACTACGAGCACCACAGCCTGGTCCTCACCGCCCGCGACCGGCCCGGCCTCGGCCGGCTCGCCCTGCGCACCTCCGGCGAGGAGGCCCTGAACCGCCGTGTCGAGGCGGTCGAGGACGCGGGCGGCACCGGCCACTGGGTGGAGGACGAGCCCGGCCTCGGCAAGCTCTACGTCACCACCGACCCGGACGGCCACGAACACGCCCTCTACTGGGAGAGCGAGCACTACCGGGCGCCGTACGAGCTGAAGCCCGCGCTGAAGAACCAGCCGCAGGCCAAGCCCAACCGCGGGGTCGGTGTGCGCCGCCTGGACCACGTCAACTTCCTGGCCGCCGACGTGCTCGCCAACGCCGAGTTCCAGGAACAGGTCCTCGGCGCCCGGTCGACCGAGCAGGTCCGCCTCGACAACGGGACGATCGCGGCCCGCTGGCTGACCTTCACCCACAAGTCGTACGACGTCGTCTACACGTCCGACTGGACCGGCTCGACCGGGCGGCTGCACCACATCGCCTTCGCGACCGACGGCCGCGAGGACATCCTGCGCGCGGCCGACCTCGCCATCGACACCGGCGTGTTCATCGAGACCGGCCCGCACAAGCACGCCATCCAGCAGACGTTCTTCCTGTACGTCTACGAGCCGGGCGGCAACCGCATCGAGCTGTGCAACCCGCTCACCCGGCTGGTGCTGGCCCCCGACTGGCCGCTCATCACCTGGACCGAGGCCGAACGCGCCAAGGGCCAGGCGTGGGGTCTGAAGACGATCGAGTCCTTCCACACCCACGGGACACCACCGGTCGGCTGATCCGGTCACGGCAGGCATCAGGGGGGTGGGGGGGGGGGGCCCCCCCGGGCCCCCCCCCCCCCCCGGCCCCCGGGCCCCCCGCTTGTTGGTGTGGTTTTTTTCAAAAAATTTTAGGGTTTTTCCCCACGCTACATATTGTATAACCCCAACCCGGGC